>JBGASN010000053.1:0-21005 GCA_044229665.1 Holophagaceae bacterium
CACACCGGGCGCGTGGGCCACGTGGCCAACCTGCCTGCCGGGGCCGAGCTGGTGGCTCCCAGCGCCGTGCAGGCCAAGGGCGACATGTGGACCGACGCCCAGGGCATGCAGCCCATCAGCGCCCCCCGGGAGATGACCGGCGCCGAGCTGGTCCGCATTCAGGAGGCCTTCGTGCAGGCCGCGCGGAACGCCGTGGCCGCGGGCCTGGATGGCATCGAGCTCCACGCCGCCAACGGCTACCTCCTGGAGCAGTTCCTGAACCCCGGCACCAACCGGCGCACCGATGGCTACGGAGGCTCCCTGGAGGCCCGCTGCCGCTTCGTGCTGGAGGTGGCCGCGCGGTGTGCCGAGGCCATCGGCGCCGATCGGGTGGGCATCCGGGTTTCCCCCTACGGTGTCTTCAACGACATGCCCGCCTACGACGAAGTGGACGCCACCTACCTGCACCTGGCCCGGGAGCTGTCGAAGCTCGGGATCGTGTACCTCCACGTGGTGGACCACAGCGCCATGGGGGCTCCCCAGGTGCCCGACAGCATCAAGGCCGGGTTGCGGGAGGCGTTCAAGGGCGCCTACGTGCTCAGCGGCGGCTATGACCGCGCCAGGGCCGAGGCGGATCTGGCGGCGGGGAAGGGCGACCTCGTGGCCTTCGGGCGCCCCTTCATCAGCAACCCCGACCTGGTGGCCCGCCTCCAGGCCGGGGCCGAACTGGCCGCCCCGGCCATGGATACCTTCTATACCCCGGGTCCGGTGGGGTACACGGATTACGCCCACCTGTCCTGACCCGGGAAGGTTTGATCCCGGTCGGGGCGATCCACCCGCTAGGCTTTTTCCATGGCCTTGGACCTGCTCACGCCGCCGGAGGGTGCTCCCACCGAGCTCCCTCCGGAGGCCTGCCGCATCACGCATGAACGGGGACCCATGACCCGCCAGGTGCGGGCCGCCGTGGTGGCCGAAGGGGGCGAGGCCGCGTGGTTGGAGCTCCTCGCCAGGGTCTCACCCGCCTGCCGGGAGCGGTTCCTCAAGCCCATCGGGTACTTCGAGTGGGTGGAGTCGGAGCTGGCGCTGGAGCTGCATGAAGCCTGGATCACCCAGAAGGGGGAGGAGTCCATGGCGCAGCGCGGGGCCGATGCCGCCCGCGAGATCCTCCAGGGGGCCCAGAGCTGGATCCTGCGCCTGGCCACGCCCAGCCTGCTCATCCAGGCCATGCCGCGGCTGTTCGGGTTCTACTACCGGGGCGGTGAACTGCGCACCCTCCGCTCCGAGCCGGGCTTCGCGGTGCTGGAGCTGCAGGCCTCCGGCTACTTCGCCTCCTGGTACCGGGACGGCCTTCCGGCCTGGGCGGTGGAGGCCCTGCGCCTGACGGGCCTGAAGGGGCTGCGGGTGTCCTACCTCCCCCCGGATCCCCCCGACACCCACCGGCACCGCTACGAGCTCCGCTGGGACGCCTGATCGCACCGCCGCGGATCAAGGGCCGGATCCCCCGATAAGCTGGAAGCCATGGCCGCATCGGCATCCGATCCCGCTTCCGGGCAGTCCTACCGCATCACCCACGTGCGCGGGCCCATGGCCCGGCGCTTCAAGTCCATGGTGATCCGCCAGGGGGGCGCCGAGGCCTGGCGGAACCTGCTGGATCAGGTCAGCCCGGCCTGCCGGGCGCGCTACGAGAAGGACTTGGGCGCCTTCGAGTGGGTGGATGCGGATCTCGCCGCGGAGCTCGGTCAGACCTGGGAGGCGGTGGGCGGAGCAGGCAGCACCGCCGCCCGCGGATTGACCGCCGCCCAGGAGCTCCTGGATGGCGCCCATCCCTGGCTGCTCCGCCTGGCGACGCCCTGGATGTTGGTTCAGGCCTTCCCCCGGCTCTTCACCCACTACTACCGGGGCGCGGAGGTGGCCCTCGACCACCACGGGGACACCGGGGCCAGCTTCACTCTGCGCGCCTCCGGCTACTACCCCTCCTGGTACACCCATGGCGTGCCTGCCTGGGTGGGCGAAGCCCTCCGCCTGGCCGGCGCCACCTCCGTGCAGGTGGCGCACATTCCTCCCGCGGAAGGGGACCCCCAGTGGTGCCATCGCTACCAGGTCCGCTGGGGTGCGTGACGCGGCGCCGATAGACTGACGGGATGCTGCCCGCCACCGTGCCCCCGGAGATCCTCGTGGCCCACGGCCTCACGGGCGCCGACGTGGCGCCCCTGGGGCAGGGCCGCATCAACGGCACCTACCGGGTGGGGGATCGCGTGCTCCAGGTGATGAACCCCCTCGTGTTCCCGGAGGCCGAGCGCGTGATGGGCAACCTCGTGCGGATCCTCGACCACCTCGGGGGGAAGGGGGCTACGCCGCTGCGCCTCCTCCCCGATGCCCAGGGGCGGCCCTGGGTGAAGGATGCGGAAGGGCGCCTCTGGCGGGCCTTTCCGTTCTTCGCCAGCACGCGCACCGTGGAAGGGCGCGCCACCCCGGGGGAGGCCCGCACCGCCGCCGCCGCCTTCGGCGCCTACCTCCGCGACCTGGCGGACCTGCCGGTGGCGGCCCTCATGCCCGTGATCCCGGGCTTCCACGACACGGCCCGGCACCGGCGCGCCTTCGAGGCGGCCCGGGCGGCGGATCCCCTGGGGCGGGCCCGGGACCTGGCCCCGTGGGCGGCGACCCTGGAGGAGCTGGAGCCCCTCACCGGGGCCTTGATGGATCCCGAGGTGCCCCTCCGCCTCGCGCACGACGACACCAAGCTGAACAACGTGCTCTTGGAGGCCGCCACGGGGAGGGCCTTCGCCGTGGTGGACCTGGACACCACCCAGCCCGGCAGCTGGTTGGCGGATTTCGGCGACATGGCCCGCAGCGCCTGCAACCCCCTGGGGGAGGAGGGCACCGAGGCCCCCGAGCCGGATCTGGAGGTCTTCCAGGCCTTGGCGGAGGGCTTCCTCGGCCAGGTGGGCCTCCTCCTGACCCCGGCCGAGCGGGCCCGCCTGGCCGTGGCCCCGGCGGTGCTGGCTTTCGAGCTGGGCCTCCGCATCCTCACGGATCACCTGGAGGGGGACCGCATCTTCCGCGTGCGGCAGCCCGGGGAGAACCTGCGCCGGGGCGCCCTGCAGTGGGCCCTGGCCCGGGGCTTCCTGCGCCGCCAGGTCGAGATGGAGGCCCTGGTGGGGGCCGCGCTTCGGGGCTGACGCAGGGGACCCGCTGCGCGACACTGGAGGCTTCCTCCGGAGTGCCCCGTGTCCCGTCCCTGCCCCTGCCAGTCCAAGAAGACCTACGACCGCTGCTGCGAGCCCTTCCACGTGGGGAAGGCGGTGCCCGAGACCTGCGAGAAGCTCATGCGCAGCCGTTTCTCCGCCTACGCCCTGGCCAAGGTGGACTACCTGCTGGCCACCACCGCCCAGGCGAAGCGGGAGGGTGAGAACCGGGAGGAGCTGCTGGACTACTGCCTCAGCGTGAAGTGCGTGAGCCTGAAGGTGCTCGAGGCCAAGGGCGGGGCTGGGGATGCCGAGGGGGTGGTCCGCTTCCACGCCAGCCTCTCCGTGAACGGCAAGCGCCACCTCCACTCCGAGCGCAGCACCTTCATCCGCGAGGAGGGCAGGTGGGTCTACCTCGACGGTGAGACCAACTAGGCCAAGCTCCCGGCCTCGTCCCAGGCCACGCACCGCAGCGACAGGTTGCCCGCCTCCCAGCCCTCGAAGAAGGTGCGGGCGGGCTGCCCATCGGCGGCGCCCCACGCCACGAAGAGGGGATCCAGGTGTTCCGGGGTGGGGGCGGCCAGCTCCGCGAAGGGGGCGGAGGTCCGGTAGGCCATGGCCTGGGAGAACTCCCCCTGGACCAGCCGCTGGGCCATCCAGTGATCGAAGGTCACGGCCCAGCCCTCGGGTGCCGCGGCGCCCGGGCGGAGGCGTTGGGGATGGTGCACCATTCCGCCGCTGCCCAGGATGAGCACGCCCTCCTCCCGGAGCGGGGCCAGGGCCAGCCCCAGCTCGGCCAAGGCGGGGGGACGCAGGCCGTGGGGAAGGCTCAGCTGGACCACCGGGACCTCCGCCTGGGGGAACATCCACCGGAGCGGCGACCAGGCGCCGTGATCCAGGGGGCGCTGGGGATCCACATCGCCGGCGATGTCGCAGTCACTGAGCAGGTCCAGGGTCCGCAACACCAGCTCGGGGTGGCCGGGGGCGGCATAGCCCAGCTCGTAGAGCTCCGGAGGGTGGCCGATGAAATCGTGGAGCACACCCGGCAACCGGCCCCCGGTGAGGGTGGGCTTGGGGGCCCGCCAATGCGCGGATACCACCAGCACCGCCGTCGGTCGGAGCGGGGCCGCCCAGGCCCGCAGGGCCTCGCCCCAGGGGCCTCCGTCTCGGGCGAGCAGAGGCGTCCCGTGACCGAGGAAGGCGCAGGGCATGGAAGGCATGCCCTGATGCTAACTCGTCATGCGAGGGTCTAGCGGGTACCTGACAGACTTCGATGTAAGGCGGGCACGAGGCCCGGGCCCGCGAAGATCAGTGCGGAATATACCTGCACCAGGGCGGCCCCATCCTCGAGAGACTCCTGCACCTGGGCGCCGGTGCCGATGCCGCCGCAGGCCACGAGGGGCATCTTCCCGGCCAGGCGGGCGAGGATGCGGCGCTGCACCTCGCGGGCCTTGGGCCGCAGGGCCACGCCGCTGAGGCCCCCGGCGCCCCAGCGCTCCACGGTGGGGCGCCGGGCCTCGGAGACGATGCCGCGATCGAGCGTGGTGTTGGTGGCGATGAGCCCACTGATGCCGCTGGCCACGGCCACGTCCACGATGCCATCCAGGTCCTCCCCGTGGAGGTCCGGTGCGATCTTGAGCAGCAGGGGCTGGGCCTCGAGCCCCATCTCCTTCCGGAGGGCGAGCATGCCGTCCAGCAGGGGCTTCAGGGCCTCGGGGGCCTGCAGGTTGCGGAGGCCCGGCGTGTTGGGGCTGCTCACATTGAGCACCGTGTAGTCCACCCGCGGTGCGATGAGGCGGTAGGCCATCCGGTAGTCCTCCAGGGCCTGCGCCTCGGGGGTCTCCTTGTTCTTGCCCAGGTTGCCGCCCACGATGAGGCCCTCGGGGCGGTGCCGGAGCCGCTCGGCCACCACCTCGGCGCCCTCGCTGTTGAAGCCCATGCGGTTGAGGATCAGGCCCTCCTCGGGGATCCGGAACAGGCGGGGCTTGGGATTGCCGGGCTGGGGCCGCGGCGTCACCGTGCCGATCTCCACGCTCCCGAAGCCCATGGACTTCCACAGGGGCAGCAGGCGCGCCCCCTTGTCGAGGCCCGCCGCGAGCCCGATGGGCGAGGGGAAGTCGAGTCCGAAGACGGTGCGCCGGAGCTCCTTCGGAATGTCGGCTTCCGGCAGGCGGGGCCACTCGCAGATCCGCTCGCCCACGGCGAAGGCCAGGTCGTGGGCCGTCTCGGGGTCCATGCGGAACAGAAGCGGGCGGAGCAGGGCGTACAGGTCCATGAGGAATCCAGAATGAATGAACCACCAAGACACCAAGGCACCCAGGAAGGACAGGAATGGCTAGCTGGTGGCTGTTGCTTTCCCTGGTGCCCTGGTGCCTTGGTGGTGAATGTCGTCAGACGCCGACCATCTCGCGCACCCCGTCCATGACGAGGGGCGGCTCGGTCTTGGCCTGCACTTCCTCCTTGGTGACGCCGGGCGCCACTTCGACCAGGCGCAGGCCCTCGCGGCCCGGCACCACGTCGATGACGGCGAGGTCCGTGATGATGCGGTGCACGCAGCGCTGGCCGGTGAAGGGCAGGTTGCACTTGCGGAGGATCTTGAACTCGCCGTTCTTGTTGGTGTGTTCCATGACCACCACCACGCGCTTGGCGGCGGCGACGAGGTCCATGGCGCCGCCCATGCCCTTCACCATCTTGCCGGGGATCATCCAGTTGGCGAGGTTGCCCTCCATGTCCACCTGCATGGCGCCGAGGATGCTGAGGTCGATGTGGCCCCCGCGGATCATGGCGAAGCTGTCGGAGCTGCTGAAGAAGCTGGCGCCCTTGGCGGCGGTGACCGTCTGCTTGCCGGCGTTGATGAGGTCCGCATCCACTTCTTCGGGGGTGGGGAAGGGGCCGATGCCGAGCAGGCCGTTCTCGCTCTGGAGGATCACCTCCATGCCCTCGGGGATCACGTCGGCGATCATGGTGGGGATGCCGATGCCCAGGTTCACATAGAACCCATCGCGCAGTTCCTGCGCGGCGCGGCGGACGAGCTGATCACGGGTGAGCGCCATGGCGATCCTCGAAGTCGAAGTTCCAGTGTACCGCCCCGGCCTCCGCCTCGCCCCCGGGAGCTGCGCCTCCCCGCAGGCTGGCGCCGTTGGCCCCCGTTCGCTCGCGGCCCGCCCGGGGCCACCCGATCCTGGAAGCCGGGAGTCCCCCATGAAACGACTGATGCCTCTGCTGACCTTTTCCACCCTCGTGGCCCAGCAATCCAGTCAACTGGTGCCGGAACAACGGCAGTTCGATTTCTGGCTGGGCCGGTGGGAGGTCCGGGATGCCGCCGGGACCCTGCAGGGGCGCAACCACGTGGAGGCCCTCCTGGGTGGGCGGGTGCTCCAGGAGCACTGGCAGGGCGCCAAGGGGGGCGGGGGCACCAGCCTGAACGCCTACCTGCCCGGGAAGAAGGTCTGGCACCAGACCTGGGTGGATGACCAGGGCAACGTGCTCGACCTCGAAGGGGGCCTGGAGGGGGCCTCCATGGTGCTCCGGGGGGAGACCGTGGCCCGGGGAGCCCGGCAACTGGAGCGGATCACCTGGACGCCCCTGCCGGATGGCCGGGTCCGCCAGCTCTGGCAGCAAAGCCAGGATGGCGGCGCAACTTGGAAGACTGCCTTCGATGGGTACTACCAGCGGGAGAAGTAGTGTCGGGGATGCCCCTAGATCCGGCTGTCCCGACGCTGGCGACGCTCCCCCAGGGTGTGCCGGAGCCGGAGTGAACTCCGTGCGAGGACTCCCGGGGCGGTTTCCGGGCGGGCCAGGAGGTGGATCGAAGCCGAACCCGCGAAGGAGAGGCTCATGAATCGGACCAACCCCGCCCGGGTCGCGGCCTGGTCGAGTCCCTTCGGAGTGAAGAGGGTGACGTGCTGCCCGCACTCCAGGCTGAGATAGGGCCAGGCACTGAGATCCTGCTGTTCCGTGGGATCAAACAACTCGGTGCTGAGGAGAATGAGGCCATGGGGTAGGGCAAGGCCCTTCAGCTTCTCCAGGAATGGAACGGGATCCGTGGTGTGCTCGAGCACTTCCGTGGCGATGACCAGATCGAACGGCCCGGGTCGAAGCTCGCGGGAGCAGAATTCTTCCGCGAAAAAGGGATCCCGGTATGGCTCGTACCCGTAGGCATTCTTGCCTTCATCTCGGAGCAGGCGCACCAAGGTGCCGGGCCCTGATCCGAAATCGAGGGCTGAGTGTTTCCGGGGCAACATGCCGCTGGCTCGCATCCGACGAATGATGCGATGGACGGCATTTGCCCGCATCAGGGCACCCGTGTCCGGATCCGGGGTCCAGACCTTGGCGTATGCCCGGTCCAGCCAATGGGGATTCGGGTACTGCAAGGTTTCGCATGCTTCGCAGGCGTGGAGGGTTGCCGGGGTGTCCGAGAGCACCACTACGTCAAGCCTGGGGACGGTCGTCCCCCCGCAGGCCCTGCATCGTTCGGCTTGATTCACCGGAAGGAACCGCCGGGGGCCCCACCGTGCCCCGCATCCCGCAGGACCCGCTCCCGCTGGGCGAGGTTCATGTCGGTCTCGATCATCATCTTGGCGAGGGTCCGCACATCGGTCTTGGGCTCCCAGCCGAGGATCCGGCGGGCCTTGGCGGGATCGCCTTCCAGGTGGTCCACCTCGGCGGGCCGGAAGTAGCGGGGATCGATCTCCACGTATTTCTGCCAGTCCAGGTCCAGGGCCCCGAAGGTGAGGTCGAGGAAGGCGCGGATGCTGATGGATTCACCGGTGGCCACCACGTAGTCATCGGGCTGATCCTGCTGGAGCATGCGCCACATGGCCTCCACGTAATCGCCGGCGAACCCCCAGTCGCGCTTCGCCTCCAGGTTGCCGAGGAAGAGCTTCTCCTGCAGGCCCAGCTTGATGCGCGTGGCGGCGCGGGTGATCTTGCGGGTCACGAAGTTCTCACCGCGGCGGGGGCTCTCGTGGTTGAAGAGGATGCCGTTGCAGGCGAACATCCCGTAGCTCTCGCGGTGGTTCACCACCTGGTAGTGGCCGAACACCTTGGCGCAGGCGTAGGGGCTGCGGGGCTCGAAGCGGGTGCCCTCGTGCTGGCGGGGCTTGGCGCTGCCGAACATCTCCGAGCTGCCCGCCTGGTAGAACCGGACCTGCCGGCCCGTGTGCTTCATGTAGCTGCGCAGCGCCTCCAGGAACCGCAGGGTGCCCAGGCCCACCACGTCGGCCGTGTATTCGGGCTGGTCGAAGCTGATGCGCACGTGGCTCTGGGCGCCGAGGTTGTACACCTCGTCCGGCTGCACGTCGTCGAGGACGGAGCGGAGCGTGCCCGCGTCGGCCAGGTCGGCGTAGTGCAGCTTCACCCGCGGGGCGTTCACCCCGTCGTGGAGGTGGTCGATGCGCTCGGTGTTGAACACGGACACCCGGCGGATCATCCCGTGGACTTCATAGCCCTTGTCGAGGAGCAGCTCCGCGAGGTAGCTGCCGTCCTGGCCGGTGATCCCGGAGATGAGGGCGATTTTGGACATGGAAGCCTCGATTCAGGAGGGGCGTGAGAGGGGGCGGGCCGGCACTCCCACCAGTGTAAGGCCTGGCTCGGCCGGGGTCTGCACCACCGCGGCCCCCGCGCCGACCACGGTGTCGGGGGGCAGGGCGGTGCGGGGTCGGACGCAGGCCCCCACCCCGAGATCGCACCGGTCGCCGAGGGTCACCCAGCCGGCCAACCGCACCCCGGGGCCCAGGCTGCAGCAGGCTCCGAGTTCGCCATTGTGGGCGATGGAGGTGCCCACGTTCAGGAGGGCATGGGGGCCGATGGTCACATGGGTCTCGAGAACGGCCTGGGCCATCAGCACGGAGCCCTCCCCCAGGGCGACCTGCGGCCCCACCACGGCGGTGGGGTGGATCAGGGTCGCGAACCCGAATCCGGCCTCGGCGTAGCGCCGGGCGATCCGCTGCCGGAGGCGGGGCGCGCCCACGGCGAGGCAGACCTGGGTGGGTGCTTCGGGCGGGGTGGCCAGGAACGCCGCCTCGGTCCTGACCTCGAGGCCCTCCGGATCGAATTCCGTGGTGCCCTCGGGCGTGATGAAGCCCCGGAGCGTCCAGGGCTGGGGTGCGGCCGCACCCAGGGCCCGGGCCACGGCCCACACCTCCAGGGCCGCCCCGCTGCCGCCGACGATCCAGAGGTCCACGGTCAGGCCTCCAGGAAGGCGATGACTTCCGAGCAGACGCGGGCGATGGCCTCCTCCGGGAGGCCGTGGAAGGTGGGCAGGTTCACGCCCGTGGCCCCCAGCTCCTCGGCCACCGGGAAGCTGCGGCCCTGGCTGTGGCGGGCGTCGGTGTACATGGGCAGGTGATGCATGGGGGGGAAGAAGGGGCGGGACTCGATGCCGGCGCGGTCGAGGTGGGCCATGAGGGGATCGCGGCGACCGGCGGGGACGCGCAGGCAGTAGAGCCAGTGCACGTGGCGGGCCCAGGGGGCCTCCGTGGGCAGCTGCAGGCCGAGCTCGGCCGCACGGGGGGCGAGGTGGCGATCGTACGCGGCCGCGATCTTCCGGCGCCCTTCGATGAGGTCGCCGATGCGCTCCAGCTGGCCGCAGCCGATGGCGGCCGTCACATTCGTCATCCGGTAGTTGTAGCCCACGATGGGGAACCAGTAGCGGCGCTGGGGATCCATGCCCTGGCTCCGCAGCTGGCGCATGCGGGCGGCGAGGGCATCATCGTCGGTGGTGATCATCCCGCCCTCGCCGGTGGTGATGATCTTGTTCCCGAAGAAGCTGAAGGTGGCGGCGTATCCCAGACCCCCCACGCGACGGCCGTCGACTTCGGCCCCATGCGCCTCGGCGGCATCCTCGATCACGGGGATGCCATGCTTGTCGGCCACGGCCCGGATGGTCCGCATGTCGGCGGGATGGCCGTAGAGGTGCACGGCCATGATGGCCTTGGTGCGGGGGGTGATGGCCGCTTCCAGCTTCGCGGGGTCCAGGTTCCAGTGGGTGGGCTCGCTGTCCACGAACACGGGGGTGGCCCCGGTGTAGGTGACGCCATTGGCGCTGGCCACGTAGGTGAAGCTCGGCACGATCACCTCGTCTCCAGGCCCGATGCCCATGCCCAGGAGCAGGAGGTGGATGACCACGGTGCCGTTGCAGCAGGCCAGGGCGTGCTTCACGCCGCAGTAGTCCGCAAACTCCTGTTCGAACCGGGTGAGGAAGCGGCCCGAGCTGCTGATCCAGCCTTCATCCAGGGCCTCGTTCACATAGCGCTTCTCATTGCCCGAGAGGTCGGGGCGGGCGACGGGGATGCGTTCGAGGTTCATGGGGTCGGCTCCACCAGGCGGATGTCGAGGTCACAGGCGAACAGGTGATCCGCCAGGGCGTTGGGGCGCCGGGGGATGGCCACCCAGCGGAGGGCGCGCCGGACCCATGGGATGGTGCCGACCGCCGAGGGCGGCAGGGCCTCCACGGAGAGGCGGTAGCCCTTGGGGGGGACATTCCAGGCCTCCGCCCGCACCCGGATCCGGTTGGTGCGGAGGATCGGGTAGAGGTGGCGCCAGAGCGCGCGGCCCTGCCGCCGGATCAGGCTCGCATCCAGCACGCTCAGGCGGAGCTTGCGCTTGAAAACCGCCAGTTCGGCCTCCGGCAGCTCCAGGGCCTTCCCCTCCCGGTCCCGCAGCGCCACGGACCGGCACTCCCACATCTGGGCTTCCCAGGGGTCCATGGGGTGGAGGATGGCGGTGCCGGTGTCGGCCCAGGTGCGGAAGCCCCGGGCGGCGGCGTCGAGACACATGCCCACGAGAAGGCCCGATTCATAGGGCCCCCGCATGCGGATCCCGGCATCCAGGATCTCCCGGCGGAACAGCACGCAGCTCCCCACCGAGCTCATGGGCAGGAGGTCATGGGCCCGGTAGTCGGGATGGTAGGGGGCCTGGTTGCGCCAGCGACGCCCCTGCGGATCCCGGAAGCCCCAGGTGTCGTAGAAGTGGCCACCCAGGAAGATGATCGGCGCCACGATGTCCACCCCGTGGGCGACCAGGCGCCGGAGGAGCTCGGGCGGAAAGCAGAGGTCGGCCTCCAGCCACAGGACGTGGGTGTGCCTGGAGTCCTGAGGGATGAGGTCGAAGCAGGCGTTGGCCACCCGGGCCCAGCGCTCCGCCCGGTCCTGGATCTGGGCGGTGTTGCCCACATCCTCCTTGCCGATGCGGACGCGCGTCGGATCCTCCTCGGCCCACCGCCGGAGGAAGGCCTCGCTGCCATCCTTGCTGTCCCCCTCGAGGATGCAGAGCTTCCAGGTCAGGTCGGGCGAGGTCTTCAGCGCCTCCAGCTGGGCGCGGTAGGCGGGGAGATAGTCCATGCCGTCCCGCACGAGGGAACAGATCATGATCTCGGTGGGAGTGGGCGGGACCGGCAGCGTCATAGGCTTCCCAGCAGTATAAGCACTACCGCGGGGATGCCGGACCCGGTACGGTGGTGAGCAGTGTCCCCATCCCTCCGATTCGCCGTGTTCCATCCCGCCTTCAAGGCGGTTGGCGGCGCCGATCTGTTGACCATCGCCCAGGCGCGTTACCTGCAGGGCCTCGGGCACCGGCCGGAAGTGGTGACCTTCGAGATCCAGGGCGCCACCTGGGAGGAACGGATGGGAACCCTCCCCCGGCACCTGGTGGCGAAGCGGAGCCCGATGGACCTCCTCCGCGGGTGGTCGGATCTGGGGAAGGTCATGGCCCGGGGACATCGGGCCGAGGCGGTCCTGCGGGACTTTGCAACGGTGCTGGCCCACAACCACCCGGCCAGCGCCATGCTGGGCCACATGGACCTGCCCGGCGAGCGCCTCTGGTACTGCCACGAGCCCCGCCGGAGCCTCTATCCGGCCGAGAGCTGCCCCAACCTCGCGGCGGTGGCAGGCTCGGAGCGCTGCTGGGCAGCCCGGGAATTCCGGGTGGAACCCAAGCACGGGGGACTGGTCGACCACGACCGGGCCGCCGTGGCCCGTTTGGATCGGATCGCGGTGAACAGCCGATTCACCGGAGAGGCCCTGTACCGGGTGTATGGCCGGTCGCCCGATGCGGTGATCCCCCCGCAGATCCGCTTCGGGACCTCCGTGCCTCGGAGTGGTGGCCTTCGGCCAGGTGGCCTCCAGGTGCTGGTGCAATCCCGCCTGGAAGGCATCAAGAACATCGATGCCGTGATCCGGGGCTTCGCCACCCACCTCCGGCGGGATCCCGGCGCGCGCCTGCATGTGGTGGGCGATGGGGCCGCCCGTCCACGCCTGGAGGCCCTCGCGCAGGAACGGGCTGAGGGGCGGGTGGTCTTCCATGGCTTCCTGCCGAGTCCCCAGCTGGAGGAGGTGGCGGCGGCCTGCGATGTCTTCACCCTGCTGCCCTTCGATGAACCCTTCGGAATGGTGTTCCCCGAATCGGCCGCCCGGGGATTGCTGCTGATCGGACCTGACCAGGGTGGACCGCTGGAGATCCTCGAGGGCGGTGAGCTCGGGTGGTGCGTGGATCCCCTGGATCCGGAAGCCCTGGCCGGCGCGTTCGCCCAGGTGGCCAGTCTGGATGCGGCGGCCGTGGATGCACGCCGGTCGCGGGCCGATGCCGCCTGCCGGGCCCGGTACGCCGAGCCGGTGGTGGGCGGTCAGCTCCTGGCCTTCCTGAGGGGCTGAGTCGGATGCCGCCCGGGCGCTGGCAGCGGAGGAACTCCCTTCGGGGCGGCGCCAATGGAAAATTCCGGGGGCGCGTGTAGACTGGGCCCACTCAACCGAGGGGGACACGCTTGGAACTCAAAGGCATCGTGCTTGCGGGTGGAACGGGCTCCCGGCTCTTCCCCCTGACCAAGGTGACCAACAAACACCTGCTCCCCGTGGGGCAGGCCCCCATGATCTGGCACCCCATCTGGAAGCTCCGGGAGGCCGGCCTCACGGAGATCCTCATCGTCACCGGTACGGAGCATATGGGCGATGTGGTGGGCCTCCTGGGCAGCGGCAAGGACTTCGGCTGCCGCTTCACCTACAAGGTGCAGGACGAGGCCGGGGGCATCGCCCAGGCGCTGGGGTTGGCGGAGAACTTCGCGGGTGCCTCGCCCGTGTGTGTGGTCCTGGGCGACAACATCTTCCAGGACGACCTGAAGGCCCAGGCCGAGGTCTACCGCGCCCAGGGGAAGGGGGCCCGCATCCTGTTGAAGGCGGTGGCCGATCCCCAGCGGTTCGGCGTGGCGGAGGTGGAGGGTGATCGGGTGGTGAACGTGGTGGAGAAGCCCCGGGAGCCCAAGACCAACCTGGCGGTCACCGGCATCTATTTCTACGATGCAAAGGTCTTCGAGATCATCCGCACGGTGCGGCCCTCCGCGCGTGGCGAGATGGAGATCACGGATGTGAACAACGCCTACATCGCCCGCGGGGAGATGAGCTATGGAACCCTTGAGGGATGGTGGACGGACGCCGGCACCTTCCCGAGCTTCGCCTCCGCCAACGACCTCGCCCTGCGGGAAGCGGTTCCCTTCCCCGAAATCCCCCGGAAGGCGTGAGGCCATGGACTTCAAACAGGGCACGGTCGATGGTGTGGTGGTCACCCCCTACCGGACGTTCGTGGACGAGCGGGGCTGGCTGACCGAGCTCTTCCGACACGATGAGCTCCCCGCGTGGTTCCGGCCTGAGATGGCCTATGCTTCCGTCACGAACCCCGGTGTGCTCCGTGGCCCCCACGAGCATGTGGATCAAGCCGACCTGTTCTGCTTCTTCGGCCCGGGCGACTTCAAGGTCACGCTCTGGGACAACCGGGCCGGGAGTCCGACCCACGGGGTCCGCCAGGAGGTCGTGATGGGCGGGAGTGCTCCGGGTTCCATGCTTGTCCCCAAGGGCGTGGTGCACTGCTACCGCTGCCTCGGCCCCGAAGCCGGCCTGGTGGTCAATTGCCCTGATCGCCTCTTCATGGGGGTGGGGAAGCGGTTCCCGGTCGACGAAGTCCGCCATGAGGACGACCCGGAAAGCCCCTTCGTGCTGGATGAGCGGGCGCGTCGGGCCTCCCTGGGATGATCGGGATCGGGGGGAGGTCGTGAGGGTCCTCGTCACGGGCGGGGGCGGCCAGCTGGCCCGGGCCCTGGCGGCGACCTGGACCCGGCACACCGCCGTGCGGGCGGGGCGGGAGGTTCTGGACCTTTCCGATCTGGCGGGCATCCCGGGCAGGGTCGAAGCCCTGGCTCCGGACCTCATCCTCAACGCCGGGGCCCACACGGCGGTGGACCGCTGCGAGTCCGAGCCCCTCCTCGCCCACCGGATCAACGCTGAGGCGGTGGCAGTGCTGGCGCGGGTCGCCGACCGGCTGGAGGTCCCCCTGGTTCAGATCAGCACGGACTACGTGTTCAGCGGTGAGGGGCGGCGGCCCTTCAGGGAAGCGGATCCCGCCGCTCCCCGCACCGTGTACGGCCGGTCCAAGCTGGAGGGCGAGGCGGCCGCGCGCACCGCCCGGGCCCACCTGGTGGTCCGCACCGCCTGGCTCTACGATGCCTGGGGCCGGAACTTCTACCGCACCATGCTGGGTGCCGCCGACCAGGGGCGGTCCCTCCGGGTGGTGGATGACCAGTGGGGCACCCCGACCAGCTGCCGCGCCCTGGCGCGCCAGCTGGAGGTTGCGGTCACCGAGGGCTGGCAAGGCCTCGTCCATGCCACCTGCAGGGGTGAGACCACCTGGTTCGGGTTCGCCCGGGAGATCTTCCTGCAGCATGGCCTCACCCCGGACCTCAGCCCCTGCACGACCGCGGAGTTCAAGGCTGTGGCCCCTCGACCGGCCTACTCGGTGCTGGATGGGGGTGGGCGGGCCCGGCTGGGTACGGACCTGATGCCGGACTGGCGTGAGGCCCTGGCGGAAGTGGTGGCCCACCCGGAGGTGGGTGGGTTGGAGGTGCAGCCATGAGTGGAACGATCCTGGTCACCGGCGGCGCCGGCTTCATCGGCTCGAACTTCGTCCACCGGTGGCACGCGGGTCATCCCGACGATCGGATCCTGGTGCTGGATCTCCTCACGTATGCCGCGGATCCCCGGCACCTGGAGGGGCTCCCACGGGTGGAACTCGTGCGGGGGGACATCCAGGACCAGTCGCTGGTGCAGGAACTCCTCGATCGCCACGGGGTGCGGACCCTGGTCCACTTCGCCGCGGAGAGCCATGTGGACCGTTCCATCTCTGGGCCTGCCGCCTTCATCCGGACCAACGTCCTGGGAACCTTCACCCTCCTGGAGGCCGCCCGGAGCGCCTGGTCGGGGGATCGGGACTGCCGCTTCCTCCACGTGAGCACGGACGAGGTCTACGGCTCCCTGGGCGACACGGGGCGCTTCCACGAGGCCATGGCCTACGCGCCCAACAGCCCCTACAGCGCCTCCAAGGCGGGCAGCGACCACCTGGTCCGCGCCTACCACCACACCTACGGCCTGCCGACGCTCACGACCAACTGTTCCAACAACTACGGTCCGCGGCAGCACCCGGAGAAGCTCATCCCGCTGGCCATCTCCCGGATGGCGAAGGGCGAGCCCGTGCCGGTCTACGGGACCGGGCAGAACATCCGGGATTGGCTCTATGTGGACGATCACTGCGCCGCCATCGAGCGGGTCATCGCGGCCGGCCGCCTGGGCGAGACCTACTGCGTGGGGGGGGACAACGAATGGAGGAACCTGGACCTCCTGCACGTGCTTGCGGACCTGGTGGACACGCGGCTCGGCCGGCCATCCGGAACCTCCCGCGCCCTGCTCACCTTCGTGGCCGATCGGGCCGGTCACGACCAGCGGTATGCCATCGACGCCTCCAAGCTCCGCACCGAGCTGGGCTGGTCCCATTCCGTGACCTTCCAGGAGGGGCTGGCCAAGACCGTGGACTGGTACCTGGCCCGCCCCTGAGGTCCGCCGCCCCCGCGAAACCACCCATCGAAACCTGGCTGTGACCGTAGGACCTCCTCCGGGTCCACAATGGGGAATGCTCTTCGCGTCGCCCTCCTCCTTTGGTCGGTCCTTCCGCATCCTCACCTTCGGGGAGAGCCACGGGCCTGCGGTGGGGGTGGTCATCGATGGGGTGAAGCCCGGGTTGGACTTTGACCTTCAGGCCATCCAGGCCGAACTCGATCGCCGACGCCCGGGACAGTCCGACCTGGTGACCCCCCGGCAGGAGGGGGATCGGATCCAGGTCCTCTCGGGCGTGTTCGAGGGGAAGACCACGGGCCACCCCATCGCCTTGGCCGTGTTCAATGAAAACCAGCGCAGCGGCGACTACCAGGCCCTCCAGGACCTGTTCCGGCCGGGCCATGCGGACCTCACCTACGACCGCAAATACGGGCTCCGGGATCCCCGGGGCGGGGGCCGCAGCTCCGGCCGCGAGACCCTGGCCCGGGTGGCGGCCGGGGCCTTCGCCAAGCAGCAGCTCGCCCGACTGGGTGTGCGCGTGCGGGGCTTCAATCGGGAGATCGCGGGCATCGAGGGGCAGACCGTGGACTGGGCCTTCGTGGAACGGAACCCGCTGCGGGTGGGCGATCCCACGGCCTTCCCCTTCCAGAAGGCGGCCGTGGAGGCGGCCCGGGATGAGGGCGACAGCGTGGGCGGGGTCTGCGAGGTTTGGATCGAAGGCCTGCCCGTGGGGCTGGGGGATCCCGCCTTCGGCAAGCTGGACGCCTTGCTGGCCTGCGCGGTCATGAGCATCGGCGCCGTGAAGGGGGTGGAGCTCGGCGCCGGCTTCGCGGCGGCCCGGCGCCGGGGAAGCCTGAACAACGATCCCCTGACCCCCGGCGGACCCGCCAAGAACGATGCGGGTGGCACCCTCGGCGGCATCAGCACCGGGGCCCCGGTGGTGGTGCGGGCGGCGGTGAAGCCCACCAGCTCCATCGCCAAGCCCCAGGCCACCATCTCCCGGTCTGGCGACGCGGTCGAGATCCGGACCCATGGCCGCCACGACCCCTGCATCGCGCCCCGCATCGTGCCGGTGGCCGAGGCCATGTGCGCCCTCGTGGTCTACGATGCCTGGCTGAGCCAGCAGGACCTCCGGGAGGGTTCGGTGCCGGAGATTCCGGAGTGGGACTGGGATTCCGTGGAAAATCTCCTCGGCCGCATGTGACCGAAATTCCCGGATTCGCAGGTCGGAGCTCAGCATTCCCCATGCCGCATGTGACCCGGCTCACGCCAATCCGCCCCCGGAAGGATCCGGACTGGCGATAATGGGTCTCAGGGACGGATGTCCGCCCGTCCCGCTTCCGCGAGCCTCCATGGAACCCGTCCTTGTCAGCTTCCACGCGCCGATCCACGACCTCGACCAGGATCCTCTGGAACGGCGACCCCGCCAAGCTCGACCTGGGGCCCGACCCCGTGACCTACAAGGGCGAGGCCGCCTGGCGGCACCTCCTCGGCCTCGCCGCAGGCTTGGAGAGCGCCAACGTGGGGGACCGCGAGATCACCGGCCAGCTCATGGATGGCCTCACCCTGGCCCGCGACTGCGGGGTGGCCGGCGAGGAGGCCGCGGCCTGCCTCGATGAGATCGTGCGGGAGGCCCTGCGTCTCCGCACCCAGGTGGGCCTCGCCGACGGCCAGGCCTCCGTGGCCACGGTGGCCCTGCGTCACCTGGATCAGGCCATGAAGCCCGGCGATCGCATCGCCCTGGTGGGCGTGGGCCCCATGAGCAGCTATCTGGCCCAGCGCCTCCCGGAGCGGGGCTTCAAGGTGGCCCTGGCCAACCGCACCCTGGCCAAGGCCGAGGCCCTGGCGAAGGAGCTGGACCCCGAGCACCCGGTGGAGGTGGTGAGCCTCGCCTCGCTGCAGAAGGATCCCGCGGGCTTCGACGCCATCGTCACCGCCACGGCGGCGCCCGAGCCCATCTTCACCCTGGAGGCCTGGGGTGCGCTGGAGGGCCGCCGCGAGACGGTGCGCATGATCGACCTGGCCCTGCCGCCCGACAGCGAGCCGGCCCTGGAGCAGATCCCCTGGGTGCACCGCGTGGACCTCCACGTCTTCCTCTCCGAGACCGCCGCCGCCAAGCGCCAGCGGGCCGAGGCCGCCCAGGAGGCCGCCCCCCACCTGCAGCAGGCCGTGGCGCGGGTGCGCCGCCGGGCCGCCGCCCGGGGCCGCAAGCGCCGCCTCACCGAGGCCCAGGAGAGCCTCAACGAGGCCTGGCAGAGCCTGGAACAGGAGTCCCTGGAAGGGGCCCTGGGCCAGCTCTCCGAGGAACAGGCCGAGGCCATCCGCCAACTCATGCGCCGGGGTCGTACCCTGGCCCACCGCGCCCTGATCCAGGGCCAGCCCCCCGAGGGCCCGGCCGAGGGTGGCGCCAAGCACCAGAAGCAGGGAGCGTCCTAGATGCGCAAGGTTGTCGTCGGTACCCGAGGCAGTGACCTCGCCGTGGGCCAGGCCACGTTCCTGGTTGAGCACCTGAAGGCCTGCGGCTTCGACGTGGAGTGGCGCCGCTTCACCACCTCCGGCGACGCCTGGCTCGCGGGCCCCCTGAACAGCGCCAAGGCCCAGGGCAATGGCTTCTTCACCAAGGAGCTGGAGGACAGCCTCGGCCAGTCCGAGGTGGACCTCCTCATCCACAGCCTCAAGGACGTGGCCATCGACCGTCCCGCCGGGGTGATTCCCGCCTGCATCCCCCTCCGCGAGGACGCCAGCGACTGGCTCGTGGCCCGCAGGGACCGCCCCGAGGCGTGTGTGCTCGCCACCTCCTCCGTGCGCCGCAACCTGATGCTGGCCCCCGTGTTCCCCCAGGCCTCGTTCACCTGGATCCGCGGCAACGTACCCACCCGGGTGCAGCGCGTCCGCGAAGGCATCCTCCGCGATGAGCCCGTGCATGGCACCTTCCTCGCCGCCTCGGGCCTCAAGCGCCTGAACCTCGACCTCTCCGACCTGGAGGTGCGCGCCCTCACGCCCGACGAGCTGCTGCCCGCGCCGGGGCAGGGGGCCCTGCTCGCGGAGACCCGCACGGACCGCCAGGACCTGGTGGAGGCCTTCCGCGCCCTGCACGACGAAGCCACCGCCCGCTGCGTGGCCGTGGAGCGGGCCGTGCTGAAGGGCCTCGGGGGCGGCTGCTCCCAGCCCCTGGGCACCCTCGCCACCCTGGACGACCGGGGCCGCTTCCACCTCCGCGCCGCCTGGGCTGAGGAAGGTCGCATCATCAAGGCCGAGGCCCTGGGTGAAGCGGACGTGGTCGTCGCCCAGGTGGTGCAGGAGCTGCAAGCCCAGGGGGCGCCTTGCGCCTAGCCATTCCCCGCCCGGCGGACCATCCGCTGAGCCAGACCGCCCAGGCGGCCGGGTGGACCCCGGTGCCCTTCGCGGTCACCCGCCTGGTGCCCTCCCAGGCCCCGCCGCCCTTCGACCTGGCCGAGGGGACGGATGCGCTCATCGTGCTCAGCCCCAGCGGGGCCAAGGCCGCCTCCCCCCTGCTGCCCACCGGGATGAAGGTCCTGGCCCAGGGGCTCGGCACCGCCGATGCCCTGGGCCGCAAGGACCTGGACCTGGTGCTCGCTTCGGTGCCCCGGGCGGAGGCCCTGTGGGAGATCCTCCAGCAGCGATTCCCCGACGGAGGGCGCTTCGTCCTGGTGCGCGGCGAACGCAGCCGGGAGTACCTGGAGCGGGTGGCCCGCGACACCGCCTGGGAGATCGAACCCTGGATCACCCACCGGGAGGCGCCCCTGCTGCCCCTGCCGGACCTGCCGCCCGTGGACGCGGTGCTGGCCATGAGCCCCCTGCAGGCCCAGGTGCTGGCGGGCATGGCCCAGGAGTGCCTGCGCTTCGCCTGGGGCGAGGCCACGGCCCAGGCCTTCGACCGCGCCGGCCAGCCCGTCACCGGGTGGTGCGAGCCCAAGGTGAGCGCCTACCACACGATGCTCAGCGCACCCTTCCAGGAGGCATCCCGATGCTGATCCGCTCCCGCCGCATGCGCCGCACCCAGGCCATCCGCGACCTGGTCGCCGAGACCGACCTGCGGCCCCGCCACCTGATCCAGCCCTACTTCGTGCAGAAGGCCAAGGGCTTCTCCGAGATCGCCAGCCTGCCGGGCATCGGCCGCACGGGGATCGACGAGACCTGCGCCCAGGTGGAGCAGGACCTCAAGAAGGGCCTGCGCAGCGTCCTCCTCTTCGGCATCCCCGATGAGAAAGCCCCGGATGCCCATGGCGCCCAGGATCCCGAGGGTGCCGTTCCCCTCACCATCAAGGCCCTGAAGACCCGCTTCGGCTCCGACCTCATCGTGATGACCGACGTCTGCCTCTGCAGCTACACGGACCATGGCCACTGCGGCCTCGTGCACGACGGCGAGGTGGTGAACGATGCAAGCGTGGCCCTGCTGGCCGAGATGGCCGTGCGCCACGCCGAGGCCGGCGCCGATGTGCTGGCCCCCAGCGACATGATGGACGGCCGCATCGCCGCGATGCGGGTGCGCCTCGACGAGGAGGGCTTCCAGGACCGCGGCATCATGAGCTACGCCATCAAGCACGCGGGTGCCTACTATGGCCCCTTCCGGGATGCCGCCGACAGCAGCCCCAAGTTCGGCGATCGCCGCAGCTATCAGATGGACCCCCGCAACAGCCGCGAGGGCCTGCGCGACGGGCTAATGGACCTGGAGGAGGGGGCCGACATCCTCCTCCTCAAGCCCGCGCTGCCCAACCTCGACCTCATCTGGCGCCTCCGGGAGGCCTGCCACGCTCCCATCGCCGCCTACCACGTCTCCAGCGAGTTCTCCGCCGTGAAGGCCGCCGAGGAGAAGGGCTGGGTGAACGGGGACCAGCTGATGTACGAACACCTCATCGCCATCCGCCGTGCGGGCGCCGACATGATCGTCACCTACGCCGGCCGGGAGGCCCTCGCCAAGGGATGGATCTCGTGAACAACCAGCAGCTCT
>JBGASN010000054.1:0-20417 GCA_044229665.1 Holophagaceae bacterium
CCGTGGACCGGCGCAGGCGCCGGTACCAGGTCTCCTGGAGGAGGGGGCCCCGAGCGGCGGCGAAGGCCTCGAACTCGGCGCGCGGGGTGATGAAGTGGCCGCCGGGGCCCCCGTCGTCCAGCAGCTCCAACAGCCCCTCCGCCGCGAGGGCCTGGAAGCGCCGGTCCACGGCCCACTCCCGGGGACGGTGGGCCCGCAGGGACTCGGGGCGGGCCCAGGCCTGGACCTCCCACACGGCGGTGGCGTAGTCGTCTGCCACCACGTGCACCACGTGGAAGCCCGCGGCCCGCCGCTCCGCCACGAAGTGCCGCAGGGCCGAGAGCACCATCAGCAGCTTCTGCCGGTGCCAGGGCAGGGCCCGGGGTTTGGCCCGGGTCTCCACCACCAGGAGCCACCCTTCCTCCGGCCGAGCGGGGAAGGCCGCCATCCGCGGGTCCAGGTCCCAGGGCAGCACCACCGTGCCCCGGTTCGCCACCTCGGGCGGCAAGGGCTGGGGCCGGGCAGCCGGCAATGGCGAGGGGACCATGCCCCATGCTCCCGCAGGTCGCAGGCCAGTTGGCCTTCCGGGATGTGGACGCCGGCCCTACTCCCAGCTGGGCTGGGCCGCCGGTCCCGCGGCGATCTCCGCCCGGCGGGCCTGGAGCCAGAAGCGCAGGCCGTGGCCCAGGTAGGCCAGGAGGAAGAGCAGGGAAGCCACGCCGTGCACCCAGGCCAGCGCCGTGCGCCAGGTGGGGTCCGTGGCCACCTGCACGGCGTAGCCCGCCACCACCATGGGCAGGATGAGGGCCGCCAGGATCCAGCCGGTGCGTCGGCCTTCCCGGCCGTAGCTCCGGAGCTTCAGGGCGAAGTGCCCGCGCACCATCATGCCCAGGGCGAAGAGGAGCAGGGGCGCCGCCAGCACGTGGGCGTGCTGCAGGAGGCCCTGCAGCGGGTGGGGCTCGGGGCCGAACTCACCCTGCACCGTCTTGAAGTAGCGCAGCCACCCGTAGCCGTAAAGCACGTGGAACAGGGCCAAGCCGCGGCGCGAGGCGTCCGTGAGGGCATTCGCAGTCAAGGTGGCACCGGCCAGGGGACGGATGCCGCGCTTGAGGCTGAGTTCCGGATCGAGGGCATGGCCGTCCAGCTGGCGCACCCAGGCGTCCTTGGCGCGGTACTCCTCGGGCTCCTTGAAGGCCACGACCTCCACCCGCTGCACCTTGCCCTCGGCGGAGACGGCGACCATGGCCGTCTCATTGAGGGTGCGCACCCGGTGGGTGTCGAAGAAGGCCACGCCCACGAGCTTGCCGTCCTTGCGCGCTTCGTAGGCCACCTGCCAGAGGCCCGAGAGGGCGGTGCCCGCCTTCTCCTGGACCTGCTTGGCCTGCGCCTCCGTGAGGAAGTGCTCCTTCCGGGTGATCTGGGCGCCCGGGAAGGCCAGGGCCAGGGCCTCCGGCTGGGTGGGCAGGCCGGCGATCAGTGCGGCATTTAAGAAGAGGGGGGCGAGGATGCGGACCATGGAGCTTCCAGCTTAGGGTCGATAGCCGTCGGAGAGGGTGTGGAGGAAGGCCACGAGGTCGTCCTCCTCCGCCTCGGAGAGGCCGAGGTTGCCCAGCTCCGTGCGGTTCACGTTTTCGGGGACCTCCGGCGCGCCGAAGCGGGCGGGCTCCGCATCGCGGCGGTTGTAGAAGGCCACTACCTCCTTGAGGGTCGGGAAGACCCCGTTGTGGAAGTAGGGGGCCGTGCGGGCCACGTTGCGCAGGGTGGGCACCTTGAACTTGCCGCGGTTGGCGGCGGCGCGCCCCTCGGCGATGACCTGGGGGTTCCCGGCGAGGCCCACGTCCACGAAGGCGGCGCCCGCGGGGTTCACGGAGGCCGGCATGCCGTAGAAGGGGTTGGCGGCGTTCCTCGGCACCCCGAGGTTGTCGTAGGTGAAGTCCGTGAAGAGGGGTCCCACCTTGGGGTCGTCGGAGGTGCTGGGGTGGCAGGCCGCACAGCCGGCGCGGCCCTCGAAGAGGGCGAGGCCCCGCCGCTCCGGCGCCGTGAGCACCGTGGCCCCCCGGAGGTAGGCGTCGTACTTGGAGGTGAAGGGGGAGACCTCCGCCGTGCGCTCGAAGGCCGCCACGGCCTGGGCGATGGCGTCGAAGGCCCGGGCCCCGTCCGTGAAGAGGTCGGCGCCGTGCAGGGTCTTGAGGCGGGTGGCGTAGGGAGCCGCCGCCACCTTGGCCACGTAGGCGTCGCGGTCGGCGTTGTGCATCTCGATGGGATTCAGGGGCGGCCCCTGGGCCTGGTCCTTCAGGGTGCCGGCCCGGCCATCCAGGAACTGCCCGCCCACATAGAGGCCTTCGGTCGCATCCCAGTGGAAGGGCGGGGCGAAGGCCGCGTAGGCGGCGGTGGGCGCGTTGCGGGCGCCGAAGAGCCCCGCGATCACGCCCTCGGAGGTGTCGGTGCCCCGGGGATCCGTGAAGGCCTTCTCAGGCGCATGGCAGGTGGCGCAGCTCTGGCCGCCGGGCTCCGAGAGGGAGGCGTCGAAGAAGATCAGGCGACCCACCGCCGCCGGTTCGGCGGCGGCGGGATCCTGGGGCGCCGAGCCCGCCCCGGCACAGGCCAGGAGCAGGGCGGTGGCCCCCGCGATCAGGGTTCCGGTGATCCGATTCACCCCATCCTCAGAAGTAGAAGCCGAGGGCGACGTTGAACTGGTTCTGTCCGGTGCGGGCGCGGTTCTCGATCTTCTGGAGGTCCGCCTTCAGGGCCACGTTGGGAATGGGCTTCCAGTTCACGCCCGTGGTGAGCACGGTCTGATCGAAGGCGCCGGTGGGGGTCACGCCGGAAACGACCTCGGCCTGGGTGTTCATGCGCTCCAGGCGCACGAAGGGGATGAGGGCCTGCTTGCCGCCGAGGAGGTCGTAACCGGCCTCCAGGTAGCCACCCCAGTGACGGGTGCCGGCCTCCCGGGCGGGATCCGAGGGGGCGAGCGCCTCGAGGTAGGCGGAGCTCAGGGAGGTGCGGGTGTAGAGGCCACGCACCTGGAGGCCTCGGAAGCGGTACTCGGCGTGGGCATCCCACAGGGTGGTGGTGAGGGCCTCGCCCGTGCCGCTCTGGTTGCTGTTGCCGGTGTAGAAGCTCACGCCGAAGGTGGCCCCGGGCAGGGGGTTCCAGTCCAGGCGCCCGGTCCAGGCCAGGCTCTGGGCGTTGGCTTCCTTGCCCGCCTGCCGGCCATCGCGGATGCCCTTGGCGGCGAAGTTCTCACCGTTCATCCCGTTCAGGAGGTAGAGCCGGTAGCTGAGGTTGGCGGGCAGCTCGCCGTGGATGCCGACGCCGTTCTCGTGCCAGGTGGCGGGGATCAGGTTGCGCTCCACGAGGGGGCGGCGGGCGCCCAGGAAGGCCGGGGGCTCGTGCTGCTCGTTGATGAAGCCCATGGGCACCAGCATCTGGCCCGCGCGCACGTTGAAGCCCTTGGCGAGCAGGAAGTCCAGGTAGGCGAACTCGACGATGACCTCGCCCTCGGGGTGCTCATCGCTGTAGCCGCCGTGCTCGAACTCCACCTCGGAGTTGAAGACGATGGACTCGTTGAACTTGTAGCCCGTGTAGAGGATCAGCCGCAGGGCGTCGAGGTTCTTCTCGCCCACGCTGGTGGTGCCGTCCTGCAGCTTGTTCTCCTTGGCCTGGTAGAGGAACTCGCCGTAGCCGCCGATGCTGAGGCCGCCCTTGCTCTCGTAGACCTTGGAGGCCGCCTGGGCCATGCCGTGGCTGCCCTTCTCCGGCGCCGCGGGCACCACGGAACCCGTCTTCTGGGCCTCCAGTTCGCGGGAGAGGATCTCCACCTTGCGCTCGAGGTCCTTCAGGCGCTGGTCGGCGGGGGCCTCCTGGGCGGCGAGGGCGCCCGTGAGCAGGGCCAGGGCCAAGGGGGTGAGTCGGGAAGAACGCATGAAAGCTCCTAGCGGGTGCGCGGGTGGAGGGCGCGGAAGGGGGCCGTGAGGCGCACGGTCCCATCGTTCAAGAGGAAGGCGGCGGCCACGCCGTGGGCTTCGGCCCAGGCGGTTCCGCGGTCGGGGCCCATCACGTATAGGGCCGTGGAGAGGACGTCGGCCTCGAGGCCGGTGGCTCGCACCACCGCCACGGAGCCCCAGGCCTCGCAGGGCCGGCCCGTGCGGGGGTCGAGGATGTGGCGGCCCCGCTCGGAGGTGCCGCTGGTGCTGAGGGAGGCGTTGCGGAGGCGCAGGGTCAGGCGGGGGCGCTGGCGGTCCTTGGGATCGGCCAGATCCACCCGGCGCGGGGCGCCCCAGGCGAGCAGCTGGCCCCCGAAGTCGAGCAGACCCGAGCTCGCGCCCCCCTGGCGGAGGCGCGTCGCCAGTCGGTCCAGCGCGTGGCCCTTGAGGAAGCCCCCCTCCTCCAGCCACGCGCCGTCCTGCAGGCTCACCCCCCCGGGGAGCCCCTGAAGGTGGTTCACCCCCGAGGCGGTACGGGCCTCAGCCAGCTCCGCCTCGGTGGGAACCCGGCCACCCGTGCGCGCGCCCCAGGCGTGGACCAGGCGGCCCACGACGGGATCGAAGGCACCCTCGGTCCATCGGCCCAGAGCCACCACGCGGGCCAGGAGGGTGCGGTCCCCTTCGGGAAGGTCCACCACCTCCCCCGCATTGAGGCGCGACCAGGGGCTCTCCGGCCGCCAGGTGCTGCACCGGGCCTCCAGTTCGGCCACGTCCGCCAGGGCCGGCTCCACCGCGGCAACCCCACCCACCACCCGGAGGGTGAGGGTGGTGCCCATGGCCAGGAGGGTCCGTTCCCCCGGCGCCGGGGTGGGGGCCAGGATGAGGGCGGGGGGTGGGGGGCAGGGCATCACAGAAGGTCTCGCTGAGATCCAGTCTCATGTTTGGCGCTGCGCCACTCAAGCAGAAATTGAGAACGAGTCTCTATATGTGACTTTGGGCACGGGACTCAACCCTGGCACCCTCAACCCATGCGCCGCATGACCCCCCTCCTGACCCTCGCGCTCCCGGCCCTGCTCCAGGCCCAACGGGTGCAGTCCCCCAGCGCCCCCTGGCGGACGATCACCACGGCCCACTACCGGATCCACTTTCCGGCGGGGGAGGACTTCCCGGCCTTCGCGGCGGAGGTGGCCGGCCGCATCGAGGACCTGCACGGCCGCTACGAGGGCCTGGTGGGCCATGTGTGGCCCGGGCCCATCGACGTGATGCTGCTGGACCCCCGCCTCGAGGCCAACGGCATGGCCTTCCCCTTCGCGCAGCGTCCATTCGTGGTGCTCTGGCGCACGCCCCCGGAGCCCGAGAGCGCCATCGGCCACCACCGGGGCTGGACGGAGCTCCTGGTGGCCCACGAGCTGGGCCACATGCACCACCTCCTCATTCCGCAGCGGGGCCGCACCTTCCGGGACTGGCTGCTGGGGCTCCGCACCCCCCTCGCACAGAAGGCCCCCCGCTGGGTGGCGGAAGGCTACGCCACGGTGCTTGAGGGGGAGCTCACGGGCTCCGGCCGACCGCACAGCGCCTTCCGGGCGGCGGTGCTCCGCACCTGGGCGCGGGAGGGACGCCTGCCAACCTACGAGACGCTGAGCGGCGGCGAAGGCTTCCTCGGCGGCAACATGGCCTACCTGGTCGGCAGCGCCTACCTCACCTGGCTGATGGAGCAGCATCCCGATCGTCCCAAGATCCTCCCGGAGCTCTGGCGCCAGCTCAGCGGGCCCAAGCACCGGGCCTTCCGGGAGGCCTTCACCGCCACCTTCGGGTATGGGCCCGACACGGGCTACGCCCGCTTCTGCGCCGAGGTCACCCACAGCGCCCTGGAGCTGGAACGCCGGATGAAGGCGCAAGGGCTGCGGGAAGGGGAGGTCTTCACCAAGGTCGAAGGCTGGGTCAGCGACCTGGCCGTGAGTCCCGATGGCACCAGGCTCCTGGCCCGGGTGGGCGCCCCGCGCAACCCCTCGCTGCGGGTGTGGGACCTCACCGCCGGGCCCAAGCCCCCGGCGGCCCCCGCACCGGGGGAACCGGCGGATGCCCCCCTCGCGATCCCCTTCCGCAAGCCCTCCTGGACCCTCCCGCGCCTGAACGGCGCCGCCCCCTGGCGGGCGGCGTGGACCCCCGAGGGCCGCGTGGCCTTCAGCCTGCGCCTGCCGAACGAAGAGGGCGTGCTGAAGGCCACGCCCTGGGTGTGGCAGCCCGGAGGCGGATACGCCCAGCTGCCCGCGCCCGTGCCCACCGTGCCACCCAGCACCACTTACGCCTGGGCGGCGGACCCGGACATCTGGAACCTGCGCCGCACGGAGGGCCCCGGTGCCGGCTGGCTCACCCGCACGCTCACGGCCGCCTGGGCACCGGCCCCCACGCCCGATGGCAAGGCCCTGTTCTTCGCCCGGCTCACGGCCACCGGCGTGGAGATCCGCCGGCTGGACCTGGGCCAGCCCCCCCTGGAAGCGCAGGCCCTGCCCGTGGACAGCCTCACCTTCGCGCCGGGGACCGTGCGCTCGCTCCCGGATGCCCCCAGCCCCCTCGCCCCGCCGGCGGTTCCGCCCCCGGCCCACGCCTATCGGGTGGGGGAGACCCTGAGAACGTTCACCCTGGGGGGCGCGCAGATCACGCCCTCGGATCGCAGCGTCCAGGTCGGGCTCGGCTTCAACGATTTCCTGGGTCGGCTCAATGGCCTCCTCCTGGTGGGTGAAGGCCGGGGTCCCGGGCTTCGCGGCGCCCACGCCGGCGTTGCCTGGCGGGGCTGGGAGCTGGAGCCCACCCTGCGGGCCTTCCAGGTGCGCCAGCGTCCCTCCCTCCAGGATCACGCCCCCGCCCAGGGCTTCGACCGGGAACGCCGGGGCCTGGCCCTGGAGCTGCGGGAGACCCGCCAGGGCCTGACCCCCCTGACCGCCTTCCTGGGCTGGGGCCAGGAGCACCAATCTCCCCTCGGCGGCGGTGCCGGACTCGCCCGCACCGCAGGGGAGCTGGGCCTGGAGCTGGACTTCCGTCGAAGCCGTGGCGACTGGGGGTTCCGCCTCGGAACGCGGGTGGTGAACCTCGCCGGTCGCACCGACGGGGAAGGATGGAACGGAGGCCGCACGACCCTGAGCCTCCACCTGGGGAACCCCTGGCTGCCCCTCACCGTGATCCGGGAGGAGGGCCGGCTGCGGAGCCACCCCGGCCCCCTGGATCGCTTCACCTTGGGGGGTACCGCCAGCAGCCTCCTCCCGGAAGTCCTGCAGCGGAACCAGGTGGCCCAGGTGGCCCTCCCGGCGTTCCTGGCCCAGGGGGATCGCTTCGGGAGCTTGCGCGGGGAGGTGCAGGCCCCCTTGGGTCGCCTCTACGTGTCCCACTCCGCTGTGTGGGATGCCGGGGACCCCCGGCCGGCCTACCTCCGCGTGGTGGGGTGGGAACTGGGGTCCCTGGATCTGGCCCTGCCGCTCGACGTGCTCCAGCGCTTGGCAGGCCGGCTCACCTTCTCGGTGGGGGTCCATCGCGTCCTGGATGGGCCCACCCGTGATCGCACCGTGGGCACTTTCCAGCTCCTGCTCCACCCCTGATGGCCCCCCGCACGCCCCGCCTTTGAGTCGGCCCCTGCGGAGGCCGATAGGATGGCCTCGTGGCCCTCTTCCTGGTTCTGTTCATCGTGCTCACCACCCTGCAGGTGGGCCACCTGCACCTGCTCCGCCAGCAGGTACCCGCGGCCTGGCATCGCCGCCTGGCCTGGGGCCTCGCCCTCCTTCATGCCCCGCTCGTGGCCTATTTCCTCCTGCGCCTCTCCGGCCGGAGCCACCTGGCCCTCATGGAGATCCTCCGGCCGCCGGCCCGCCTCGGCTTCTACTTCCAGGCCCTGACGATCCTCCACCTGGGGGTGGCCGGCCTCCTCTTCCTCATCTGGCGGATGCGGCACCCCAGCCGGCGTCCCATGGACCCCTCCCGCCGGGCCTTCCTCCGGGGGGCCGCCCTGGGGAGCGTGGGCGTGGCCGTGGCCTCCTCCACGGCCGGCGCCCTGCAGGCCTACGGGCCGCCCGAAACGCCCGTGGTGGAGATCCCCATCCCCGGCCTGCCCCGGGGCCTCGACGGCCTCCGCATCGCCCACCTCTCCGACCTGCACGTGGGTCCCCTGCTCCCGGTGGATGTGCTGGACCGGTGGCACGCCACGCTGCTGCAGCTCCGGCCCGACCTGATCCTCTACACCGGGGACTTCGTGGACAGCCGCCCCGAAGAGCTGGCCCCCTTCCTCGGCCGCTTCCACGATGTGCGCTGCCCCCTGGGGTCCTACGCCGTGCTGGGGAACCACGACTACTTCCAGGATCCGCGCCCCCTCTGGCAGGGCCTCACCGACATCGGGATCCGCCCCCTGGAGAACGAATCGGTGGTCCTGGATCATCAGGGCGCGCGGCTGGCCCTCCTGGGCCTCCAGGACCCCATGGCCCTCAACGGCCGGTTCCAGGGGGTCCGCTACGGCCATGGTCCGGATCCCCACGCGGCCGCCCGGAACCTCCCCCCGGAGGCCTTCCGCATCGCCCTGAACCACCGGCCCTCGGAGTGGGCCGAAGCGCGGGCGGCCGGGGCCCACCTCACGCTCAGCGGGCACACCCATGGCGGCCAGATCAACCTCGTGCCCGGCTTCAACTCCGCCCGCTTCCTGGGCCCCTTCACCCACGGCCTCTACGAGCACCAGGGGCACCGGCTCTACGTGACGCGGGGCCTCGGGGTGGTGGCGCTGCCCATGCGCATCAACGCGCCCCCGGAGCTGCCCCTCCTCGTGCTACGCCAGAAGGGCCTCGGCCCGGGCGATGGCCTCCTCCAGCGCTGAAGGCTCCAGCGGCTTCGCCACCACCTGGCGGAAGCCCATGAGCTGGGCCTTGGCCTGGTCGCCCGTGGCGGTGTTGCCGGAGAGCAGGATGGCGAAGGGGCGCGCCCCGGTCCTGCGGATGGCCTGAAGGAGTTCAGGGCCCTCCAGGCCCGGCATGTACCAATCCAGCACCACGATGGGGAAGGGTTCCGTCTGGAAGGCCCGGAAGGCCTCCTCCCCATCCCCGAAGGGCGTCACTTCGTGGCCGCGGGCCTCCAGGATGGCGCCCACGAAGGCGCGCATGAGGGGGTCATCGTCGGCCACGAGGATGCGCATCAGTCCGTCCACCCGCAGGCGGGACATCCCACCCGAGCCTCGTATCGGACCCTGAGTTCCCGATCCTGACGACGGGCTCGGATGAACAACCCGACCCAGAGGGCGGTGACGCCCCAGGTGGTGAGGGCCGCCCGCCAGAAGTGGTTCACGACGAAGAAGGGGACCAGCAGGCTGATCCAGAGCAGGATCCCCATGATGAACCCGTGCACGGCGCTCCGGCTCGTGGGCGGCGCCAACCGCCCCAGCCGCGCCGGATCCGCCTCCACCTCCACAACTTCAGCGGCATACAGCTCGGGCAGGGGCCGGGTCGCCGCACCACAGGTGGGGCAATCCTTCATCGCTTCCTCGCCGCGCCGAAGGGATCCCCCGCCTTCCAGGTGGGCAACTCGGGCGCGTTGGCCACGGCCAGCCCCAACTTCCAGGTGAAGGTGGCCATCTGCACCATGCCGGAGAGGTCCCAGGTGGGGTCGTACTCGTCCGTGACCTGGTGGTAGCGCTTGCCGTAGGCGGCACCGGCGGCCCGGGCGCGCTCGGGATCCTTGAGGAAGTCCCCGCCCCCGTGGATGGAGAAGGCGGGCACGCCGGCCTTGGCGAAGGGGAAGTGATCGCTGCGGAAGTAGCCGCCGGCGGTATCCGGAGCCACGGCCTTGGCCTGAAGCCCCATCTCCTTGAGCACCGCCAAGGCGGACTCGCCCAGGCTGGTGCGCTCACTGCCCTGGATGCCCATGTCGCGGGTCTCGCCCGCGAAGTTGAGGCTGTCGAGGTTCAGGTCCGCGGCGGTCTTGGCCAGGGGCCAAAGGGGCTTCTCCGCGTAGGCACCGGAGCCGATGAGCCCCTGCTCCTCCGCGCAGACCCAGAGGAACATCTGGCTGCGCTTCGCGGGTGCGTGCACCGCCGCCTGGGCGATGGCCAGCAGGGCCGCGGAGCCGGAGGCGTTGTCCACGGACCCGTTGTAGATGCCATCCTTGCCGGCCTTCTGCAGGGCCTCGTCGATCCCGAGGTGATCCCAGTGGGCGCTGTAGATGACCACCTCGTCCTTCAGAACCGGATCGGTGCCGGGCACCACCGCGGCGATGTTGGCCTGCACCACCTGCCGCTGCACACTGACCACCTTGCCGGTGGCCTTCACCGCCAGGGGAACGGGCTTGAAGTCCTTCCGCTCCGCGGCGGCCCGCACCTGATCCAGGTCCTGGCCCCCCGCCTTGAAGAGCTTCCGGGCGAAGTCCTCGGTGATCCAGCCCTGGAGCGGGTTGCCTTCATGGGTGAGCTGGAAGCGCTCGTGGGTCCAGCTGCTCTGCACCACGTTCCACCCGTACGAGGCGCTGGGGGTGGTGTGGATGAGGAGCACCCCCGCCGCACCCCGCCGCTCGGCCTCCTCGAGCTTGTAGGTCCACCGGCCGTAGTAGGTGAGGGACCTGCCGCCGAAGCGGTCCGGTTCCTGTGGAGTGGGCTGGGGATCGTTCACCATCATCACCAGCACCTTGCCCCGGCAATCGAGGCCCTTGAAGTCGTCCCAACCCTCCTCCGGCGCCTGGATGCCATAGCCGACGAAGACCAGGGGGGCGTCCACCGCCACTTCGGCCTTGCTGGTGCCCGTGCCGAACAGGATGTCACTCCCCAGGATCGGCTGGAGGGCGCCCAGGTGCAGGCGGCTCGCCTCGGCCTTCAAGGCAATGCCGCTGATCCGCACCTCCTGCCGGTAGCTGGTGCCGTTCCCCGGCTTCAGTCCCAGGGCCCGGGCCTGGGCCTCGAGGTAGGCCATGGTGAGGTCGCCACCGCGCTGACCCGTACCCCGGCCTTCGAGCAGATCATCGCTCAGGAAGGCGAGGTGGCCCCGCAGGGCGGATTCGGAGATGGCGGGCAGGGGCGCCTGCCCCCAGAGGCCGGCACCCAGGAGGAGGGGGGTGAGGAACCGCTTCATCGCTGTCTCCCAAAGGAAGCTCCAGGATAGTCGAGGCTTCCGGTCCTTCCGGCGGGGGCCTTCGATTCCGGTCGGCCCGTTCCCGGATCCCCGAGGACCTCCCCGTTAGTACCGCAGGGTCACACCCAGGGTGATGCCCTTGGCCCGTCCCTGAGCGGACCGGAAGCGGCTCTGGAACCCCGAGAATTCGATGCCGAACCGCCCGTTGAACTGGAATCCGGCCCCCATCTGGCCGCCCCAGGCCCCGTGGTGCTCCTTCAGGTCCACCCCGGTGGCGGTGGATTCGGTCCGCCACCGGGTGTAATCACCTCCCACGAGCAGGTAGAACCCTGCCTGGGGGTTCTCCTCCGGGAAGAAGAGGTAATCCACCCCGACCCGCGTGCCGGTGATCCGGGTGTCGAGCCCGGTGGAATCGTGTCCGTTCTTGAAGGCGAGGAAATCCGCCCGGGCCCGCAAGGCATGGGGACCCGGGTAGGCCACGAAGAGGTGCAGCCCGCCCCCGAACCCCGTGGCATCATCCAAGGCCTTGGCCAGGTCCCCGGTGGGGAACGTCCCGTGGGCCTGGATGCCCCAGCGGAATTCCTGCGCGGGAGCGGGCAGGGCCAGGAGGACGGAGAGCAACGCCGCGCATCGCATGGGAGCCTCGGGGGTCCCCACCCTCATCGGACGCTTTGCCCGGGAAGTGAATTAGCCCCGGGTGAGGGCGAACCCCTGGAAGCCCTCGCCCTGCCAGGCGATGGGGTGGGGGCGGAACACCGTGCCCCCTTCGGCGGCCCAGGGCCCCTCCCACACCGGGGCGGGCCTCAGGTCGGGCACCCGGGCCTGGATCCAGGCCCGGTGAAGCTCCCCCTCCTCCGGCAGCCAGGAGCACACGGCATAGACCAGGAGCCCCCCAGGGGCCAGGCGCAGGGCCGCCGCCTCCAACAGGGTCCGCTGACGGAGCATCAGCTCCTTGAGGTCGATGTCGTCACCCAGCCAGGGCAGTTCCGGGTGCTTCTGCAGGGTGCCGCTGCCGCTGCAGGGGGCATCCAGGAGGATCACATCGAAGGGGCGGCCCCCCTTGGCCAGCCAGGCGGTGGCCTCGGTGACCTGCACCTCGGCCGCCACGCCCCGGGCGGTGAGGTTCTGCTGGAGGCGCTCCGCCCGGGCGGGCTGCTGCTCCAGGGCCATGAGCTTCGCTGCTGGCCAGCGCCGGGCCAGCGCCGTGGACTTGCCCCCGGGGGCGGCACAGACATCCAGCAGGCGCTGGGGGGCCCCCTCCCACCGGAAGGTCATGAGGGCCTGGGAGCTGCGGTCCTGCACCATCCCCGCCCCGGATTGGAGCCAGGCCAGGGGGAAGGGCGCGTCCTCGCGGAGGCGCAGGGCTCCCGGGAGTTCCGGATCGGGGTCGAGCCCCTCGGGGAGATCCCCTTCCCGCAGGGCCACGAAGGTGGGGCGGGGCGGCACCTGCAGGCGCGCCCAGAGCACTTCGGGATCGGCCCCGAAGGGCGCCACGGCCGCGGCCAGCACCCGTTCCGCGAAGGGGGTGCGATCCAGCTCGGCGGGCAGGGCCTCCAGCTGGGCCCGGAGGGCCGCGCGATCCGCGCTCCCCTTGCGGAGGATGGCGTTCACCAGGCCGCGATGGGGGGGGAAGCCCAGCTCCGGATCCGCCACCAGGGTCACACTCTCGTTCACGGCCGCGTGGGGGGCCACGCCCTCCAGCCAGGCCAGCTGCGCCAACCCCAGGGCCAGGGCGATGTCCGTGCCCAGGGGCAGGTCGCGGCCCGGGTCCTTGAGGTGGGGCCGGCACCAGGCCCGCAGGCGGCCCCAGCGCCGCAGCACCAGCCCGAGCATGGCCTGGGCCAGCGCCGCATCCGGGCCCTGGAGCTTGCGATCCCAGCCCTCCGGAATCCGCTCCCCCTCCCCGAGGACGTGGAGCAGGGTGGTGGCGACGGTGCGGCGGGAGGGGGTCAGCATTGCCTTCAGGATGACAGGTCCGTGGCCGCCCCCCGCTATCCTGGGGGGATGAGCGAAGCCCCCGTGGCCCGCGTGGTGCGGGCCCTCACCTCCGATCGCCAGGTCCGCCTGGCCGCCCTGGATGCCAGCCCCCTGTGGGATGGCGTGCGCCGGGGCCACCCCCACCTGGAGGCGGAAGCCTGCGCCGCCCTCACGGAGCTGCTCACGGCGAACGCCATCCTCCAGGCCCGCAGCATGCTCCAGGAGCGCACCCAGCTGTTGCTCAAGGGGGCCGGCCGGGCCCGGGCCCTGGTGGCCGACGCCTGGCCCGATGGCACCCTGCGGGGCGTGCTGGACACCAGCAGCCAGGTGACCGAGGGCCCCTGGATCGCCGCCCCGGGCCTCATGCAGGTCATGCGCAGCAATCCCAGCGGCCAGCCCTACATCGGCAACCTCCCCCTGGTGGAGGGCGGCATCTCCCAGCAGCTGGAGGCCTACCTCCAGATCTCCGAGCAGATCCAGGCCAGCCTCACCCTCTGGTGCGATCCCGCCACCGGCGAGGCCGGTGGCCTGCTGGTGGAACCCCTCCCGGACTGCCCGCCGGAGCGGCTGGCCCGGGTGGTCCAGGGCATCGACAACCTGGACGTCGTACCGAACTGGGAGCGCACCACGAACTTCCTCATCCAGTGGATGAACCAGGGGCCCGACGCCACGATCCTCTCCACCACGGAGCTCACCTACCGCTGCCGCTGCACCCGGGAGGCCCTGCTGGGCACCCTGCAGGGCTTCAGTGCGGCGCAGAAGGCCGACCTCTTCACCGAAGGGGAGCCCATCGAGGTGCGCTGCGACTACTGCGGCACCGCCTACCACCTGCACCGCGCGGACCTGGAGCGCCCGTGAGCGGCGTGGAGATCAAGGCCAAGGGGCGGCCCCTCGGGGGGCCCGTGGCCACGTGGCTGCAGTTCCGCCTGGTGCCCGCCCTCGTGGCCCACCTGGCCAAGCTGTGGCACGCCACCCTCCGGGTCCGGGTGGTGGACGGCGACGCCGTGCAGGACCTCGTGGCCGGGAACCACCGCTTCATCCTCTCCTTCTGGCACCGGCGCCTCTTCGCCATGCCCCTGGCCTACTCCTTCCGCCGACCCGGCCGGGGGGTGGCCATCCTCAGCAGCGACTCCCGCGATGGCGAGCGCAGCGCCGCCACCTGGAAGTGGTTCGGCATCCACGCCGTGCGCGGCACCGCCAGCGACGACGGCGCCAAGGCCCTGGTCCGCATGATCCAGGCCGTGCGCCAGGGCTGGGACTTCGGCATCACCCCGGATGGCCCCCGCGGTCCCCTCCGGGAGCTGAAGCCCGGCGTGGTGGCCCTGGCCCGCAAGACCGGCGCCTGGATCGTGCCCGTGACCGTGGCCTTCGACCGGGCCTGGACCCTGAAGACCTGGGACCGCATGGTGATCCCCCTGCCCTTCAGCACCGCCGTGGTGCGCTACGGCACCCCCTATCAGCTGCCCCCAAAGGGTGACGACGGGCCGGAGACGGCCCGCCTCCAGGCGGCCATGGATGAGCTCGAAGCCTGGGCGGAGGCCTTCCATGGCTGAGCTCGCCGTCGTCTCCCTCTCCGGCGGCATGGACAGCTGCGTGACCGTGGCCGAGGCGAAGGCTGCAGGGTTCGAAGTGGCCGTGCTCCACGCCGACTACGGCCAGCGCACGGAAGGCCGCGAGCACCGGGCCTTCGAGGCCATCGCCGACCACTACGCCATCCCAGCCCATCGGCGCCTCCTCATCTCCTTCGACAACCTGCGCGCCATCGGCGGCTCCGCCCTCACGGACCGCAGCATCGCGCTGCCCCTGGACCAGGATCCCCACCGGGAAGGCGTGCCCGTGAGCTACGTGCCCTTCCGGAACGCCCACCTGCTGAGCACCGCCACCAGCTGGTCCGAGGTGCTGGGCGCCACCGCCATCTACGTGGGCTTCGTGGAGGAGGATGGCAGCGGCTACCCCGACTGCACCGAGGCCTTCCTGAGGAGCTTCGAGGCCACCGCCAACCTCGGCACCAAGCCCGAGACCAGGCTGAGCTTCCGCGCCCCGCTCATCCACCTCCGCAAGGGCCAGATCGTCCGCCGCGGCCTGGAGCTGGGCGCCCCGCTGAACCTCAGCTGGTCCTGCTACGAAGCCGAGGAGCAGGCCTGCGGCCGCTGTGATTCCTGCACCCTGCGCCTGCAGGGCTTCAAGGAAGCCGGCCTGCCCGATCCCATCCCCTACGCATTCATCCCCTCCGACCTGAAGGTGTGACCATGGCCACCAAGAAGCCCGCCCCCAAGAAGACCCCCGCCAAGGCCGCGAAGCCCACGCTCGGCGAGGTGCTGCCCAAGTACGTGGTGACGCGCCCCACGGGGGAGCTGGACACCTTCCGCAGCCCGCGCCCGGGCCGGCCCTTCGAGATCGTCTTCGACACGGAGGAGTTCACCTGCCTCTGCCCCCTCACGGGCCAGCCCGACTTCGCCAAGATCCGCATCAGCTACCAGCCCGACCAGCTCTGCGTGGAGTCCAAGTCCCTGAAGCTCTACTTCTGGAGCTTCCGCGACAAGGGCGCCTTCCACGAGGCCGTCACCAACCAGATCCTCGATGACCTGGTGAAGGCCACGAAGCCCTTCTGGATGAAGGTGGAGGGCGACTTCCTCATCCGCGGCGGCATCCGCACCGTGATCATCGCCGAGCACGGAAAAAAGAAGTGAGGCCGGAGCAGGGAGGCTCCGCCTCCACGCGCACCGCGCGTGGCAGCAGCGCCATGAGCGGGGTGAACCTTGGAGGGGCAGCGTGATGCAGGCCATCGTCGCCCTGGGCTCCAACCTCGGAGACCGGGAGGCCCACCTGGCGGCGGGCCTGGCGGGGCTACAGGACTTGGGCCGGGTGATCCCCTCGCCCAAGGTGATGGAAACGCCCGACGAGTCGGGCCGCGGCCCGGCCTACCTCAACACCGTGGCCCTGCTCCAGAAGGAGGGTGCGGATCCCCGCAAGCTGCTGGAGGCCCTCCTCCGCCTGGAGCTGCGTTTGGGTCGCAACCGCGCCGAGGGCCGCAACGCGCCCCGCACGTTGGATCTGGACCTCATCACCGTGGGCGGGAAGCAGGGAACCTGGACCTGGCCCACGCCCGAAGACCTCGCGCCCCATCTGGGCCCGGACCTGCACCTGGAGCTGCCCCACCCCCGGGCCTTCACCCGGCCCTTCGTGCTGGAGCCCTGGCGGGCCCTGGAAGGGGAGCTGGTGTGCCAGGGGATCATCCCCCGCACCTGACGCTTCGATGAAGGTGCAAGCACGGCACTTAGGGAGGCTACCCGCCGCTCCGAAGAGGGGTTCATGGTGCGCTTCCCCGCTCCCCTCACCGCCGTGCTGGCCGTGGGTGCCTCCTGCCTCCACGCCCAGGAGGGGCTGCCGGATCTGAAGTCCCTGCTGGCCACCAAGGTGGTCACGGCGACGCGCTCCGAGGAGACCGTGGACTCCGCCCCCGCCACGGTGATCGTGCTGCAGCGGGCGGACCTGGAGCGCCGGGGCTACCTGCAGCTCAGCGAGATCCTGGATGACCTTCCGGCCATGGACGTGGTGCGCCCCTACGGCGACAACTACGTGCGGAGCTACTGGCGCGGGGAGCGGGGCACCGTGGGGGAACCCTTCCTGCTGCTCCTGGATGGCCGGGTGCTCAACCACCTCTACTTCAACACCGCCGACGGACCCTTGGCCTCCTTGCCCCTCTCCAACGTGGAGCGCATCGAGGTGGTGTACGGACCGGCCTCGGCCCTTTACGGCGCCAATGCGCTGCGCGGGGTCATCAACGTCATCACCGTGCGCAATGCGGATCAGGAAGGGCTCGTGGGCCGGGCCACCCTGGCGGCGGGGGCCTGGGAACGCAAGGTCGCGGATGTGAATGCCTTCTACAAGGCCGGGGAGTTCCGCTTCTCCCTGACCGCCCGCAGCGAGCTGGGGCGGTTGGATCCCCGGTCCGGCGAGCGGTATGAGCTCACCCGGGAGGCGTATTTCTCGGACCGCCGCCTGTGGGGCGCCTTCCTGGACAACCCCACCTACGGGGGCCACCACGACAGCCCCCTGCGCACCACGGCCCTGGACCTCCGGATCTTCGTGGGTCAGCTGGAGGTCGGTTACCAGCAGCAGACGCTGGAGTCCGGCTATGGCAACGAGTACCCCGGCGATGTGGCCCAGAACCATGCGGTGTGGGCGCGCCCGGAATCGAACCTCTGGCTCGGCCTCCGCTCCACCTTCGGGCCGGATCTCACGGGCACCACCCTGCTCAGCCGCCGCGAGAGCGACGTGCGCAACGACAGCTACTTCGTCTACGGCTTCACCCAGGCCACGGGTCCCCGCGCCGGCGAGCGCCGGGTGGACTTCAGCTACTGGCAGAGCCTCAGCCACAGCGACCTCCTGCAGCAGGACTTCGATTGGCAGGCCGCCGGCAACCTCGGGGTGGCCTTCGGGTTCTCTTTCGAGCGGAAGGACCTGCAGAAGGCCTACGACAACCCTTATGGCCCCGATGCCTACGTGTCCGACCTGGCGTCCCTGTCAGCCTACGCCTTTCCCGCCGTACCCCAGGCCTCCCTCATTCCCGGCAACCGGATCCAGACCACCCAGGAGGCCTTCCACGCCCTCACCCGGTGGACCGTCGCCATGGGCCACACCCTGCACCTGGGCGTCCGCCACGATCGCCACAGCGTGTACGGCGGCGACACCACCCTCCGCCTCGGCTACGTGGGCAGTGTGGGCGATTGGACCTTCAAGGCCCTCTACGGCGAGGCCGTGCAGGAACCGACCCCCCGCACCCTCTATGGCGGGTGGACGGGTGCCGGTTCCGATCCGGACCTCCGCCCGGAGCACAGCCACACCTCCGAGCTCAGCGCCGCCTGGACCCAACCCAGGGTCTCGGCCTCGGCCAGCCTCTGGCAGACCCGGGATCGGGATGTGATCGTGAGCCGGAGCCCCGGCAGCGAGGGTGGACCCGGGGCCGCCAACTTGGGCCAGCGCACCCAGTCCGGCCTCGACCTCTTCAGCCAGGCCCTCCTACCTGCACCCGGGGATCTCAAAGGGTTCCGCGTGTGGGTCTACCTCAGCCGGATCCTGGAAGACCGCGCGGATCGCTTCACCTACCTGGCCCCCGCCCTTGTGAAGACCGGGGAAGGACCCGTGGGCGACTCCGCCCACACCAAGGCCTGGTTGGGCCTGGCCGCCGAGGGCGATCGCATGGAGGGCACCCTCCGGGCCCGGTACATGGGACCCCGGGAGACCGTGCCGTCGAACCCCATCCGCCACCTGGGTGGCTACGCCACCGTCGACCTGGCCCTGTCCTACCGCTGGCAGAACCTCACCTTCCAGGGGCGGGTGGACAACCTGCTCAACCGGGCCTACGTGCAGCCCGGTGTGCGGGCCGCGGACGCCGGCGACACGCCGGGGACCTTCGACCTTTCAGGGCTCCACTACTCCGGCGGCAGCCGGGGCACCTACTCCTCCCTCCTCGGGCAGCCGGGCCGGGCCCTCACCTTCGCCGTGCGGATGCGTTTCTGAACGCAGCGACCCGCCGGAGGTCCGGCGGGTCGTGGATTCAGGCACGGCCTACTTGGCCCAGCGGTCGGCCCAGCCCAGCACCGTTTCGTGCCAGAGCTTGGAGTTCTGGGGCTTCAGGATCCAGTGACCCTCATCCGGGTAGGAGAGGAACTCGCTGGGGATGCCGCGCAGCTGGAGCATGTTGAAGAGCTGCACGCCCTCGCTGTAGGGCACGCGGTAGTCCAGCTCGCCGTGGATCACGAGCATGGGCTTCTTGAAGTTCTGCGCCGCCAGGTGCGGGCTGTGCTTGCGCCACAGGGCCAGGGTCTCGGCGCTGTCCCAGGGCCAGCCCTTGAACTCCCACTTGGGGAACCACATCTCCTCGGAGCCCACCTGCATGGACTCCAGGTTGTAGATGCTGGCGTGGGACACGAAGGCGGCGAAGCGGTCCGGCTGGTGCCCCGCCAGCCAGTTCGTGGAGTAGCCGCCGTAGCTTCCGCCGGCGGCCACCACCTTGGCCGGGTCCGCACTGGGATTGGCCTTGAGGTAGGCGTCCAGGCCCTTCATGAGGTCCGTCATCACGGCTCCGGACCAGTCGCCGCTGATCTGGTCGCAGAAGGCCTGGCCGTAGCTGCCCGACCCGTGGAAGTTGATCATCACCACGTGGTAGCCGCGGCCGGCCCACACCTGCGGGTTCCAGCGGTAGCTCCAGCCATCGGTCCAGGGCGTCTGGGGCCCCCCGTGGATGAGGAAGGCCACGGGATACTTCCTGGCCGGATCGAAGTTCGCCGGTTTGAAGGTGAAGGCGTGCACCTTCTCCCCGAAGGCACCCTCGAACCACATCTCCTCATTCTTGCTGAGGTTCGCCGTGAGACCCGCGTTGAGGCGGGTGAGGGTCTCCACCTTGCCGTCTCCGGTGTGGACGCGCACCACTTCGGGGGGCTTGGCGTAGCGGGCTTCCACACCCACCACGTGGGCGCCGTTCACGGCGAAGCTGGCGAGGTGGCCGCCCGGGGTGAGCTTCACGGGGGCCTTGCCCGGCGTCCAGCGGTAGAGGGGGTGCCGACCCTGCTCCACGCCCGCCGTGATGAGGTCGCCGCCCTGCCACTGGAGGTCCTCGAAGGAGAGGTCGATCTTGTCCGTGGTGGCGATGATCTTGCCGGTGGCCCGATCCATGACCCGCAGTTCGAAGCGGTCGGACTCGAAGCCCGGGCGCTGCTGGGCCCGATAGGCCAGGTACTTGCCGTCGGGGCTGATGCGGGGGGTATTGTCCATGGCGGGGTTGGTGGTGAGCTTCCGGATCTGCCCGGGGGCCGCCACCTTCACCTCGTAGAGGTCGCCGTTGGTGCTGTCGCCCTTGGCCGCCTCCTCGTGGGAGCCGAAGACCAGCGCGGACCCATCGGGCGCCCAGCTGAAGGGATCGCCGGTGCCCGTGTCGCCGAAGTCCGGCACGTCGTGCTTCCAGCCGGCGGTGAGGTCCTTGGGGGCCTCACTGCCATCGGCCTTCACGATGAAGAGGTGACCCACCTGCATGGGGTCCCGCCACTCGTTCCAGTGCCGGAACATCAGGCTCTTCACCAGGGTGGCCTTCACCTTGGAGGCCTCCTTGGCCTGCTGGTAGGCCGCGTTCTCCGCGTCATTCCCGCTGGGCACCGTGGTCCCCAGGAAGGCGAGCCACTTGCCATCGGGGCTCCACACGTGGCCACTGGCGCCGGCGCTGTGCTTGGTGATCTGCGTGCGTGCGTTCGTGGCCAGATCCAGCACCCAGAGCTGGCCGCCCTGGCTGTAGGCCACCTTCGAGCCATCCGGGCTGAAGCGGGGCCGGGAGGCGCTGCCCGCCCCCGTGTCGAGGATCATCCCATTGCCCGTGATCCCGTTGTTCTTGGCGGCCCAGCGGATCCAGAGGCGGTTCACCACCTTGTTGGCCTCGAGGTCCACGGTGCCC
>JBGASN010000055.1:0-20520 GCA_044229665.1 Holophagaceae bacterium
GGTGGCGGAAGCCGGCCTCAAGGGCATCGTGGGCATGGTGCGCCGCCCCTTCCTCGGCTGGGGATCCAAGGCCGGGGAGGTGCCCGACCTGGATGCCGCCGATGCCCGGAGCCTTTCGGATCTGGCCCTCATGGAGCAGCAGCGGGAGGCCCTCCTCATGGCGGAGATGGAGGCGGTCGCCCTGCGCAAGGCCGGAGCGGTGCTGCGGCCGGAGGAGGTGCTGCCCACCATCCACTCCATGCGCCTGGACTCCGGCGCCCTGCTCGACCTCAAGCCCCTGGGCCAGGAGCCCGAGGCCGCACGCCTGGAGCGCGAGGGCTTCCTCAGCCCCATCCTCGCCGCCGCACCTCCGCCCCCGCCGCCCAAGGCCACGGTGGTGGAGCCCAAGGTGGAGCGCGACAAGTACGGCCGGGAGTTCGTGCAGCAGGCCCTGCCCCTGCTGGAGCCCACGCCGGCGCAACCGCTGCCTTCGATGACCCTCCCACCGCTGCCCGAGGCCCCCAGGCGGCCCCGCACGGCCAAGGTGGAGGAGGCCCCCCGCAGCCGCACGGAGGACCTGGGCGAGCTGCCGCCCCGACGCCTCTTCGATCCCCCCGCGGAACACGGTCGCCAGGATCCCGCCGTCATCGAGCAGCACAAGGAAGCCATCCTCGCGAAGCTGGCGGAGTTCAAGATCAAGGGCGCCATCGTGGGCGCTCAGCCCGGCCCCGTGGTCACCGTCTACGAGTTCCAGCCCGACGCGGGCATCCCCCTGTCGCGCATCCTCGGCATGGAGGAGGACCTGGCCCTGGCCCTGCACGCCGAGGCCGTGCGCATGGACCGCATCCCCGGCCGCAACACCGTGGGCATCGAGATCCCCAGCCCCAAGCGCGAGGTCATCAGCTTCCGCGAAGTCATCGATGCGCCGGCCTTCCGGGATCCGGCGGCCGGCCTGCTCACCCTGGCCCTGGGCAAGGACATGGCCGGGCACCCCGTCTCCGTGGACCTGGCCAAGATGCCCCACCTCCTCATCGGCGGCAGCACGGGCAGCGGCAAGAGCGTGGGCGTGAACGCCATGATCTGCTCCATCCTCCTGCGGGCGAAGCCCAGCGAGGCCAAGCTCATCCTCATCGACCCCAAGATGGTGGAGATGGGCGTGTACGAGGAGATCCCCCACCTCTGGGCGCCGGTGGTCACCGACATGAAGGAGGCGGGCCGCGTGCTCAAGTGGGTGGTGGCTCGAGCAGTTCAACGACAAGATCCATGAGGCGGGGGGCCGCATCGACCTCTCGGGCCGCACGCCCAACCCCCGCTGGCCGGACCGGCCCACGGAGCTGGAGGCGCTGCCCTACGTGGTGGTGGTCATCGACGAGCTGGCGGACCTCATGATGGTGGCCCGGGCGGAGGTGGAGGAGAGCATCGCCCGCATCGCCCAGAAGGCCCGCGCCGTGGGCATCCACCTGGTGCTGGCCACCCAGCGGCCCAGCGTCGACATCATCACCGGCGTGATCAAGGCGAACCTCCCCAGCCGCCTCAGCTACCGCGTGAACACCAAGATCGACAGCCGCACCATCCTCGATGGCGGGGGCGGCGAGCAGCTGCTGGGCAAGGGTGATGCGCTCTTCCTGGCCCCCGGCGCCGCCCGGCCCCGCCGCATCCACGCCCCCTTCCTCACCGAGGGCGAGACCCTGCGCCTGGTGGAGTGGCTCAAGGAGCGTGGCCGCCCCGACTACAACGCGGGGCTCATCCAGGCCATGGAGACCGAGGACGAGACCGGCGACGGCGACGAGGCCCTGGCCGGCCCCGGCAGCGGCGACGACGTGTGGGACAAGGCCCTGGCGGTGGTCATCCGCGAAAAGAAGGCCAGCACCAGCCTCCTCCAGCGCAAGCTGAACCTGGGCTATGGCCGCGCCGCCCGGCTCATCGACCGCATGGAGGCCGAGGGCATCATCGGCCCGGATCGGGGCGCGGGAAAGCCTCGTGAAGTGTTGGTGGACACCCTTCCCTGAGCCGGGACTGACAGGGGACTGTCGTGCCACCGATCACCCGGCGGGGGACCGATCCTGTCCCCTGCCCGGGCCCGCTCGCCCGGTCCGTGAGGTGCCCCATGGATGCCACCCTCATCCACGATGAACACCGCTCCATCCTGGGCCAGGTCCGGGACCTGAGCGAGGACCTGGAAGGCTATGAAGTCGAGAAGCGCGCGGACCAGTTCGCCTGGAAGGTGCGCGACCTGGGCATGAAGCTCAAGCGGCACTTCCAGGGGGAGCGTGAGGGGCTCTACGGCCGCCTGCTGCGGGATGGCGACGCCGTGACCCGGCAGCTCACCCAGAAGGCCCTCTCCGAGGCCCGCATGGCCGAGGAGGAGCTGGAGGGCTTCCTCCGCCAGTGGATGCTGCCCCAGGCCATCCAGCGGGATCCCCTGGGCTTCCGGACGGCCACCCGAACCCTGCTGCGCTGCGTGGGCCGCCGCACCGGGGTGGAGGAGCGGGAGCTGCTGCCCCGGCTCCGCGAGCTCGACGCCCGCGCGGCCCTCTGCCCCGGCGCCGTGATCGCCTGATCAGGGCTGGGCCCCACCCAGCTTCCAGTAGGTCCCGCCGGTCCCGGTGACCTTCCGCTCCAGCCCCCGCCGGGCGGCGCGCAGGCCCTCGGCCAGCACGCGGCGGATGTCCCCCAGCACGGTCTGGGCCGTGGCGAAGTAGGAGTGCTCCAGGAAGCTGGTGTCCAGGCCGGAGGCATCCACGGTATCGATGCCGGGCAGCACGAGGATGCCCTCGGAGCTGTCGCCCACCCGCGGATACCCATGCACCTTCTTGGAGGCGAGGAGGGCGTTGTCGCCATTGCTCACGTAGAGGGTGATGCGGTCGCAGCCCCGGGCGAGCACGGGGGCGATGTCGCGCTGGAAGATCTCCGCGTCGATGTCGGGCGCGGTGAGGATGATCTCCTTGAAGCGGCCCCTGAGGCGGGGCTGTTCCATGAAGAGCTGGCGCAGGGCGCCGGTGAGGGCGCGGTTCCCCATGGAGTGGGCGATGAGGTACAGATCCCGGCCCGGGGTGGCATCGGCGTAGTCCAGGAGGAACCGCTTGAGGTTGGCCTCACTCCACTGCACGTTGTTCTCGTCGGTGGTGTAGCCCTTCAGGGAGGCCTGGGAGGGCCAGCTGTAGAAGACGGGCACGCCTCTGAAGTTGAGGTCGTAGGCGATCTGCGCGGTGCGCTGGGCCGCGTAGTCGAAGCCCACGTTGTAGCCGTGCACGAAGATGAAGCTGGCGCCCTGGGGCCCGGCGGCCTTGAGGCGGCCTTTCACCTCGCCCAGCCATGCCTCCCGTTCCTGGACCTTCCGCGCCACGAGGACCATGTGCTTCTCCGGATCCTCCCGGGTCTCCAGCCGCCACATCGTGGGGGCTTCGATCTGGCCCACCTGATGGCGGAAGGGCACGCTCACGGTCACTTCCCCGTAGGTGATCCCCTCCCCCCGCTCGCCGCCGAACCAGCCGCCGGGGCTCAGGGCCCGGCGATCCGTGCCGAACAGGACCTGAACCCGCGCGTAGCGATCGCCGGCCACGGCGGGCCCTCCGCGGGTGGGTTCCAGCGGCGGGCCCACGTACCGGGCCAGGCTGCCCTTGGGACCCACGGCCCAGCCGTGGGTGGGATCCGCGAAGGCCACCGCATTGAAGGGGGTCGTGTCCAGGGCCTGCCAGGTGGCCCCGTGATCGGGGCTCCAGGCGCTGCCCCCGAGGCCCAGGGAGACGAGCACACCCACCGACCCGGGCACCGCCACCACGGCGGAGTGGAAGCCCTGGGGACCTCCGGGCAGGGGAAGCCAGGTGGCGCCGCCATCCTCCGTGCGGGCCGCGGTGGGGGTGAGGGGGAGCTTCTGCGTGTAATCGCCGCCCACCACCACCCCGTGGCGGGCATCCGTGAAGGCCACCGCGAACAGTCCGGAGCTTGGCGAACCCGTGGGCACGGGGGTGTCCGACACGGACCAGGTGCGGCCGCGGTCGGTGGTGCGGAAGACCCGGGAGACCTTCGCGCCACCCGTGACGAACCACGCCTCCTGGGTGCCAGCCACCGTGAGGCAGGTGCCGCTGGCCGCGAAGGCGCCCTCCTCGGGCAGGGCGGGGGGCAGGGCCGATTCGGGCACGGGGGCCCAGTGTGCGCCGCCATCCTCGGTGATCAGCACCTGGAAGCGGCCCCGCACGGGGTCCCCCAGGGCGAGGCCGTGGCGCTCATCCCAGAAGGCCAGGGCATCCAGGAACCCCGTGGCCTCGGGGTTGGTGAGCTGAAGGGCCCAGCTCGCCCCGCCATCCGTGGTCCGGTAGATGCGACCGGAGGCTCCGGGGCCCGCGGCCAGGATCCAGGCCCGCTGGGCATCCAGGGCATGCACGTCGCGGAAGTCCAGGCCCTCGCCCCCGGGCACGGTCAGGCGCGTCCACGTCTCGCCGTCCAGGGTGCGGAGCACGGTTCCCTGGGCGCCCGTGGCCCAGGCCACGGAGCCGCCCGGGCCGGAGACGCCCCGCAGCTCCACGGCGGGGCCGGGGGTGAGGGACTTCCAGGCCTGGCTCCACCCGGGGAGGGCGGTCAGGGCGAGGGCGAGGCAGAGGTTCAGGGGGCGGGTCATGCCTTCGATGATGCGGCCGACCCCGGTTCCGAGGTAACCCCGATCAGCGGCGCCGGGTGCCGGTGCGGTCATCCGGTGAACTGGTGCCCTGGGCGTGGCAGGTCAGGCAGGTCTCCAGGGGACCGCCCTCCCGGAGGTAGAGCCGCTCCTGGCCGCCGAACTCCGCCCGGCGGTCCTCGGGCACCCGGCCCCAGTAGAGGGCGAAGCGGGGCTTGCCATCGGCCTTCATCTCGACGAAATAGAGGGGCCCGGGCTCGGGGCCGGGACGCCCCCAGCGGCCCACCTGGGTGCTGAGCACCGCGTAGCTGCCGGCGGGCAGGGGCTGGCCGGCCTTCCAGGCCTCCAGGCCCGTGGGGCTGATCCAGCCGCGGATCCACAGGTCATCGTGGGCCTTGGAGCGGATGGGGTCGCCGTGCAGGGGCGTGAGGCTGGCGTAGTCCAGGGCGCGGAAGGGGGCCCTGGCTTCGGGATCGGCCTCCGGGGGGAGCACGGGGGCGGCCACGACCTTGGGGGTGGGCTCCGGCAGGAGGGCATGGGCCATGCGGCCGCCGTAGTAGCCCGTGAGGCCCGTGGTGACCGCCCAGCTGCAGCCGAGGATGAGGGCGAGGAAGCCCAGGCCCTCGTGCTCGAGGCGGCCCCGGTAGAGGCTCCACAGCGTGGCGAAGCCGAGCAGGGCGGAGGCCAGCCCGAGGAGCTGGTGGCGCTGCATGTAGAGGGCCTTGAGGTCGTCGGCCGCGGCGGTGGGGGCCAGCCACTTCCCCTCGGGGATCAGGTCCAGCCCCTTGGCCCAGGCGAAGCCGGAGAGGAGCGTGGGCAGGAGGAAGATCACCCCGATCCAGGTGAGGTAGCGGCAGGTGTTCCACCAGGGCTTGATGCCTCGGCCGGCGCGCTGGGCCAGCAGGAGGGGCAGGGGCAGGATGAGGGCCGTCGCGACGGGCAGATGCACCAGCAGCGGATGCTTGAGGGCCAGCCATTCCATGGGATTGAAGCTCCTGGGGGATCCGGGCCAGTTTGCCAGCCGCTCCGGGCGGGTCCTAGGAAATCCTGTGGAAATTCCTGTCAGAATGCCAACTCCGGGGGCTCAGGCCATGAAAAACACCCTTCAGTCGCACGTCCAGGAGGCGATTCAACTCAAGACCCGCTTCTTCGACGCGGAGCTGGATCGCATCATCGCCCAGGCCGACGACATGGCCGAGCGCCTGCGCCGGGGCTGCAAGATCCTCGTGGCCGGCAACGGGGGCAGCGCCGCCGATGCCCAGCACCTGGCCGCCGAGCTTTCCGGCCGCTACGTGAAGGAGCGCAAGGCCCTGGCGGGCATCGCCCTCACCACCGACTCCAGCGCCCTCACCGCCATCGGCAACGACTACGGCTACGAGGTGGTGTTCAGCCGCCAGGTGGAGGCCCTGGGCCGGCCCGGCGACGTGTTCATCGGCATCAGCACCTCCGGCAACTCCCCCAACGTCATCAAGGCCGTGGAATCCGCCAAGGCCCTGGGGCTCCACACCATCGGCCTCCTGGGCAAGGATGGGGGGAAGCTCAAGGACCTGGTGGACGAGGCCCTGGTGGTGCCCAGCAGCGTGACCGCCCGCATCCAGGAGGTGCACCAGATGGTGTACCACTTCTGGTGCGAGGCCCTGGACGCGCACTTCTAGGCCCCGCATGCGCCTCCGCCTCCTTCCCCTGCTGGTGCTCCTGGCCATGGGCCTGGGCGCGACGCCGCGGCAGGGGGCGACCCGGCCCTCCCCCAACCCGCGGGCCTCGGCGCCCCAGGTCTACCGGTGGAAGGACGAGAAGGGGAACATCCAGATCACCAATACCCCGCCCCCACCTGGCGCCGAATTGCTCACCGAGGCCCCGCCGCCGATGGCCCTCGAAGCGGATCGGGGGGATCGCCTCGTGGTGCGTCAGAGCGGCCGTGCTTCCCGGGCCAAGGCCTCGGATCTCACGCCCGACCAGGTGTCGGCCTGGGAGGCCTTGGACAAGGCCATGGGCGAGGCGCGTCGGCAGGGCCATAAGAAGACCCTGGAAGCGGTGGTCTCGCTGCTCATCGACAACAGCCGGTGGTCCAATGGCCTGGGTTTCGTGGCCCTGATGCCGGCGGTGGCCCTGGCCCTGATGACCCTGCTGGGCTGGTGGATCGCCTACCACCTGCCGCCCTTCCAGCGGCGGATCCTGGTGGGGGCCTTCACCTTCTCCGGGGTCGTGCTCGGCCAGATCCTGCTGAGCCACTTCCTCTACCGGCCCCAGTTCTACCGCCTGCGCCTGAACCTCACCCTGCTCACCGAGCACTACCTCGGGGGCGACCTGCGCGTGGGCCCGCGGAACCGGGAGGCCCTCGCCGCCCACTGGGAGGCCCTGGATGCGGCCAGCGGACCCCTCAGCCCCCCCTGGCGGTTCCCCGCGGAGGTCGAGGCCCTGGAGGACACCCTCAAGCGGGTGGTGGTGGAGCCCTGAACCCCCCGGGCCTCCCTCCCGCGCTCGAATCCCATCGGGTCGCGCTGCGGGCCGCGGCCCAGGCTGGCCCCCTCGGGCTCTACCTCCACGTCCCCTTCTGCAAAGACCGCTGCACCTACTGCTCGTTCGTGACCACCCGGGATGGGCAGCTCCAGGGCGCCGTGGTCTCGCGGCTCGTGGCGGAGATCCACGCCTGGGGCGAGGCCCTGGGCCGGCCGGCGGTGGACACGCTCTACCTGGGTGGGGGTACGCCCTCCCTCCTCCTCCCCGGGGAGCTGCAGGCGCTCACGGAAGCGGTCCGCCAGGCCTTCGACCTCACCGCCCTGGAGGAAGCCACCCTGGAGGCCAACCCGGGCACGGTGGACCTCGCCTGGCTCTCCCGGGCCCGGGAGCTGGGGTGGGATCGGGTGAGCGTGGGCGTGCAGACCCTCGATGATGGCTTCCTGCAGCGCCTGGGCCGCATCCACGGATCGGCGCAGGCGCTGGAGGCCCTGGACCTCTGCCGCCGGGCCGGCTTCGCCCGGCGCAGCGCGGACCTCATGGTGGGGATCCCCGGCCAGGACCTGGCCCGCGTGCTCGGGGACACGCACACCCTCCTGGGCACCGGCGTGGATCACCTCTCCATCTACCTCCTGGACCTGGACAAGGCCTGCCCCCTGAAGGCGGAGGTGGATGCGGGCCGCCTGCACCTGCCCAGCGAGGACGAGGTGGCCGATGTCTTCGAGGCGCTGCAGGTGGAGCTGCCCCGCGCCGGCCTGCTGCCCTACGAGATCAGCAACTACGGCCGTCCCGGCTCCGAGAGCCGCCACAACCTCCGCTATTGGCAGCGGCGGCCCTACCTGGGGCTGGGCGTCTCCGCCGCCAGTCAGATGGGGACCCTGCGCTGGACGGAGAGCCCGGTCCTCCCCGCCTGGTTGGAGGGCCGGGGCGAGGTGGAGCTCACGGACCTGGACGCCGCCGAGGCGCTGGCGGAGATCCCCCTCCTGGGCCTGCGCATGCATGCCGGCGTGGATTGGGCCGCCCTGCGGGCCGCCGGGGAGGCACGCAACCTCCGACCGCTGGTGGATAGCTGGGAGGATGCCCTCCGGGCCTACGCCACCCAGGGCCTGGTGATCTTCGAGGGGGATCGGCTGCGGCTCACGGATCGGGGCCGCCTGCTCTCCAACGCGGTGTTCCAGCTCTTCGTCTAGGGGGAGAGCCTGGCGAGGTCGCGGTCCAAACCGGCCATCTCCGGATCGGCGGGATTGCCGAAGGCGATGCGCAGGAGGGCCTGGTGGAGCAGGGGGTCGGAGAAGACCCTCCAGGGGCCGGATCCGTAGCGGATGTGCACCCTCCCGGCCGGGCTCCACACGTAGTCGATGAGATCCCCCACCTCCAACGGGTGGGCGGCGGAGGCCAGCAGCCGCGCCACCGAAGGACGGGTGGGGTCGAAGGAACCCCCGGGCCAGTGGGCCGCCAGCTGGGCCCGCAGGCCCTCCTCCCGCTTGGCCCCCCCGATCTCCTGGAGCACCCGGGAGCGGCGTCCGCACCAGGTCGTTCCCTGAAGGAGCCAGGCCCGGGGCGCCGTGGTCCGGGGGCGTCGCCGCAGGCCGCGGAGCTCCACGAAGAAGGTCACCTGGAGGTAATCCACCTCGAACTTGCGGAACACATCCTCGTGCACCCGCTCCAGGGTGGGGGCGCCGGCGACGGGGCGGGGCCACACCAGGGGCGCGGGGGCCTGGAGGCAACCGGCGAGGAGGAGAACCTGCCACATGCGCCCCAGTCTAGGCTGACGGCGGGTCCGGAGCAGGCCTCCGGGATCAGACTTCTTCGGCCACCGGGGGTGCGGCGGGCCGGATCTGCACCAGGGCGACCCCCCCCAGGATCACGACCATGGCCACGGCCATGGTGGGCGTGAGCCGCTCCCCGAGGAAGGCGAGGCCCAGGGCCACGGCCACGACGGGGGTGAGAACCGCGTAGATTCCAAAGCGCCCCGGGGCCCACAGGCGGCTCAGCAGTGCGAAGGCCCCATAGGCCACGAGGCTGGGCACGGCCACCAGGTAGGCGAAGGCCCCGAGGGCCCGGGGGGTGAGCGGGCCGTGCAGGAGGCCCCCGGAGCCCAGGGCCACGCCCGTGAGGAGGAGCCCGGAGGCGCCCATCTGCACGGCGAGGAGCCAGGGCAGGCCCGCCAGCACGGGGCGTTTCCGGAGGCGGAGCGCCGACCACGCGAAGCTGAAGGTCGACGCCATCATGAAGGCGAACCCCACCCAGCTCACCCGCTGGGCCTTGCCCGGCAGCAGCAGCAGGGCCACGCCGAGGAGGCCCAGGGCCATGCCCGCCCACACGCGGCGGGGGTGCCGTTCGTCGCCCGCGCTGAGCAGCACGATCCAGAGGGAGATGCAGGCGTTGAGGAGGCCGCCCACACCGGTGCTCAGGTGCTGCTGCCCCAGGGTGGTGAACAGGTTCGAGGCGCCCACCAGGAGGAGGCCCAGCACCGCCAACCGGGGCAGGTCCTCCCGCCGCGGGGGGGCCTCCCTGCGGAGGATGGCCACGGCGAGCATCACCCCGGCGGCTGCGAGGTTCCGGAGGCCCACCAGTCCGAAGGGGGTGAAGCTCTCGAAGGCGAGGCGGATGCCCATGAAGCTGGAGCCCCAGCCGATGACCACCGCGATGAAGCAGGTCCAGGCGAGCATCAGCGGGGGAGGCCGGCGAGGATGGCGTCGGTGCTCCGGACCTGGGCGAACTCACCCTGCAGCTCCGCGAGGCCCACCTGGTGCATGGTCTCGGCGGGGATCACGGTGCCATCGAGGCCCTTGAAGTCGAAGGTGGCGCAGGCATCCGCCGCGACCTCCACCTGGAAGCCCAGGTTGCCGGCCATGCGCACGGTGGTGCTCACGCAGTGGTTGGTGATGAGCCCGACCACCACGAGGTGGTCGAGGCCCCGGTCGCGCAGGTGGGCCTCCAACCTCGTGCCGATGAAGGCGCTGTTCACCGACTTGGGGAACACGGGCTCCGTGGGCAGGGGCTGGGCCTCGGGCTTGAAGGCGTTGCCGGGCCGGTCGGGACGCAGGTTGGAGTCGGGTTCCACGCTGTCGTGCCGCACGTGGAGCACGGGCAGGCCCCGGTGACGGAAGGTCCGCAGCAGGCGGGCGATGTTAGCCTCGGCCGCGGGGTTGTTGCGGGGGCCCCAGGCGGGATCGTCGAAGGCCTGCTGCACGTCGATGAGGAGGAGGGCGGGGTGGCTCAAGGGAACCTCAGGCGGATTCGGGAGCGACGCGGAGGCGGGGGCGCAGCTGCACCAGGGCCACGCCGCCGAGGATGAGGAGCAGCCCCGCCGCGGTCGCCCAGGTGAAGGCCTCGTGGAGGAAGAGTCCCCCGAGCAGCACCGCCACCAGGGGGTTGAGGTAGGCGTAGGTGCCCATCTTGGCGGGGGGCCACACGCGGGCCAGATAGACATAGGCGCTGAAGGCGATCACGGAGCCGAACACGGCCAGGTACCCCACGGCCAGCACCGCCTTCGTCGTGACGGGGCCCACCGTGAAGCCACCCGTGAGGGGCGCCAGGAGGGAGCCCAGCACTGCGGCCGTGAGCATCTGCACGGCGGTGTTGCCCAGGGCGGAGCGGTGCTGCTTCACATGGTGCTTGCCGTGGATCGTGGCGAAGGCCCAGAGGATGTTGGCCAGCAGGAGGGCGCCCAGCCCCAGCCAATGCACGGAACCGTGCAGGGGATCCGCCAGCACGGCCACGCCCAGGAGGCCGAAGCCCAGGCCCACCCAGGTTCGGCCGCCCTGCCGCTCTCCGCTGAAGAGGGCGAGGAACACGGGCACCATGGCGCACACGGTGGCCGCCAGGCCGGAGGTGACATGCCGCTCGCTCCAGGTCACCAGGGCGTTGCTGCCGCTGAGCATCAGGGCGCCCGTGAGCATGAGGTGGGGCAGATCCGCCTTGGAGGGCAGGTCCTCGCGTCGCAGGCGCGCCAACACCAGGGCCAGGAGGCCGCCCCCGATGAACCGGAAGGCCACCATGCCGTAGGGGGTGAAGCTCTGGAGGCCCACGGCGATGGCGAAGTAGGTGGAGCCCCAGACGAGGGCGATGGTGGCGTAGGCGAGCCAGGGCAGCATGTCAGTCTCGCTCGAAGGTGGCGGCGCGGTGCACGGTGGCCACGCGCAGGGTGTAGGCCTCGTAGAAGCGCGCGCGGCCCTGGCGCATGACCTCGGCGTGCTCGAGGTTGCGGCGCCAGGCCTGGGCGGAAGCCTCATCCACCCAGTAGCTCACCGTGATCCCGAAGCCCTCCGCGTTCCGGGCGCTGTCCACCCCCAGGAATCCCGGCTGGGTGGCGACGAGCTCCGCCATGCGGGCGGCGGCCGCACCGTATCCGTCCTCCACCCCCACGGGGCGGCGGCTGGCGAAGATCACGGCCACGTAGGGCGGCTCGGGGGTTCCGGTGAACATCAGGCGCGCTTCCGGGCCGCGATGGGCTGCACGGGGGCGGGCTCCGCGGGGAAGGGGCTCGGACCGGCCTTGTGGAAGTGGGTCTGCAGGATCACCGTGGTGCGCGTGGTGACGTGGGGGCCCAGGGTGCGGATCTTCCGCAGGCGCTCGTTGAGGGCCATGGGCGTGGCGGCGCAGATCTTCAGCAGGAGGCAGTCCTCCCCGGCCACGGTGTGGGCCTCGAGCACGTCGGGCTCCGCCTCCAGGGCCTTCCAGAAGCGGCGCTCCAGGGCCTCGTCGTTGTCGGCCTTGTAGCGCACGGCAACGAAGGCGATCACGGGCTTCTGCACGGCCGCGGGGCTCACGCGGGCGGCGTAGCCATCGAGGATGCCCTCGGCCTCCAGCCGCTTCACGCGGTCGATGATGGTGGGGCGGCTCACGCCCAGCTGCTCCGCCAGCTCCGCATGGGGCATGCGCCCTTCGGCCTGGAGCAGGGCCACGAGGCGCCGGTTCAGGTCGTCATCGAGCAGGTGCTTCATGGGGGCCTCCGATCCCGAAAGGAGAAGCGTAGGCACTTCGATAACCAGATGCCAATATCTTTTTGCAAAGTGTAAGCATTGCCCGGGGCCGATAGACTGGAAGACCGAGGCCGCCATGGACTTCCACCATCCCTTCACCGACCAGAGCTTCTTCCTCATCGCGGGGCCCTGCGTCATCGAGAGCCGCGAGCACAGCCACTTCATGGCCAGCGCCCTGAAGGACCTCGCCGTGAGCCGCGGCATCCCGTTCATCTTCAAGAGCAGCTTCGACAAGGCGAACCGCACCAGCCTCGACAGCCACCGGGGCCAGGGCATGGAGGTCGGCCTCGACATCCTCGCGGAGGTTAAGCGGGAGATCGGCGTGCCCGTGCTCACCGATGTGCACGAGAGCCACCAGTGCGCCCCCGTGGCCGAGGTGTGCGACGTGCTCCAGATCCCCGCCTTCCTCTGCCGGCAGACGGACCTGCTCCTGGCCGCCGGGGCCACGGGCAAGACGGTGAACGTGAAGAAGGGCCAGTTCCTGGCTCCCTGGGACCTCAAGCACGCCGTGAAGAAGGTGCGCCAGGCCGGCGCCGGCGGCCCCGTGTGGGTCACGGAGCGCGGCAGCTCCTTCGGCTACGGCAACCTCATCGTGGACTTCCAGGGCTTCCCCCACCTGCGCCAGACCGGCTGCCCCGTGATCTTCGACGCCACCCACAGCGTGCAGAAGCCCGGCGCCCTGGGCCACGCCACCGGCGGCGCCCGGGAGATGATCCCCACCCTCGCGCGCGCCGCCGCCACGGCGGTGGATGGCTTCTTCTTCGAGGTGCACGATTGCCCGGAGAAGGCCCACAGCGACGGCCCCAACGCCTACCGCCTGGAGGAGTTCGGCGCGCTGCTCGACCAGCTCCTCGTCATCTGGCGGGCCAGCCGCGGCGCGGCCCTCCAGGATCCCGCCGGGAAATAGCGTGCCGCTGGAATTGAAGGCCGACCGCGAGGTGGTGCTGAGGCCCCTGCGCCTCAAGCACGCGGCCGCCCTCTTCGCCCTCACCCGCGACAACGAGCCCTGGCTCCGCCGCTGGCTGCCCTGGCTGGATGAGAACACCCGCCCCGAGCACACCCGCACCTTCGTGACCCGCATGCGGGAGCTGGAGCGCACGGGGGTGGCCCTCACCTTCACCGTGTGGCACCGGGAGCACCTGGTGGGCGTGGCGGGCTTCAACTGGATCGACCGGAGCAACCGCGCGGCGATGGTCGGCTACTGGCTGGCCGAGGAGGCGGCGGGGCAGGGGATCATGACACGGGCCGTGCGGGCCCTCGAGGCCCATGCCTTCGGTCCCATGGACCTCCACCGGCTCGAGATCCGGGCGGCGGTGCGGAACCGCGCCAGCCGGGCCATCCCCGAGCGCCTGGGCTACCGCCACGAAGGCACCCTCCGGCAGGCGGAGTGGCTCTACGGGAAGGCCGTGGATCACGCGGTGTACGGGAAGCTGGCCACCGACCCCAGGTAGGCCGCGCCGCGCACCCGGCGGCATGGCAGGCTGGGGGCAGGAACCCCCATGTCCACGCCTACCGCCTCCCTGCGGGCCGACGTCCTGTTCGTCGGTGGGGGCGTGAGCGCCCTGTGGGCGGCGCTCGAACTCGTGGAGGCCGGCCGCCGCGTCCTCATCCTGGAGGGGCAGGGTCCGGAGCGCTTCGGCGGCCAGGCGCGCGACGCCTTCGGCGGGTTCTGCTTCGTGGGCAGCCCCGAGCAGCGCCGGGCGGGCGTGCGGGATTCGGAAGACCTGGCCTGGGAGGACTGGCAGGGCTACGCCGAGTACGGGCCCGACAGCGCGCTCGCCCAGGCCTGGGGCCGGCGCTACGTGGCCCGGTGCCTGCCGGACATCCGCGAGCCGCTGGTGCGCCGGGGCCTCCGCTTCTTCCCCGTGCCCGCCTGGGCGGAGCGGGCCCAGGGCGGCCGGGGCAACCGCGTGCCCCGCTTCCACCTCCTCTGGGGCTGCGGCGCCGGGCTCGTGGCCATGCTCCGGGAGCGCCTGCGACCCCAGGAAGGGGGCCGGTTCCAGCTGGCCTTCCACCACCGGGTGGAGGACCTGCTGCAGACCGGGGGTCGGTGGGTGGGCGCGGCCGGCCACCGGAGTGACACGGGCGCGCCCTTCGAAGCCCTGGCGGATCAGGTGGTGATCGCCAGCGGCGGCTTCAACGGCAACCTGGACCTCGTGCGGGCCCGCTGGCCCGCCGCCTGGGGCCCGGCCCCCACGGACCTGCTCAACGGGTCCTACCCCTGGATCGATGGCCACGTCGGTGAGGTGGCACGGGGTCACGGCGCGGCCACGGGCCCCCTGGACGCCCAGTGGGTCTACGCCGCCGGCATCGCCCACTGGCGGCCGGAGTTCCCGGGCCACGGTCTGGCGGTGATCCCCCCGCGTTCGGCCCTGTGGCTGGATGCGGCGGGCCGCCGTTTCGATCCGCCCCTGCTGGCGGGCACCGACACCCGCGGCCTGGTGGCCCGCATCCTGGGCACCGGGATGGCCCATAGCTGGCTCCTGCTCAACCGGCGCATCCTCGCCCGGGAGGCGGCGATCCAGGGCTCCGCCTTCAACCCGGCCTTCCGGGATCGGCGCTGGCTGAAGCTCCTGGGGAACCTCTGCTTCGGCAACGGGGCCCTGGCCGATGAAGTGCTCCGCGAGTCCTCCGATGCCTGCACGGCCACCGCCCTGCCCGAGCTCGTGGAGCGCATGAACGCCCTCACCCCGGAAGGCCAGGTGGATCTCGCCGCCCTGGAAGCCACCGTGGCGGCCTGGGATGCAGATCCCGCGGGTGGGGACCCGCAGCGGGCCTACCTCCGAGCGGTGCGCGCGTTCCGGGGCGACCGCCTGCGCACCTGCCGCGCGGCCCGCATCCTGGATCCGGGCTCCGGTCCCCTGGTGGCCCTGCGCCTGCGGCCCCTCTCCCGCAAGAGCCTGGGTGGCCTGCGCACGCGCCTGGATGGGGCCGTGGTGGATGCCGCGGGTGATGCCCTGCCCGGGCTCTACGCCCTGGGCGAGGCGGCGGGCTTCGGGGGCGGGGGACTCAACGGACTGCGCACCCTGGAGGGCACGCTGCTGGGCGGCTGCATCCTGGGTGCCCGCCAGTTCGCCGCCGCCACCCTCACCGGCGCCCTGCCGGGCTAAGGTGGTCCCAGCCCCTTTTTGGAGTCCCCACCCCATGGTCCATTCCCGTACCCTCGCAATCGTGGCGGTACTCCTGGCTCCCCTCTCGGGGCAGGAGAAGTTCCAGATGGATACCTTCCACGCCCGCATCCGGGCCCTGTACGCCTTCGCCCCCCATGACCTCACGCAGGCCCAGGTGGAGGCCAAGGCCAAGGAGCTGGATGGCTTCTGGCGGCAGACCACCCGGGATCCGGCCACGACCCTGCCCCTGCTTCGTACGGAGCTGGCGGACGCCGGCAATGGCCGCTTCTTCGCCTACGACGGCGCCAAGCTCCTGCTCCAGATGTCGAAGGATCCGGCCGATCGTCAGCTCGCGGCCACGAGCATCGCCCGCGTGGATCTGCGCGACGTGGATCATGGCGACTTCCTCCGCACCCTCCACGCCCTGGCCCTCCAAGGCGCGGATGTCAGTGCCGGGGCCACCCTCATCCTCGACACGCCGGAATTCAAAGCGACGATCCCCCAGCACGCCCTCACCCTGGGGCAGAACTACGGCTTCATCTGCCTGGCCTTCCAGCAGGAGGAGGCGGTGCTGCTGCCCACCCTGGTGGCCCGCCTGGCCAAGGAACAGGACGCCACCACCCAGAAGACCCTCCTCCAGGCGCTCTGGTACACGGCCCTTCCCGGGGCCCGCACGGCCATGGAGGCCTTCGCCGCGGATCCGCTCCGGCTGGAGAGCACCCGGGCCTTCGCCCGGGTGCTGCTGAAGCGCCCCTTCCCCAAGGCCCTGGACGAAGCCGCCCCCGCCATCCGCGACCTGCGCAAGCAGCGCCGGGCCAGTCTCGCCCGCATCAGCGACGAGGCCCTGCTGGAGTACGACCGCCTCACCCTCGAGCTCGCCAAGCGCTAGGGGCGTGTCCAAGTAACCGGAGGCCCCATGGCCCGCCACACCGCCGCCCACCTCGCCCGCCTCGCCCTGGAGCGGGTGGGGGTGCGCACCACCTTCGGCATTCCCGGGGTACACACCACGGAGCTCTACGACGAGCTGGGGCAGAGCGAGCTCATCACGCCGCTGCTGGTGACGAGCGAGTTCAGCGGCGCCTTCATGGCGGAGGCCACCAGCCGCGTGGGCGGCAGCCTGGGCTGCCTGGTGCTGGTGCCGGCGGCGGGCCTCACCCACGCGGCCAGCGGCCTCGGCGAGGCCATGCTCGATGGCATCCCCCTCCTGGTCATCACGGGCGGCACGCGCACCGACCTGCCCTACCGCTACCAGCTCCATGAGATCGACCAGCTGGAGATCGCCAAGGGCCTCACCAAGGCGGCCTTCCGCGTGGGCAGCCACGCCGAGGTGATGCCGACGATCTTCGAAGCCGCCCGCATCGCCCGGCGCGGCACGCCCGGCCCGGTGCTCGTGGAGCTGCCCGTGAACCTTCAGCTGATGACGGGTGAGGCCGACGACACCCTTGCCTTCACCCCGGATCCGGCGCTGGCACTGCCTTCCGACGCCGACCTGACCCGGGCCGTGAACCTGCTCCATGGTTGTGAGCGGCCCATGCTCTACGTGGGGTGGGGCGCCCGTGGGGCCCGGTTGGTGGCGCTGGCGGAGCGCCTGGGGGCGCCTGTGGCCACCACGTTGCAGGGGCTGGCGAGCTTCCCCCATGACCATCCGCTGCATGCGGGCTTCTGCCTGGGCCGCAGCGCCGTGCCCGCCGTGCAGCATGCCTACGCGGAACACGACTGCCTGCTGGCGATCGGGGCCCGCTTCGGCGAGATCGCCACCGGCAGTTTCGGGCTGGAGCCGCCCCGGAACCTGATCCACGTGGATGTGAATCCCGAAGTCATCGGCGCGAACTTCCCCGCCGCCCAGGGGCTCGTGGGGGACGCCCCGGTCCTCGTGGACGCGCTCCTGGCGCGGCTCGAACCCAAGCCACGGCGCCCGGCGGTGGAGGCCCGTCTGGCGGCGGACAAGGCCGCCTACGCCGCGGCCTTCCGGGCCCACCCCTGCCCGGGCCGGGTGAACCCCGCCCGCTTCTTCGAGGTCCTCGCGGCGGAGATGCCCGCGGACACGCTGACCTGCGTGGACGACGGCAACCACACCTTCCTGGCGGCGGAGCTCTGGCCCGTGCGGCAGGGGGGCGACTTCATCAGCCCCACGGACTTCAACGCCATGGGCTACGCGGTGCCCGCGGCCATCGCGGCCAGGCTGGCGCATCCCGACCGCGCGGTGCAGGCGATCGTCGGGGACGGCTGCCTGCGCATGTCGGGCCTGGAGCTGGCCACGGCCTCCGCCCATGGCCTGGGGCTCATCGTCTGGGTGTTCGACGATGGGGAGCTGAGCCAGATCGCCCAGGCCCAGGCGGCCCCCTACAACCGGAAGGTCTGCACGGTGCTCCCCGGCCTGGACCTGGCGGGCCTGGCCCAGGCCACGGGCTGCGCCTTCGTGGCCATCCCGGAGGATGGGGCCCTCGAAGGGGGCATCGGCCAGGCCCGGGCCTTCGCCGCGGAGGGCCGGCCCGTGCTGGTGCAAGTCCGGGTGGACTATTCGAAGGCCACGGCCTTCACCGAGGGGGCCATCCAGACCAACCTGGCCCGCTTCCCCCTGGGGGCCAAGGCCCGCATCCTGGGCCGGGCCCTGTGGCGGAAGGTCACGGGCTAATCCATCCGGGGGGCTCCGCAGTAGACCCCTCCATGCGACGCCTCCTGCTCCTCCCCTGTCTCGCCCTCGGCCTCCAGGCCCAGGCCCCCGTGGCCTCCGTGATCCGTCAACCCCGGGCCACGGTGGCCGAGTTCACGTTGCCCTTCACGGAATTTGAAGTGCAGGACCACGGCGACGTGGTGCGCTTCCACGTGGGTGCCGGCCTGGGGATCCGTCGGTGGAACGGCGGCGATACCGCGGTGCGGGTGATCGGCGATGCCAACGCCTTCATCAATGAGCTCTTCATGGGCGCGGCGGTGGTGGCGGAATTCCCGGCCGGCGAGAGTGCCTTTGTGGGTCCCCGCCTGCGGGTGGGTTGGGCCTTCCACCCCCACATGGCCCTCTCCTTGGAAGGCGAGCACCTGGAGCGCCCCTTTGGTGACGGCCTCGCCCCCCGGCGCCGGAGCAGCCTGGGGCTGGCCTTCACCGTGAAGTTCTAGTTTGGAGGCCGGAGACTGGAGACTTGAGACTGGAGGTTGGAGGAAAGCAGCGACCCATTCGTTCCGCACGCATGGGTCGGGGTCCGCTCCAGCCTCCAGTCTCCAGCCTCCGGCCTGACCTACTCCACCCCGGCCGCGTAGGTCAGGTTGAGCAGGGCCATGGCCCGGGTCACCTTGCCGATGCTGTTCTGGGTGGTGTCGGTGTAGGGGATGCCGCGCTCGGTGAGGGCCTCGTAGTTGAAGTTGCCCTGGCCGCTGAGGTCGAAGCAGAGCGTGCCGTCCTTGATCCAGTCGGTGCCACCATGGCGCTGAGGGGGCGGCCGATGCGCAGGCTGTCGTTGATGATGAGCACGGTCTTGCCTGTGAAGAAGGTGTCGCCGAAGCCGCGCTTGGCGGTCTTGATGACCGCCCGGGCGGTGCAGGGGGTCATGCAGCGGTGATCGCTGCCATCCACCCGCTTCCGGTACTTGTTCAGGTAGCCGAGGTTCATGCTGTGCAGGCCCTCGATGTCCTTGTCGGGATCCACCAGGTCCATCACCTCGTCGTCGCGGATGTCGGTATAGCGCAGGGGGTAGAAGATGAAGATGCCGTGGGTGGCGGGATCCTGGTTGAGGCGGGCCACGGTCTTCACGAGCTCCATGCCGCTCTTCACCTCGATGTCGCTGGCGGCGATGCCCAGGTCCTCGCAGTCCTTGATCAGCCACTTGTGGTAGACCACGCAGCCCATGTCGTCGCAGCCGAGGATGACGCCGAGGCCGGGCTTGAAGCCCAGCTTCTGGATGTTGGCCTTCACCAGCCCCAGGTAGTGGTTGGCGGTGTCCTGGCAGTCGAGCTTTCCGGTCATGGGGCTGGGCATGGCGTACCTCAGGGTCCATTGTAGGGGACCATCCCCCCCAGCATCGGCTTAAGGGCCTGTAACCTGATGGAATGGCAAAAAAGGCCCTTCACGCCGCCGAGCTCATGGACCGTCTGGCCCGGGCCTACCCGGATGCCAAGTGCGCCCTTGACCACCAGAACCCGTTCCAGCTGGTGGTGGCCACGGTGCTCAGCGCCCAGTGCACGGATGCCCGGGTGAACCTCACCACGCCGGCCCTCTTTGCCCGCTTCCCGGATCCCGCGGCCCTGGCCGCCGCGGACCTGGGGGAGGTGGAGACCCTCATCAAGTCCACGGGCTTCTTCCGCAACAAGGCCAAGAACATCCTGGGGCTCGCCCAGCGCCTGATGGCGGACTTCGGGGGGGTGCTGCCCTCGGATCCCGAGCAGCTGGCCAGCCTCCCCGGCGTCGGCCAGAAGACCGCCAACGTGGTGCTGGCCAACGCCTTCAACGTGCCCGCCTTGGCCGTGGACACCCACATCTTCCGGGTGGCCCGCCGCCTCGGCCTTTCCAAAGCGTCAACGCCCGAGAAGGTGGAGGCGGACCTCTGCCGGATCTTCCCCCGGGAATCCTGGATTCCCCTCCACCACCAGCTCATCTTCCACGGCCGCCGCACCTGCGACGCCCGCCAGCCCGACTGCGGCGCCTGCCCCCTGCTGGACCTCTGCCCCACGGGGCTGGGGAAGATCCGAGACCCCCATTCGGGGGTCAGGCTAGAGGCTGGAGACCGGAGACTGGCGGAGCGGAGCCCAGTTCCCCTCCGGCCTCCAGTCTCCAGTCTCCAGCCTGATGCGGGCCCCGCCCGCATCGTCTCCCTCGTCCCCTCCGTCACGGAGCTCCTGGTGCAGTGGGGCCTGGCCACGCGGATCGTGGGGCGCAGCCGCTACTGCATCGCCCCCAAGTGGATCCGCGCCACGGTGCCCGCGGTGGGGGGCACGAAGGATCCCGACCTGCAGGCCATCCGCGACCTGGCGCCGGACCTGGTGATCCTGGAGACCGATGAGAACCCCAAGGCCGTGGCCGATGGGCTCACGGCCCTGGGCATCCCCTGGTTGGCCCTGGAGGTGCGCACCGTGGCCGACTGCGCGACCGCCTGGCTGCAGCTGGGGAAGGCGCTGGGCTGCGAGGCGGAGGCGGAGGCCAAGGCCGCTGGGCTGAAGGCCCTCCTGAAGGGGCGCGGCCGGAGGCGCGTCCCCCGCGCCCTCACCCTCATCTGGCGTGAGCCCTGGATGAGCGCCGGACCCGATACCTACGTGGCCGACCTCGTGCGCCAGGCGGGCTTCACCCCCGTGGGGCCGGACCGCTACCCGACCCTTTCGGATGGGGACCTGGAGGCCCTCGCGCCCGACGTGATCCTGCTGCCCACGGAGCCCTACCGCTTCA
>JBGASN010000056.1:0-20209 GCA_044229665.1 Holophagaceae bacterium
GCGGCGGGCCCGGGAATGACGGCGCTTGGGATTCGGCATGACATACTCCTGAGCCCAACAGTTTACTTCGGATCTTCCGGGAATTCCAGCTTTAAGCCCGCCAGGGCCCGGGCCAGGGCGCTGGGCGGCTTGGCGAGGTCGGGGTTGCAGGTGCAGGGCCCCTTGTTCCAGTTCTTGCCGCAGGTGGGGCAGAGCCCCTTGCAGTCGCCCTTGCAGAGGGGCCGCATGGGGGCTGCCAGCTCGAACTGCTCGCGGACGAGGTCGGCCTCATCGAGGTCATCTTCCGGGAGGAAGACCACATCCAGGTCCTGGCTCCCCAGGGCGTGGCTGCCCCGGGCCACCAGCTCCGAGTCCTTGGAACCCAGGAACTGGGCCTCCACGGCCAGGGGCCGGTCGATGGGCTCGTTGCAGGAGGCGCAGTTGCCCTCCCAGGTGCCCTTGCCCTTCACCTCCACGAAGAGGTCCGGGGGCGAGGGCAGGAGGAAGAGCTTCCACTGCATCTCCCGCAGGGCGCTGCCGCCCTCCAGGTCCACGCGATCCACCTGGCCCTCGAGACGGAGGCCCTCCGCCGGGATGCTGTGGAGGTCGATCACTTGGGGGCTCCGGCTTCAGGGGCCTTGGCGGGAGTTCCCGCCGCCGGGGCGGTGCCCGTGGCGGGGGTGCTCTCGTTCATCTGGCCCGGGGTGCGGGTGAAGGGGCCGTGGTTCTCCGTGTCATCGGGGGCACCGAGGCACTTGATCTCGTAGGAACCACGATTGGACTTGGCCTCATAGGCCTGCCCGAAGGGATCCTGGGCGGCCATGTTCGTCTTGATGAGGTCCTCCTTCACCAGGAGGGAGTTCGCATCCACCATGGCCTCCCAGCTCCCGAAGTCCGGGTATCGGCCGTGCTTCAGGTAGTACTGGTCGAGGCCCTCGGCCACGATCTTCACCTCGTCCTTGGCCTTGAGGTAGCGGGCCTCCACGGTGCGCTTGCGCACCTGGTTGAAGCCGAGCGTGCCGAGCACGGCGATGATCATCATCGCCACCAGCAGTTCCAGCAGCGAGAATCCTCGTTCCTTCTGGCGATCCATGGTTACCTCACCTTCCAGTCTAGCCCATGCCCTCGTTCATGCCTCGGAGGAGCCCTCGGGTTCCTCGGGTGCCGGGAAGTCCTCGGGGCGGGGGCAGTGGGCCGGAAGGGTCTCCACGCCGCCCAGCTCGGAGAGCCAGTAGCGGTAGGCCCGGAAGCCCATGCCCAGTCGCTTGCCGGCCCGGGTCTTCACGCCGCCCACCTCATCGAGGGCCCGGCGCAGGAAGAAGCCCCGCAGGGCCTTGAGGTAGGCCTCCACATCGAAGCCCTCCGGGGGAATGACCAGCTCCGCGGCCCGGGTACGCCCCTCGGGCTGGAGCAGGTCCTCCGGGAGGAGGTCCCGGGTGATGGGGCCGCCGGGATTGAGCGCCACGCAGCGCTCCATGAGGTTCTCCAGCTCCCGCACGTTGCCCGGCCACCGGTGCTGACGCAGCAGGTCCAGCGTCTCGGGGTGGAGGGACATGGGCGGTTTCACCAGCTTCTGGCAGAAGCGCCGGATGAAGTGCTCCGCCAGCAGGGGCAGGTCCTCGGGCCGCTCCCGCAGGGGGGGCAGCTCGATGTGGAGGATGTTCAGCCGGTAGTAGAGGTCCTCGCGGAAGGCGCCCTTCTCGGCCCGCTCCCGCAGGTTGCGGTTGGTGGCGGCGATGATGCGCACATCCACCGGGCGCTCCGTGGCGCTGCCGAGGCGGCGCACCATGCGCTCCTGGATGACCCGCAACAGCTTCACCTGGAGGGGCAGCGGCATCTCGCCGATCTCATCCAGGAAGAGGATGCCCCCGGTGGCCTCTTCGAAGAGCCCCCGCTTCAAGGTGTTGGCGCCCGTGAAGGCGCCTTTCTCGAAGCCGAAGAGCTCGCTCTCCAGCAGGTTCTCCGGCAGGGCCCCGCAGTTCACGGCGATGAAGGGACCGCGGGCCCGCTCGCTGTACCGGTGGATGAGGCGGGCCACCACCTCCTTGCCGGTGCCGCTCTCCCCCGTGAGGAGCACGCCCGTGTCGGCCCGGGCCACCTTGCCCACGAGGGCCTGGACCCGGCGAAGGGTCTCCCCCACACCGATGAGCTCGCCCGTGGCGGGCAGGTCCTCCATCCCCTCGGGGTGGGCCTGGGCCAGGAGGCCCTGAAGGGTGCCGATCAGGTCCTCGTTGCGGAAGGGCTTGGTGATGAAGTCCACGGCGCCCAGGTTCAGGGCCTGCACCGTGGTCTCGGTGGTGGCGAAGGCCGTCATGATCACCACCGGCGCGGTGAGCCCCGCCTCCTTCATCCACTCCAGCAGCTGGATGCCCGTGCCATCCCTCAATTTGAGATCCGAGAGCACCGCATCCACCGCATCGCGGGTCAGCACGCCCCGGGCCTCCGCCACGGAGGCCGCCGTGACCACCCGGAAGCCCGCCCCGTCCAGGGTGAGGGCCAGCACCTCCCGCAAACCGGCTTCGTCCTCCACGAGGAGGATGCGGTGGGGGGCGGTGGGGAGGCTCATGGGTGACGTAATGGGTCAGTTCAGCTCCATCATGGCACCGCTGGGCCGGGGATCGACCGCCCAAGTGGGTCACCCGGCCCGGCCCATGGAAGAATGGGCCATGCGCTTCCTCCTGGCTCGGACCGATGCCCTGGGCGACCTGATGGTCAGCCTCCCCGTGGTGGACCGCATCCTCGCCCGGGACCCCAAGGCCGAGGTGCACCTGTTGGTGAACCCCGCCTGGATCCCCGTGCTCCGGGGCTATCCTGGTCTGACGGGGGTCCACCCCCGGGACCCGGAGATCAGCCCCCGGGCCCTGTTCGAGCGGCTTCGCCCGGACGCCGTGCTGAACCTGGGGCACCGGGATCGGGCCGTCACCGTGGCCGCCCGGGAGGCGGGCGTGCCCATCCGGGTGGCCCGGGCCCGGGGCCTGGACCAGATCCTGGCCGCCACCCACCTCCTCTGGTCGGGGCGCACGGGCTCAGGGCGCCACGAGGCCCAGCACGCCCTGGACTTCCTCAAGCCCTGGGGCTGGGAGGGCGGCTGGCCCGCCCCGCCCCAGCTGGCCCTGGACCTGTCCGAGATCAATGAGGCCCTCGAGGAGATGGAGGCCCTGCCCCGTCCCCGCCTGGGCGTGGTGCTGCGGGGCAGCGGCAGCGGGGCCTTCCCCAGCCAGGCCTGGTGGGACCGGGCCCTGCCCGTGCTCGCCGGGGCCGGCTGGACTCCGGTCGTGCTCGCCCCGGCCGAGGCCGGCTCACTGCCCCCGGCGGACCTCCGGGGCCTCCTGGGGCGGCTCGCGGCCTGCGACGCCGTGATCTCCCCCTCCACGGGGCCGGCCCACCTGGCCGCGGCCCTGGGCGTGCCCGTGCTGGCCCTCATGGGCCTGCGCCCCCACCACGGCCCCGACCGGTGGGCCCCCCTGGGGCCCCGGGTCCAGGTGGCCCAGTATCCGGGCCCCGAGGCGGACCTCGCCGGGGGCATGGATCGCCTCGACCCCGCGGACCTGCTGCCCCACCTCGCCCGCCTGCACGCATGACGGCCACCCTGCCCGATCACGCCACCTGGGTGCGCTTCCCGCGCTTCGTGGGCGACTGCGCCATGCAGATGCCCATCCTCCGGCTCCTGCGGCAGGTGACATCGGAGCCCATCGTGGTCTGGGGTCCCGCCGCCACCGTGAGCCTCGTGGAGGGCACACCCCTGGCGGATGCCGTGGTGAAGGAGACGGCCAAGCCCGGCGTGTTCACCCTGGCCCGCACCCTGCGTGAGCACCAGGCGGCCCGGTCCATCCACTTCCCCAAGAGCCTGCGTCCCGCCCTGGCGGCCTGGCTGGCCCGGGTGCCCGTGCGCATCGGCGTGGACGAAAGCCTGGCGGGCCCCTTCAACACCCACTCCGGCCCCTTCTGGGAAGCCGGGGGCCCCTTCCTGCAGCGCTACCACGCCGTGCTGGCCCGGGCCTTCCCCGGCCTGCCCGCCATGCCCTTCGCGGACTACGATCCGGGGCTCACCGTGGACCGACCCGAGGCCCCCTACCTCTGCCTCATGCCGGGCTCCGTGTGGCCCTCCAAGCAGTGGCCCGCCGAGCACTTCCGGACCGTGGCCCTCCGCGCCCGGGCCGAGGGCCTCGCCGTGGTGGTGCTCGGGGCCCCCGATGAGGCCGAGGTCTGCGCCACCGTGGCGGGCACCGAGGCCCTGAACCTCTGTGGCCGGACCAACCTCAAGGAGGCCGCCGCCTGGCTCCGGGGCGCCCGGGGGGTGCTGGGCAACGACTCGGGCCTCAGCCACCTGGCCGCCGCCTGCGGCACCCCGGTGCTGGCCTTGTATGGCGCCACGGATCCCGGGGGCAGCGCGCCCTGGGGACCCCGGGCCGCCACCTTGCGTCGCGAGGATGTGGCCTGCGCCCCCTGCTTCACGAAGACCTGCTTCACGGAAGGCCACCCCTGCCTGGCGCGGATCACCCCGGATGAAGCCTGGGCTCGCCTCGAAGCACTCATCCGATCGTAGAATTGCCCTTTCCCCCCTCCGAGGTCCCCATGTTCCGCACCCTCGTTCCCGCGCTGATCTCCCTGGCCCTCCAGGCCCAGGCCCCCGTGATCAGCTTCGACCGCACCCACCACGACTTCGGCAAGATCCCGGGCGACCGCAAGGTGAGCACGCGCTTCAAGGTCTCCAACAAGGGCAACGCCAACCTCCAGATCACCGCGGTGAATCCCAGCTGCGGCTGCACGAGCACCGTGGTGGGGAACTGGAACCTCAAGCCCGGCGAGAGCTCGGAGATCGAGGCCGTGTTCGATCCGCACGGCCAGCGGGGCCTCGTGCGCAAGAGCCTCACGGTGGTGAGCAACGACGCCGCGAACCCCAACGCCCTCCTAACCTTCGAGTCCGAGGTGGTGATGGACGTGATGCCCAGCCTGAATGCCCTTTATTTCAATCAGGTGTCCCGCGGCGGCATCCAGACCACCACCGTGCGCTACGCCAGCGGCACCGGCCTGGAGGTGAAGATCCTGGAGGCCAAGGCCCCGGGCGCACCCTGGCTGCGCCTCACCCCCAAGACCGATGGCAAGGACGCCATCCTGGAGGTCGCCCTCGATGGCTCCAAGCTGCCCGCCAAGCCCCGCTTCGGCCGCGACACGGTGACCCTCACGACCAACGTGCCCTCCGCCCAGACCCTCACCCTTCCTGTGAACTGGGAGCTGCGCGCCACCCTGCAGGCGCCCGACCGCCTGGCCTTCGACCCCATCAAGGCCGGCACGGAAGGCCGTGTGAAGCTCACCCTCCGCCAGGCCGAGGGGAAGCCCTTCCGGATCACCGGCACCCAGGTGAGCCGGCCCGAACTCCGCATCGAGGGTCTCGCCGGCAACCAGTCCCTGCCCCAGCACGACCTCACCGTGGTACTGGCGAAGGACGCCAAGGCCGGCCGCTACGCCGAGAAGGTCACCCTCACCACCGACGACCCGGAGCAGCCTGAAGTGGTGGTCCGCGTCACTGCCGTGGTCGAGTAGCCCTTCCCGTCCTTCCACCGCGGCCCGCCCCGTGCGGGCCGCGCGCTGTTTCAGGGCGGCGCTCCCCCGTAGACTGGAGGGATGTCGCAGCGCTCCCAGCACCTCTTCGCCGTGGCCGCCATGGCCGTGGCCGCCGCCGTGTGGGGCTCGGCCTTCCCCGCCACCAAGTACCTCCAGGAGGCGGGGCTGGGGGTGAACGCCCTGCTGGGCCTGCGCTTCTGCATCGCCGCCGTGGCGCTGTTGGGGCTGACCCTCGCCCGCGGCACCATCTGGAAGGCCTCGGATGTGCGGGATGGGCTCGTGGCCGGCGCGGTGCTGGCCTCCCTCTTCTGGCTGCAGACCGCGGGCCTCGAGGGCACGACCACCACGAAGAACGCCTTCATCACGGGGCTCTACGTGATCTTCACCCCCATGGTGGCCCTGGCCTTCGGGGAGCGCATGAAGGGTGCCCACCTCCTGGCGGTGGCCGTGGCGAGCCTGGGACTGGTGGGGCTCGTGTTCAAGCCGGGCGAGTCCTTCGGGGGCTGGACCGGGGGCGACACCCTCACGCTCGCCAACGCCGTGCTCATCGGGCTCCACATCGTGCTCATCGGGCGCTTCAGCCGCCGCTGCGACACCTGGGTGCTCACCTTCACGCAGATCGCCGTGGTGGCCGTGGTGTGCACCTTATTGGCCCTGGTCCTCCCCAAGGGCGGCTTCTCGGCCAGCCATGGCCTGAACCTGCGGGGCACCTGGGTGGCCCTCCTGTGGTTGGGCCTCGCCGGCACGGCCCTCACGATGTACCTGCAGGCCCGCTTCCAGCCCTGGCTCACGGCCACGGAGGCGGGGATCATCTTCAGCCTCGAGCCCGTGGTCGCCACCCTCCTGGCCGTGAGCGGCTGGATCCCCGGGGTAAAGGACTTCCTCGTGCCACGCCAGTGGCTGGGCGCCGTGCTCATCGTGCTGGCCGCCCTGGTGGCCGAGCTGGGGCCAAGGCTGTGGGGGCGGAAGGCCGAGCCATAGCCGCCTCCAGCCTCCAGCCTCCGGTCTCCAGGCTCCAGCCTCAGGAGAACCGGTCGAACACCACCAGCGTGACGTCGTCGCGGAAGGACACCGGGGCGTTCATCTCCCGGGCGCGGCCCACGAGGAAGTCCGCGGCTTCATCGGCGGTCTCGGGGAGCTCGGCGCAGAGCTTGAGCAGACCCTCGTCGCCCAGCATCGAGCGGTCTTCCCGTTCCACTTCCACCAGGCCATCGGTGTAGAGCACGAGGCGGTCGCCCGGCAGCACCTGACCCTCGTGGAGGCTGAAGGGCAGGCTCTCGTCGAGGCCGAGCATGAAGCCCTTGCCCTGGAGCAGCTCCGGCTGGTGCAGGCCCCCGCGGGCGCCCTGCCGGACGCGGATCGGCGGTGGGTGCCCGGCCACCACGTGGGTGAGCCCGTGGGTGTTGGGATCCAGACAGCCCAGCCAGGCCGTGGCGAACTGATCGTCCAGGGTGCTGCGGCAGAGGTCGCGGTTCATGCCCCGCGCCCAGGCCAGGGGATCCCGGGAGAGGCGGATGTGGTTCTCGAAGCTGGTCTTCACCATGGCGCTGATGAGGGCGGCGCTCACCCCGTGGCCGCTCACATCGGCGATCATCAGGCCGATGAAGCCGTCTTCCAGCAGCGCGATGGTGTAGATGTCACCGCCGATGCCCTCGGCCGGCAGGTAGCGGTGCGTGTAGCGGGCCCCTCGGGCCTCGCCGGGCAGGGAGGGCAGCAGGCCCATCTGCAGGCGGGCGGCCAGGGCCAGCTCGGCCTCCACGCGGCCCTGGAAGGCGGAGAGCTCCCGGTTCTGCCGCTTGATCTCCTTCTGCATGCCGATGAGGCGGAAGGCGCTGTCCACCTTCGCCAGCACCTCCTGGGCATGGAAGGGCTTGCTGATCATGTCGTCGGCGCCCAGGGAGAGGCCGCCGATGCGGGAGGCGGTGCCATCCAGCGCCGACACGATGATGAAGTAGGTGTCCTGGGTGGCGGGGGTGCCCTTCACGCGCTTGCAGAGCTCATCGCCGGCCATCTCCGGCATGCGGAGATCGCTGATGATCAGGTCGGGCTGCAGGCGCGACATCTCGTCCAGCGCCTGCACACCGTTGCCGGCCATCAGCACCTGATAGCCCGCCCGCTTGAGGTAGAAGCCGAGGATGTCCCGGATCGGGGCCTCGTCGTCCACCACCAGGACCACACCCTTGCCCATGCTCTCCTCGATTCAGAAAGGGCCCCGCGAGGGGCCCTTCCGATCAGGCGCCCCGGAGGGCGTCCTGTTCCGTGGCGAAGATGGAGAAGTAGTTGGTGAGGTTGGTCTGGTCGAAGGTCTTCTTCACCGGGGCCGGCAGCGTGCAGAGGTGCAGCTTGCCGCCGCTCTTGTCCACGCTGTTGCGCGCGGCCACGAGGAGGCCCAGGCCCGAGGAGTCGATGAAGCTGACGCCCTCCAGATTGATGACCAGCAGCTTCGGCTGGTGGGTCGTCACCGTATCCCGGATGACATCCCGGAGCTGGGCGGTGACTTCGAAGTTCACCTTGCCCTGGATGGAGACCACCGAGGCGCTGCCCTCTTGCCGCGTCTGGATGTTCAGCATGCGTCCTCCCTAGAGAAGTCCCTGGAGCACCCGGCGACGGGCCGCATCTCGTTGCCGCTGTTTGTATTCGGCGTGGGAGGCGGGACCGGACTGGGCATTCTCAAAGCCTGATCGTTCCATGACTTGTACTTCATGTGCGAAGAAAAACGTAAACTCTTCCTGCTTTTGGATCAACTCCGTGATGTGGATCTGATCGGCCATGCCGGAAATACCTGAAATTTCCATCCGCCGGAGGATCGATTCCAGGGCCAGGGTGGCCGGGTTGGGCAGGCGGATGAGGGTGCGGGCCGTGAACTGGACCGCGGAATAGTCCTTGGAAGTGAATGGATTGGCTTCGGTGCCCCCCGCCTTGAGCGAGAGTTCCTGACAGAACCGCTCCCGCTCTTCGGGCCCCAGCTCCCCGATCTGGAAGGGCTCCGGCAAACCTGACATCCAGGCCTCCAGGGCCTTCAGGTCGATCATGAGGTTCCGGGAGCGGCTGGGCTTGATGTGGGTGCTCATGAGCACGTGGTGGTCCAGCAGGAAGCGGATCACCAGGAGCACCCCCAGGCGGTCTTCGGCCACCAGGCGGATGCCGATCTGGTCGTAGATGGTCTCGGCCACGTTCTCCGGCTTGTGGAGGAGCTTCAGGAGCATGGAGTTGCGGTCCTTGTTCTCCTTCCGCTCCACGGCCACCAGGGGCACTTCGTAGCCCCCCCGGAGCAACCACTGGCCGCCATCCTGCACCAGGTAGCGGTCGTAGCGCTCGAAGACCTGCTTCTGGATCTCCGGGAGGAAGCGCAGGTTCACGTTGTGGTCGATGTGGAAGAGGGTGTGCATCACCCGGAGCACGGCGCAGCTCCAGATGGCCCGCTCGGGGCGGGTGCCGTCGTCCTCCCGCTGGGAGGACCAGACCAGCAGGTCCAGGGGGTCCTCCATGTCCGTGAGAAAGGCGGGCATGGCCAGGTCGGTGCCCTCCAGGATCACGCCCTGGAGGAAGGTGAGGGCATCCTCGAAGACCCGCACCACGTGGTGGCGCTGGGCTGGGATCCGCATGTCGTAGCCGTAGTTGTAGGCGAAGTCCCAGGCCTCCTCGTGGCTCTGGCACTGGAGCCCTTCCAGGTCGATGCTCGAGCCGCCCCCGAGGATCACCTGGGTGACCTCAGCCGGCAGGGGGAAGGGGGGGTGGTGACGCATCGTCAAAAGGGTCATCGGCAGATCAGAGTGTGCAGTGAAAATCGGTCAAGCGAGTCCCAACCTGGGACCAACCCATAAAAAAACGGGGCGCCCAGGGGCGCCCCGTCGAGCCGGGACCTTCGTCTTACTTGACGATGAAGGCGAGGGCGAAGGTGAAGAGCACCAGGGCCTCGATGAAGGCCAGGCCGAGCACCAGGGAGCCGGAGATTTTGTCGGCGGCCTGGGGGTTGCGGGCCATCGCCTCGTAGGCGGAGGAGAGGACCTTGGCCTGGGCGGTACCGCAAGCGGCGGCAGCGCCGGCGACGGCGATGTAGATCAGCTTGGTGGTGTCGAACAGGGTGTTGAAGGAACCGGTGGAAGCGGGGGCGCCCTGGGCGAAGGCGGCCACGGCCACGGTGAAGAGGAAAGCGAAGGTGAAGAACTTGCGCATGTGCGCCTCCAGGAAAAAGGCCGCGGGGTTCGGAATCCCGTCGGTCAGGGTGAACTTAGTGGGCGTGGGCGTGGTCGTGCCCATGGCCGTGATCGTGGCCGTGGTCATCGTGGTGCATGTCCTGCACGGCCTGGCCGATGTACACGGCGGTGAGGGTGATGAACACCAGGGCCTGCACGGCCACGGTGATGAAGCCCAGGAACATCAGGACCGTGGGCACCGCCAGGGCCACCACGCCGAAGATGGCGGCGGCGATGGTGTGCTCCAGGGCCATGTTCAGGAAGAGACGCATGGAGTGGCTGAAGATCCGGATGAAGAGGCCCAGGAACTCCAGGGGGAAGATCAGGACGATGCCCAGGATCACCAGGAAGGGGTTGCTGCAGGGGCCGGCCAGATGCTTCCAGTAGGCCAGGCCGTTCACCCGGGTGCCCTCGAAGTTGTACACGAGGAACACGAGGATCGCGCAGCCCAGGGTCACGTTCCAGTTGCTGTTCCCGGTGCCGAAGAAGGGAATCATGCCCAGGAAGTTGTTCACGAAGATGAGCAGACCCAGGGTGCCGATGAAGGGGATGTACTTCTCGGCGTGGCGGGGGATGGAGGAGCCGGCCAGGTTGCGGATGAAGCCGAAGTAGGCCTCCATGACCTGCTGCAGGCCGCCGGGGATGAGGCTCAGCTTGGCCCGGGTGGCGCTGGTGAGGCCCACCACGAAGAGGGCGGCCAGCACGGTGTTCAGCAGGTGGTCATAGCGCTCCAGCACGCTCATGGGGTGGGCGCCGAAGCCGGGCCACATCTGCTGGTGCAGGTGCAGGAGGCTCGTCAGCCACTGGGCGAAGAAGGATGCGTGGTGTTCCATGGGGTGCCTCGGGTTGGGGCCTCACGGCCTCAGGAGGGGGTCCGGTTCTGCTTCCACCACACCCGGAAAGCGGCCCAGAAGAGCGCCGGGATGTGCATCAGCATGCCCGAGAGGAGAGGAAGGGTCTCCTCGGGGAAACGTTCCATGATCGCACGGGCCAGCAGCCCCAACAAGGCGAGATTCCCGAGCCCCACCAAGGCGGAGGCGGCTTTCCGCCCCTTCCGCACCCGCCACACGGTGAAGGCCACGGAGGCCAGGGAGAAGAGCCCCAGGGCCAGGAAGACCCCCGCCCCCACCCAGCCCCGCTTCAGGAACCAGAAGAGGAGGAGCCCCGGGAAGAGCACCGCCAGGGCGCCCTTCAGCTCGGGAACGGGATCAACCCTTGGGTCCACGGCGCCCCCCCAGGGACTTCTGCACCTTGAAGGCCTCGTAGAAGGCCGTGGCCAGGCCCCAGGCGAAGCCCCACATCAGGCCCCCCTGGGGGTGGCCGAACTTGCCGCCGATCCAGCGGCCCACCAGCATGCCCACCACGATGGCCATGGGCATGAAGTAGGCGAGGTGCGTGGCGCTGGCCAGCTGGGCCCCCCCACCCTGCCCCTTGGGTTCCTCGGCCATGCTCCGGCTCCTTCGCACGGGGGCCCCGCCCCCAACAAAAGCGCGGGGTCGGAACCCCGCGCCATCAGTGTAATCCCTGCAGGACCTAGTTCTGGGCCACCTGGGCCGGCTTCGCCTGGGTCCCGATGCCGCCGGCCCAATCCAACATCGGGCGGGCGAAGGCGGTGCCCACGAGCACCAGGATGCAGGCCACGGACACGATGAAGGCGGTGGCCAAACTGGTGGTCTCGGGCTCGGTGCCCTCGGGGAGGGCCGGGGCGTCCTTGAAGTACATCTGGTTGATGACGCCCAGGTAGTAGAAGGCGCTCACGACCGAAGCCAGGAAGGCGATGGTCACCAGCACGATGTGGCCCTGGGTCACGGCCAGCTGGAAGAGGTAGAACTTGCCGAAGAACCCGACGAGGGGCGGGATGCCCGCCAGGCTCAGGAGGAACACCATCATGGCGAAGGCCAGGAAGGGATGCCGATCCTTGAGGCCGCGGAAGTCCTCGATGCGTTCACCCTCACCGGTGCCTTGGAGGTGGATGACGATGGCGAAGGCGCCGAAGTTCATCACCACGTAGGTGGCCATGTAGAGCCAGGTGGCCTGCGCGCCCTCGGGGCCGCACATCACACCCAGGAGCATGTAGCCCACATGGGCGATGGAGCTGTAGGCCAGGAGGCGCTTCATGCTCTGCTGCTTGATGGCCGCCACGTTGCCCAGGATCATGCTGGCCGCGGCCACGTAGGCCAGGGGCAGCATCCACTGATCCGCCAGGCCCGGGAGGGCCGTCTGGAAGATGCGGATGAAGGCCGCGAGGCTGGCGGCCTTGGGGGCCGTGGCCATGAAGGCGGTGATGGGGGTGGGGGCACCCTCATAGGCGTCGGGGCTCCACATGTGGAAGGGCACCGCCGCCACCTTGAACCCGAGGCCCACGAGCACCATCAGGGTGCCGGCGCCCACGAGCAGGGTGTTGTTCTTGTCCACGACCGGCAGGAGCTGGGCCATGGCTTCGAAGTTGGTGGTCCTGCCCCCGGTGGCCGCGAACAGCAGGCTGATGCCGTAGAGCATGATGCCGCTGCTGAAGGCGCCCAGCAGGAAGTACTTCAGGCCCGCCTCTACGCCGCGCTCCTGCTTCCGCAGGTAGGCCACGAGGATGTAGATGCAGATGGCCATCAGCTCGAGGCTGAAGTAGAAGCTGATGAAGTCGGTGGCGCCGCAGAGGAAGAGCATCCCGCTGAGGCTGAAGAGGATCAGGGCGTAGTACTCGACAGTCTGCTCCTTCAGGCCGTTGAGGACCTTCTGGGAGAGGGCCACGGCGCCCAGGGCCCCGAGCACGCTCAGGTACTGGAAGCCCTTGGTGAGACCATCCACCTTGTACATGCCGGAGAAGCCGGTGCCCTCAGGGGCCTTCTGCACGAGGAACAGCACCACCGCCAGAATGGTCATCGTGACGGGCGCCCACTTGTGCTTCTCACCCTTGTGGAAGAGCAGGTCCCCGGGCCAGAGCATCAGCGTGCCCAGCACCGCGAGGAAGAGTTGGGGGAGGATGTAGGCGCTGTCCCGGAGGAGCGCCTCCATCAACCCGGAGGCGAATCCGTGCATCAGTGACCTCCGCCGTGACCGGTGCCGTGCTCGGGGGCGGCGGCGCCGTGGGTGGGCTCGCCATGGGCGGCTTCGCCGTGACCGGCGGGGGCGGCCTCATGGTGGGCGGGAGCCTCCATGCCCTGCATGCCCACCTTGGCGGCGGCGGCCTGCTTGGCGGCCAGGGCCTCGGCGGCGTGGAAGCCGGGCTGCACCTGCTCCACCAGCTTCTTCACGGGGGCGTCCATCACCTCCATGAGGGGCTTGGGGTAGAGGCCGATCCAGAAGGCGGCCAGGATCAGGGGCACGAAGGTGAGCACCTCACGGGTGTTCATGTCGCTCATCTCGGTGTTGACCTTGGAGATGGGTCCGAACATCACGCGCTGGAACATCCACAGCATGTAGGCGGCGCCGAGGATGATGCCGGTGGTGGCCACCACGGCGGCCCAGGGGTAGGCCTGGAAGGTGCCCATGAGGATCACGCCTTCCCCGATGAAGCCGTTGAGGAGGGGCAGGCCGATGGAGCTCATGGTCATGATCATGAAGATCGTGGCGTACACGGGCATGGTCTTCGACAGGCCGCCGAAGTCCGCGATCATGCGGGTGTGGCGGCGGTCATAGACCACGGCCACCGCGAGGAACAAGCCCGGCGTCGAGATGCCGTGGTTGATCATCTGGAAGAGGCTGCCCTTGATGCCCCAGGGGTTGAGGGCGAACATGCCCAGCATGCAGAGGCCCAGGTGGCTCACGGAGGAGTAGGCCACCAGCTTCTTCATGTCCTTCTGGATCATGGCCACCAGGGCGCCGTAGATGATGCCGATGAGGGCCAGGGCGATGAACCAGGGCATCAGGGCCTTGGTGGCGTCCGGCAGGATGGGCAGCAGGAAGCGGATGAAGCCGTAGGTGCCCATCTTCAGCAGGATGCCGGCCAGGATCACGGAGCCGGCCGTGGGGGCCTGCACGTGGGCATCGGGCAGCCAGGTGTGGAAGGGGAACATCGGCACCTTGATGGCGAAGCCCACGAAGAAGGCGAGGGCCACCAGGTACTGCCAGTTCTTGGCCTGCTGCGCGATCACGGGCGCCATGGCCTGGAAGGAGGCGATGGAGAAGTCGTAGTGGCCGGTCACCTTCTTCTGGAGGAAGTAGATGGCCAGGATGCCCACCAGCATCAGCACGGAGCCGGCGAGGGTGTAGAGGAAGAGCTTGATGGCGGCGTAGAGCTTCTGGGGGCCGCCCCAGATGCCGATGAGGAAGTACATCGGGACGAGCATGACCTCCCAGAACAGGTAGAAGAGGAACATGTCCTGGGTGATGAAGACGCCGAGCATGGCGGTCTGCAGTACCAGCATCCAGATGTAGTACTCCTTGCAGCGCTCCTCGATCGCCTCCCAGCTGCACAGCACGGCGATGGGACCGATGAAGGTGGTCAGCAGCCAGAGCAGGAGGCTGATGCCATCCATGCCGACGCTGAACTTCACCCCCAGGGCGGGGATCCAGTTCGCCGAGTAGGCCCACTGCACCGCGGCGCTGCCGCGGTCATAGGTCAGGTAGAAGGGCACGCTGATGCCGAAGCTCACCAGCATGGCGAGGAGGCTGCCCCACTCGAAGACCTTGCGGTTCTCCTTGGGGATGAAGAGGAGCAGCAGGGCCGCGACCACCGGCAGGAAGGTCGCGACCAGCATCCAAAAGGTCATTGAGGTCATATTGGCTCCCGACTCAGATCAAGCTCAGGCCATCAGCTTCCAGACCGCGAGGGCCAGGAAACCAAGGAACATCACGAAGGCATAGTTTTGGACGCGACCGCTCTGCAGGGTCTTGAAGGCGTTGGAGCCCTGCTGGGTGAGCCAGGCCACGAGGTTCACGGAACCATCCACGATCTTGGCGTCGAACCAGAAGCTGGCTTCGGCCCAGAGGATGGAGAAGCGGGCGGCGCCGTTGATGATGCCGTCCAGCACCCAGGTGTCGAAGCTCCAGAGCTGGGCGCTGAGGCGCTTGATGGGCTCGATCACCATGGCGTCGTAGAACTCGTCCACGTAATACTTGGCGTTCACCCACTCGAAGACCTGGGGGAAGCGCGTCACGAAGGCCTTGGCCTTGGACCAGCTGGGATCGAAGCCGTACATCCACACCGCGAGGAGCATGGCGCCCCCGGCCCAGACGTTGGCGAAGATCATCAGGTAGTACTCGATGGCGGGGGTGGAGTGGTGGCCGCCGTGGGCCGGGGCCACCTGGTAGAGGATGGGCTCGATCCAGCGGGAGAAGTTGTCCACCCCGAGGAACCCGACGCCCGCAAGGCTGTGGGGCACGTTCAGGAAGCCACCCACCACCGCGAGGCCGGCGAGGACCGCCACGGGGAGCCACATGTTCCAGCTCACCTCGGCGGGGCCGTGGCCGTGGTCGCCGTGCCCATGATCCTCATGCCCGTGGCCGTGGTCGTCATGGTGGTCGGCATGGGCGTGGGCGTGGCCGTGGTCGTCGTGCCCGTGGTGGGCCTCCGAGGGCACCGTGAGGCCGTGGGGGTCATCCCCGGCGCCGCGGTAGTTGCCGAAGAAGGTCATCACCATGAGGCGGGTCATGTAGAAGGCCGTGAAGCCGGCGCCGATGACGCCCATGAGCCAGCACATCAGATAGAAGCCGCCGCCGTCGTAGTGGCCGTGGTTGTACCACTTCTCGAACACCTTCCACAGGATCTCGTCCTTCGAGAAGAAGCCCGAGAAGGGGAAGATGCCGTTGATGGCGAGCGTGGCCAGGCCCATGGCGGCGAAGGTGATGGGCATGTACTTGCGCAGGCCACCCATGTTCCGCATGTCCTGCTCGTGGTGGCAGGCGGCGATCACGGCACCGCTTCCGAGGAAGAGGCTGGCCTTGAAGAAGGCGTGGGTGAAGACGTGGAACATGCCGGCGGTGTAGCTCTGAGCACCCATGCCCATGAACATGAAGCCCAGCTGGGACACGGTGGAGTAGGCCAGCACCTTCTTGATGTCGTACTGGGCGGTGCCCATGCTCGCGGCGAAGATCGCCGTGAGGGAGCCCACGAACAGCACCACGTCGGAGGCGACGGGCGCCTGCACGAAGATGAAGTTCAGGCGGGTGATCATGTACAGGCCCGAGGTCACCATGGTGGCCGCGTGGATGAGCGCGGACACGGGGGTCGGGCCGGCCATGGCGTCCGGCAGCCAGACGTAGAGCGGGATCTGGGCCGACTTGCCGGCGGCGCCCACGAAGAGGCAGCACCCGATGATGTTGAACCAGAAGCTGGGGGCCGCCGAGTGGCCGAAGAGGGTGATCGCCTTGAGGTTGGAGATCTCCCGGGCGGAGCCCATGAGGGTGTCGTAGTCCAGGGAGCCGAAGACCATGAACAGCAGGAAGAAGCCGATCATGAAGCCGAAGTCACCCACGCGGTTGGTGACGAAGGCCTTCTTGGCGGCATCCCCGGCGGACACCTTGTCGAAGTAGAAGCCGATGAGCAGGTAGGAGCAGAGGCCCACGCCCTCCCAGCCCAGGAACATCATCATGATGTTGGCGCCCAGGACCAGGTTGAGCATGCTGAACACGAAGAGGTTCAGGTAGGCCATGAACCGGTAGTAGCGGAAGTCCTTCTGCTCGTCGGCCATGTAGCCGGTGCTGAACAGGTGGATCAGGAAGCCCGCGCCGGTCACCAGCAGCGTCATGCAGCCGCTGAGCACGTCGAACTTGTAGGCCCAGTTGATGGTGGCCGTGGAGAGGCCGCCGTTCACCCGGGCGCCGCCCAGGTCGAACCAGGTCCAGAGGAGCTGGTGGAGGCTGCGGCCCTGGGCCGGCATCCCCATGAGCTGGATGAAGTGGTAGACGGCCAGCAGGAAGCTGGCGCCCACCGCGCCCAGGGCGATGGCGTTCACCACCGCGTTGTTCTTCAGGCGGCGGCCGGTGAGGCCGTTCACCAGGAAGCCGAAGAGCGGCAGGAAGGGGATCAGCCAGAGGAGGCTGCTCGGGGTCGAAGCTGCGGTCATCGCGTGTTCCATGTCTGCCTCAGCCCTTCAGCAGGTTGATGTCGTCGACCTGGACCGTGTCCTTCTTCCGGTACAGGGCCACGACGATGGCCAGGCCCACCGCCACTTCCGCGGCGGCGAAGCCCATCACCATGAGGGCGAAGGCCTGCCCGCCCACGGTGCCCGACTGGCGGGCGAAGGCGATGAAGTTCAGGTTGGCGGCGTTGAGCATGAGCTCCGCGCACATCAGGATCACCAGGGCGTTGCGGCGGATGAGGATCCCGGCCACGCCCGTGGAGAAGAGCAGGAAGCTGATGAGGAGGACGGCGTTGGGGCTGGGCATCACGCACGCTCCGCTTTGGCCAGCACCACCGCGCCCACGAGGGCGACGAGCAGGATGATGCTGAGGATCTCGAAGGGCAGGAGGTAGTCCGCGAAGAGGCCGCGGCTCACCATCTGGGCGTTGCCCAGCACGGCGCCGTTGCTGATCTCGGGGCGGAGGGTGAGGGCCTCCTTGGCGGCGGGGCCGAAGAGGGCGCCGCGGAGGGCGCCGCCCACCACGAGCAGGCCACCGGCCACGGCCAGGAGGGCCACCTTGGTCTGGGTCTGGAAGATGTCCTTCTCCTTGTACTTGGTGAGCTCCACGAGCATCACCACGAAGAGGAAGAGCACCACGATGCCGCCGGCGTAGACCAGCAGCTGCGCCACCCCCAGGAACTCGGCCTGGAGGGTGAGGAAGCACCCGGCCACGCAGAGCATGGAGAAGAGGAAGCCGAGGACGCTGTGCACCGCCGAGCGGGAGGCCACCATGAGGGCCGCCCCGCCCACGGCCAGCAGGCCGAAGATGGGGAACAGGTTCTGGGCGAGGGAGATGAGCAGGTTTTCCATGGGCGTCACTCCGCCACCGAGAACTTGCCGACGCTGGAGTTCTGGAACATGTTCTCCGAACCCTCCATGCCGAGGCTGAAGTCCTCGCGGTTATAGGTGGCCAGCTCGAACTGGTGGTTCAGGATGATGGAGTCGAAGCCGCAGCTCTCCACGCAGAACTCGCAGAAGATGCAGCGCTCCATCTCGAAGTCGTAGCGCACGGGATAGGGCATCTTCCGCCCGTCCTTCTTGCCCTTGATGATCGAGATGACCTGCGTGGGGCAGATCTTCTCGCAGGCGAGGCAGCACACGCACTTGATCTCGCCCTGCTCGTCCTTGATCATCGTCAGCCGCCCGCGGTAGCGGGGCGCCAGCTTGACCTTCACTTCCGGATACTCGCCCACGATGTGCATGGGCACCTTGCGCCGGTTGGCCGTGAAGAACACCTGGCCGAACCGCTTGCCGGTGAGCTTGAGACCACCCGCGATGTCGGAGGGGTTGAATGCCTTGAGCCAGTTCATCGCGACCTCACATCCACACGAACTTGATCGCGGCCGCGATGAACAGGTTCACCAGGGTCACGGGGATCAGGAACTTCCAGCCCACGTGCATGAGCTGGTCGTACCGGTAGCGGGGCAGCGTGGCGCGGATCCAGAGGAACACGAAGAGCAGGAAGCCCACCTTGCCGACGAAGTACAGGATGCTCGGCTGGTTGAGGGCATGCCCGGCCCCGAGGGCGTGGACCAGCTGGCTCTGCAATCCGAAGGGCAGCAGGTAGTGCCCGCCCAGGAAGAAGGCCGCGGCGATGGCGCTGACGACCATCATGTTCGCGTACTCGGCCAGGAAGAAGAAACCCATCTTCATGCCCGTGTACTCGGTGTGGAATCCGCTCACGAGCTCCGTCTCCGCCTCGGCGAGGTCGAAGGGAACGCGGTTGGTCTCGGCGAAGCCGCAGGTGAGGTAGAAGAAGAAGCCCATGAAGAGGGGCACCGCCGCCACCAGGGGCATCTCCGTTGCCAGCTTCACGCTGAGCTCACGGAAGGAGAGGCTGCCCACGAGGAGCACCGGCACGAGGAGGCTCAGGCTCAGGGGCACTTCGTAGCTCACGATCTGGGCCGCGCTGCGCAGACCGCCCAGGAGGGGGTACTTGGAGTTGGAGGCCCAGCCGCCCAGCACGATGCCGTACACGCCCACGGACGCCACCCCCAGGATGTAGAGGAGGGCCACGTTGATGTCGGTGAGGTAGCCCATGAACTTCAGGCCACCCACGATGGGGAAGGAGGCGGGGAAGGTGAAGAGGCCCTCGGAGCCCGGGAAGAAGGTGATGGCCGCGAACACCGCGAAGGCCGGCACCATGCAGATGGCCGGGGCCAGCACGAAGACCAGCTTGTCGGCCTTCTCCGGGATGATGTCCTCCTTGGTCAGCAGCTTCAGGCCGTCGGCCATGAAGATGGGGAGGCCGCGCAGGATGGAGAGCACGGGCACCTTGCCGAGCGCCCACATGAGGCGGTTCACGGGTCCGGTGATGCCCTTGTGGCCGCCCGCGATGCGGGTGGCGCCCAGGCGCACCTGGACGTAGCCGATCACCTTGCGTTCCGCGAAGGTGATGATGGGGACGACGGCCATGATCACGGCCAGGAGGACCACGATCTGGATCAGGGCCATCACGACGGTTTGGGTCAGGGTCATAGGCATGTTCGTTCCGATCCCTTAGCGATCAACTTCGCCGAGTACGACGTCGAGGGTCCCGATGGCGGCGATCACGTCCGCCAGGAGCTTGCCCTCGGTCATCTTGGGCAGGGCCTGGAGGTTCACGAACGACGGTGCCCGCACGTGGAAGCGGTACGGGTTGCCCGCACCCTTCTCGCCCACGAGGTAGTAGCCCAGCTCGCCCTTGGGGGCCTCGATGGCGTGGTAGACCTCGCCGACCTCGGACTTGAGGACCTTGGGGAGCTTGGCCATCACGGGACCTTCGGGGAGCTTGTCGATGGTCTGCTGGACGATGCGGTGGCTCTGGCGCATCTCCTCCATGCGCACCTGGTACCGCGCGTAGGTGTCGGCCGCGGTGGCGGTGGGCACGTCGAACTCCATCTCGTCGTAGGCCGCGTAGGGGAAGGCCTTGCGGATGTCGAAGGCCACGCCGGCGGCGCGGAGCACGGGGCCGGTCACGCCGTAGGCGATGCAGTCCTCGGCGGAGAGGGGCGCCACGCCGATGGTGCGCTTCTTCCAGATGCGGTTCTCGGTGAGGAGCGTCTCGTACTCGTCCACGCACTCCAGGAAGCGGTCCTGGAAGGCCTGCACCTGCTTGAGGAAGCCGGGGGGCAGGTCCTCGCGCAGGCCACCGATGCGGAAGGCCGTGGTGGTGAGGCGGGCGCCGCAGAAGGCCTCGAAGAGGTCGAGGATCTGCTCACGTTCGCGGAAGGCGTAGAGGAAGACCGTCATGGCGCCGATGTCCAGCGCGTGGGTGCCCAGCCACAGGAGGTGGCTGCTGATGCGGTTCAGCTCCGTGAGCATGGTGCGGATGTAGCGGGCGCGGCGGGGCACCTCGATGCCGAACAGCTTCTCCACGCTCTCGGCCCAGCCGAGGTTGTTGCTGATGGCCGCCACGTAGTCCATGCGGTC
>JBGASN010000057.1:0-20069 GCA_044229665.1 Holophagaceae bacterium
GAGGCCTACGGCCCCTGGAAGGACACCCCCGCCCCCATCCGGGGCGACATCATCGGCCGCATCGGCCGGATCCTCGAGGCCAACAAGGCCAAGCTCGCCTCGGTCATCACCCGGGAGATCGGGAAGACCCCCCGCGAGGCCCTGGGGGAGGTGCAGGAGGCCATCGACACCTGCCAGTTCTTCCAGAGCGAAGGACGCCGCCTTTATGGCCAGACCGTGCCCAGTGAGATGAAGCGGAAGGAGCTCTTCACCTACCGCCGCAGCCTGGGCGTGGTGGGCATGATCACGGCGGGCAACTTCCCCTGTGCCGTGCCCAGCTGGAAGATCATCCCCGCCATCCTGTGCGGGAACACGGTGGTGTGGAAGCCCAGCGAGGACGCCCCCACCATCGCGTACCTCTTCATGCGGGCCATGATCGATGCCGGGCTCCCGCCGGGGGTGGTGAACGTGGTGAACGGCAAGGGCGCCAACGGCGCCGGCCAGTTCATGATCGAGGGGATCGACAGGGGCCACTTCCAGAAGTTCAGCTTCACCGGATCCACCGCCGTGGGCCGCCTCATCGGCGAGGCCTGCGGGCGCCAGCTCCAGATCCCCAGCCTGGAGCTGGGCGGCAAGAACCCCATGATCGTGATGGAGGATGCGGACCTGGAGAACGCCGTGACCGGGGCGCTCTGGGCGGCCTACGGCACGGCCGGCCAGCGCTGCACCTCCTTGGGCAACCTGATCCTGCACAAGCCCATCGCCAAGAAGTTCAAGAAGCTCTTCCAGGAGGCCATGGAGGAGAAGCTCCGCATGGGGAACCCCGTGGAGCACGGCGACGAGGTCACCTACGGCCCCATGATGAACGCCCGGTTCGCCGAGCGCTTCCTGGAGCACTTCGAGCACGGCAAGAAGGACGGCGCGAAGCTGCTCTCCGGCGGCGCCAAGTGGGATGACGCCAACCGGGATGCCCGCGTGCTGGGCCACATCGCCAACGGCACCTACATGCAGCCGGCCCTCTGGGACAACGTCACCAAGGACATGTGGCTCTTCCAGAACGAGACCTTCGGCCCCACCGTGAACCTGGTCACCGTGGACACCTTCGAGGAGGCCATGGCCTGCGCCAACGGCACCCCCTACGGCCTCTCCAGCTCCCTCTACTCCGAGAACCGGCAGTGGGTGGAGACCTTCAAGAACGAGATCTCCGCGGGCATGAGCTCCATCAACAACAGCACCACGGGCGCCGAGGCCCACCTGCCCTTCGGCGGCAACGGCTGGAGCGGCAACGGCACCCGGGAGAGCGGCATCTGGGTGGTGGACGCCTACACCAAGTGGCACGCCATCAACGAGGACGCCAGCGGCAAGCTGCAGCTGGCCCAGATCGACACCAGCTACGCCAAGCCCCCCGCCAAGCCCACGGACTGGGCCGCCCTTTAGTCCTCGCGCCGACGATTCCAGGGCCCCGGGATTCCGGGGCCCTGGTCGTTCAGCGGCGGGTGAGGATGGGCAGGTACTCGGCCCAGGGACCCGCTTCGAAGGTGTACCGCTTGGCCATGACCCGGGCCGCCTGGGCCAGGTGCCCCAGGTCGTGCACCACCCAGGTGGCCAGGAGGTTCTCCAAGGTGACGACCCCCAGGGCCGGGTGGCGCCCGGTGCGGGTGAGGTCCTCGGGGGTGAGGGACAGGGCCTCCAGGGCCCGCAGGTTGTCGGCTCGGAGCCGTGCGAACTCCGCCAGCAGCTCCGCCACGGGCCAGCCCCGGGCCGCTTCCAGGAAGGCGAAGCGGTCGAAGGGGTCGAAGGGCCGGGCCTCCCCTTCCTCCCGGATGCGGCGGACCCGGGCCATCCAGTCGGTTCGCTCGCCATGGATGAGGTGGGCGAGCACGTCCCGGGCGCTGAAGGTGTCGGACCCCTCATCCGCGGTGAGCCAGGCTTCGGGCAGGCCCCCGAACCAGGCCTGGAGGGTGCCCGGCGTCCGGGCCAGCTGGGCTCGAGCTTCGGTGAGATCCAAGGCCATGGGCGCCTCCGGAGGATCCCCGCAGCCTAGCGAAGTCCTCCCCTGAACGGGGAACGGCCCCGCCGGAGCGGGGCCGTTCTGCAGACCGGAGGACCTAGAACTGGTTCCAGAGGTACTGGTTGGTGACCTCGTGGTGGAACATGATCTCGCCTTCCTTGACCCGGGTGCCCAGGGCCTTGGGGCAGCGCTCGGCCTGGGCGATCTTGATGTCCGCGAACTTCTCGTGGACGGAGTCGCTCAGCAGCTCGGACATGAACTTGCTGCCCTTGAAGAGGCGGATGGCATCGAAGATGTTGTCGGGGAGGAAGCGGGTGCGGCTGCGCTTGGCCTCATCCACCTCAAGGGCGGGGCCTTCCAGACCGGTACGCAGGATCGCGTAGTAGGTCATGTAGGGGTTGGCGTCGGGCCCGACGGAGCGGACCTCGATGCGGGTGGACTTCTCGTTGCCGGTGGGGATGCGGATCATGGAGCCGCGGTCCGTGGGGCTCACCTTGATCTGGTTGGGGGCCTCGAAGTGGGGATCCAGGCGGCGGTAGGCGTTCACGCTGGGGTTCAGGATGAGGCAGAGGTCCGAGGCGTTGGCCAGGATGCGGTTGGTGAAGTCCCAGGCCATGTCGGAGAGGCCGTCCTTGCCATCCTTCTTGTAGAAGAGGTTCTTGCCGGCCTTGGCCAGGGAGATGTTGGTGTGCATGCCGTTGCCGTTCACACCCACCACGGGCTTGGGCAGGAAGCTGGCGGTCATGCCCATGCGGGCGGCGACCTGGCGGCTCAGGAGCTTGTAGAGCTGCACCTGGTCCGCGGCGATGTTCACCTCGGCGTAGGTGTAGTTCATCTCGAACTGGGAGGGGGCCACCTCGGGGTGATCCTTCTCGTTGCCGAAGCCCATGGCGCGCTGCACTTCGGCAGCGGTGTCGATGAACTGGCGGAGGGGATCGGTGGGCAGGCTGTGGTAGTAGCCACCGGTGGACACGTACTCGAAGACGCCCGTCTCGTGGAAGTGGCGCTCGGCATCCAGGCCCTTGAAGAGGAAGCCTTCCACTTCATTGGCGGCGTTCAGGATGGTGCCGTTCTCCTGGAACATCTTCTCGGTGTAGGCCTTCAGGCGGGCCCGCATGTCGGCGATGAAGGGGGTGCCATCCTGGTTCAGCACGTTGCCGAACACGAGCACCTTGCCGGGTCCGAACACATCGCTGGGCAGCCAGTAGAAGGCCGGCCAATCCACCACGAGGCGGAGGTCGCTCTCGGCCTGGGCGGAGAAGCCGCGGATGGAGGAGCCGTCGAAGGTGAGGTTGTCGTAGGACTTCAGGAGGAATTTCTTGTCGTAGTCCAGCATGTGGAGCCGGCCTTCGATGTCGGTGAAGCACACGGTCACGGCCTTGATCCGCTTCTCGCCTTCGAGGTAGGCGAGGCGCTCGGCCCGCACCTGGTCGGGGTCCACACGGTCGAGGCGCTGCTGCTTGGCCTTGAGGTTCAGCTGCTCCAGCTCGTCGTAGGGGATTTCCAGAAAGTCCCGAAGTCCGTTGGTCGCCATGGTGGCCTCCGCAGTGCCCGGCACGCCGCGTGCCTCGCTGGATTAATTTTTCGCCTCTCTAAGCTAATTTTTCAAGTTTTTATTTTAGAGAAATGATTTTTTATATTTTAAGCGGGTGACCAGGGCCACCCGCTCGCATGACTGGAACTTGCCCCTCAGAGGACCCGCCACACCACATGTTTGACCGGATCGGTCACCAACGCGGTGTCGCGATCGAAGACCACGTGGAAGGCCGTATCCAACCCGAAGGCTCCGAACCCTGAGATCTGGGGGGTGGAGATCACCCCCGAGGGGCTCAGCCACCGCAACCGGCCATTGTCCACCACGAGGATCCATCCGGAGGCGTGCACCGCCAGGCCGGTGATCCGCTCGAATCCACCCGCCCCCGGGCCTCCATCGGCCGCCTGGGCCTTGTCGGGGTCACCCCCCAGGAGGGTGATGGTCGGGGATCGCTGCTCCACCCGGTACACGGCGGTTTCGGAGGCTGCGTAGACCAGCTGGTCCAGCGGGTCGCAGGCCACCGCCGTGGGGATGAAGGGGCTGCCCGAGGGGGTCTGGGTGCCGGCGCTGATCCAGGGCGCCGTTGCCCCCGTGACCGCATCCACCCGCCCGATGCCATCCGGGTTGGAGACCCACACCTGCTGCCGGGTGTCCAGGGCCAGTCCGTTGATGGGAGCGTAGGTGATGGTGTTGCGGGCCCACCAGAAGGATTGCTGACCATTCACCGACCCCCGGATGAGGTCGAAATCCCCCAGGGCCTGCACCCACTCCAGGCAGATCTTCTGCGGTGGCACGGACACCAGGGGGGAGACCTGGGGTGTGAGCCCGTTCACCCCGCTCCAATTGAATGAGGTGATGGCAGAGGCGCCATCCAGCACCTTGATCTGCGCGTCATCCTGGCTCACCACCACCATCCCGCTCCCGTTGTGGGTGATGAAGCGGGGTCCCGTGAGGCAGGCCTGGTCGCTCCAGAGGAACTCTGAATCCTTCTCCGGCGCCTGCCCGGGGCGCCCCGCGAAAGGCACGAGGAATTGGAAGCGGGGCGGCGCCGGACGGGGGATCTGAAGTGCTTCGCCGACCTTGATCCGGTCCCAGGGCACCCGCTCGAAGTGGGTGATCTCCCCGTCGTACAGGTGGCGCCACCAGTCCTCCGGGGGGAAGCCTTGGGCGGACAAGGGGGCGGCCAGGGCCAGCACGAGGCCGGCGAGGGAGGCGATGGGACGCATGGGAACTCCTGGGAAGGGGCCTGGAGGCCCGGGGTTTCCCAAAGGCTCAGCTGCGGACGCCCCCCAGGGCAGGCCCGCTTTCGGGAAGTCGCCTGGGCCACCTCCTCAAGGGGAAGGGAACAGCGCCTCCAGGGCCGGCTCGGGCCCCGCCTCCGCACCGCCCATCCGGAGGCGGAGCAGGAACTCCATGTTGCCCTCCCCACCCCGGATGGGACTCTCGGCCAGGTCCTGGGGACGCAAGGGGGTGCCCTGGAAAAAGGTCCAGATCTCCCGGCAGACCCGGGCGTGCACGGCGGGATCCCGCACGATGCCGCCCTCGCCCACATCGTCGCGGCCCGCTTCGAACTGGGGCTTCACGAGCAGCACCGCATCCGCATCCGCCGTGAGGCTGGCCAGCACCGGGGGGATGGCCAGCTTCAGGGAGATGAAGCTGAGGTCCGCCACCAGCAGGCTGCACCGCTCGGGGATCCTCCCGGGCTCCCAGGTGCGGAGGTTCGTCTGCTCCAGGCTCACCACGCGGGCATCGCTCCGCAGCTTCCAGTGCAGCTGGTTGGTGCCCACATCCACGGCGTAGACCTTGGCCGCACCCCGTTGGAGCAGGCAATCCGTGAACCCCCCGGTGCTGCTGCCGGCATCGAAGCAGGTGCGCCCCGTGGGATCGATGGGCCAGCGGTCCAGGGCCCCGGCCAGCTTGAGGCCCGCCCGGCTCACATAGGGCAGGGCCTCGCCCCGCAGGCGGATCTCCGCGTCCTCGGGCACCGCATGGCCCGCCTTGGTGATGGGATGGCCCTCCACCAGCACATCCCCCGCCAGGATCCGGGCCTGGGCCCGGGCCCGGGTCTCGCAGAGCCCGCGCTGCACCAGGAGCTGATCCAGCCGCAGCTTCGCCATCAGCGGCCCGCCGCCGCGGCGGCCTTCTGCCGCTTCAGCTCCTGGCGGTAGGCGTTGATGTTCTTGTTGTGGCCACCCAAGGTGGGCGAGAAGGCGTGGCCCCCCTTCCCCGTGGCCACGAAGTAGAGGTCCTTCCCGATCTCGGGGTTCAGGGCCCCTTCGATGGAGGCGGGGCTGGGAATGGCGATGGGGGTGGGAGGAAGTCCCTTGGAGGTGTAGGTGTTGAAGGGGTGGGGTCGCCGCACGTCTTCCGAGGTGGGGGCGGTGAACCGCAGGTCACCGAGGACCCAGCGGGCGTACTGGCTCGTGGGATCCGCCTGGAGGAGCATCCCCTTCCTGAGGCGGAGGGCGTAGACGCCGGCCACCTTGGCCTTCTCCTCGGGAAGGCGCGTCTCCTTCTCCACGATGCTGGCCAGCTTGAGGGTGTCGTAGGGGGCCAAGGGCCCACCTTCCAGCTTCGGCAGCACCTGGTCGTGGAAAGCCTCCACGAGCATGAGCATCACTTCCTCCGGTTCGAGGGCGTGGTGCAGCCGGTAGGTGGCCGGCGCCACGAGCCCCTCCAGGGTCGGCGCCTCGGGGAAGCCCGCGACCTTGGCCAGGCGCGGGCTCTTCCAGAGCTGCCAGAAGACCTCCTCGGGCACGAAGTCCTTGAGGCGCCTCTGGAGGGACCAGGCGTGCATGCCCTCCACCACCACCACGTTGGTCCAGTGGACTTCCCCCTTCTTCAGCTTCCGGGCCACCTCGGAGAGGGAGACCCCGGGCTGGAAGGCATATTCCCCGCGGATCAGCTGGAGCTTCCGGGACCTGGCCCAAAGCTTGAAGAGGGAGGCGCTGCGCACCACCCCGTCCTTCTCCAGCTGCTGCGCCATCTCATCCAACGTGGCGCCGCGCTTCACCAGCACGGTGGCCTCGGTCTGCAGGGGACCCCGGCCCTTCACCGCCCACCAGCCCCAGACCGGGGGTAGCAGGAGGATCAGGGTGGCCACCAGGAGGCGGCTGGAGGTGCGCGATTTCGCCATCGACCCAGGTTATCAGCCCAGATATTCCGCCACGAGGCCGTGGAAGTGGTGGACGCCGTTCTCCCGCTGGGGGCTGTAGCGGCCCTGGGTGTAGTGGGCGCTCCGCAGGTGCTTCTGAACGGTCTCACACAGGAGGATGTCCTCCTCCTGCACCTGGCGGCTGAATTCGAAGTTCTCCCGCCACCGCGCCTCCAGATCCGGCGCCTCGGGATCCGGATACAGCCAGAGGAAGCGGGTGGTGCACCGCTCTGGGCCTTCGGGCAGGATCACGTTCACCTGCACGTGGTCGGGATAGATGTTCAGCATGAGGTTGGGGAAGATCCAGTAGTACAAGGCCTCCAGGGCCGACCCCGCCGACAGCCCCCGGGCGTAGAGCGGGTTCCCGCTCCGGACGGGGGCGAACTGCTGGCTGTGGGACCGCGCCGTCTCGGTTCGGTACCCCTTGTAGTCGATCTGACCGAAGAGGCCCGGGTGGGCGATGGGGATGTGGTACCCCTCCAGGTAGTTGTCGACGTACACCTTCCAGTTGCAGGCCACATGGAAGTCGTGGCTCCGGAAAGGACGCATGTCCGAAAGGCCGCGGGCGGCGGTTGCCTGGGGGACGGCCCCCAACCACTCGGCGAGCTCCGGTCCTTCCGCGGACGCATTCACGAACACCCAGCTTCCCCAGGTGGCCACCCGGAATTGGGGTTGTCGGCAGGTGGTGGCATCGAACCCGACCACCCCCTCGAACTCAGGGGCCTTCACCAGTCGGCCTTCGTGATCGTAGACCCACCCGTGGTACTGGCACTGGAAGCGCTTCCGGTTCCCGCAGCCCAGGGCCACGGCCCCGGCCCGGTGGCGGCACACATTGGAGAAGGCCCTCAGCTCGCCCGCTTCCGTGCGGACCACCACCACCGGCTCGTTCCCCAGGACCGTGGTGAGGTACTCGCCCGGCTGGGCCAGCTGATCCGTGTGCCCCACGAACTGCCAGGTGCGCCCGAAGATGCGCGAGAGCTCGAGTTGATGGGCCTCAGGTGCCACGTACCAATCGGCGGGCAGGGTGCTCGCGGAGGCCAGGTCCGGGTTGAAGACGTAGGGCTGCATCAGGGCTCCCGCTTCACCACGATCCCACCCTTCACCACGATGGGGATGCGTTCCAAGAGGCGGATGTCGGCCAGGGGGTCCCCCTTCACCGCCACCAGATCCGCGAAGCGCCCGGGTTCCAGGCTGCCGACACGGTCCTCCCAGCCCAGGTTCTCCGCGGCCAGGAGGGTGGCGGCCTGGATCGCCTGGAGGGGGGTCATGCCCCAGCGGACCATGAAGGCGAACTGCCTGGCATTGTCCCCGTGGGGGTAGATGCCCGCATCGGTGCCGAAGACCACCTTCACCCCCGCGACCACGGCCTTGCGGAAGCCCTGGCGCTGACGCTCCGTGGTCTCGAGGTTCTTCCGCAGGAACTCCTCGGGCCAGTGTTCCCGGCGGCCCACTTCGTCGCTGTAATCCCCGTTGTAGATGTCCATGCTCAGGAAGGCCCCCTTCTCCCTCGCCAGGCGGATGCCCTCGTCATCGATGAGGGAGGCGTGCTCGATGCACGGCACGCCCGCCCGGAGGGCGTTCTTGATGCCCTCGGCCCCATGCGCGTGGGCGGTGACCCGGGCTCCGTACCTGGCCGCCTCCTGCACCGCGGCCCGGAGCTCCGCCTCGCTGAACTCGGGCACCCCGGGGCGCGTGCCTTTGGTGAACACCGCCCCGGTGGCCATGATCTTGATGAAATCGGCCCCACCGTTCAGCAGCTGGCGCACCCGGGCGCGGACTTCCGCTTCCGAATCCGCGACGCCCAGGCGCATGTCCGGCGGCAGCGTCACATCGGGCGCGATCCCCGTGAGGTCGCCACTGCCAGTGCGCGTGGTGATGTAGGTGCCGCAGGCCGCCATTCGAGGGCCCTCCACCGTGCCCTCGGCGATGGCATCCCGCAGGGTCACGTCGGTGAAGGCCCGCAGGGTGCCCACATCCCGCACGGTGGTGAAGCCCGCCCGCAGGGTGGCCCGGGCGTGGCGGATGCCGGCCACCAGCTCCTGGGCTCCCGTGTGCTCGAGGGGCGCGGCGGCGCTGGCGCCCTGGATGTCCCCCACGAGGTGGGTGTGCGTGTCGATGAGACCCGGCAGCACGGTGTACGCGGAGAGGTCGAGCTCAGCCGTGCCGGCCGGCAGGGCAGCGGGAGCGGCCTCGATGCGCGCCACCCGGCCGCCCTGCACCCAGATCACCCGATCCTTCAGCACCTGCCCGCGGACCACGTCCACCAGCCGCCCCACCCGGATGGCGAGGGGGGCCTGGGCGACCAGGGGCAGGGCCAGCAGGAGGGCCCCGAGGGCACGAACCATGGAGGTCTCCGCAAGGGTGGGATGGGTCTCCATGGTCCCGCCAGGACCTCAAAAGTCAACGTGGAGGCTCGCCCGTTCGAGGGGCGAACGGCCGCCTGGGGTATGCTGGGCCATCTTCCCTGGGATCCCCATGAGCGCGCCCGGCTACCGCCGAGACATCGGACTGTTTTCCGCCACCATGCTGGTGGCCGGATCCATGATCGGCAGCGGCATCTTCCTGGTGTCCGCCGAAATCGTTCGCACCGGCCACTCCGGGGGCTTCCTCATGCTCTCCTGGGCCCTGGCAGGACTCCTCTCCGTGGCCGGCGCCCTGAGCTTCGCGGAGCTGGGCTCGGTGCACGCCAAAGCCGGGGGCTATTACGTGTTCCTGCGGGAGGCCTTCGGCCCCCTGGCGGGCTTCCTCTGCGGCTGGACCAGCTTCCTCGTCATCGAGTGCGGCTCCATCGCCGCCGTGGCCGTGGGCTTCGGCCGCTACCTGGGGACCTTCTTCCCCGCCGTCAACGACACCACCTGGTGGGTGGGACCGGTGCAGATGGCCACCTGGCACCCCTTCCCGGGCTTCGCCCCATCCTTCGCCCTGGGGCCCTACAACCTGGGCCTCACCCCGGCCCGGGCCGCGGGCATCGCCCTGATCCTCGGCTTCCTGGCCATCCACGCCCGGGGCGTGAAGCTGGGGGCACGGGTGCAGAACGTCTTCTCCCTGGGGAAGATCGTGGCCCTGGCGGCCCTGATCATCCTGGGCCTCGTGCTGAAGCCCAAGGTGGCCCCCTCCGCGGCGCCGGTGGTGCCGGAGCCCGGCAGCCTGCCCCTGCTGGCGGGATTCCTCGTGGCCCAGGTGGGCTGCATGTTCAGCGGCGACGGCTGGCAGTACCTGGCCATGGTGGGCGGGGAGATCCGGGAGCCCCGGCGCACCCTGCCCCGGGCCATGCTGCTGGGCACAACGCTGGTCTTCGCCCTCTACCTCCTGGCCAACCTCATCTACCTGAAGGTGCTGGGCCCTGCAGGCATCGCCCACGCTCCCGGCGACCGGGTGGCCTCCACGGCCCTGGGCGCCCTCCTGGGCGGCAGGGCCGAGTGGCTCATGGCCGGGGCCATCCTCATGAGCATGGTGGGCTGGATGAACGGGGGCACGCTCACCTCGGCGCGGGTCTACCAGGCCATGGCCGAGGATGGCCTCTTCTTCCCCGGAGCCGCCCAGCTCAACGACCAGGGTGTGCCCATGGCATCCATGGGGATCATGGCCCTCTGGGCCTGCGTGCTCACCCTCACGGGTTCTTACAGCCAGCTGCTGGACTACATCATCTTCAGCGCCCTGCTCTTCTACGCCTCCACCGCCGCGGGCTCCCTGGTGCTGCGCCGCCGCCAGGCGGCGCCCGAGGGTTACCGCGCGCCGACCCTGCTCACGATCTTCTACGTGGTGGGCAGCGCCGCCATCCTCCTCTCCCTGCTGGCCTTCAGGCCCTCCTTCTCCCTGCCGGGCCTGGTGCTGGTCATCCTGGGCATCCCCGCCTACCTCCTGCTCCGGCGCCGGGCCGCCGTGGTAGCTTGAACCCACCTTCCACCTGCATTCCGGGGCACCCATGAACAGCGGCTACCAGCGCCACGCCGGTCTCTTCTCCGCCATCATGCTCATCGCCGGATCCATGATCGGCAGCGGCGTCTTCTCGGTATCGCCTTCGGCGATACGCGAGACCGGCCCGACCCAGCCCCACCTGCTCTCCCAGGAGATTTGCCGATGAACACCGGCTACCAGCGCCATGTAGGGTTGTTCTCCGCGATCATGTTGATCGCAGGCTCCATGATCGGCAGCGGCGTCTTCATCGTCGCGGCGGACATGGTCCGGGCCGGCCACACGGGCTCCTTCCTGCTCTGGGGCTGGGCCCTCACGGCGGTGCTCACGGTGCTGGGCGCCCTCAGCTACGGTGAGCTGGCGGGCATGTTCCCCCATGCCGGCGGCCAGTACACCTACCTCCGGGAGATCTACGGTCCCCTGACGGGCTTCCTCTACGGGTGGACCTTCTTCGCCATCATCGAGTGCGGCACCATCGCCGCCGTGGCCGTGGGCTTCGGCAAGTACCTGGGAATGTTCTTCCCCGCCGTGAACGACACCACCTGGATCGGCCCCCACGTGCACCTCCCCGTGTGGCAGGTGACGCAGACCATCGCCGTGGGCCCCTACAACCTCGGCCTCACGCCGAGCCGCCTCTCGGGCATCGGCATCGTGGTGCTCCTGTCCGCCGTGAACCTCTACGGGGTGAAGCTGGGCGCGCGCATCCAGAACCTCTTCACCGTGGCCAAGATCGGCTCCCTCGCCGCCCTGATCCTCCTGGGCCTCTTCCTCACGCCGTCCGCCCCCGTGGACGCCTCCGCCTACGTGCCCCCCGCGGGTACGCCCCAGCTGGGCTTCCTGGCGGCCCTGCTGGTGGTGCAGACCGGCAGCCTCTTCAGCGCCGACGCCTGGAACAGCGTCACCTTCATCGCCGCGGAGGTGAAGGAGCCCCAGCGCACCATCCCCCTGAGCCTGCTCATCGGCACGGGCCTCGTGTGCGGCCTCTACGTGCTGGCCAATGCCATCTACCTGAAGGTGCTCGGCCCCACGGCCATCGCCAACGCCCCCAGCGACCGGGTGGGCGCCGCCGCCCTGCAGGCCATCCTCGGCGCCAAGGGCGGGCTCATCATGGCGGGCGCCGTGCTGGTGTCCATGTTCGGCTGCGTGAACGGCCTGGTGTTGGCCGGCGCCCGGGTCTACCAGACCATGGCCGCCGACGGCCTCTTCCTCAGCCAGGCTTCCAAGCTCAACGGCAACGGCGTGCCCGCCTTCGGCATCGGCATCCAGGCCCTCTGGACCTGCCTCCTGACCCTCACGGGTACCTACGGCCAGCTGCTGGACTTCGTCATCTTCGCGGCCCTGCTCTTCTACGTGCTCACCGTGGCCGGCGTCATCCTCCTCCGGGTGCGCCGCCCCGAGGCCGAGCGCCCCGTGAAGGTGTGGGCCTACCCCCTGGTTCCGGTGCTCTACCTGGTGGGCGCCCTGGCCATCATGGGGGCCCTCTTCATCTACAAGCCCAGCTTCACCTGGCCCGGCCTGGCCCTCGTGTCCCTGGGCCTGCCCCTCTACCTGCTGACGGGCCGCAAGGCCGAAGCCGCTTGATCAGGAGCCAGCCATGACCCACGTCGTCGTATTGGGTGCCGGCCGCGTCGGCGCCGTGATGGCCCGGGACCTCGCGCCCGACTTCAAGGTCACCGTGGCCGATCGCTCCGAGGAGGCCCTGGCCCGGGTGAAGGGCTGGGGCCTCGCCACCCGCGCCTCCGACCTGGGATCCCCGGAGGGCGTGAAGGCCGCCGTGGCCGACGCCGACCTCGTGGTGGGGGCCGTGCCGGGCTTCATGGGGTTCGCCACCGCCAAGGCCGTGCTGGAGGCCGGCAAGACGCTCATCGACATCAGCTTCTTCGATGAGGACTGCTTCGAATTGGACGCGCTGGCCAAGGCCCAGGGCCTCACGGCCATCGTGGACGTGGGCGTGGCGCCCGGCTGCGGCAACATCATCCTGGGCGACACGGCCCGGCAGGTGGACCGCATCACCCGCTTCGAGTGCCTCGTCGGCGGTCTGCCCGTGATCCGAACCTGGCCCTACGAGTACAAGGCAGGCTTCAGCCCCATCGACGTCATCGAGGAGTACACCCGGCCCGCGCGCTACGTGAAGGAGGGCAAGGTGGTCACCTTCCCCGCCCTCTCGGAGCCCGAGCTGCTGGACTTCGAGGGGGTGGGCACCCTGGAGTCCTTCAACACCGATGGCCTGCGCAGCGTCATCCGGACCTTCCCCGGCGTGCCGGACATGAAGGAGAAGACCCTCCGCTACCCCGGCCACATCGAGAAGATGCGGATGATGCGGGAGAGCGGCTTCTTTTCCAAGGAGCCCATCCAGGTGAACGGCCGGTCCGTCGTGCCCCTGGAGCTCACCACCGCCCTGCTCTTCCCCCTGTGGAAGTTCCAGGAGGGCGAGGCGGACCTCACCGTCATGCGGGTCACCGTGGAGGGGGAGAGGGACGGTCGCCCGGTCCGCCGGGTGGCGGAGGTGCTGGACCACTACGATCCGGCCACGAAGACCACCAGCATGGCCCGCACCACCGGCTTCACCTGCACCGCCGCCGTGCGCCTCTTCGCCGCGGGGAAGTTCTCCCGGAAGGGTATCTGCCCCCCGGAGTACCTGGGCCTCGAGGCCGGGTGCTGGGACTTCATGAAGGCCCAGCTGGCCCAGCGGGGTGTCGTGTACCGGGAGCAGATGAGCTAGCGCCACCTCAGCGGTGGTGGCCGTCCTGCTCCCGGTGGCGCACGGTGAGCGCGGGGAAGTCATGCTTCAGGCGCTTGCCCAGCATCTCCGCCAGGGCCACGCTGCGGTGCTGCCCACCTGTGCACCCAATGGCGATGGTGTGATAGGCCCGACCCTCCTGCTGGACCAGCGGGAGGCTCCACCGGACCCAGTCCTCCACCTTGGAGAGGAAGTCCTTGAAGTCGTCGGACTTCAGCAGGAAGGTCTGCACGGGCTCGTCCTTGCCCGTGAGGGCCTTGAGCTCGGGCACGTAATGGGGGTTGGGCAGGAAGCGGGCATCGAAGACCACGTCGGCCTCCGGGGGAACTCCGAACTTGAAGCCGAAGGAGACGATGCGCACACGGGTGTCGCGACCCGGCAGGCCCGGCATCAGCTCGGCGATGCGCTGGCGCATCTCCGACAGGGTGAGCCGGGAGGTGTTGAGCACGGCCGTGGCCCGGGCGCGGATGGGCGCCAGCAGCTGGCGCTCCCGGCGGATGGCCTCGGACACGGAGCCGCCCTCCCCGGCCAGGTGGTGCACCCGCCGGGTCTCGGAAAAGCGCCGGAGGAGGACTTCGTCATCGGCCTCCACGAAGATCACGTGCACGGGCTGGCTGCGGTCCTCGAAGCTGCGGAGCATGGGCTCGAACTCCGCCCCGAAGTCCTCGTGGCGGCTGTCCATGCCCACGGCCAAGCGGGTGCGGCCCGGGTAGAGGCGGTCCTCCAGCTCGATGAGGGGCTCCAGGAGGCGGGCGGGAACATTGTCGAGGGCGGTGAAGCCGCTGTCCTCCAGGGCGCCCAGCACGGAGCGGCGGCCCGCTCCCGAGAGTCCCGTGACGACGACGAGTTCCATCCGTAGAGGCTAACGAAGATTCGTCGGCGCCTCCACCGGGATCTGAGTCAAGGCCGTCCCAGCTGCTCCAGGTAGCCGTGCAGGATCTCCGCCTGGCGATCCATGCCCGCGAAGAAGCGGAACCGGGGCAGGACCGTGCCATCCCGCTTCACGATCTGGAGGTCCCACAGGCCCAGGAGACGCGCCGCCAGGCTGGCTTCCAGGCGCAGCTCCGCGATCTCCGCCGGTAGGAGCTCCACGGAGCCCAGCCGGGTGCCGAAGGGGGTCTTCAGGCACCAGCTCAGGCCGCGGAGGGGACTAATGCGGACCCAGGAGCCCGCCACGTAGCGGGCCGCCAGGGCCAGCACCGGAAGGGCCGCGACCCAGGCCAGCAGGGCCCAGCGGCCCAGGCCACCCCAGAGCCCGAAGGTCACCAGGGAGGCCAGGAAGGCCACCCCCACCAGGAGGCGGGGGCTGGGCTTCAGGTGGGCGTCCTGCAGGAGGATGCGGACCGACATGGGGACCTAGCGCCGGAAGGCGCTCTCGTCCTCGTCGTCCAGACCGCCCGCGGTGAACCGGAGCACCCGCTGCACGGGTTCCCCGCCCTCGGAGACCAGGTTGCCCTGCTCATCCGGACCGAGCTCCATGATGTGGGAGGGCTCCCGGAAGAAGTCCTCATCCGGCACGTAGGTGCTGACCTGGGGCTCCACGCGGTAGAGGTAGGACACGATCTCGTCCTCGTAGCCGAAGCGCATCTGCTCGAAGTACTCGTAGCTCTCGCGCTTGTACTCCACGAGGGGATCCTTCTGGCCGTAGCCGCGGAAGCCGATGGCCTCCTTCAGGTGGTCCATCACGAGGAGGTGGCGCTTCCAGGCGGCATCGATGATCTGCAGGATGGCCACCCGCTCGTGCCACCGGAGGATGTCGGGGGAGCCGAGGCGCTCCTCCTTGTCCAGGTAGGCGGCCTGAACCAGCTCGGCCAGGGCCTTCACACAGGCTTCGCCGTGGAGCTGGGTCACCCCATCCACCTTGTCACCGGCGAGGGCGTAGAGCTGCTCCACGCGCTCCTTGAAGGCGGCTTCATCGCGCTCGCCCTTCACGGGCAGGAAGTCGTTGCAGAGGCCCTCGGCGATCTCGGCGGCCACCTGGAGGACGTAGTCCTTGGTGTTGCCCTTCAGGATCTCCGTGCGCAGGTTGTAGAAGAAGATGCGCTGCTTGTTCATCACATCGTCGTACTCGAGCAGGTGCTTGCGCACTTCGAAGTGGTGGGTCTCCACGCGCTTCTGGCTCTTCTCGATGGACTTGCTCACCATGCCGCTCTCGATGGGCTCCTCGTCGTTCATGCCCATCATGGACATGAGGCCCTTGATGCGGTCGCCGCCGAACACGCGCATGAGGTCGTCTTCGAGGCTCAGGAAGAAACGGCTGGAGCCGGGGTCCCCCTGGCGGCCGGCCCGGCCGCGCAGCTGGTTGTCGATGCGGCGGCTCTCGTGGCGCTCGGTGCCGAGGATGTGGAGGCCCCCGGCGGCGATCACTTCCTGCTTCTCGGCTTCCGTGGCGCGCTTCATCTCCTCGATGAGGGCCAGGTACTCCGGGGTCTCGAGGCCATCCTCGGTGTAGACGGCGACCTCACGCTTGGACGCCTCGTGCTTGGCCATGCCCTCGGGGTTGCCACCGAGGAGGATGTCGGTGCCACGACCGGCCATGTTGGTGGCGATGGTCACGGCGCCCTTGCGGCCCGCCTGCGCCACGATGTCGGCTTCCTTCTCATGGTGCTTGGCGTTCAGCACCACGTGGCGGATGCCCGCCTTCTTCAGTTCCTCGCTCAGCTTCTCGCTGCTCTCGATGGAGGCGGTACCCACGAGAATGGGCTGCCCCTTGGCGTGCAGGTCGCGGATCTCGGCCACGATGGCCTTGGTCTTGCCCTTCTGGGTGGCGTAGACCGTATCGGCGAAGTCCTTGCGGATCATGGGCCGGTTGGTGGGGATGATCACCACGTCCAGCTTGTAGATCTCCCAGAGTTCCTTGGCTTCCGTCTCCGCGGTGCCCGTCATGCCGCCCAGCTTCTTGTACATGCGGAAGAAGTTCTGGAAGGTGACGGTGGCCAGGGTCTGGTTCTCGGCGTTGACCTCCACGCCCTCCTTGGCCTCGATGGCCTGGTGGAGGCCGTTGGACCAGCGGCGGCCGGGCATCAGGCGGCCCGTGAACTCGTCCACGATGACCACTTCCATGCCGCGCCCATCTTCCTTGGGGCGAACCATGTAGTCCACGTCCAGCTTGTAGAGGTGGTGGGCCAGCAGGGCCTGGCTGAGGCCGTGCAGGGTCTCGATGGCGGAGGGATCGTAGAGGTTGGGCACGCCCAGGAGCTCCTCGGCGTGGCGGATGCCCTCGTCCGTGAGCATGACCTGGCGGTCCTTCTCCTCGATCTTGAAGTGCTTCTCCACCTCGAGGCGGGGGACGATCTGATCGATGCGGAAGTACTTGCTGGTGTCCTCCTCGGAGGAACCGGCGATGATGAGCGGCGTGCGGGCCTCGTCGATGAGGATGCTGTCGACCTCGTCCACGATCGCGAAGCTGAAGCCCCGCTGGGTGAAGTCGGCGAGATCCCACTTCATGTTGTCGCGGAGGTAGTCGAAGCCCAGCTCGTTGTTGGTGGCGTAGGTGATGTCGCAGGCGTAGGCCTCGCGGCGCTCCTGGTCGTCGAGCCCGTGCTGGATGATGCCCACGGAAAGCCCGAGCCAGGTGTAGAGGCGCCCCATCCACTCGGCGTCACGGCGGGCCAGGTAGTCGTTCACGGTCACGAGGTGGGCACCCTGGCCGGCCAGGGCGTTGAGGTACAGGGGGAGCGTGGCCGTGAGGGTCTTGCCCTCACCGGTGCGCATCTCCGCGACCTTGCCCTCGTGGAGCACCATGCCGCCGACCAGCTGCACGTCGAAGTGCCGCATGCGCAGCACGCGCTTGCTCGCCTCCCGGCAGACCGCGAAGGCCTCGGGCAGGATGTCGTTCAGGGTGGCCCCGTTCGCCAGCTTCTCCTTGAGGGCGGGCGTCATGGCCTTGAGCTCGTCATCGCTCAGGGCGGAGATCCGGGGCTCGAGGGCGTTGATGGCCTGGACCCGGGCCCAGAGCCGCTTCAGTTCGCGCTCGTTCTTGGAACCGAAGACTTTCTTGAGGAGATCATCGAGCATGGGGGCTTCCAGTCGCGTAAACCCTTGATTGTAGCTGGCCCGGCGCGGATTTCCCAGTGTCCCGCCACCGGCTGGCCCCCGTCACAACCCTTTTCCTTGCTGGGAATGACGCTCTACGGCACACTGGAACATTGATCTTTTGGAGGATTCCATGGCCGTTGAACGGACCTTTGCCATCGCCAAGCCCGATTCCGTGAAGGACGGCCACCTGGGCGAGATCATCACCGCCATCGAGCAGAGCGGCCTCAAGATCGTGGGCCTGAAGCTGACCCAGCTGACCCCCGCCATCTGCAAGGGCTTCTACCACGAGCACGTGACCAAGGGCTTCTACCAGGAGCTCGAGGACTTCATGACCGAGGGCCCCGTGGCCATCATGGTGCTCGAGGGCGAGAACGCCATCCTGCGCTGGCGCGAGCTGATGGGCGCCACCAACCCCGAGAAGGCCGCCGAGGGCAGCCTCCGCAAGCGCTTCGGGGCCAACATCGGCCGCAATGCCACCCACGGTTCCGATGCCCCCGAGAGCGCCAAGTTCGAGGTGAGCTACTTCTTCAACGCCTTCGAGCAGATGTAATCCCAGGCTGGAGACTGCAGGCTGGAGGGAAAACGGCGGCGCCTGCGCCGCCGTTTTTCTTTAGCTCCGGCCTCCAGCCTCTAGCCTGATGACTCAGGACTCCCGGACCTGGCGGAGGGCCGCCTCGCAGAGGCGGCGAACCCCGGGGAGCAGGTCGATGCTGGCCAGGGCCTTCTCACTGACCCACTGGCCACCCGGCGGCGGGGTCGGCAGTTCCCCTTCAGGAGCCTTCGTGCGGAGCAGGTGGGTGAGGTAGAGCCGCTGCTGGCCCTCCAGTCCCTCCAGGCGCAGGAGCCAGGGGGTGGAGAGCCGGCTCGTGCGCTCATCGAAGACCACGGGCAGGGTGCTCGGGTCCACGAACCGGAACTTGATGCCCCAGGCCGCGTCGATCTGGGCGTTGAGCAGGGCCGTGGGCAGGAAGCCCGGGGCCCAGGGGATCTGGGCCGGCATCAGCAGGCCCCGGTGGGGGCTGTGGGGGGTGGGGACGAGCAGAACGAAGGGCATCTCCTTCCCGTGGACGAGCACGCCCTCGATGAAAGTGGTGAGATGGACCCGACCTTCCGCCATCAGCGACCTCCCGCGGTCTCAAGGCCTTCCATGATGCGGTCCTTGGCCACCCGCACGGCGGCCAGCACAGCATCGGGGGCGACCTTGGTGACCTGCTTGGTGCGGCGGTCGCGCAATTCCACGATCCCCTCCTTGAGTCCCTTGGTGCCCACCATGAGGCGCAGGGGGAAGCCCAGCAGGTCGGCGTCTTTGAACTTGGCCCCGGGGCTCATGCCCTCGCGGTCGTCGTGCAGCACCTCGAAGCCGGCGGCCTCCAGCTCCGTCTCCAGGCGGTTGGCCACCAGGTTCACTTCGGCGTTGGCGGGATCCAGGTTCAGCAGGTGGATCTGGTAAGGGGCCACGGGCCAGGGCCAGATGATGCCGTCCTCGTCGTAGTTCTGCTCGATGACGGCGGCCACGGTGCGGGTGACCCCGATGCCGTAGCAGCCCATGATCATGGGCTGGTCCTTGCCGTTCTCGTCCAGGAACGTGCAGCCCATGGACTTGGAGTACTTGATGCCGAGCTTGAAGACCTGGCCCACTTCGATGCCGCGGTAGGCCTGGTACTTGCCCTTCCCGCAGCGGGTGCAGGTGTCGTGCTCCAGCGCCAGGCGGATGTCCGCGAAGGTGGCGCCGGGCAGGTCGCGCTGGGGATCCAGACCGAAGTGGTGGTAGTCGGTCCTGTTCGCCCCGCAGGTGAGGTTCACGGCCCCCTTCAGGGAGAGGTCCACGACCATCTGGACGTTCTTCAGGTCCACGGGCCCCATGAAGCCGGACTTGGCGCCGGTGAAGGCCTCGGCCTCCTCCAGGGGGAACAGCTCGATGTCGAGGGCACCCACGAGGTTCTTCACCTTCACGGGGTTCACCTCGTGGTCGCCCCGCAGCACGGCGCCCACCAGCTTGGTGCTCTCATCCGCGAACATGGTGCGGAAGAGGTAGAACTTGCTGGTCTGGGTGATCGGCATGCCATCGTGCTCGGCGTCCTTCATGCCGGCGGCCTGCTCCACCTGCCCCACCACGCCCGGGGTGGCGAAGTGGTCGCGCTTCAGGGGGAAGGCGGCGCCGTGGTCGGGGATCGCCAGGGCCGGGGCCTCGGTCTTCTCCACGTTGGAGGTGTAGTCGCAGCTGTCGCAGCTGAGGATGGCGTCCTCGCCGGAGCCGGCCAGCACGTGGAACTCGTGGGTGAAGGAGCCACCGATGGCGCCGCTGTCGGCCTCCACGGGGCGGAACTTCACGCCCAGGCGGCTGAAGATCCGCTTGTAGGCGTTGAACATGGCCCAGTACTCGCGGTCGCAGTCCGCATCCGTGGCGTGGAAGGAGTAGCCGTCCTTCATGACGAACTCACGGCCGCGCATGAGGCCGAAGCGGGGGCGGATCTCATCCCGGAACTTGCTCTGCACCTGGAAGAGGTTCATGGGCAGCTGCTTGTAGCTGCGCACGCTGCGGCGGACCATGTCGGTGATGACTTCCTCGTGGGTGGGGCCCAGGCAGAAGTCGGCCTCCTTGCGGTCCTTGAAGCGCAGGAGCTCCTTGCCGTAGAAGGTCCAGCGGCCGCTCTCCTGCCAGAGCTCGGCGGGCTGCACCATGGGCATGAGGACCTCC
>JBGASN010000058.1:0-19862 GCA_044229665.1 Holophagaceae bacterium
GGACCCTCTCGGCGGAAGTCGCCGCCGCCGGGGACGCCGCCCTCTTCGCGGCCGTGCTCGGGAACCGGGCGGACCCCGTGACCGCGGGCGCCGTCGATGCGAACACCGGCGACACCGGCTCCGTCAACGTGGCCAAGGTGGCCGCCCCCCATGCCTACCTCGTGAGCGGGTCTGAGGCCTGGCGGAACGACTTCCCCTCCGGGCAGGCCTATTGGGCCTTCCGGATGCAGTACAACCCTTACAGCTTCCCGGAGCGCATCGCCCTCTTCTGGCACAACCTGTTCGCCACGGGCTGGCACAAGGTCGACAACATCGCCCTCATGCTCAACCAGATCGACCTCTTCCGGACCCAGGGCCTGGGCGGGTTCGCGGATCTGATGGTGGCGGTGAGCAAGGACCCGGCGATGTCCCTCTGGCTCGACTCCGTGTCCAACAACGCCGCCTACACCAGCACCCCCAATGAGAACTACGCCCGGGAGGTGATGGAGCTCTACAGCCTCGGGGTGGACAACGGCTACAACCAGAACGACATCACCCAGCTCGCCCGCGCCCTCAGCGGCTGGAGCTTCGTCATCCCCGCCGCGGCCAAGGTGGTGAACCCCGCCAGTCCCAGCCAGTGGAAGGCCTCCACGGCCACCTTCATGGTGTATCAGGGCCAGGCGGTGGCCGCGGGCAGCCTCCTCTGGTGGGGTGGGACCCCGGGCAACGGGAAGGTCTATTACATGCACCCCGATGGCACCCACAACGGGGAGACCACGAGCATCACCTTCCTCGGAGGGACCTTCAACATCACCACGGCGGCGGGGGGGCAGGCACCCGGCGAGAACGCGCTGCGCTCCATCCTCACCGCCCGGGCCTCCAACTGCGGGGACTTCCTCGCCAAGCGCCTGCTGGTGCATTTCGTGAGCGCGAGCTACCAGACGGTGGACGCCACGGACCTCAGCGCGGTGCTGCAGGGCAACGGGTTCGACCTGAAGGCCACCCTGAAGACCCTCCTCAAGTCCAAGTTCTTCTTCGATGCCGCGAACCGCTTCAGCCTCGTGGAGGGCCCCGTGTCCTGGACCATCCGGGCCGCCCGGGCCCTGGGGATGGACCTCGCCACGGGGGATGCGCAGAGTCCGAAGGGCTTCCCCGCCTGGCGGCTGATCACCAACCCCTACCTGGACCAGGCGGGCATGAAGGTCCTGGATCCCAACGGCCCGAACGGCTGGAAGGAGGACGTGGGGTGGCTCAACAGCAACGCGATGCGCTACCGGGCGCGCCTCGCCGCGGCGCTCACGCTCGCCGAGAGCTACGACAACTACTACAACAACGGCTCGAACACCTACGTGAAGGAGACGCTGGTCCTCTGCCCCTCCAACGTGGACCAGTGGTTCCCCACCGCCCCCACCTCGGGACTGGAGGTCTACACCCGGCTCGAGGCCCTCCTGCAGCCCGCCCCCATCCCGACCTCCGTGCGGGATGCCTGGATCGCCGCCCTCTGGCCCTCCGCCTTTGCCTGGGCCTCCGCCGCCGACAAGAACAAGGCCCGGGAGCTGGCCTTCCTCATCCTCTGCTCGCCTTCCGGCCAGCTCTACTAGGAGGTTTCGATGACCACCCGACGCGAATTCCTCCAGTCCGCCGCCGCCACCTCCGCGGCCCTCGCCGGCCTCACCGCCTGCGGCGGCAGCAAGCCCGGCACGAAGGCCACCCCGGTGCCGGTGGACCCCCCTTCCGCCATTCCCGCCGCGCCCATCCTGGTGATGATCAACATCGATGGCGGCTGGGATTGGCTCAGCGCCCTCGGCCCCAACGCCGGGGCCAACCTCGCGCCCTACCAGGCCGCGCGCCCCACCCTGGCCATGGACCTCGGCACCAGCACGGACGTGGGAGGGGGCTACGCCCTCACCAACGATCTGCTGGGCCTGGTGGAGCTCAGCCAAAAGGGACGCGTCTTCTGGATCCCGGGCATCGGCATGCCCAACTTCAGCCTCTCGCACTTCACGGCGGGGGACCTGTGGGGCCAGGGCGCGAACATCCCCGCCGGCACGGGCTGGCTCGGGCGCTTCGCGGACACCGCCTTCTCCCCCAGCGGCGACGTGCTGCGTGGCATCACCGTCACCTCGGATCGCCCGCTCATGCTGAAGGGGGCCACCCGCAGCTTCGTGTCCATCAGCAACGGCAGCGGCTTCGTGTACCCCTCCTACCTCCGCGCGAACAAGGTGGGCGCCCCCTATGACGCGGCCCTGCTGGAGAACGGATGGGGCGCGGCCCTGGCGGCCCCGGCCCCCGCGGGCCTCTCCGCGGCGGGCTACCAGGCGGCCCTGGTGAACGGGAAGGCCTTCTTCGACGCCCAGAACGACCCGGCCTTCGGGTCGAACAACCAGCTGCCGGCGCGCACCTCCACCATCCTCTACCCCGGGGATGCCAACTACCCAACCACCCGGACGGATGGCGGACGCCTCAGCAGCTCCCTCTCGAACCAGCTCAAGCTCATCGCGCAGATGATCGCCTCCGGCCTCCAGGGGCAGATCTACTACGCCCGCCTCGGCGGGTGGGACACCCACAGCAACCAGAAGGCGGACCTGCCGAACCTCCTCCGGGTGCTGGGGGGTTCCATCCGCGCCTTCTATGACGACCTCGCCACCATCAGCACGGCCCAGGGGAACGCCCAGGACCGGGTGATGATCATGGGCTTCAGCGAGTTCGGCCGCCGGGTGAAGGAGAACGACGGCGGCACCGACCATGGCACCGCGGGCCTCTCCTTCTGCCTTGGCAAGGCCGTGAAGGGCGGGTTCAACGACTCCTATCCGAACCTGGCGAGCCTGGACTCGAACGGGAACATGAAGTACAGCGCCAATGCGGACTTCCGGTCCCTCTACGCCACGGTGCTCGACCGCTGGCTGGGCCAGGCCACGGCCACCACCAACACCCTCCTGGGGGCCTCCTACCCGCGCTTCACGTTCCTCTGATCGCCCGGACCAGCAGCAGGGCGGCCATGCCCACGAGGAGGCCCGCGAAGGCCTTCCTCAGGCGGCTGCCCTGGGTGGCCGTGGCCCACCGGGCCCCGAGGAACGCGGCTCCCGCGAAGCCGAGGGCCACACCCCCCAAGGCGGCCCAGGGCAGTCCCTGGGGGTGGGCGTGGGCATAGACCCAGACACCGGGAAGGCCGATGGGGGGCAACATCAGGGCGAGGCTCGTCACCTGGGCCCGGTGCTGGCTGTACCCGAAGCGCCAGGCCAGGAGGGGGATCACCACCAGGCCCCCGCCGATGCCGAGGAGTCCGGAGCCCAGACCGCCGGCCGCCCCGATGGCCAGGGCATCCGGCAGGTTCCAGGGGCGTTCGGGCCGGATGGCGGCCGAATGGGCCGGGTGGCCCATGCGCCAGGCCACGAGGAGCAGGAAGGCGATGAAGAGGAGCCGGAGACCCATGAGCGGGAGCGCCGTGGCCGCGTAGGCGCCTGCGGTGACGCCCCCGAGGAAGCCCGGGATCATGGCGGTCACGAGCCAGGGTTCCACCTTCATCCCCTGCCGGTGGTAGTGCACCACCGCAGGGAGGCCGTTGGGGAGCAGCATGGCCGCGAGGGCCATGCCCTGGGCCCCGGCCTGGTCGAGGCCCAGCAGCAGGCCGAGCAGGGGCACGAGGATGACGCCGCCGCCGATGCCGAAGGCCCCGCTCAGCAGCCCGCCCGCGGCCCCGCAGGCCAGTCCTCCGAGGAAGGGATGGCCGCTCATGGCGCCCCCAGGGGCAGCTCGGGATGCCGTTTGTCGAAGGTGAGGCCCCGGCGTGGGCCCAGCCCCTCGACGGTCACCAGGTTCTGCTGGCGGGCACTCACCTCGAACATCACCGTGTGGCGCAGGATCAGGTGGGTGGCGTCCGCGGCCGCGGCCTCGAGCACCACGCTGAGGTCCTTGGGATCCAGCTCCTGGGCCACCACCTTGAAGGGGATCACCGTGGCGCCGTCCTTCAGCTCGAGGCGGCCTAGGAAATAGCGCTCCAGATCCGCAGGGGCATAGTCCTCGCCGTCCTTCAGGACGATGCGGTGCCGCACCACGTCCTCAAGGGCGGCGTGGAAGTGGTGGAGGGAGAGCCGGAGCTTGAGGCGGAGGCCGCCCTCGACGAAGGTGAGCGTCGCCTGGGTCACGGGGTACTGGTGGGCCGCGAGCGGAAGCGCGAGCGCGAGGGCCGGGAGGGCGCGGGGTCTCATGGCAGACGCTCCGAGAAGAAGTCCAGGATCCAGGCCGAGGCGTCCACATCCGGTGTGGGCTCATCGGCACCGGGGGCGTAGCGGCGCCCCCCAGGCCAGGCATGACCCTGGTCCAGGGCCCAGAAGTGGAGCTCCTCCCCGTAGCGGTCCCAGGTGTGGGTGCCCATCAGGCGGCGCCGGGGGCGGGGATCCAGGCCCATGGCGAGGGCCAGCCGATGCGCGGTGTCGGGAGCGGGATCGCAGGCGACGCGGCGGCCCTGGGCTCCCACGCCGCCGCTGAAGGGGATGTGCTGGTCCTGGCGCCCGTGGAAGAGGGCCACGGGCTGGCGGCGCACCTGGGCGGGGATGGCCTGGTTCGGTGCGCCGGAGACCAGGGCGAAGCCCGCGTAGGGGGCGTCCCCCTCGAGCAGCAGGCGCCAGCCCATGCGGGCCCCGTTGCTGAAGCCCGCGAGGAAGGTGGGGCTGGGGGGCAGCTTCAGCAGGTCCGGCAGGGCCTTGAGGAAGCCCGTGTCGTCCACATCACTGAAGGCGGGGTGGCCCAGGCCGGGACCGACGTTCCAGGCGGCGCCGGTGGCGGGATCCTCCTGCCCATGGGCACCCAGGGCCGCGGGCAGGGCCAGCGCCCAGCCCCGGTCCACGGCGGCGTGGGGCAGGTTGGAGAAGCGGGCCATGAGCCTCGGTGTGCCGCCCGTGCCGTGGAGCCCCACCAGCAAAGGGAAGGGGCCGCCCCCTTCCGGCTGCCACAGCAGGCAGCGGCGGGGGCGGCCCTCCCAGGCCAGGTCGATGAGCTCGGGGTGGTGGATGCTACTTCTCCTTCTTCTCCACCTTATCGGCCTTGGCTTCGGTTTCCATGCGGCGCTGCTGCATGGGATTGGGCATCCGCATCTCCGGGGCCTTGAAGAGCTTGAGGGGCTGCACCGCGGGGAGCTTGCGGGGGAAGGCGTCGTTGGCCCGGTCGATGTCGGGGATCTCGTGGAAGGGATCCAGCTCCACGGAGGCCAGGGGCTTGTCGCGGGTGAGCAGCTTGGCGAAGCGCTCCTCGTTCTGCATCCAGCTCTCCACGGGCAGGCGCACGACCTCCGTGCTGCCGTCCGCGAAGGTGAGCTTCAGGATGATGGGCATGGGGAACTTGCCCACGTTCTTCACCGTGATGCGGTGGAGGAACTTGCCGGCCTTGACCATGGCCTTCTCCTCCTCGGTCAGGTCGGCCTGGGCCGCCTGCCAGCGCTTGAGGTCGGAGGGGGACACGGCGTAGCGATCCCAGGAGCCATCGGTGTACATGTCCTGGATGCCCCGCAGCTTCTCCTCGCCGGGGAGGTTCCGCTCGGCTTCCTTCATGCGGGAGAGGTTCTGATCCGCGGCCGCGGCCGCGGCCTTGGCTCGGGCCTTGGCGTCGGCGGGGTTGCCGTCGGAGAACTGGAAGGTCTCCACCTTCTCCAGCTCCAGGTCGGGGGCGGCGGTGGTGAAGAACCAGCCCCGCCAGAACCAGTCGAGGTCCATGCCGGAGGCATCGTTGAAGGTGCGGAAGAGGTCCGCGGGCTGGGGGCGCTTGAACTTCCAGCGGCGGGCGTACTCCTTGAAGGCGAAGTCGAAGAGCTCGCGGCCCATGACGGTCTCCCGCAGGAGGTTCAGGCCCGCGGCGGGCTTCTGGTAGGCGTTGAAGCCGAAGTCCTTCACCGCGTCGCTCTGGGTCATGATGGGCGTCGCGTTGGGGAAGCGCAGGTAGTCGGTGATCTTCTCGCTCATGTTCGTGGCGCCGGGGAAGTTCGGATCCCACTCGCGCTCGGCCATGTTCTGGAGGAAGGTGTTCAGGCCCTCGTCCATCCAGCTCCATTGGCGCTCGTCGCTGTTCACGATCATGGGGAAGAAGTTGTGGCCCACTTCGTGGATCACCACGCCCACGAGGCCCTGCTTGGTGCGCTCGCTGTAGGACCCATCCTTCTCGGGCCGGGGGCCGTTGAAGCAGATCATGGGGTACTCCATGCCGCCCCCACCGCCCAGGCCCAGGGCGCTGATGGCCACGGGGTAGGGGTAGTCGAAGGTGTAGCGGCCGTAGACCTTCAGGGTGTGGGCCACGGAGGCCGTGGAGTACTTGTCCCAGAGGGGCATGCCCTCCTTCGTGTAGCCGCTCATGGCCAGCACGTTGCGGCCGTTGATGTCCACGCCCTCCGCATCCCAGATCAGGCGGCTGGAGCAGGCCAGGGCGAAGTCGCGCACGTTGGCGGCCTTGAACTTCCAGGTGAGCTTTCCGTCCTTCTTGGGCCGGCTTTCCGGCTTTCCGGCCTCCTCGGGCTTCACGATGAACACGGGCTTGCCGGCCTTGCGGGCCTGGGCGATGCGGTCGCGCTGGGCCTGGGTGAGGACCTCGCCGGGGTTCTGAAGCTCGCCCGTGCCGAGCACCACCTGGTTCGCGGGCACGGTGAACTCCACGTCCCAGTCGCCGAACTCCAGGGTGAACTCGCCCTGGCCCAGGAACTGCTGGTGCTGCCAGCCCATGTCATCGGTGTAGGCCACGAGGCGGGGCTGCCACTGCGCGATGTTGTAGAGGCGGGCGCCATCCTCCATGGTCTCGAAGCCGCTGCGGCCCCAGACCTTCCGGAAGTCGGTGATGGCGTACTCCCAGCCCAGGCTGAACTTGAAGGTGGTGCCGGCCTTCACGGCCTCCGGCAGGTCCACCCGCATCATGGTGTCCACGATGGTGTACTTCAGGTCCCGGCCCTGGGCGTCCTTGAGGGAGAGGATGCGGTGGCCCTCGTAGTCGGACTCCGACATGGCGAAACGGAGCATCTGGGTGCTGAGCCCCTGCTTGTCGTCGCCGGCCATGCGGGAGAGGTCCGGCGCGCCGCGGCGCAGGGCGCCCACGCTGTCCTTGCGGAAGAGGTTCTGGTCCAGCTGCAGCCAGAGGTACCGCAGGTCATCGGGGCTCTGGTTGTGGTAGGTGATCTCCTGCACGCCCTTGATCTTCTGGGTGGCATCGTCCAGCTCCGCCTTGATGCGGTAGTCCACCTTCTGCTGCCAGTACCTGTGGCCGGGGGCCCCGCTGGCGGCGCGGTACACGTTGGGGGTGGGCAGCCCCTCCAGCTTGCGGAAGGCGCTCTCGTTGGGCTTGCCGCCGGGCACCGGACCCGTGCCCTGGGGCTGGGCCTGGGGCATTTGCGCCACGAGGGCGAGGCTGAGGAATCCGAAGAGGGCAGACCGCATGGAGGCTCCAGTGGGCAGAACGTCAAGTTTATCGGGCGCTTCCGGAGGATGACCCCCGGCCCGGAACGGCTGGCCCCCCGCTTCGCCCCGCCGGGAAGGGGCGGGCCGGTGCGATACTGAGGGGATGCAGGCCCCGCTCAATGAAGATCTGATCCTGGACAGTCGCCGCGCCCTCTGGATGCCGCGCTATGGAACCCTCGTGCTCGCCGACTTCTTCCTGGGGTTGGGCGCCGCCCGCCGGAAGCGGGTGGAGGTGATGCCGAGCCCCACCCAGTTCGACCTCTGGGAGCGGGTCTTCGGCCTGCTCACGGAGTACAAGCCCACCCAGATCGTGCTGCTGGGGGACCTCAAGCCCAACCAGGGCATGGTGGAGTCCGACGAGGCGGAGGAGCTGCGGGCCTCCATCAAGAAGCTCAAGCGGGGCTGCGAGCGCCTCGTGCAGGTGGCCAGCCATCCCGAGCGCCTGCGGGGCCCCGCCATGGAGGGCACCGGGCTCACGCCCGTGGACCAGCACAAGGTGGGCCCCTACTCCCTCATCCACCGCCGGCGGGTCTTCGTCTACCCCCGCCACGAGAATCCCCACGGCTGCTGGATCAACGGCGGCGTGCACCCCCTCTTCGCCATCCCCGCCAAGGCGCCGGATCATGGTGAGGACTGGACCCGCCTCCCCGCCTTCCTCCACACCGGCTACGCCCTGGTGATGCCCCCCTTCGTGCCCTACGCCCAGGGCCATGAGGTCATGCAGCCCGAGCGTCTCCCCAAGCAGGCCCGCGCCTGGAGCCTCCTCGGCGACCACCTCGCCCCCCTCGACCTCGCCCACCTCCCCCCGGCCCCCGAGCACCTGCGGACCATCACGCGGCCGGTCCGGAAGAAGGACGGGAAGGAGGACTGATGGACCTGCAGGCCCGCCTCCGCCAGCTCGCCGATCAGGTGCGGGAGCACCGCCACCGCTATTACGTGCTGGACCAACCGGTCCTCAGCGACGCGGAATACGATGCGCTGGAGCGGGAGCTGCGCGACCTGGAGGCGGCCCACCCGGAGCTGGCGGATCCCAACAGCCCCACGCGGCGGGTGGGTGCACCTCCCCTGGAGTCCTTCTCCAAGGCGAAGCACCGGACCTTCATGCTCTCCCTGGACAACGCCTACACTGCCGAGGAGCTGCGGGAGTGGGAGCAGCGGATGCTGCGGCAGCTGCCCGCGGGCAGCACCCTGGCCTATGCCGCCGAGCTGAAGGTGGATGGGCTCTCCCTCAGCCTCCGCTACGAGGAGGGTCACCTCGTCCAGGGCGTCACCCGGGGCGATGGCGAGACTGGGGAGGATGTCACGGAGAACGCCCGCACCATCGCGGACATCCCCCTCACCATCCCGGAGACGGGTGAGGTGGAGGTGCGCGGCGAGGTCTTCCTGAGCCGGCGCCGCTGGGAGGAATTAAACCTGCAGCGCGACGCCGCCGGTGAGGCCCGCTTCGCCAATCCCCGCAATGCCGCCAGCGGCTCCATGAAGCTCCTGGACAGCCGGGAGGTGGCCCGCCGGGCCCTCTCCTTCCTGCCCTGGCAGCGCCTGGGCGCCGAGGACCACGCGGCGGCCATGGCCGGCCTGGCTACCTGGGGTTTCGGCCGCATGCCCGCCCACGTGGAGGGGGACCTGGACGCGGTGCTGGCCTTCATCGACGCCCAGGCGGAGGCGCGCCTGCGCCTGCCCTTCGATACGGATGGGGTGGTGATCAAGGTGCGTGACCTGGCCGTGCAGCAGGCCCTGGGCACCACGGATCGTGTGCCCCGCTGGGCCATCGCCTTCAAGTACCCCGCCACCCAGGTGACCACGGTGGTGCAGGGCATCACCTGGCAGGTGGGCCGCACGGGCAAGCTCACGCCCGTGGCGGAGCTGGAGGCCTGCGAAGTGGGCGGGTCCACCGTCCGCCGCGCCACGCTGCACAACGCCGACGAATTGGCCCGCCTGCAGCTCCGGGTGGGGCAGCGGGTCTTCATCGAGAAGGGCGGGGAGGTGATCCCCAAGGTGGTGGCGGTGGTGCCCGGCGAGCCCACGGACCTGCCCCTGCCGGAGATCCCCAGCGCCTGCCCCATCTGTGGTGGGAACGTCGGGAAAGACGACGACGCCGAGGTGGCCATCCGCTGCCTCAACCCCGACTGCCCCGCCAAGCTGGAGGCCCGCCTGCAGCACTTCGCCAGCCGCGTGGCGCTGGACATCGAGGGTCTGGGCGAGTCCCTGGTGGCGCAGCTCCAGGCCACGGGCCGCTTCCAGCAGCCCTGGGACGTGTTCACCCTGCTCGACGACCCGCGCCAGGGCCTCGCCTTCCTGGCGGGCCTGGAGCGCATGGGCGAGAAGAGCGCCCAGAACGTGCTGGCGGCCCTGGAGGGCGCCCGCACCAAGCCGCTCTGGCGCTGGATCCACGCCCTGGGCATCCCCTTCGTGGGGTCGCGTACGGCGGAGCTGCTGGCGGAGGCGACCCTGAGCCTGGAGGCCCTCTGGGCCCTGCCGGAGGAGAAGCTTCAGGCGGTGGAGGAGGTGGGACCCAAGGTCTCCGCCGCCATCCGCGCCTACGTGGCGCTCCATCCCGAGCTGCCCGCCCGCCTGGCGGAGTTGGGCATCCGTCCCGAGGCCCCCAAGCCCCGGGACCTGGGGGGGCTGCCCCTCTCGGGTGAGGTCGCGGTCGTCACCGGCACCCTGCCCACCCTGGGCCGTGAGGACGCCGAGGCCCTGCTCAAGGAGCTGGGCGCGAAGGTCACCGGCTCCGTGAGCGCCAAGACCACGGTGCTGGTGGCGGGCGAGAAGGCGGGCTCGAAGCTGGACAAGGCCCAGGCCCTGGGGATCCCGGTGCGGGATGAGGCCTGGCTGCGGGGCGTGGCCGGGCGCTGATCAGTCTTTGGAGGGGTCCCGGGGTTGCACCTTGGGCCAGGGAGCCTTCCAGCGGCCTGCGCAGATGGCGTAGAGCTGCCCATCCACTTTGAACCACACCCGGCCGGCCCAGCGATCGAGGACCTTCACTCCCTTCCCGAACGCACTGAGGGGCAGGTCGGTGGACTCGCCCCGGGCATGGGTGGCCCAGGCCTGCCCTGGTGGCGCGGGATCCTTCCGGTCGTCCACGATGGCGTTCACCACCGTGGCCAGCCCCCAGCGGGGGTGGACGATCTCGGCGGGGGAGGAGAGGCCTTTCTCCAGGTCGGCCTCGAAGTGGAACTCCAGGGGGGCGGCGGGGACCTTGGGATCCTGACCGGGCCGCAGGGCGGGGCAACCGCCGTCCTCCGCCAGGGTTTCCGCGTCCAGGGCGTGTAGGCGCCCAGGCAGCTCCGGGTCGATCCGGACCTCGCCCACCCGCTGGAGTCGCCACCCACTCCGCGGGCCAGGGTGAAGACGCACGATCCGGCCCCGATCCGATCCCGCACGGGGTACGAGCACCGCCAGGGCCTCCCAGGCTCCGGTCACCGGATCCCGACCCCACAGGAGGTGTTCGGGCCGCCCCGTGAAGCGGAAGCCGATGCGGGCGGCGGCGCGACCCAGCCAGGCGGCCCCTTCGGATCGGGGATCGCCGGGATCGGCGGCGAGGAGGATTCCGCACGGCACCGCAAGGAGCCAGGGGCGCATGCTGCGGAGTCTACCGCTTGAGCGGGGCCCGGAAGTGCGGGATTCTTCCAACTGACGCGCCGGAAGGTTCCCCCCCTTTGATCACCAAGCTCGGGAAGTTCGAGATCATCCGCCTCCTGGGTCAGGGAAGCATGGGGGAGGTGTACCTCGGTCGGGATCCCATGATCGGCCGGGAAGTGGCCATCAAGGTGATCCACGCGGCCAGCACCCTGGGCAAGGATGCGCGGGAGCGCTTCGCCCGGGAGGCCCGGGCGGCGGGGGTGCTGAACCACCCCAACATCGTGACCATCCACGAGCTGGGCGAAGATCAGGGCGTGCTCTACCTGGCCATGGAGCACGTGAAGGGCGAGGACCTCGCCTCCCTGCTGCGGGAGGGCAGCCTCAACGCCCGGGAGCTGGTGGAGGTGCTGGCCCAGGTGTGTGATGGGTTGGCGGTGGCCCACCGGCACCACATCCTGCACCGCGACATCAAGCCCTCCAACATCAAGGTCATCTGGGATGGCAGCACCCTCCAGGCGAAGATCCTCGACTTCGGCGTGGCCAAGCACATCAACAGCGACACCACGGATGAAGGCACCGTGTTCGGCACCGTGAACTACATGGCGCCGGAGTACCTGCAGAGCGGTCGCCCCGATGCCCGCAGCGACCTCTTCGCCGTGGGGGTGGTGCTCTACGAGGCCCTCACGGGGGCGCCCCCCTTCGATGGCCCGAGCCCCGGCGCCATCATCTACCGGCTCCTGCACGAGACGCCCCAGCCCCTCCCCAAGGAGGTCACCACGGGCCTCAGCGCCGACCTCCAGAGCGTGCTGAACCGCACCCTGGCCAAGGATCCCGGCAACCGCTTCCAGACCGCGGAAGACCTGGCCCGGGCCCTGCGGGGCACCCTGGATCCCTCCTGGAAGTTCGACAAGGAACAGGCCACGGTGGCCCTGCAGATGCCCCGGAAGGGTCCCCTGGCGCCCGTGGGCAAAGCTCCCACGGCGCCCCGGACCCCCCCCAAGGGCATCGCCCCGGAGCGCTTCCGTCCCTCGGCACTGCCTGTGCCGCCCCCGACGCCCCTGCCGGTTCCCCAGCCCCCCGCCGCCCCGGCGGTGTCAGCGCCCCTGGTTCCGCCGCCCCTCCTGCAGCCCCCGAAGAAGGACGTCCCCAAGCCGCCCTCCCACCCCATCAAGCGGGCCATGGCCACCCGGGAACCCAGCGCCGAGGTGCAGATGGACCTCCTGCTGGAGACCCGCCGGCAGGTCATGCAGGCCCTGGAGCTGGACCCCCGCAACCCCCGGGCCCACGCCCTCCTGATGGTGACCCTCTACCGCATGAAGCAGGTGGAGCCCTTCCAGAACGCCCTCCATGCCGCCCAGGCCCTGAATGTGCAGGTGCGGGACCTGAAGGCCGTGCCGCGCTTCCAATCCCTGGTGGAGGAGGAGCACCGCGCCTGCCTGCTGCCCTTCGAGCTGCATGCGGAATTCATGAGCTGGGCCGGGGGCTGATTTCAACCCGCTGGGCGGGCGTGCCGTCAGAGGTAATGCATGCGAACCCGCATCGGCAAGTTCGAGGTCGTACGCCCCCTGGGCAAGGGGGCCATGGGCGAAGTCTTCCTGGGGGTGGACCCCTTGATCGGCCGGCATGTGGCCATCAAGACCATCCGCGGTGGCGATGCCGAGGGCACGGAAGCCCGGGAGCGCTTCCAGCGGGAGGCCCGTGCCGCCGGCCAGCTCAGCCACCCCAACCTCGTGGGTATCCACGAGTTCGGCGAGGACGAGGGTCTGCTCTACCTCGCCATGGAGTACGTGGAAGGGGAGGATCTGGAGCGCCTCCTGGCGCGCCGGGACCTCCAGCCCCAGGACCTCCTGGAGGTGCTCGCCCAGGTCTGCGAAGGGCTCGCCTACGCCCATGGCCGGGGCGTGCTGCACCGGGACATCAAGCCCTCCAACGTGCGGGTGCTCCGGGAGGGCCAGACCCTCAAGGCCAAGGTCATGGACTTCGGCATCGCCCGCCTGCACAACAGCGAGCTCACGGGCACGGGCACCCTGCTGGGCACCTTCGGCTACATGGCGCCGGAGTACATCCAGACCGGGCAGCCGGATCCCCGCAGCGATCTGTTCGCCGTGGGCGTGATCCTCTACGAAGCGCTGGCGGGCCATCGCCCCTTCGAGGGCGACACCACCGCCACCGTCCTCTACCGCCTCGTGCACGAGGAGCCGCAGCCGCTGGACCTGAGCCGCCTCCAGGGGGTGAGCCCCAAGCTGGAGCAGGTGCTGGCAGTAGCCCTGGCCAAGGATCCCCGCGCCCGCTTCCAGCGGGCCGAGGACATGGCCCGGGCCCTGCGGGATGCGAAGGACCCCGCCTGGGGCGGTCCCGATTTCGAGCGCACCATGGCCGTGCCCCGGCCCCCCACGGCCCAGCCGCCCACGCGCCCCGCGGCGCGGCCGCCAGTGCCCACGGCGCCCCTGCACGCTCCCGCACCCACCCGATCCCGGGGGCCCTGGGTGGTGGGGGCCGCGCTGGTCCTGGTCGCGGGAGGCGCCGGCGCCTATGGGTGGATGCACCGGACCCAGCCCGTGCGCACCATCAGCCTGCCCCCGCCCGAAGCCGCGGCGCCTGCGGCCTCAGCGGTGGCTCCGCCCACCCCCGCCCCCAAACCGGCGCCGGCGCCCGCATCCCGGGCCGTTCCCCGGACGAAGGCGGAGCCCCCCCTCACCGAAGAGGAAGCCAATGCCTGGCTCAACGAGGCCGCCCTGGGGCTCCAGGACACCCCGGAGCAGAGTCTCAAGCGGCTGGAGCGGGTGGTGAAGGACCACCCCGGGAACCCCCGTGCCCGGGCCCTGCAGCTGGTGGCGCTCTACAACGCGGGTCAGTACGACCGCATGCCCCCCGCCCTGGAGGGCGCCAAGGATGCGGGCGTGCTGCCCCGGCAGCTGCTGGCCTTCCAGGTGTTCCAGGACATGCTCCGGGCTGAGAAGCGGGATCCCCGCCTGCCCCGGGAGGTGAAGGAGGCCCTCGCCGCGGAGCTGCCCCACCTTCCGCGGACCCGCCCCCTCGGGCGTCCCCTCACCCGCCCGAACTACTGAACCTCCTGGAGGCGGCGCAGCTTGTAGCTGCCCCCCTTGCGGACCCAGGTGAGCAGGTAGCGCCGCCGCCCCCGGTCCCCACCTTGGGAGATGAGCAGGTCGACCTCCTGCACGACGTCCGCCCCCTCCAGGCGGGCATCCGTCCCCAGCGGGGTGAGGCCCACCTTCCCCTGCCGGAAGAGGGCCATGAGCAGGAAGCGGGCCTGATCCCGATCCAGGGACTGGCCTTCATGGCTGCCCTGGAAATCGGGATGCAGGGCCTCGAGCACCCCACCGACATCCCCCGCCTCCACCGCGGCCATGGCCGCGGACAGGGCCTTCTTTGCCTGGGCCTCGGGTTTGTCGCTTTGACAAGCCGCGAGGAGCAGCAGCGCACAGGGGATGGGAAGGAAGCGGGCGGCCCTAGGCATTTCGACCCTCCGGGGGGATCCTGGAAGGATGAACGAACAGAGCCGCTTTGACACCCGCTGCGTCCATGCCGGTCAGGCCCCCGACCTCCTCAGCGGGGCGGTGATGACCCCGGTCTACTTCACGAGCACCTACCTCCAGGAAGGGCTGGGCCAGCACAAGGGCTACGAGTACGCCCGCACGCGCAACCCCACCCGCGACGCCGTGCAGGGGAACCTCGCGGCGCTGGAGGGTGCGAAGCACGGCCTCGCCTTCGCCTCGGGCCTGGCGGCCACCCAGGCCATCCTGGAGCTGCTGGATGGCGGCGACCACCTGATCCTGGGCCACAACGTCTACGGCGGCACCTACCGCCTGGTGGACAAGATCATGAAGCGCTTCGGGCTGACCTACACCCAGGTGGACACCAGCGACCTGGCGGCCCTCACGGCCGCCCTGAAGCCGAACACCAAGCTGGTGATGCTGGAGACCCCCACCAACCCCATGCTGGGCCTGTCCGACATCCAGGGCGTGCGCAAGGCCCTCGAGGGCGCCGGCTTCAAGGGCGTGCTGGCGGTGGACAACACCTTCGCCACCCCCTTCAACCAGCAGCCCCTGAGCCTCGGCGCGGACCTGGTGTTCCACAGCACCACCAAGTACCTGAACGGCCACAGCGACAGCATCGGCGGCGTGGTGGTGACCAACAGCGATGAGCTCGCGGCGAAGGTCGCCTTCATCCAGAACGCGGCGGGCGCCATCCTCAGCCCCATGGAGAGCTTCCTCATCCTGCGCGGCACCAAGACCCTGCACCTGCGCATGCAGCGCCACAACGAGAGCGCCCTGCGCATCGCCCGCTGGCTCGAGGGCCGGGGCGACGTGCCCAAGGTCTACTACCCCTTCCTGGAGAGCCACCCCCAGCACGCCCTCGCGAAGGCCCAGATGAAGGGCGGCAGCGGCATCGTGAGCTTCGACACCGGCGACGCCGAGCGCACCCGCCGCATGGCCTCCGCCTTCAAGGTCTTCGCCCTCGCCGAGTCCCTGGGCGGCGTGGAGAGCCTCGTGTGCCACCCCGTGAGCATGACCCACGGCAGCGTGCCCCCCGAGGACCGCGCCAAGCTCGGCCTCACCGACAGCCTCCTCCGCCTCAGTGTGGGCGTGGAGGACGTGGAGGACCTCATCGCGGACCTCGAGCAGGCGTTCAAAGCCTAAACAGATCCACCACGAAGGCGCGAAGAGGCACGAAGGTTCGCGAAGGGAAAAATATCTGGGGAGGTCCATTTTCCCCTTCTTTCTTCGTGCGACCTTCGCGGTCCTTCGCGTCTTCGTGGTGGATCTTTACGCCGACGCCGCCTGCGCGAGGTCCATGCGATGCATGAACGCCCCCACGGCCGGCAGGTCCACGGTGGGCTGCTTGCCGGTCCAGGCGGCGGCGGGGCTGAAGAGGGCGAGCATGTCCTCGGGGCAGCCCACGCGCTCGTAGATGACCTCGATGGTCTTGGCGAGGGCGGCGGGGGTGAGGTCCATGGCGAGGGCATCCTTCAGCAGGGCCATGCGCCAGCGATCCTGGGCGGCGATCCAGCGGAGGTTGCCGGGGCGGGGGGTCTTGCCGCGCTGTTCGGCGCAGGCCTTCCAGAGGTGCGCCTCGAAGTCGAGCAGCCTGGGGCCCTCCAGGGCCACCATGGCCGCGACGGCCTCGCCTTCGAAGCCCATCTCGCGGGCCCAGCCCTGGATGTCCAGGGGCTCGAGGAAGGAGAAGTCGTAGCCCACGATGATGTCATCCCAGCTCACGGGGCCGGGGTTGAAGCGCTTGAACATGTAGAAGAGGTGGCTCTGCATGGAGAACTCCTTGATCCAGCTTCGGTGGTGGCGGTGAAGGCCGCGTGAAGCTTCGGGAAAACGATGGGTTCAGGGTTCCCCATGACGACTTTGGGACTCGTTCGATTGAGGGCGGAAATGCTTAACGCAGAGGCGCAGAGGCGCAGAGGCGCAGAGACGGTGGGGCTGCCTCCGGCTTTTCTCCACGTCTCTGCGCCTTCGCGCCTCTGCGTTAAGCAGTTGATCTTTTACGCGGTGGACCGAGCATCGGACCCCCGCGAGGCACGGTCAGCCGAGCAGGTGCAGGGCCAGGTGGGCGGCGGCGCGGGCGCTCTCCTCGGCGCCGGGCAGGGTGGGGGCCAGCTCCATGAGGTCGGCGCCCACCCAGGGGCGCTCCCAGCGGTGGATGGCCCGCAGCACCGTGACCACCTCCCGCACGCTGAGGCCGCCGGGTACGGGCTCCGCCACGGCGGGGGCGAACACGGGATCCAGCACGTCGAGGTCGACGCTCACGTAGGCGGGCCCCTGGCCCACCCGGGCGAGGTCGCCCTGGAGCTGGGTGTGCAGGCGCGCGTCCTGGAGGTCGGCGGGGGTCCACATGCGCACGCCGCGGTCCGCCAGGAAGGCCAGCTCCTCGGAGTCGAAGCGGGGGGCGCGGAGGCCGATCTGCACCGTGCGACGGGGATCCACGAGGCCTTCCTCGAGGGCATCGCGCAACCAGGTGCCGTGGTGATGATCCGTACCCCACACCTCGCCCCGCCCGGCATCCGGGTGGGCATCGAGGTGGAGCAGACCCAGGGGGCCGTGGAGGCGGTGGTGGGCGCGGAGGGCGCCGAGGGTGAGGAGGTGGTCGCCGCCCAGGAGGAGGGTGCGTGCTCCAGTGACGGCCCAGGCCGCAACCATGCCCTGCACGGCGCCGAGGGCCTCCGCCATGTTGAAGGGGCGGGTGGGGATGTTGCCGCCATCCACCCAGTCCACGGCGGCGACGCCGAGGGGTTCCTGCAGGTCCTCGGTGCCCTGGAGGCGCTGGGGCATGGGCATGCGGCCCAGGCCCAGGGTGGCCTGGCGCAGGGCCCAGGGCCCCAGGCGTGCGCCGGCCCGGTTGAGCACGCCGCCATCATAGGGGACGCCCAGCACCACGCCGGGCACCGGGGTGGGCTCCAGCGTGAGGGGCAGGCCGAGGAAGGTGGTGAGGCCCGTGCGGAGGCCCATGAGCAGGTGGTCGGCGTTCATCGGGCGAGGGCTTCCGTGCAGGCCTGCAGCCAGGCCTCGGGGGTGGTGAAGTCCGAGGGCTCCAGCGGGGGCCGGGCCTCGAGTGTGACGGGCGTGCGGGTGGTGAGGAGGGTGCGCAGGTGGGGCAGGAGCGTCTCGTCACCGGTCCACGGATAGTGGGCTGCCGGGCTGGCGAGGCGCAGGGGCTGCACGCGCAGGCCCAGGTTCCAGGCCGCGAGGAGACCCCCAGGGTTCAGCGGGGCGAGGTCCTCGCCTCGGGTGGTGGTGCCCTCGGGGAAGAGCAGCATCCTCCGCCCGAGGCGGAGGTCGTGCGCGAAGGCGGCCAGCGCCGCCGCGCGGCTGTCGGGGTCATGCCGCTCCACGAAGCGCAGACCCGCCTTGCGGGCCCAGCGACCGATGAGGGGATAACGGGCGAGGTCACCCTTGGCCACGGTGCCCATGGGGCGGAGGGCCATGAGGATCACGGGATCCACCCACGAAAGGTGATTCGCGACCCAGAGGGGCGCCTCCAGGTCCAGGGTTCCGCGCACCTCGATCTGAAGCCCGAGCACGGGTTGGATGCGCTTGGCCCAGCCGTGGAGGGAGGCCATGGGGTTCCGCCCCAGGGCCAGGGGGGGCAGGAGCAGCGAGGTGTGGCCGACGATGCCGGCCCAGCCCAGGGCGGCCGTCGTCATCAGCCGACCAGCTTGAGGCGGGTGTAACGGCCCCGCACCTTGTCGAGGTCCGCCTTGTCGATGACCGACCAGAGCCGGGTGTCGCCCGGGTGGTAATAGTCGTTCACCTCGGCCACCACGCGGGCGCCCAGGGCGGCGTGCACGCTGCGGGCATCATCGTTCCCGGGCTCCACACAGAAGCGGCACTGCTCCATGTCGGCATCGATGAGCTGCTTCACCATGGCGCGGATGAGCAGGTAGTTCACGCGGGTCTTCTGGTAATCGGGGTGCACGGCCAGGGTGGCGCAGTAGGCCACCTTGCCGTTCACGAAGTTCAGCACGTAGCCCACGGGCCGCTCGCCACCCTCGGCCTGGGTGTCCACGGCGAGGAAGCACCATTCGGGGTACATCTCCGTGCAGAGGCGCAGGTAGTAGGGGCAGAGCTGGCCGGTGGCATCGGCGCCCCAGATCTCCGCCTCCAGGCGGCGCAGGTGGGCGTAGTCGGCGCTGGTGAGGGCGCGGACCTGGTAGCGGGAGCCTTCGGGATTGGGCGTGACGGTGGTGAGGGTCATGGGGCCACCTCCTGGGTGTGCTCCCACCTTCCCGCGCGGGCATGAACACCCGCCGAACCCGCTGCACCTTTGGCGCTAATCCTCTGTAACGTCGCCGAGCCCCGCTTCCCGGTAGAGGGTTGGGTAGCTGCGGGATTCGATGCGGGAGGCATCGAGGCAGAGCCCCTGGAGGGCCAGCTTGATGGCTTGGGGGTCCCCCTCCAGCTCCAGGAAGTCGCCGAAGGGGGTGCGGTCCAGGCAGGCCACCAGCTCCTCCCGTTCCCAGAGGGCCCGGTGCTTCACCATGCGCATCACGGGCGCGTAGCCCAGGCCCTGGAGCAGGGCTTCGGCGGCCTCGGCGTCCGCCACCTCCGTCTCGTGCTCGGGGCGGATCTTGAACTGCGGATCCGGAACCCGGGCCCCCTTGAAGGTGAGGAGGGCACGGCCGGCGAAGCGGCGCAGGCGCAGGGCGGAGCCCCGGGCCCGCAGTTCCCCATCCCGGTCCCAGAGCACGCTCACTTCCTCCGCTTCGGGCTGGGTGCAGGCGAAGCCGAGGCTGGCCAGGAGGGGTTCCATGGCCGCCACGGCGGGCACCCGCAGCTTCAGTTCCGTCTCCAGGTTCTGGCGGTGCTTCATGGGCGGTACTCTCGGGGAAAGGCCAACCTTGATCCCCCAACGCTACCTCATCGCGACCCTCTTCATCGCCGGCATGCTGGCGCTGGTGATGATCGTGCGCATGCCCAAGCCGGGCTCCGAGGTGGCCGCGGTGCCCCTGAGCCCGGAGGTGGTGGGCCTCGTGGCCTTCGAACCGGAAACGGAACTCGCCCTCCGGGATGGCTGGTCCCCCCGCTTCAGCGGGGCCCAGGATCCGGACCAGTGGGAGCCCTGGCCCTTTGAGGGCGGCTTCGGTCTGCCCTGGGAGCCGGCCTCCCCCTACCTGGCCGATCAGGGCCTGGCCTTGAATGGTCCCCAGGGGGCCAGTGAGGTCCGGCTCTGGCGGAACCAGGAGTGGCGTCGCTACGCCTTTGACGTGCCCCTCACCTCCGCGCGCCTCCGGGGGAATCGCCTCCTGGTCACGCTGCGCACGGGAGCCCAGCGTTTCGAGTCCCGCCTCATGGAGGTCCCGGAGGGGCGGGTGCTCTGGTCCACCGCCAGTGGCCCCTGGTC
>JBGASN010000059.1:0-19952 GCA_044229665.1 Holophagaceae bacterium
GCGGGGGCGGGTTCAGCGACCGTTGGTCGCCGAACTTCTGCACATCCGATCGTTATGCTCAGCCGCGTGGGGGCCCCACGCAGGCTTCGCGGTACGCTGCGACGTTATATTCGAAAGCCCCGGAGACATCCGGGGCTTTCTGCGTTTGGAAATACCGGATCGGTCCAGGGGCTTCCCGGGCGTCGTGGGTCACATCCCGGTCTGCCAGAGGCCTTATTTTTCACAGAGCTCCGACAGCAGGGAAGGCCCCTCGGCTATCCTGAGTCATCCGATCGAGGGCTCCATGACCAAGCTTGTCTACTGCTTCGGCGCCGACCGCAACGAAGGGAACGCCACCATGCGGAACCTGCTGGGCGGGAAGGGCTGCAACCTGGCGGAAATGGCCTCCCTCGGCATTCCGGTACCCCCCGGGTTCACCCTGACCACCGAGCAGTGCACCGCCTACTACGCCCAGGGGCGGAAGCTCTCGGAGGCCCTTCAGGCCGAGGCCGTGGCCGCCCTCCGTTGGCTGGAAGGTGCCCGCGGGCTGAAGTTCGGGGCCACGGAGGGCCTGCCCCTGCTGCTCTCCGTACGTAGCGGCGCCCGGGTCTCCATGCCCGGCATGATGGACACGGTGCTGAACCTGGGGCTCAACGATGCCACGGTGAAGGCGCTCGAGGCCGCCAGCGGCAATCCCCGCTTCGCCTGGGACAGCTACCGCCGCTTCATCACCATGTACTCCAACGTGGTGCTCAACGTGGAGCATTCACTCTTCGAGGCTGAGCTGGAGCGGGCCAAGGAGCGGCTGGGCAAACACCTGGATACCGACCTCGCGGCCGGGGACTGGAAGACCCTCGTGGAGGCCTTCAAGGAAATCGTGGTCGAAGAGACCGGGAAGCCCTTCCCCCAGGACCCCATGGAGCAGCTGTGGGGTGCCATCCGCGCGGTGTTCGAGAGCTGGAACACCCCCCGCGCCGTCACCTACCGGAAGCTGAACCGCTTTGCCGATGACTGGGGCACTGCCGTGAACGTGCAGAGCATGGTCTTCGGGAACATGGGCGAGGACTGTGGCACCGGCGTCGCCTTCACACGGGATCCGAGCACCGGTGAGAAGCGCTTCTACGGGGAATACCTCATCAACGCCCAGGGCGAGGACGTGGTGGCCGGCATCCGCACCCCGCAGCCCATCACCGCGGCCCAGGCTGCCGGGACCGGCCTCCGCAGCCTCGAGGAGGCCATGCCCACCTCCTTCGAGGAGCTCATGGCCATCTCCGCGCGCCTGGAGCACCACTTCAAGGAGATGCAGGACATCGAGTTCACCATCGAGCGGGGCAAGCTCTTCATGCTGCAGACCCGCACCGGCAAACGCACGGCCCTCGCGGGCATCCGCATCGCCCTGGACCTGGTGGAGGAGGGGCTCATCGACTCCGGTACGGCCCTGAAGCGCATCGATGCGGGCAGCCTGAGCCAGTTGCTGGCCCCCGTCTTCGACCCCAAGGAGAAGACCCGCCTGCAGAAGGAGGGCGCGCTGCTGACGAAGGGGCTCAACGCAGGCCCCGGGGCCGCCACGGGCCGCATCGCCCTCACGGCCGAGGAGGCGGAGGAGCTGGCCAAGACGGGCCCCGTGGTGCTGGTGCGCGTGGAGACGAGCCCGGAGGACATCTCGGGCATGGTGGCCGCGGAAGGCATCCTCACGGCCCGCGGGGGCATGACGAGCCACGCGGCGGTGGTGGCCCGCGGCATGGGCAAGCCCTGTGTCTGCGGGGCCAGCGCCCTGCAGATCGACTACGCCACGGATACGCTGAAGGTCGGCGATCGCGTCCTCAAGGCCAAGACGGATTGGATCAGCATCGATGGCAGCACCGGCGAGGTCTTCGCCGGCCAGCTGAGCCCCCATCCCTCCGAGGTGAACCAGGTCCTGGTGGATGGCACCCTGAAGCCCGAGGCGAGTGAAACCTTCCAGCGCTTCCGGAAGATCATGGACTGGAGCCTGGCGGCCAAGCGCCTGGCGGTGCGCACCAACGCGGACACGCCCCACGATGCCCAGGTGGCCCGGGCCTTCGGTGCCGCGGGCATCGGCCTCTGCCGCACCGAGCACATGTTCTTCGAGGGGGAGCGCATCCTGGCCGTGCGGGAGATGATCCTCGCAACCGACGTGGAGGGGCGCCGAAAGGCCCTGGAGAAGCTGCTGCCCATGCAGCGCAGCGACTTCGAGGGGATCTTCACGGCCATGGACGGGTTGCCGGTCAACATCCGGCTCCTGGATCCTCCGCTCCACGAGTTCCTGCCCCAGGACGAGGCGGGCCAGCAGGAGATGGCGCAGGTGCTCGGCCTGCCCTTCGCCACCGTGAAGCGCCGCGTGGAGCAGCTCCATGAGTTCAATCCCATGCTGGGCCACCGCGGCTGCCGGCTGGGCATCACCTATCCGGAGATCTACCGCATGCAGGTGCGGGCCATCGCCGAGGCGGCCCTCGCCGTGGGGAAGCGGGGCATCCGGGCCCTGCCGGAGATCATGATCCCCCTGGTCGGCGCGGTGAAGGAGCTCACCTGGCTCAAGGCCGAGCTGTTGGAGGAGCTCAAGGCCGTGGATCCGGCCTTCACGGCCCCCATGGGCACCATGATCGAGGTGCCCCGGGCGGCCCTGACCGCCGACAAGATCGCTCCCGAGGCCGAGTTCTTCTCCTTCGGGACCAATGACCTCACGCAGATGGGCTTCGGGTTCAGCCGCGATGACGCCGGCACCTTCCTGCCGGAGTATGTCGGCAAGAAGATCCTGGAGGAGGATCCCTTCCAGAGCCTGGACACCGAGGGCATCGGCGAGCTCGTGCGCATCGCCACGGAGAAGGGACGCGCAGTGCGCCCCGGGCTCAAGGTGGGCGTCTGCGGTGAGCATGGCGGTGATCCCCGCTCGGTGGTCTTCTTCCACCAGGTGGGCCTCGACTACGTGAGCTGCAGCCCCTATCGCGTGCCCATCGCCCTGCTGGCGGCGGCCCAGGCGAACCTCGCCTGATGTCGGACGACGCCCCCGTTCATAAGCGCCGGGTCCGGTACTCGGGAAGGAACCCCCGGCGGTTCGAAGAGAAATACAAGGAATTGAACCCCCAGGCCTATTCCGGGGAAGCCGAGAAGGTGAGGGCCCGCGGGCAGACCCCCGCGGGCACCCACCGATCCATCATGGTGACGGAGATCTTGGCGGCCCTGGATCCCCGACCCGGGTCCCACTGCCTGGACGTGACCCTGGGGTACGGGGGGCACAGCCGCGAGCTCCTCCAGCGCATCGTGCCCGGTGGCCGTCTGGTGGGTCTGGACGTGGATCCGCTGGAGCTGCCGAAGACCGAGGCCCGGCTCCGGGAGGCCGGCTTCGGCCCGGAGGTCTTCGAGACGCGGCGCATGAACTTCGGCGGACTGCCGGGGCTCATCCCCCAGACGGGTCCCTTCGACGCCGTACTGGCGGACCTGGGCCTTTCCTCCATGCAGATCGACAACCCCGCCCGGGGCTTCACCTTCAAGCTGGAGGGGCCCCTGGACCTGCGGCTGAATCCGCAGAAGGGGAAACCCGCCTCCGCCTTCCTCCGCGGGTTGTCGGCGGAGGACCTGGCCGCCCTCCTGGCGGAGAATGCGGATGAACCCTTGGCGGAACCTCTGGCCCGGGCCCTGGCCGCCCACCCGGGAACCTTCGAGACGACGACCCAGCTGGCCGACTTCCTGCGCGAGGTGCTCGCCCGGGACCATGGCCTCCTCCGCGAGGATCCGGAGTCGCGCCGCACCCTGCAGCGCACCTTCCAGGCCCTGCGCATCGCCGTGAATGAGGAATTCAAGGTGTTGGACCAGCTGCTGGCCGCCCTGCCGAAGGCCTTGAAGCCGGGGGGCCGGGTGGCCATCCTCACCTTCCATTCGGGGGAGGATCGGCGCGTGAAGAAGGCCTTCCAGGAAGGCCTCCGGGCCGGACTCTACGCGGAGGTCAGCGAGATGCTCCGGCCTTCGATGCAGGAGCAGGTGGACAATCCCCGGTCCAAACCCGCCAAGCTGCGCTGGGCCCGCCGGGCCTGATCAGCGCCGGGGGCGCAGGTGGGTGGGCTTCACCCCGTACCGGGCGAAGAAGGCGAGCGCCTCGGGATCGCTGTGCTCGGCATTGATCACGTGCTGGCCGAAGGCGGCGCCCCCCAGGGCGTAGATCCCCACGGCGCCGCCCCCCACTGCCACGCCGCCCACGGCGGCTCCGCCCATCGCCACCCCCCCGAGGGCGAAGCCCCCCAGGGCGAAGGCGAGGCCCACACTGCAGCCCCCGAGGGTGAACCCCCCGAGGGCCATGCCCCCGAAGGCGAAGACCCCCCGGGCGAGCCCGCCGATGGCGATCACGCCCGTGGCCAGGTCGCCGATGGCCAGGAAACCCTTGGCGTGGCCCCGGGCCTCGCCGAGCTCGGGGGCCGGCCCGAGGGCGAGGCTCCAGGCGGGCATGCCGAACAGTTCCCAGGAGGCCTGCTTCCGGATGCCGCGGCCCTGGGTCCGGCGGAGCCGCTGAACCTCGGATTCCAGCTCGGCGATGCGGCGTTCAAGTTCGCGGGGGTCGGTCATGCCCCCACGATGCACGCGACCGGGACCGAGGGCAAGGGCCTCAGGCCTCCACCTTCTCCACCACCAGGGTGAGCCGGGCGACCACGGCCGCCACCGCGCCCACGGCGGCCAGGATCGGCAGGAGGGCCACTCCCACCAGGCCCACGGTGAGGGGGATCTCCAGGAGGGTGCGACCCTCCTCATTTTTGAGGATGAGGCGCCGGATGTTGCCTTCGTGGAGCAGGGCCTTCACCTTGTCCAGCACTTCACCGCCGCTGAGCCGGAACTCCTCCTGCCGGGCCTTCGTGTCCATGGGACCTCCCTGCAGCGGGTACGGGGCCTCCCGGGGGCGGGTTAGGCTGGAGCCATGCGGATGCTGGAGCTGTTCAGTGGGATCGGGGGCTGGCGCTTCGCGGCGCCGGCGGGCACCGCGGTGGCCGCGGCCTACGATGTGAGCCCCGCCGCCAATGCCACCTACCAGCTCAACCACGGCCATGCCCCGGTGAACCGCGAGCTGGCCACCATTCCGGGGTCGGACCTGGCGGGCTGGGGGGCCGACACCTGGGTGATGAGTCCGCCCTGCCAGCCCTACACCCGCATGGGCAATCACGCGGACCTGGCGGATCCAAGGGCCTCGGCCCTGATCAACCTCATGGACATCCTCCGGAGCGCGCCGCCCCGGAACCTCGTGGTGGAGAATGTGGAGGGTTTCCTGGAGTCCGAATCCCACGCCCGCCTCCGAACGGTGTTGGATGGCGCGGGGTTCCACGTGCTCACCTTCCGGATCTGCCCCACCCGCCTGGGCGTGCCCAACCAGCGGCCCCGGGTCTACCTCGTGGCCACCCGGGAGCGCCGGGAGGCCCAGCCCCTGCCTGAAGCCACGCCTGGTCCGCTATTGGACTTCCTGGACCCCGAGGAGGACCCCGACCTCTACCTGCCCGAGGCGGTCCGGGAGCGACATTGGATGGGCCTGGACCTGGTGCGCGCCACGGACCGGCGCAGCGCCTGCTTCATCGGCGGGTACGGGAAGCGCTTCGTGGGCAGCGGCTCCTTCCTGGTGACGGAGCGCGGGGTGCGGCGCTTCTCCCCCACCGAGGTGGGTCGTCTCCTGGGCCTTCCGGCGACCTTTCAATTCCCCGAAGACCTGTCCCTGGAAAAGCGCTTCAAGCTCCTGGGCAATGGGCTGAGCATCCCGGTGGCGCGCTGGGTGCTTTCGCATCTCGACTGAGCTTCCCGCCGCCGCTTCAGGCAAAATGGGGGTTTCGCCCCGCGCCGGGGCCACCCCGAGACGATCCATGGCCAAGACCGCTTCCGACCAGCCCGAAATCATCTACTCCATGATGCGGGTGTCCAAGATGTACAACGGGAAGACCGTCATCAAGGACATCTCCCTCAGCTACTTCTTCGGCGCCAAGATCGGCGTGCTCGGCCTGAACGGCTCCGGCAAGTCCACCCTGCTGCGCATCATGGCGGGCACGGACCGCGACTTCAACGGCGAGGCGGTGCTCTCCAAGGGCTACACCACGGGCCTCCTCGAGCAGGAGCCCCAGCTGGATCCCGAGAAGACCGTGCGGGAGATCGTGGAGGAGGCCGCCGCCGAGAAGGTGGCCTGGCTCCGCGAGTACAACGAGATCAACGACAAGTTCGCGGATCCCGACGCCGACATGGACGCCCTGCTGGCCCGCCAGGGGGAGCTGCAGGAGAAGATCGACGCCCACGACTGCTGGGACCTCGACACCCAGCTCGAGCAGGCCATGGATGCCCTCCGCTGCCCCGATGGCGATGTGCAGATCAAGGTGCTCTCCGGCGGTGAGCGCCGCCGCGTGGCCCTGTGCCGGCTGCTCCTGCAGAAGCCCGACATCCTCCTGCTCGACGAGCCCACCAACCACCTGGACGCCGAGACCGTGGCCTGGCTGGAGCACCACCTGCAGAACTACCACGGCACCGTCATCGCCATCACCCACGACCGCTTCTTCCTCGACAACGTGGCGGAGTGGATCCTGGAGCTGGATCGGGGCGAGGGCATCCCCTGGAAGGGCAACTACTCCAGCTGGCTGGAGCAGAAGCAGAACCGCCTGGCCCAGGACGAGAAGAGCGACAAGAAGCGGCAGAAGGTCCTCGAGCGCGAGCTGGAGTGGATCCGCATGTCGCCCAAGGGCCAGCACGCCAAGAGCAAGGCCCGCATCAACGAGTACGAGAAGCTGGCCGGCGAGGAGGGCCGTCAGAAGGAGCAGGAGCTGGAGATCTACATCCCCAGCGGCCCCCGCCTGGGCGATGTGGTGGCCGAGCTCACGGGCGTCACCAAGGCCTTCGGTGACAAGGTGCTCTTCGAGGACCTCTCCTTCGCCATCCCCCGGGCGGGCATCCTGGGCGTGATCGGACCCAACGGCGCCGGCAAGACCACCCTGGTGCGCATGCTCACGGGCCAGGAGCAGCCCGATGGCGGCACCATCCGCCTCGGCGACACCGTGAAGATGGCCTACGTGGATCAGCTCCGGCAGGGCCTCAACGCCGACAAGACCGTGTTCGAGGCCATCAGCGGCGGCTACGAGCAGATCGAACTGGGCGGCAAGCAGGTGAATGCCCGCGCCTGGCTCTCGCGGTTCGGCTTCAGCGGCGACAGCCAGCAGAAGAAAGTGAAGGAGCTCAGCGGTGGCCAGCAGAACCGCCTGAACCTGGCCCTCACGCTCAAGAGTGAAGCCAACCTCCTCTTCTTCGACGAGCCCACCAACGACCTCGACGTGACCACCATGCGCGCCCTGGAAGAGGCCATCGAGAGCTTCGCCGGCTCCGCGGTGATCGTGAGCCACGACCGCTGGTTCCTGGATCGCCTGGCCACCCACATCCTGGCCTTCGAGGGCGACAGCAAGGTCACCTACTTCGATGGGAACTACAGCCAGTACGAGGCCTATCGCAAGGAAGTGCTGGGCCTCAAGGAGCTGGTGCCCCACCGCATCAAATACCGCAAGCTGACCCGCTGAGCCCCATGCGCCTCCTCCGCACCCTCCTCCTCCTCGCGCTCGCCTTCCTGCCGTCCCTGGCCCAGGGCGAGGTGCGGGAGGGGCTGGCCCTGCCCAGCGAGGTCCTCAAGAAGCCCATGCGGTACACCATCTACCTGCCGCCGGGGTACGAGCAGAGCAAGCGCACCTACCCCGTGGTGTACCTCTTCCACGGGTACGGCGACGATGACGCCGCCTGGATCCACAACGGGGAGCTCGCGGAGACCCTGGACCGGGCCATCGCCGACCGAAAGGTCACGCCCATGATCGTGGTGATGCCCGATGGCGGCACCAGCTGGTATGTGAACAGCGTGGATGGCACCTCCAGGTGGGAGGACTACTTCCTGAAGGAGTTCATGCCCTTCATCGAGGAGCGCTTCCGGGTGCGGCCCCAGCGGGGCTCCCGGGCCATCGGCGGCGTGTCCATGGGGGGCTACGGGGCCCTCACCTACGCCCTGCGCCACAGCGACCGCTTCAGCGCCTGCCTGGCCTTGAGCGCCTCCCTCCGGGCGCCGGAGGATGTGGCCGCCATCACCCCGGAGCGGTGGGCCCAGGCCTACGCGCCCACCTTCGGACCGGGGAAGGGGGAGGCCCGCCTCTCCACCCACTGGCAGTCCCTGAGCCCCCTGCGCCTCATGGAGGGGGCCAAGGTGGACGCCTTCCCCGCCACCCGGATCTACCTGGACTGCGGGGATCGGGATCCGTTGCTCAAGGGCACCTTCGCCTTCCATACCCTGCTGGATGCCCGCAATGTGCATCACGCCCTGAGGGTGCGCGGCGGCGGCCACTCCTGGGGCTATTGGCGGGCGGGGCTCCTGGGGGGCCTCACCTACCTCAGCGACGTGTTCCGGGAGGATTGATGAAGCTGCTGCTGGGCGCCTTCCCCCCGGAGCTGGGTCCCTTCCTGGAGACCCCGCCGCCCGGCTGGCGGGTGGCCTGCACCGGCGTGGGCCAGCTGCTGGCCGCGGCCAGCACCGCGCGCCTCCTGGAGGAGCTGAAGCCAACGGGGGTGCTCTTCGTGGGCACCTGCGGGCACTTCGATGCGCGGTTGAAGGTCGGTGACCTCCTGTGGGCCACCGGCGCCAAGGCCAGCTCCCTGAGCGAGCGCCGGGGGGAGAGCTATCGCCCCGTGGTGGAGGAGACCCACTGGCCCGCGACCCTGCCTCCCCTGGCGCTGCCCGGCCATGAGGTGGTGGTCCCCCCGGCCATCACCCGCACCCGGGAAGGCGCGGCCCTGCTGGCCCCCCTGGGGGCCGTGGAGCACCTGGAGCTCACGGGGGTCTACGCGGCCTGCCACTCCGTGAACGTGCCCGTGGGGGCGGCGCTGGTGGTGGTGAACGAGGTGGGGCCGGACGCCCAGGCCCAGTGGAAGGCGAACCACCGGGCCCAGAGCCTGCGCCTCATCGAGGCCCTGAAGGGGATGGGAGCGTTCGCCTAGCTCCCGAATCCACCTGCCAGCCGGTGGGGTCCGCCTGGAAGCGCACCCCCCGCTGGGCACCCACGAGGTAGGTGGGAAGGGCCTCGAGGGTGGCGAGGGTCTCGGCATGGGGATGCCCGAAGCGGTTGTGCCGGCCCGCCGTGAGCACCACGGCCTCGGGGGCCAGGGCCCCCACCCAATCCTGGGTGGTGCTGCTGCGGCTGCCGTGATGACCCGCCTTGAGGATCCGGTGGGACCCCGGCCCCGGATCGCCCAGATCCAGGAGGTCGCGCTCCTGGATGTCCAGTGCATCCCCCATGAGCCAGAGCTGGTGATCCCGCCAGTCCACGCGCAGGACGAGGCTCACCATGTTGGCATCCGGCAGGTTGAACGGCCGGGCCGGCCAGCGCACGGAGAAGGTGGCCTCGCCGCGGGACCAGGTGGCTCCGCGGCGCACGTCCAGGGCCCCGGGCATGGCCCCGAAGGGCGTCCAGGGATCCTCGGGGTCCGCCGACTCGGGCCGGGTGAGGGAGGCCAGGGGCCAGAGGCGCCCCAGGGTTGCGTAGCCGCCGGCGTGGTCGCCATGGGGGTGGGTCAGCACCAGATGCAGGGGCTCCCGCACGCCCCGCCGGCTGAGGACCCGCACGATGCGCCGGGCGGCCCAGGGGCTTGGGCCCGTATCGATGAGGGTGGCCCCGCCCCCGGGCTGGCGCACCAGCAGTGCATCACCCTGTCCCACGTCCACCGCCTCAAGGCTCAGGGTGTCGGGTGCGGCCCCCGTGCCGCGGGTGGCCATGAGCAGCCCCGTGGTGGCCAGGAGCGCCAGGGTGAGCGCCCGGGTGCGGTCGAACCTCGCCCGGCGGTGGGCCAGGGCCAGCCAGCCCAGGATGAGGAACAGCCAGGGCCCAAGGGGCGCGGTGCCCAGGGGCCGGAGTGCGGCGAAGTGGGGAAGGAGGTCGCCGCCGATCCAGGCCAGGAGCCTCCCCACGGCGGCGACCGCCGCGGCCCAGGGGATCATCGTCAGGAGGAGGCACACGGGGGTCAGCACCATCACAGCGGGGAGGATCAGGGCATTGGCCACGACGGCCCACACGGGGGCGCCACCATGGAACAGGGCCAGGAAGGGCAGGGTGGCGGCCCAGGGTGCAACCAATGTCGCCAGCGGCCGGGCCAGGGGCCCCGCTAAAGGGAGCAGGAGATCCGCCACCGGCTCCGCCCCCCAGAGGAGGGCCAGGAGGGCCCACCAGGCCAGCAGGAAACCCGGATCGCACCCGGCGGCCGGGTGGCCCAGGAACCAGATCAGGAGCGCGCCATGGAGCCCCAGCACCGGCGCCACCCGCCACCCGGAGGCCCGGCCCAGGGCCCAGGCACTGCCCATGAGGAGGCCGCGCCACACGGGTGCCGAGAGCCCCACCACCCACGCGAAGGCGAGGCCGGCGCCCAGGGCCGATGTGGTGATGCCTACGCGGCCGAGGGGGCGGGCCAGCCATCCGGCCAGCACCATCACCAGGCTCACCTGGAGCCCCGAAACGACCAGCACATGCAGGGTGCCGCTCTCGGCGAAGGGGGCGAAGGCCTCATCGGAGGTGGGGGGGATGCCCAGGGAGAGGGCCCCCCACAGGTCCCGGGCCAGGGGCTCCAGGGGCAGGGCCTCGAAGCGGGTCCGGGCCCAGGTCCGGAGGCGGAGCGCGGGGCTGGGGGACGGGGGGCCCAGCACTTCGAAGACCAGCCCCGAGGGCAGGAAGGCCCGCCGGGGCATGCCCCCATCCAGGGCGCGCCAGCGGGGCCGCTCCGCGAGGAAGGCCGGGGCCGGTTCCGGACCCACCCACTCGGCCCGCAGCCGCACCGGGGTGCCGGGCGGCGGCGGAGGGGTGCTGTCCCTCGGAACGGAGAGACCGGCCTCCCAGCCCTCCAGGGCCAGGCGGGATTCCAGGCGCTCCCCCCGGGGGGTCCAGGGCTCCGCGATGGTGCCCTGGCATTCCACCCATCCCCGAGGGGTCCGGGCCTCCCGGAGCACCTGCCCCCGGAGCGCCCCCAGGGTGCCCCAGGGCAGGAGGATCAGGAAGGGGAGCGGTGCCCAGCGCCTGGAGCGGAGGAGGGGGAGGCTGAGGAGGATGAGGCTCCAGCCCAGCCAGGGCAAGGCGGGGGGGAGCCGCCCCCCCCCAATCCTCCGGCAGCAGCCACGGGACCGTGCAGGCTGCGGCCAGGGCCCAGGGGAGGGCCCAGGCCCAGGGGGCGCTGGCGCGGTTCCAGAGGGTGGTTCGGTCCATGGGAAGGCCCCCATTGTCCAGAACTGGCCCGGCCCTCGCAAAACGCAGAATCACCTGTCCATTCCTTGACGGCACCCTTCCCCCGGGGGAACCTGAAACCATGTCCCACGCCCGCATCCTCTTGGTGGATGACGATCCCAACCTGCTCGAGCTGGTCGAGGGCATCCTGGCCAAGCACGGGCACGAGGTGGTGACGACCGGATCCGGACTGCGGGGGGCCCAGCTGATCCGCCAGCAGCCCTTCGACCTCGCCGTGGTGGACCTCATCCTCCCCGACCTGAACGGCCTGGAGCTGGCCCGGGAGGCCCTGAAGCAGCCCGACACCGTGGTGGTCGTGCTCTCGGGCACCACGTCCGTGGAGACGGCCCTGCAGGCCATGCGCATGGGCATCTACGACTATGTGCCCAAGCCCTTCCGGGTGGAGGAGCTGGAGCACACCCTCCTGCGCGCCATCGAGAAGAGCCAGCTGAACCAGGAGAACAAGCGGCTCAAGAGCCAGCTGGAAGGGGACCGCAGCGGCCCCTCCCTCGTCGGGCGCAGCGCCGTGTGGCAGAACCTCATGGCCCTCATCAAGCGGGTCGCGCCCTCGCCCTCCACCGTGCTCATCACCGGGCCCAGCGGTACCGGCAAGGAACTGGTGGCCCGTGCCATCCATCAGCAGAGCCCCCGGGCCCACAAACCCTTTGTGGCCATCCACTGTGGAGCCATCCCCGAGACGCTGCTGGAGGACGAGCTCTTCGGTCACGTGAAGGGGGCCTACACCGATGCCCGAACGGACCGCCCGGGCCGCCTGGCCCAAGCGGAAGGCGGCACCCTCTTCCTCGATGAGATCGGCACCATGCCCCTGGGACTCCAGGTGAAGCTGCTGCGGGTCCTCCAGGAACGGGAGTACACCCCCCTGGGCTCCACCCGCATGGTGAAGGTGGACCTCCGGGTCGTCGCAGCCACGAACGAGGACCTGGTGCGGCAGGTGGAGCTCAAGGGGTTCCGCGAGGATCTCTACTACCGCCTGAACGTGATCCCCATCCAGCTGCTGGCGCTGCGGGAGCACCCGGAGGACATCCCCGTCCTCGTCGCCCACTTCATCCGGAAGTTCGCCCGGGAACTGAACCAGCCCGTGAAGCAGGTGGAGCCCTCGGCTCTCCGGGCCCTGGAGGCCTATCCCTGGCCGGGCAACGTGCGCGAACTGGAGAACGCCATCGAACGGGCCATGGCCCTGGGCTCCGACCCGGAGCGCCTCATGGCCCAGGATCTGCCGGCCGCCATGGCGGGGGACCTGCCCGCGGTGGGCATGCCCCAAATGGGCACCCCTTCCGACCTTCCGGCCTTCCTGCTGGACCTGGAGAAGCGCTTCATCCTCGATGCCCTCCAGACGTCCGGATGGAACAAGAGCGAGGCCGCCCGCCGCCTGGGCATGGCCCGTACCACGATGCTCCACCGACTCCGGGCCCTGGGGATCCCCCTGGACGCCCCTTTGCCCACGGCTGAACCCTGATGCGTTCCCTTCCCCTCCTCCTGCTCACGACCACGCTGGCGGCCTGGTCGCCCCGCATGCACGAAACCCAGACGGTGAAGGCCCTCCGACTCATCCCGAAGCCCATGGCCGCCTTCCTCAGGGCCCATCAGGAGGCCTTCCTGGAGGGAGCCCGGGGCATGGCGGCCTATGAACCTCCCACGGCGGAGGCCGTGGCCGCCCAATACCGCACCGTGGTGCGCATGAGCGAAGAGAACCGGCCCCCGCAGGACATCGCCCGGGATCTGGGGATACTTGCCCGCATGGTCCAGGGGCTCCACGACCCCTCCTGCCGCTTGGGCCTGGATCCCCTCCGCCAGTACTTCGAAGCCTACGCGGATCAGAAGCTGCCGAACCTGCTGGTGACCGCCCAACCCTTCTGGGCCCTCTCCGCGGGACCGGACCCCGCCGAGCGCCTTCGAGCCTGGGAGGCTCAGAAGCTGGAACGGAACCAGCGGCTGGTGGGTCATTTCGACCCGCAGAAGGGGAAGCCCACCACCCCCTGGGATGATCTTTCGGTGCCCTTCGCGCAGCTCCAGCTCAGCTTCTCCGGGGGCATCCACGCCACTGCCAATCTTTGGATCCTGCTCTACCGGAACTGCGGAACCTCCTGGCCCCTTCCCACCGTCTGAAACGTGGGCAATTCCCGACTTATGTTCTATCTTTTCTAAATCACTCTGGAGCCATCCATGGCCACCTACACTCAGACCGGGTCCTTCCTGCTGGCGGGTCAGCTTGCCAAGGATCCCTTCGGCAGCATCCACCGGGCGGTGGTCACCACCGGTGCGGCCTTCGAGCGGCACATGCTGGTGCGCACCTTTTCCGATGAGATCGTGCAGGCCGGCATCAACACGCGCCTCACGGATGTGATGAAGGCCGCTCAGAGCCTCGGCGGAAGCCGCGCCTACGGCACGGGCTACCGCACCGAGGCCGGGCGTGTGCCCGTGGTCGCCTGCGAGTTCGTGCCGGGTCGGAGCCTCGCGCAGCTCATCGAAAAGGCCCGCGTGGAGCAGGTGCCCTTCGGTGTGGACCACGCCCTCTCCGTGATCCAGGGCGTGGCCCAGGCAGTGGTGCAGATGCACAGCAAAGGCCTCACCCATGGGGTGCTCAGCCCCCACAGCGTGTGGGTGAGCTTCGAAGGCGCCACCCAGCTGGTGGACGCCCCCTATGCGGCCTCGCTGGCGGTGCTCGCGCCCAAGAGTGTCACCGTGCAGACCATCCTGAGCCCCTACTTCCAGGGCGGGGATCAGCCGTTGGCCCGGGACCTCTTCGGCCTGGGCGCCATCCTGTACGAACTGCTCACGTTCGAGAAGCTCCCCATGGGCCTCGATGCCGTGGGCGCCGCGCTCAACCGGGCCACCCTCAAGGCCGCCCAGGAGGAGGCGCCCCTGCCGGCGGAGCTGAAGGCGTTCCTCTCCCGGCTCCTGCTCGGCACCTCACCCTTCACCAACATGGAGACCTTCAACCAGGAACTGGAGCGGGTCCTCTACGACGGTGACTACAGCCCCACCACCTTCAGCCTCGCGTTCTTCATGCACACCCTCTTCCGGGAGGAGAACGACAAGGATGCCGCCGCCGTGAAGGCGGAACAGTCCGACAACTACACGGCCTACACGGCGGTGGGCGAGGCCATGCGCAGCGGCGCTGGGCGGGCCGAGCACATCGACACCCTGCAGGAGGAGCAGGAGAAGAGCAAGAAGCAGGTGATCTTCGGCAGCATCGGGGCCGCCGCCGTGATCCTGCTGGGTGGCATGTACTTCCTGGGCCGAAATCGGGAGAACCCCGAGATGGCGGCCCTCCGCCAACAGCTTGCGGATCTGCAGCGCCAGCAGGCCATGCAGGAACAGGCCAAGATGGACCTGCAGATGAAGCAGCAGGCGGAATCGGCCAAGGAGCAGAAGCTCCAGGAACAGCTGAGTCAGGCCAAGAGCGCCAGCGAGAAGGAAGCGGTGCAGAAGCAGCTGTTGGAAAGCCAGAAGCAGAAGGCGGAACTGGAGAAGCAGGCCAAGGAACTGGCGGAACGGCAGAAGCAGATCCAGGCGGCCCAGCAGGCGGCCGCGGCCAAGGCCCAGGTGGCCATCGAGCCCCCCAAGCCCACGCCTCCTCCCCCCACCCCGACTCCGGCCCCCCAGCAGGCGCAGACCGCACCTCAGCAGGCGCCCGCGCCCGTGCTGCCCCAGGCCCCTGCGCCCATGCCCCAGGCCCCGGCTCAGCCCGAATCCAAGCCGGCCACTCCGGTGGAGGAGACGGCCCCGGTGCTGATCAGCCAGGTCCCCCCGGTCTTCCCCCAGCGCGCCATCCTTCAGAAGTCGGAGCTGAACCGGGATCACAACGTGCGGCTCCGGCTCTTCATCGGGGAATCCGGTCAGGTCCTCCAGGTGAAGGTGGTGGAAGGCGTGCAGGGCAACCTGGGCTTCGATGAGGCCGCCATCGAGGCGGCGAAGAAGAGCACCTTCCAGGCGGCCACCCGCGACGGCAAGCCGGTGAAAGCCTGGATGGAGCTCGGCTTCAAGTTCCCGAAGTGGCAGGGCCGGCGCTGAGCCCCCTCCCCACGTGAAAGGGCCCCCGGATGGGGGCCCTTTTCATGGAACCGATGGGGCTCAGCCCCCCTGGGCGGCCTCACGGGCCAGCTGGTCCACCCGTTCATTCTCGGGGTGGCCGGCGTGTCCCTTGACCCACCGGGGGCGGATGTCATGGATCCGGGCCAGTTCATCGAGCCGCTGCCAGAGCTCCGCATTGAGTACGGGCTGGCCATCGGCCTTGCGCCACCCCTTGCGCTTCCACCCGGGCAACCACTCCCCCAGGCCCTTCACCACGTACTGGCTGTCGCTGACCAGGTGGACCTTGCAGGGGCGGGCGAGGCTCTCGAGCCCCCGGATCACCGCCAGGATCTCCATGCGATTGTTGGTGGTGGCCGCCTCGAAGCCGCTGCCTTCCTTCTCCTTGGGTCCCTCGGGCGTGTGGACCCGCAGCAGGAAGCCCCACCCACCCGGCCCGGGATTGCCCAGGCAGGCGCCATCCGCGTAGAGCTCCACTTCGGTTTTAAACGCGCTCACAGATCCTCCCGGAGCTAACAGGCTAACCTGTTCGCGGAGGCCGCCTTGATTCCCTGGATCCGCGTGCAGGAAGACCCCCTCGATGCCATGGGCCTCCGGGCCGCCATGGAGGATCCCCATGCGGGCGCCCTGGTGCTCTTCGAGGGTCGGGCCCGGGACCACCATGAGGGCCGTCCCGTGCTCCAGCTCGCCTATGAGGCCTACGTGCCCATGGCGGAGAAGGAGCTGGCCCTCCTCCGGGAGATGGCCCTGGAGCGGTTCGGGCTCACCCGCTGCGGCATTCACCACCGGATCGGGGTGGTGCCCCTGACCGAGGCCGCCGTGGTGGTGGCGACGAGCAGCGCCCACCGGGCGGAGAGCTTCCAGGCCGCGGCCTGGATCATGGACGAGATCAAGCAGAAGGTCCCCATCTGGAAGCGAGAGTCCTACAAGGATGGGTCCGAGGCCTGGGTGGAGTGCACCCACCGGTTCCAGATGCCCGACTGAATCTGGCACGGGGACTGCCCTGAACCCTCCGGACCGGGATGTCACCCGGCCGGAGATGCCCAGATGGACCCCGCATACTACGTCGCCGCCGGTAGCCTGAAGGCCCGCAGCTTCCAGCTGGAGGTGGTGGCCAACAACCTGGCGAACTCCGCCACCGTGGGCTACAAGCCCGACCGGGCCTTCTTCAGCGTCTTCAACAAGGCCAAGGACAGCAGCCGCCGCCTGCCCCTGAGCGGACCCCTGAATGATGGGGTGGTGTTCGGAGAGACCGGGGTGATCACGGACCAGGGGACCCTTAGGCCCACGGCCCGCAACCTCGACATGGCCCTGCAGGGCGAGGGGTTCTTCCTCGTCCGCACCCCCCAGGGGGTCCGGGCAACCCGGGATGGCCGCTTCCAGATGGGGGTGAACGGGCTCCTCCAGGCCTTGGATGGTTCCCCGGTACTGGGCAAGAACGGCCAGACCATCACCCTGGATCCCAAGGGGGGCGAGCTGACCGTGACCCCCGATGGGGGCCTGAGCCAGGGCGGCAACGCCCTGGTCTCCCTCGACATCAAGTCCTACGAGAATGCCGGGGCCCTGCCCCGGGTGGGCAACCTCCGCTTCGATCCCTCCAACGCCAAGGAGACCGCCACCAAGGCCACGGTGCAGGCCGGCGTGCTGGAGCAGAGTTCCGTGGACATGCCTTCCGCCATGGTGGAGATGATCCGCCTGAACCGCCTCTTCGAACTGAGCATGAAGGTCGCCTCGACCCTGTCGAACGACCTGGATGCGCGCTCCATCAACGACATCGCCCGTTCCTGATCCATTTCTAATCCCTAGGAGGTTTTTATGAGGACGCAGCAGGAAGCGAAGTCCCACCGAATCGAGGATTCGGCCCCGAAGGGGTGCCGCACAGGAGGTGCGGCATGATGCGCGCAATGTGGTCGGCCGCCGCCGGCATGACCGTCCAGGCCTTCAACATGGACACCATCTCCAACAACCTGGCCAACGTGAACACCATGGGCTTCAAGAAGGCCCGTGCGGAATTCCAGGATCTCCTCTATCAGACCGTGAACCTCGCCGGCACCAACAGCAGCACCAGCACCTCGCTGCCCACCGGCATCCAGCTGGGCCACGGCTCCAAGCTCTCGGCGCTGGTGCGCACCTACGCCACCGGCAACATGAAGCAGACGGGCAACAGCTTCGACCTGGCCATCGAAGGCAACGGGTTCTTCCGCGTGACCCTGCCTGACGGCACCTTCGCCTACACCCGCGATGGGGCCTTCTCGAAGGATCAGAATGGCACCCTGGTGAACGCCCAGGGATATCCGCTCGATCCCCAGATCACCGTGCCGCAGGACGCCACCAGCATCACCGTGGCCCAGGATGGCACCGTGAGCGTGACCCAGCCGGGCCAGGCGGCGCCCCAGCAGATCGGCCAGATCACCATCAGCAACTTCATCAACCCCGCGGGTCTCAACCAGCTGGGTCGCAACCTGGTGCAGCCCACCCTCGCCAGCGGCGATGCCATCGACGATGTGCCCGGCCAGAACGGCCTGGGGGGCATCAACCAGGGCTTCCTGGAAGTCTCCAACGTGGACATCGCGGAGGAGATGGTGAACATGATCGTCGGCCAGCGGGCCTACGAGGCCAACAGCAAGACCATCCGCACGGTGGATGACATGCTGACCCTCGTGAACAACCTGAAGCGGTGATCCCCATGCGCGGCCTCCTCCTCCTCCTCCTGCTGGCCAGCCTGGGCCTCGGGGCCGGCGAGGACCCCCGCGTGGTGCAGCTGGCCGATGCGGCCATCGCCCGCGCCCAGGAGGTCTCGGTGCGATTGCCGGGTGAGTGGCACTTCAAGCTCCTGCAGCCGCCGGCCCTTCCGGCCCTCATCGGCCCGGGTCCCCTCACGGTCATCGGTACCCACCTCAGCCGCAGGGATCCCGTGGGCCGCTTCTTCGTGGTGCTGGATCTGCAGCTGGAGGGCCGTCGGGCCGGCCAGGTGCGGGTGGACCTCGAAGGGCGCTGGAAGGGGGACCTCTGGCGCTGCCGGGAGGCCATGGCCCGCCGTGTGGTCCTGGATGAATCCATGCTGGAGTCCGTGCCCTTCGAGGGGGTTCCCCCGGATGGCGCGCTGCTGGAAGCTCCCCTCGGAATGCGCACCAGGGGGCCCATGGCCCCGGGGCACACCCTGACCCAGATGGATGTGGAGGCGGTGCCCCTCGTCCAGGCGGGAGAAAAGGTGCGGCTGGTGGCGGAGGTGGAGGGGCTGGTGATCACGACGGAGGCCCTCGCCCGCAGCAGCGGAGCCCTGGGGGAGCGCATCCGCCTGGAGGCGATTGGCACCCGCAAGCCCATCAAAGCCATTGTTTCGGGACCTGCGGAAGCCAAGCTCTTGTAGGATTCCGCGCAAAAAGTTTCCTGGCCCAGGGGGCCCTTTGGTCCTAGTCTGGATCTTCGCGCAAGGAGATCCCCATGGCTCACGAAGGCCACGAGCACGGCCCCGACTGCAACCACGACCACGACGATTCCTACGAAATCGAAGTCGTGGAGCTCGAGGACGAGAACGGCGAGAAGGAAGAGTTCGCCATCCTCGAGGAGGTGGACTTCGAGAACCGCCACTTCTGCATCCTGGCCCCCCTCTCCGAGGTGCAGGCCCAGAGCGAAGGCACCCTCTCCGAAGAGGAAGGCCTCTCCCTGGAGATCTTCGAAGTGAAGGAGGGCGACATGTTCACCCCCCTCGAGGATGAAGGCCTGGCCCAGCGCCTCATGGCCCACCTCGATGCCCAGGCCGAGAAGCTGAAGGACGAGGACTGAGGTCCGACCCACCCCTGAACGAGGCCCCCGCTTGGGGGCCTCGTTTATTCTGGTGGGATGCGTGATCTCTGGGTGGACCCCTTCTCCGGCCTCAGCGGCGACCTCTGGGTGGGGGCCTTCCTGGCCCTCGGAGTACCGGAGGCGGATCTGGCCGCCGTGCTGCGCCGCCTGCCCTTCGACGACCTCGCCCTGGAGGTGAAGACCGTGCTCCGCTGCGGGGTGGAGGCCACCAAGGCCTCCGTGGTCATCGGCGGCGAGGTGGACACCGGCGCCACGCCCCACCTGGCGGAAGGGCCCCTGAAGGGGATCCGGAAGCGGGTGAAGGTGGGAGGCCACGACCACGTGCATGGGCTCTCCTGGCGCGAGGTTGATGAGGTGCTGGCCCGCCACCTGGAGCCCAAGGTGGCGGCCTTCGCCCGCGAGGCCTTCCGTCGCCTGGGGGAGAGCGAGGCCCGGGTCCACGGCATGCCCCTCGATCAGGTCCACTTCCACGAGGTGGGGGTGAAGGACAGCATCGCGGATGTGGCCCTGGCGGCCGCGGGCTACGTGCTCCTCGGGGAGCCCCGCGTCCACATCGGCCCCATCGCCACGGGCAAGGGCACCTGGAAGATGGCCCACGGGCAGTATCCGATCCCCGGTCCCGCCACGACATACCTCCTCGCCGGCTTCGAGCTGAAGGAGGGCGTCGCGCCCGTGGATCGCGAGCTCACCACGCCCACCGGCGCGGCCCTGGCCGTGGCCCTGGCGACCACGAAGCGGGCCCCGGCCCGCTTCATCCCCGAGCGCGCCGCCTTCGCCGCCGGGGGCTGGGACTTCCCCACCACCCCCAATGTGCTGCGCCTCCAGCTGGGCACGGTGCCCGGGGGCGCGGCGGAG
>JBGASN010000007.1:0-99653 GCA_044229665.1 Holophagaceae bacterium
CACGGCGAGCTGAAGAGCATGCGCACCGCCGAGGGTTTCCGCGGCCGCGGCGTGGGCCAAGCGATGCTCGTGCACCTGTTGGCGGAGGCCAAGGCCCGCCGCTACACGCGGGTGAGCCTGGAGACGGGCAGCCAGCCCTTCTTCCAGCCGGCCTGGGCGCTCTACGAGGGCGCGGGCTTCACGGACTGCCCGCCCTTCGATCACTACGTCGAGGATCCGAACAGCCGCTTCATGACCAAGGAGGTGGCAACGGATCCAGGTGGATCGGCGGAGTCCCAGTCGAGCCTCTGAACCCGAGGGACCGGGGCCTGCCTCCTCGGGGTGCACCCGGCGGCCCGGAGGTGGGCCTCGGCCAGGAAACCGGACGGTTGGCCACCGCGGATGATCCGAAATCCACAGCTGTTTGGTAACCTTGGCGCCATCCCCTGGAGTTTCCGAATGACCTCCTACCGCCTCCGCCCTCGGGCTGGCCGATCCTTGCTCACCCTGCCCTTGGTCCTCCTGGGCCTGGCCTTCACCTCCGCCTGCGGGGGGGGCGGGGGCGGTGATACGGGCACCGCCTACACGGTCACGCTGAGCCCATCCACGGTCCACTTCACAGCTCCCGAGTTCGACACCCTTCCTGCGCTCCAGGTCGTCCACGCGACGTACACCGGGGAGGGCATGGTGGTGGGCTATCCCGCGGGGATGCCCACTCCCAGCTGGCTCACGGTTGGGACCGCCGCGGGAGCGGGCAAATCGGTGGATGTGAACCTTCGCCCGAATGCAACCTTCATCAGCCGCCCGGGCGCCCCGCCCTATGCGTTCGCCACCACCCTCCGGTTCGTCACGGGGCGGAACGATGGCACCCAGCTCAGCACCGTAGACCTGCCGATCACCTACACGATCACCCGGGGGCTCGTGATGAACACCCTCCCCATCACCGCCCAGTGCACCCAGGGGCAAAACCCCGCCACCAACCACTACGACCTGGCCCTTTCCGCTTCCGTGGGGGTGTCCTGGACCGTGACGACCAACCAGGCCTGGCTCGTTCCCTCCATGACTGCCGGCAGCGGCAGCCCCCTGGCGGTTTACCTCGACCTCGAAACCGCCACCCTACCTGTGGGGACCTACGAGGGAACGGTCACAGCCCAATCCACGGATGGCGCCCTCGTGAAGTCCTTCACGGTCCACCTGACGGTCCAATAGGCCCCCGTGCCCGCAGCGGCCCGGAGACGCAGGGGCGCAGAGGAAAGCAAATGGATTCGGAGGGGGGGTCCTGGACCCGGCCCCCCGTCCTTACCCTGCGCCTCTGCGCCTCTCCGGCTCTGCGTGATGCTTTTCCCAGGTGGCCTCCGTGCCTTCCGGGAGGACCCGGTTACGCCCGCGTCAGCCCCTCGCGGATGGCCGCCAGGAGCACGGGCAGCGAGATCGCCTTCAGCGACTTGAAGCTGATGCAGTAGCCCGTGACCTTCGCCTTGCCCAGGTCGGCGGCGTAGGTGCGGGTCAAGTGGGTCTTGTCGTCGAGGCCCATGATGTAGACGGAGATGCCCGAGGTGTTCGCACTGAGGCCCACGCGGTAGAAGGGGCGGGTCTTCCCGCCGGCGGTGTGGGGGCGCACGCCGTAGCCCACGTTGGGGTTGGTGACCACCTTGCCCGTGTCGTCGCGCCCATCCAGGTACCAGAGCTGGGCCTCGGGCTGCAGGGCGAGGATGGCGCGGTGCAGCTCCCAGAGCTCCGTGCGCTTGGGCTCCGGCTGCGCATCGAGGTAGGCCTGGATCTGGGCGGTGACGTCCACGGTCCCTCCGGGGGTGGACCATCCTCCCACCTTTCCGGGGCGCCCCGAGGCCCGTTCACGGAATCGTTACTTGCCGGTCCGCCGACCCGGGCGTCTGCTGGAGCTTCCATGCGACGCCCCTTCGGTCCCACCCGCCCTCCGGAGGCCGGGTTCCCCCCCCGGTTCCGGGTGCTCTTCCTCTGCGAGCGGAACGCGGGGTGGAGCGTGCTGGCGGAGGCCCTGTTGAACCGTACCGGGCCCGACCGCTTCGAGGCCTACAGTGCCGGCCTCCTGCCCGGCACCGCGGTGGATCCGCTGGTGGAGCACCTGCTCGGGGCGAACGGCCTGGGCCAGAGCCGCCCCTTCTGCAAATCCTTTGAGGGCTTCCGGCTGGCCAACGCCCTGCCCCTGGATTTCCTCATCAGCCCCGTGGACCTCGATGGCCTGGGCCTGGCCTCGGGCTGGCCCGGCCACCCGGCGGTGCTGCACTGGCACATGGCCGATCCCCTGGCGGCGCCCCTGGCGTCCCGCGGCGCGGCCCTGCAGCGGTGCCTCAACGACCTCCAGAACCGGCTGCACCTGTTCCTGGCCCTGCCCCCGGACAAGGTGGCCCGCCTCGCCGCCACGGGCCACGCCCTGGACCTGGGCGCCCCGAATCCCCTGGCGGGTGCCGAGGACTGGTTGCTCACGGGCGGCCGGCGCACCTAGCCCGCCGGTCCCCGATCAGCTCCGGGGGCGCTTCCCCGCGACCTTCCGCTTCGCCTTGGCGTGGTGGAGCTGGGTCAGGAAATCCTGGAGGATGGCCACGCGGCCCTCCATGTCCTTGCGCCAGTGCTCCAGCTGGGCCCAGCCCTGGTCGGTGAGGGTGTAGACCTTGCGGGCGGGGCCCCGGGACTCCGTGTCCCATTCGAAGCTCAGGTCCCCCGCCTCCTCCAGGGCCTGCAGGGCGCGGTAGGTGGCGCCCGCATCCGCCGTGTAGCCCGGGAAGCGCTCCGCCAGGTCCGCCCGCAGGGCGTGCCCGTGCTTGGGGCCCTCGGCGAGGGCCAGGAGGAGGAAGGCGGGCAGGTGGCGGGATTGACGGGGGGCCATGGGACTCAGGCGGTGGGTGAGAGGGGCGGCAGGGGGTCGAGGCGTTCCAGGAGAAAGCCCATGGCGAGGATGGCGGGCACGGTGAGGGCCAGGCGCAGCAGGGCGAAGCGGCTGCCCAGGTAGGCGCTCTCGAGCATCAGCATGGGCAGCTTGATGGTAGCCCAGGCCCCCAGGAAGACCACGAGGTTGGCCGTGCGCGCCCCCTTCGCCCGCAGGGCCAGGGCGATGGGGAAGGCCGCGTAGATGGGACCCGCGGCCCCGGTGCCCAGCAGCAGGGCCAGGAGCACCCCCTTGGCGCCGGACCCGGCCCCGAGGTTGCGCTCGATGACGGCCTTGGGCACCCAGGCATCGAAGAGGGCCAGCAGGATGAGCACGGAGGGCACGATGGCCAGCACCTCCTTCAGGCTGAGGCCCCAGTGGCGGGCGCCGGCCGTGGCGAGGGCGGGGCGGAGGGTGGCGAGCAGGGCGAAGCCGGCCAAGAGGAGGGCCCCGATCCCAAGGATGCGGCGGAGTTGGGCGTTCACAGCAGCACCCCCATGAGCGCCCCGATGAGCAGCGCGAGGCCCAGGCTGAGGCCCTGCCGGAGCACCGTGAAGCGGCGCCCGAAGGCCTTCACCTCCAGGGGGGCCGTGAGGAGGCCCACCATGGTGAGGGTGGTGATGAAGGTGGCCAGGGCCGGGAGCCCCGCCCCCATCTGGTGCAGGGAGCCCGCCAGCGGGTAGGCCACGGGGCCCGGGATCGTGAGCAGGGAACCCACGCCCGCCAGGAGGAAGAAGCCCAGCACCCCGTGGGACTGGAAGAGGCGGGCCAGGGCCGCCGGGGGGATCAGGGCCAGGGAGAGGCCCAGGGCCGCCGTGAGGAGCAGCAGGGAGGGCGCCAGGCCGAGCCCGGCGCGGCCCGCCTGGGCCAGGGCGGCGCGGGTGCGCGCCGGGTCCCGCAGGGCCGAGAGGGCCACCCCGGTGAGGGCGAGGGCGGCGAGGATCAAGGAAACCATGGGAGACTCCTGTGTTGATCATCTAAATGCGTTTAACATCTAGATGACCCATACTGCATCCACCCCGGACCTCCGTCAACCCCCGGGATCACCGCAGGGGAACCCCGGGGTTGCCGGAGGCCGGGCGGCCGGCCCCTCTCGGGCATCCCGAGGCGGGGCGACCGAGGTTACCCCTGCGTCGCCCGCAGATAGGGCACGTAGCGCAGGTCCTGTTCCAGGATGTGGTGCTTGAGCCAGGCGCCCAGAAAGGTGTGGAGGTCCTTCAGGGCCTGGGGGTGGTCCCCCACCCGGGAGGCCATGTCGGCCACCTGCTGGCGGAAGTGGAGGTGCCCGTCCCGGTGGTGCCCCAGGTCCGGGTAACCCACCTGGGCCATGAGGGCTTCCTCGTACCGGAAGTGCTCCTCCGCGTAGGCCACCAGCTCCGACACCACCTGGTGCACGAAGACGTCCAGGTCCAGGGTCGTGAGCCGCTGCTCCTGGGCCACCCGCAGGGCGTTGATGAGGGCCACGAGGCCCTGGTGCTCCCGGTCGAGCCGCGGCTCCGCAACGCTCCACGACTCCTGCCAGACCAGTTCCGTCACCTTCACTCCAGGGGGGGCATCGTTTCCCATCGGCCCGGAGGCCCGGGAACCTGAGTCTCGGGATGACCCGGCCCCGGGGTCAGGACCGGTAGTGGTCCACGAAGCGGTAGCGGGCGGCGTAGAGGGCGAAGGCCAGGGCGGCCAGGAAGGCGAAGCCCGCGAAGAAGAACATCTGGAAGGCGGTGACGCTCACCCCGGCCTGCACCATGCGGGCGGTCACGGCAGGGCTCTTCACGCTGGCGTTCATGAGCAGCACCCAGAGGTTGCCGATGGTGATGCTCAGGTAGAAGAAGCTCATGATGGTGCCCTTCATGCTGGGCGGCGCCTGGGAGTAGGCGAACTCCAGGCCCGTGGCGCTCACGAGCACCTCGCCCAGGGTGAGCAGCACGTAGGGGAGCATCTGCCAGGCGATGGGCACGGGGCCGCGTTCCACCGCCACCTGCAAGCCCCCGATGGCCACCCAGGCCAGTCCCGAGAGGAAGATGCCCGCCCCCATGCGCGCCAGGCTCGTGGGTTCGTAGTTGAAGAGCCGCTTGAGCAGGGGCCAGGTCACGAAACTGTTGAAGGGGATGAGCACCATCACCAGCGCGGGGTTCAGGGCCTGCATCTGCGCGGGCAGGAACCACTCGGGGCGCTGCATGAGGTTGGCCTGCAGGATCCAGGTGGAGGCCTTCTGATCGAAGAGGCTCCAGAAGGGCGTGGTGAGCGCGAAGAGGATGAGGATGCGCAGCACCGCCCGCACGCCCTCCAGGGCCTCCGGGGGATGCACGCCGGCGGCACGGTCCAACTGGCGGGCCACGCCCCAACCCCCGAAGCCCAGGGTGAAGACCAGCAGCAGGCAGAAGCAGGCCACGAAGCCCAGCTTGCCGATGGCCAGGAAGGTGCCGAGGCCCAATCCCGCGCCAAGGAGGGCCAGCGCGAGCCCGACATTGGCTTCGCCTTCCCGGGGGGTGAGCAGGGCCGTGCGGGCCACCCGCAGGAAACTGTCGGGGCTGGGCGCCGCCGGGGGCACCCGAACGTAGTCCTTGCGCGCGAGCCAGAACACGAAGGTGGCGATGGCCATGAGCACCCCGGGGATCCCGAAGGCCACGGAGGGGCCATGGCTCCTCAGCGCCATGGGCATCAGCAGGGAGGCGAAGAAGGAGCCGAAGTTGATGATCCAGTAGAAGGCATCGAACACGCCCTTGGCCCGGGACTTGTTCGTGGCATCGAACTGGTCGCCCACGAAGGAGGCCACCAGGGGCTTGATGCCCCCGGAGCCCAGGGCGATGAGCAGCAGGCCCGCGTAGAAGCCGTTGAGGTTGTGGGGGAAGATGGCCAGCAGCGCGTTCCCCAGGCAGTACACGAGGCTGAGCCAGAAGATGGTGGGGTACTTGCCGAAGTGGCGGTCCGCCAGCCACCCGCCCAGCAGGGGGAAGAAATACACACCGATCACGAAGGTGTGGAAGACATCCTTGGCCGCCAGGGCCCGCTGGCCTTCGGGCAGGTGCAACAGCAGCGTACCCACGAGGAAGGGTGTGAGGATGTTGCGCATGCCATAGAAGTTGAAGCGCTCGCAGCCCTCGTTCCCGATGATGTAGGGGATCGTGGACGGCAGCTTGGGCTGGGCGACTTCCGCCATGGGGGCTCCGGGGTGGGGTGGGACCAGTGTCCCATCCTCCCCGGAGGGCGGGCATCACGGGACAGGCCCCCCCCGAGGCGCTAGGCTGGAAGCCGGGCCCCCCGCGCTGGGGGCCTTCTGCCGTCCCCGCGTCCCCAAGGTCCCCGTGCCCACCCCTTCCGACACGCCCACCCTCCTCCCGGCCTGCTTCGAGGCCACCGCGGCCCGGGTGCCCGAGGGCCTCGCCGTGGACGTGCCGCCGGGCAAATCGCGGCCCGCCCGGAGCACCCGCACCTATGCGGAGCTGCGGTGCGAAGCCCTGGCCGTGGCCGCCCAGGTGGCACCCCTCATCACCGGCGAGCGGGTGGTGGCCCTGCTGCTGCCCCGGGATTCCGCCCGCCTCTACGCCGCCCAACTGGGGGTGCTCTACGCCGGCGGCGCCTACACCTGCATCGACCCCGCCTTCCCCGAGGGGCAGGTGGCCGACATCCTCGCCGATGCCGAGGCCGTGGCCTTGCTCACCGACGCGGCGGGCCTCGCCCGCGCCCGGGCCCTGGGCTTCCCTCCGGACCGCACCTTCGACGTCGGCACGGCCCCGCTGCCGGAACCGCTGGCCGCGCCGCCCGCCACCCCCTGGCTCACGCCGGAGAGCCTGGCCTATCTCATCTACACCAGCGGCACCACGGGGCGGCCCAAGGGCGTGATGATCACCCACCGGGGCATCGCCAGCCTCGTGGCCTCCGATCTCGCGGAGTTCGGCCTGGGCCCGGGGGATCGCGTGGCCCAGGGGTCCTCCCCCGCCTACGATTCCAGCGTGGAGGAGACCTGGCTCGCCTTCGCCGCCGGCGGCACCGTGGTGGTCATGGACGACGAGGCCGCCCGCCTGGGCCCCGACCTCGTGGGCTGGCTGCAGCGGGAGCGCATCACGGTGCTCTGCCCGCCCCCCACCCAGCTGCGCACCACGGGCTGCATGAACCCCCAGGCTGCCCTGCCGGACCTGCGCCTCCTCTACGTGGGCGGCGAGGCCCTGCCCCGGGATGTAGCTGATCACTGGGCCCCGGGGCGGCGCATGGTGAACGGCTATGGGCCCACCGAGTGCACGGTGACCTGCCTGCGCGCCGAGGTGGTGGCGGGCGGCCCCATCGCCATCGGCGTGCCCGTGCCGGGCATGACCGCCCACGTCCTGGATGAGGACCTGCGGCCCGTGCCCGAGGGGGATCGGGGGGAGCTCTGCATGGGCGGCGTGGGCCTGGCCCGGGGGTACCGGAACCGCCCCGAGCTCACCGCCCAGAAGTTCATCGACCATCCCGAGCTGGGCCGCCTCTACCGCACGGGGGACCTCGTGCATCGGGGCAGCGATGGGCTGCTCCACTACCACGGCCGCATCGACGCCCAGGTGAAGCTGCGGGGCTACCGCGTGGAGCTGGAGGCCATCGAAGCCCGCCTCGCCGAGTGCGAGGGCCTGCGCGCCGCCGCCGTGGCCGTGCAGGGCGAGGGGCCCCAAGCCCAGCTGGTGGGCTTCGGCGTACCCACGGATCCCACCACGCCGCCGGATCCCGACCGCCTCATCGCCGCGCTGCGCAAGGTGCTCCCCGCCTACATGGTGCCGGGCCGCTACGCCTGGCTGGCGGAGCTGCCCACCACCGTGGGGGGCAAGCTGGATCGCCGGGCCCTACCCACGGTGGCGGCACCGGAGCGGGAGACGCACGCGGTGGTGGCGCCCCGCACGCCCCTGGAGGCCCGGATCGCTGCGGCTTTCCGCGCGGTGCTCCCCGGCGAGGGGCCCCTGTCGGTGGAGGATGACTTCTTCAACGACCTGGGCGGCGACTCCCTCACCGCCGCCATGGTGGTGAGCGAGCTGCGCGAGCACCCCGAGACGGCCCTCCTCACGGTGCGCGACATCTACGAGGCCCGCAGCATCGCAGACCTGGCCCGCCGCGCCGGCGCCACGGGGGGCGAAGCCCGGGCCCCCCGGGCCCGGGTGCACGTTCGCCGGGGCCGCCAGGCCTTGGCCACCGCCGTTCAGGCGGCCGGTCTCCTGGCGGGCCTGCTGCTCACGGCGCCCCTGACCTGGCTCGCCTCCTTCCGGCTCCTGCCCTGGCTCCTGGGGCACCTGGGACTGCCCGCCCTCCTGCTGCTGGCGCCGCTGCTGGCCGCAGCGGCCCTCGCGGGCTACACGGCCGGCGCCGTGGCCTTCACCGTGCTCGTGAAACGCCTGCTCATCGGCCGCTACACCCCCCGCCGGGCGCCGGTGTGGGGCGGTTTCTATGTGCGCCACTGGCTCGTGCAGCTCACGGCGCGCCTCATCCCCTGGCGCACCCTGGAGGGCACCACCTTCCACGCCACGGTGCTCCGCGCCCTGGGCGCCACCGTGGGCCAGCGGGTGCACCTGCACCGCAACGTGAACCTCCACCAGGGCGGTTGGGACCTGCTCACCCTGGGCGACGACGCCAGCCTGGGCCAGGATTGCTGGTTGCGCCTGGTGGACCTGGAGGACGGCGAGCTGGTGATCGCGCCCATCACCGTGGGCGCCGGCGCCGCCCTGGAGCCCCGTGCGGGCTTGGATGGCGACACGGAGCTGGGTCCCGGCGCCTCCCTCTCCCCGCTCTCCTCGCTGCGCCGCGGCACCCGTGTGCCCGCCGGCGAGCGGTGGGAAGGGGTGCCCGCCCAGCGGGTGGGCCTCACGCCCCCGGCCCCGGCCCTGCCCGCGGAACCTCGCACCTGGTCGCCCGCCGTGCATGGCCTCGCCCTGCTGGGCGCGCGCACCGCGATGGCGGCCCTGCTGGGGCTGCCCACGGTGGGCCTGGCCCTGGCCGTGGCCACCCTCTTCGGCGTGGGGGCCGAGCGGGCCCTGGCCTGGCTCACGAGCCCTTCGCTGGCGCCCGGGATCTTCTGGGCGGGCACGGGGATCGCCGTGGCGGCGGGGCCGCTCACCGTGGCCTGCGAAGCGCTGCTCTGCCGGGCCCTGGGCCCCGTGCGCGAGGGGGTGATCGGCCGCTGGAGCCCCGCCTACCTGCGGGTGGCCCTCAAGACCGACCTCGTGGCCCGGGCGGGCGATGTGCTCAGCGGCACGCTCTTCTATCCCATGTGGCTGCGGACCGCGGGCATGAAGGTGGGCCGCGGCGCCGAGGTGAGCACCATCCTCGACGTGGTGCCCGAGCTCATCGAGATCGGCCCCGACAGCTTCTTCGCCGATGGCATCTACCTGGGCGGGCCCCGCGTGTTCCAGGGCACCGTGACCCTGGCCAAGGTGCGCCTGGGGGCCAACACCTTCCTGGGCAACCACGTGGTGATCCCCGGGGGTCAGACCCTGCCGGAGGATGTGCTCCTGGGCGTGTGCACCGTGGCCGATGACACGCGCGTGCAGCCCGGCACCGGCTGGTTCGGGCTGCCGCCCTTCGAGCTGCCCCGCCGCGAGGTGGTGGCCGTGGATCGCAGCCTCACCCACGACCCCTCCTTCATTCGCTACTGGAACCGCGTGTTCTGGGAGGCCCTGCGCTTCACCCTGCCCGTGCTGCCCGCCCTGGCCCTGGCCCTCTGGTACGCGACCCTCGCCCACGCGGAGCTCCACTGGGCCCCCCTTCCCTTCCTCCTGGTGGCGCTGCCCCTGGCGAACCTGGCCTTCCTCGGGGCGTTCGCCCTCCTGGTGCTCGGGGCGAAGTGGGCCCTCCTGGGCCGGGTGAAGCCCGGTCAGCATGCGCTGTGGAGTTGCTGGTGCAGCCGCTGGGATTTCCACTATGTGATGTGGGTGGTCTACGGCCGGGGTCTCCTCACGGCCCTGGAAGGCACGATGTTCCTCACCTGGTACCTGCGGGCCATGGGCATGTCCATCGGGCACGGCGTGGTGCTGGGACCCGGCTTCGCCCAGGTGGTGGATCCCGACATGCTCCACTTCGAGGATGGGGTCACCGTGAGCGCCATGTTCCAGGCCCACACCTTTGAAGACCGCGTGCTGAAGATCGACCACGTGCACCTGCGGAAGGGCTGCAGCGTGGGCCACGCCGCCGTGCTCCTCTACGGCGCCGACATCGGCGCGGAGGCCACCGTGGCCCCCCACAGCGTGGTCATGAAGCGCGAACACCTCCTGCCGGGCCGAACCTACGCCGGCTGCCCCACCCGTCCCGAGGCCTAGGGCCTACCAGCGCCAGGCGAGCCCGAGGCCCAGCTCCCGCCGGGCGAAGCGGAAGAACTGGGTGGTGGCGGGCCCGCCCGCGCCCTGGGGCGTGGTGTCCCGGGCCAGGTCGCGGCCGTAGGCCTCCAGGGTGAGGCCCGTGCGCAGCTCCCAGCCCACCCGCAGGCTGACCTGGCTGAGGGCGGGGCGTTCCTCCGTGCCCAGGCCCCCCGGACCCGAGATCAGGAAGGTGTTCACGGGGGTGGCGCCCACGTGCCAGCCGGTGAGGGCCGTGGACCAGCTCCCCTTCCGCCAGCGCACCCAGCCGTGGGCCCGCAGCCGCGGGGCGTAGGTCGTGCGGTGCCCCATGCCCTCCAGGGCGAAATGATTCCAGTCCAGCCCCGCCCCGGTGGACCAGCCCTCGCCGGGACGCCAGGTGCCCGCGAGCTCCAGGCCCCGGTTCCACCCCTCGCCTCGATTCACGTACTGCCGGAGCCCGGGCCCCACCAGGACGAAGGAGATCGCCTCCCGATACCGCATCACGTAGGCCGTCACGTCCCAGGTGAAGGGATCCGCCTCGCCCCGCCACCCGGCCTCCCAGCCGGAAATGCGCTCCCGCTGGAGGTCCGGCGAAGGCAGGACCCCCACCAGGGGGTTGGAGGTGAGGGCCTCGCTGAGGGTGGGGCTGCGGGAGGCGGTGCTCCAGCCCAGGCGCAGGGTGGCCCCGGGGCTCACCTCCCACACCAGGGCCGCCCGCGGTGAGGTGTCGGCCCCGCCCAGGTCCCCCGTCTCCCGGCGCACGCCCAGGGAGAGGGCCAGGTCGGCATTCAGGGGCACGGTGGCGTGGAGGAAGACGCCCCGGAAGGCCAGGTGCGTCGCCCCCAGCCCCATGGCGGGAATGGGCGGCGTGTCCAGCCGGCGCTGGTCGCCCCCCACCACCCAGGTGGTTCCCCCCAGGGGCACGGTGGCCCGCAGGTCCACCAGGTGGTGGGTGAACTCGGCCCAGGCGTGCTCGGGATCAAGGAAGCCCGGATCCAACCCGGCCAGCCCCGGCTGCGCGCCCGAGCGGAGCACGTCCTCCGTGCGGGCCAGGCGCAGGGCCACCTCCAGGCCCGCGGGGGACCGCCAGGCCAGGCCCGCCTGGGCCAGGGTGGCGGTGAAGCGCTGGTGATCCACCAGGAGTCCGAAGGCGGTGGCGAGGTCGGGCCCGTTCCAGCGCTCCGCCCGGCCCGCCGAGGCCCAGGCGGACCAGCCGCCGGGGGGCGTCCAGCGCAGCCCCGCGGTGGCGCGCCCCAGGCGGAAGCCATCGTGGCTCGGGGTGAAGGTGGGGACGTCGCTCCCGCCGAGCACGTGGTAGGGCCGGTGGCCGCTGTCGCCGGTGTGCTCCTGCCCCAGGCCCCCGCTCCAGGCCAGGGTTCCCACCCGCCCCAGCAGGGCCGCCTCGCCCCGGGCCGTGTGCCGACTGCCGCCCTGGGCCCGGAGCCCGCCCTCGAAGGTGCCGTTGGGCTGGCGCGTGGTGAGGGCCACCACGCCTCCCACGGCGTTGGCGCCATGGAGGCTCGCGGAGGGACCCCGCACCACCTCGATGCGATCCACCAGCTCCAGGGGGATGGGCAGGAGGTCCAGGTCCAGGGGGTAGATGCGGCTGGAGTTCTGGATGGGCACGCCATCCACGAGGATCTGCACCAGCTGCCCCACCCCATCCGGGAACATCCCCCGCAGGGAGACCGCCGTGGCCACGCCCCCCACTTCGATCACCTCCACGGAGCTCATGAGGCGCAGCGCGTCCGTGAGGCGATGGATGCCCAGGCTGCGCAGGGTCTCCCCTTCCAGCACCTCCACCGCCTGGGGGCTCCGCAGGAGGGCCTGGTCGTGGCCCGAGGCCAGGCGCACCCGGGTGGCCTGGAGGCTGCGCAGGTCCTCAACGTCCCCGGGCGCGGCAGGGCCCTGGGCCGCCAGGGGCAACCCGGCGACCAGGAGGGGGAGGAGGAGAGGCCGGCGCATGCTGTTGGGAATTCATCGGCACCCCGGGCCATGAAGCTCAATTCTCGAGGGGTCACCTTGACCTGGCCGGGGCGCCCCATCGCCCCGGGCCCCCGGCGGGTGGGATGATGGGGCCATGCCGCCGTCCCTGATCTCACACCTGCCCCCCGACGGCGAACGCACCCCCGACGCCCTGCTGGAGGCCTTCCTGGCCTGGGTCTCCGCCCGGGGCCTGAGCCTCTACCCCGCCCAGGAGGAGGCCATCCTGGAGCTCTTCGAGGGCAGGCACGTCATCCTCAACACCCCCACGGGCTCGGGCAAGTCGCTGGTGGCCTCGGCCCTGCACTTCGCCGCCCTGGCCGGGGGGCGCCGCAGCGTCTACACCTGCCCCATCAAGGCCCTGGTGAACGAGAAGTGGATGGCCCTCTGCCAGGAGTTCGGTCCGGACAACGTGGGCCTCTCCACGGGGGATGCCACCGTGAACCACGGGGCCCCCATCCTCTGCTGCACCGCGGAGATCCTGGCCAACATGGCCCTGGGCGAGGGCGAGGACCTGGCCGTGCACGACGTGGTGATGGATGAGTTCCACTACTACGCCGACCGCGAGCGGGGCGTGGCCTGGCAGGTGCCCCTGCTCACCCTGCCCCAGACGCGCTTCCTCCTCATGAGCGCCACCCTGGGCGACACGGCCTTCTTCGAGGCGGCCCTGCGCAAGCTGGGCGGGGCCGAGGCCGTGACCATCAAGGGGAGCCACCGGCCCGTGCCCCTGGCGTTCACCTACGCGGAGCTGCCCCTGGCCAGCACCGTGGAGAACCTCCTGCAGGAGGGCAAGGCGCCCCTCTACCTCGTGCACTTCACGCAGGCCGAGGCGGCCACCAGCGCCCAGGACTTCACGAGCCTCGCGGTGACCACCAAGGAGGAGAAGGCGGCCCTCGCGGCGGAGATCGGCGACTTCAAGTTCAACAGCCCCTACGGTCCCGACCTCAAGCGCTGGCTGCGCATGGGCATCGGGCTGCACCACGCGGGGCTCCTGCCCAAGTACCGCATCCTCGTGGAGCGCCTGGCCCAGAAGGGGCTGCTCAAGCTCATCTGCGGCACCGACACCCTGGGCGTGGGCATCAACGTGCCCATCCGCACCGTGCTCTTCACCAAGCTGTGCAAGTACGGCGGCCAGAAGACGAGCATCCTCACGGCCCGGGACTTCCACCAGATCTCCGGCCGGGCCGGCCGCAAGGGCTACGACACCGTGGGCTACGTCTATGCCCAGGCGCCGGAGCACGTCATCGAGAACATGCGCCTGGCGCAGAAGCCGGGGAAGAAGTTCGTGAAGCGCCCGGCCCCTGAGCGCAACTACGCCCACTGGGACAAGACCACCTTCGAGAAGCTGCAGGCCGCGGCCCCGGAGCGCCTCGTGAGCCGCTTCCAGGTGCACCACGCCATGATCCTCAACGTGCTCTCGCGGAACGGCGACGGCTGCGCGGCCCTGCGGCAGCTCATCCGCGACTGCCACGACAGCGACGTGCAGAAGGCCGGCCACCGCAAGCGGGCCTGGCAGCTCTTCCGCACCCTGCTCTCCCGCCGCATCGTGGAGTTCGTCCCGCCGGAGCCCACGGGCCGGAAATTGCGCGTGAACGCCGACCTGCAGCAGGACTTCGGTATGGATGAGACCCTGAGCCTCTACCTGCTGGACACGATCCCCCTGCTGGATCCGGAGTCGCCGGACTACGCCTTCGACCTGCTCACTCTGGTGGAGAGCATCCTGGAGGACCCCGACTTCATCCTGCGCAGCCAGCTGCACAAGCTGAAGGGCGAGGCCGTGGCCGAGATGAAGCTGGCCGGCATCGAGTACGACCAGCGCATGGAGGAGCTGGAGAAGCTGGAGTACCCCAAGCCCCTGCGCGACTTCGTCTACTCCACCTTCAACGCCTTCGCCGACCAGCACCCCTGGGTGGGCGAGAACATCCGCCCCAAGTCCATCGCCCGGGAGATGTTTGAGCGCTACCTCAGCTTCGCGGACTACGTGCGCACCTACGACCTGCAGCGGGCGGAGGGGCTGCTCCTGCGCCACCTCAACAGCGTGTACAAGGTGCTGGCCCGCACGGTGCCCGAGGCCGCCAAGACCGAGGAGGTGCGGGAGATGGAGGCCTACCTGGGCGCCCTCCTGAAGCAGGTGGACAGCAGCCTGCTGGAGGCCTGGGAGAAGATGCTCAACCCCGCCTTCGTGGCCGTGGAGGGCCCCGACGTGGCCATGCCCGGGGCCGAGGCCAAGGACATCACCCGGGACCGCAAGGCCTTCACCGCGGAGGTCCGGGCCCGGCTCTTCGCCTTCCTCCACGCCTGGGGCACCCAGGACTGGGAGGAGGCCCTGGAGGTGCTCGCGGGTCTGGGTCCCGAGGGCGCCGCCCCCGCCTGCACCCTGGAGCAGCTCAAGGCCCTCCACGCCGACTACACCGCCACCCACGCCGGCCCCCGCCTGGATCCCGAGGGGCGCAACAAGCGCCACACCTACGTGGAGCCCCGGGCCGACGCCCCGCGGTTCCTGCGGGTGCAGCAGATGCTCGTGGACGCCGAGGGCGACAACGACTGGGCCCTGGAGGTGGACGCCGATCTCGACGCCAGCCGCACCGCCGGACGGCCCGTGCTCACCTGGGTGGGGCTGGGCCCGTTTCACTAGGGGCGAAAATAGTGTCCCCTCCCGGGGGGTCCGTGCGTCTATGGGTGGACCGCAGGGTCCAGGGCCCCCGGGTGGATCCGGGGCCCCCTCCCGAGGAGCTCCCATGCCCCAGTACCTCCTGCTGCTGCACGAACCTCCGCCGGATCCCACGGCCCTCTCCGCCGGGGACATCGAGGCGATCATCGCGGAATACATGGCCTGGCGTCAGGGCCTCCAGGACCGGGGCATCCCCGTGGGCGGGGAGAAGCTGAGCGACGACGGGGGCCGCCACCTGCGGATGCGCGAGGGCCGGCTCCAGGTGGTCGACGGCCCCTATGCCGAGGCCAAGGAGATCCTGGGTGGCTACTTCATGGTGACGGCGGCGGACTACGACGCCGCCGTGGCCCTGGCCGGCACCTGCCCCCACCTGCGCTACGGCGGCTGGATCGAGGTGCGCCAGGTGGAGGACCTGGGCCCGTGAGCGGGCCCCTGGACTCCGGGACCACCCTCCGGCGCCTGGCGGCCCAGGGGGTGGCCATCCTCGTGGCCCGGGTGGGCGTGGCCCACCTGGCGGCCGTGGAGGACGCGATGCAGGAGGCCCTCCTGACGGCCCTGCGCCAGTGGCCCCACCATGGCCCCCCGGAACGTCCCCTGGCCTGGCTCGTGACGGTGGCCAAGCACCGGTTCCTCGATGAGCACCGCCAGCGCCGCCGGGAGGTGGACCTGGCTGAGGCCCTGGCCGCGGCCCAGGCGCCCCCGCCCGAGGAGGCCCCCGGCGTCTGGGATGACCAGCTGCACCTCGTCTTCGTGTGCTGCCACCCCGCCAACGCCCCCGCGGGCCAGCTGGCCCTGGTGCTGAAGGTGGTGGGTGGCTTCACCCCCGCCGAGATCGCCCGGGCCCTCCTGGCCCGGGAGGCCGCCGTGAAGAAGGTGCTCTCCCGGGCCCGGGATCGCCTGAAGGCCCTGAACGTGCCGGTGGCCATGCCCCCGGAGGACCGCCTGCCGGGGCGCCTGGAGGCCGTGCGGCAGGGGATCTACCTGCTCTTCAACGAGGGGCACAGCGCCCTGGGCGGAGATGCGGCCGTGCGTCAGGAGATGGGGCTCGAAGCCCTGCGCCTGGCGGAGCTCCTGGCGGCCCACCCCCGCACGGGCACCCCCGCCACCCACGCGCTGGCCGCCCTGCTCTCCTTCCAGGCCTCCCGCCTGGCCACCCGCTGCGATGCGGAAGGGCACCTGGTGCTGCTGGCGGACCAGGACCGCACCCGCTGGGATCGCACCCTCATCGACCGGGGCCTGCGCCACCTGCGGGCCGCGGGTCGGGGCGAAGCGCTCACCCCCCTGCACCTCGAAGCGGAGATCGCCGCCTGCCACGCCCTGGCCCCGACCTTCGCGGCCACGGACTGGCCCCGCATCCTCACCTGCTACGACGCCCTCGTGGCCCTCACGGACTCCCCCGTGGTGGCCCTGAACCGCGGCGTGGCCCTGGCCCAGGTGGGCGGCGCCGGGGCGGCCCTGGAGGCCCTGGCCCGCCTGGCCGAGGATCCCCGCATGGTGGGCTACGCTCCCTACCACGCGGCCCTCGGCCAGCTGCTGGCCCGCGCCGGCCGCGGGGCCGAGGCCCAGGCCAGCTTCCAGCGGGCCCTGGCCCTCCCCGCCAATGCCCCCCTGCGGCGCTTCCTCCAGGGGCGGGCCGAAGACCCCTGAGCGCCCCCCGTTCGCCGATCCCACCCCGACATTGGCCGATGCCCACCCGCGGTGGGGGGACGGAAGGCGCACCTTGGAACCTGCTCCGGGGTTCCCCATGCGCCTGCCCATCCTCGCCTGTCTCACTGCCGCCTTCCTGCTCCCCACCTTCGCCTGCCGCCGGGCCCCCCAGTCCCGGGCCGCCGCCCCCGTGGTCTCGGGTCCCCTGGCCTCCCCCGCCCTCGTGGCGGAACTCACGGCCCTGGACCGCCGGCTCTTCGAGCTGGTCTTCGAGCGCCAGGATGATGCCGCGCTGCGGGATCTGCTGGCGGATGACTTCCACTTCCACCACGACAAGACGGGCCTGGACGCCTTCACCTCCCCGGAGGCCTTCGTGGTGGCCATCCGCCAGGCCCACGGCCGCCGCGCCAACGGCGAGGACCTGCGGGCCCGCCGGGAGGTGGTGCCCGACAGCGAGGTGATCCACCCCCTGGCCCAGCACGGCGCCATCCACACCGGCGAACACCGCTTCTTCGGCCTGACCCCGGGCCAGCCGGAGCAGCTGCGGGAGACCGCCACCTTCTTCCACGTGTGGCGGAAGGTGGAGGGGAAGTGGAAGCTGGCGCAGGTGTACAGCTACGACCACCGGCCGGTAAGCCAGGGGTAGGAGGGCCCCTCGAGCCCCACGCCCATCCCGCCCGGGGCTCAGCCGGGGAATCGGGCCGTCACCTTCCCCTGATCGTCCAGGAACTCCAGCCGCGCCGCGTCGGAATCATCGATGAGGAGGCGGGCCTTCACGCGGCCCTTCGAGTCCCTCAGCAACAGCTGGGCCGCCCGGTTCCGGCTGCCGAGGAAGATGCGCTCGACACCCAGCTCCCCGTTCCCGCTCCGCTCCGCGAGCAGCCGCCGGATCTCCGCGAGGCGATCCGGGGTGGCGGTCCGGGCCTCCTCGATGAGGTCCAGGCTCGCCTTGAAGGCCCCCGTCCCCGGGCGGTCGTACACCGTCAGCCCCGACTGCACCGTGTTGGCGTTCTCCTTGTACTGGAGCGCGAGGACCTGATTGTCCTGGAAGCGGTCGAAGGACAGGTGGCCGATCCCGGCGATGCGCCCATCGGGCCGCCGCCAGCTGTTGAAGACCAGCCCGCCCATCTCATCGCCATCCTGGTTGAAGAAGATCATCCCGGCCATCTGCTCCCGCCCCTCGGAGACGCCGACCGGATAGGCCTTCCCGCCCATCACGGGTCCGGCGATGCGCGCCCGGTTGGAAAGCGCCATCACCAGCTTCCCATCCGCCCCCACAAGGTTGATCCGCTCCGCCGTGAGCTCCTGGAAAGTCGCGCGCGCCGGGGTGACCTGGACCGGCCTGCATCCGGTGAGCGCGGTCAGCACCAGCACCGCGAGCAGGGCGAGGTTCGTCGCGATGAGCAACGTGAGCGTGCGGGGGGAGAGCATCATGGAGACCTCCGGGTGCAGGTGCCGCATTACACCTCCATCCCTCCGCCGACGTCGTGCCCCCTGGGACCGGCCCGCCGTGCGCCGGGGCGAGCCGTCCCAGGGGAACGGTGCCAGGCGAGGCTTGGGCGGTCCGCTTCCGCGTTCCGTGCGGGCTTCCGGATGTCAGGGCCGCGCGAGCATCCGCCGCACCTCCTCCGGCAGCTCACCCGTCATCTCCCACCGCAGCAGGGAGGCGGGGATGAGGCCCGCGGCGTTGAAGGCGTCCATGAATTCCCGCAGGGAGAAGGCGGCGCCGAGCTGCTCGCGGCGCCGGGCCAGGAGCTTCTCCAGCTCGAACTTGCCGGTGAGGTAGCTGGTGCCGTAGCCGGGCTGGCGCAGATAGAGGTGCTGCTCGCCCCACACGAGGCCATCGCCCAGGCGCAGCCAGCCCCGGGGCGTCTGCTCCGCCGCGAAGCGCGCGGCCTGGTCCAGGGTGAACTCGCCCGCGTGCATGCGGAGGCTCGCCAGCCCCCGCGCGGCCCGCTGCGCCAGGAGGATGTAGATCAGCTCGCGGCTGCGGCGCTGGTCATCGAAGAGCCCCAGCTGGAGCATCTGCTCCTCCCAGCCCGTGGCATGGCCCTCGGTGCGGGTGTCGAAGATGTTGTAGAGCAGGGGACCGCGGCGGAGGGGATCCGGGTGCGGCCGGTGTTCCATCCAGGCCAGGTCGAACCAGTGGTAGCCGTGGGTGCGCATGGCCCGGGGTTCCCGGTGGTCAACCTCCGTGAAGAAGGCCCGGGGACCCGGCGTGAAGGTGCCGAGCTTGGCCTGCAGCGCGGGCCCGAAGTCCTCGGGCACGGTCATCACGTCGTGGGCCCGGAGGAAGCCCAGGTAGCGGGGCACGGCGTCCGCGAAGGCCCGGGTGTGTCCTTCCGCCGAGGCCACGGGCTTCTGTTCGGGCAGGGCCCGATTGCGGTGCTCCTCCAGGGCCAGCAGGGCCTTGGCCCGGGCCAGCTCCCGCGCCAGCAGCGCCACCTCCTCCTTCCAGGTGTGGGGTAGCAGCTGCACGTGCTTCAGGTACCAGTCGTAGTTCGCCACGCCGATGCCCGCCGGGGCCTTCCTGGTGGGGGCCTGCCGGGCCACCCAGGCCGCGAAGGCCACGGTGGCGTCGAGGGCCCGCACCACCTCGGCCCTCAGCTCGGGTCGGGTGCCTTCCAACTTCCCCGCGAACGCCTTCAGGGCCTCCGTTTGATCCGTGAGGCTGAGCCGCGCGTAGGTCCAGAGGTCCCCCCGCTTCCCCACGAGGTTGGCCTTGGCCTGGGCCAGAAGGTCCGGGATGGCCTGGAGGCCGGGCCGCAGCTCCGTGGCCTGTCGGTCCGTCACGGGGAAGGTGGCCTTCCAGAGGTGCACGAGCCCATCGGCCAGGGGCCCCTCCGGTGCAGGCTGATCGCTCTGCTCCCCCTGCACGGTGCAGTAGAAGGCCGGATCCTCGGCCCAGGGGCGCAGCACCCGGTGGTCGAAGTCGAGGCCCGCCATCTCCGCCCGCAGGAGCTCCGCATCCACCTGGGCGGGGATGGGCCACCCGCGGGTGTCCAGGGCGGCCAGCTTCGCCTGGAAGGCCTTGAGCCCCCGGTGCTGGGTCGCCATGGCCGCGGGCCGGTAGTCGGGGACCCCCGCCACGAGCTTGGGTCGCTGGAAGGCCCGCCAGGCCTCGAAGAGGGGCACGAGGGCATCGGGTCCCTTCGGTTGCGGCGCCGCCATCCCGGGCACGAGCAGGAGGAAGGGCGCGAGGGCGCGACGCGGCATGGCAGCTCCGGGGGGGGTTGGACGAGGGTACGCCCACCGCCCCGCGGGGACCAGCCTCAGTGGAGTCCCAGCTCCACCTTCGGTGCCCGGGTCACCCGGGTGCCATCCGTGATCCAGGTGTCGCCGTACACGGAACAGTAGGTGATCCGCAGGCGGAACTTGTGCTTGCTCAGCTCCGCCTCGAAGGCACGCCCCGCCTTCACATCCGGGATGAGGATCGGGGAGACCTCCTCCCCGGGCGCCAGCACGCGATCGGCCACGCTGGAGTTGATGAGCCCGGGCAGGGTCCAGTCAGGACCCTTCACCGCCGTGACCAGCTCCGAAGCGCTGTTCACGGGCTTGCCGTCCAGGGTCATCTCCACCTTTCGGATGAGGGCGGGGCCCACCCCCTTGTTCTTCACGGTGATGTGGAAGTCGGAGACATTGCCGGAGTACCACTCCAGGTAGGGCCACACGGAGACGTGCTGCTGTTCCTTCATCACCTTGGCCTGGTAGATGTACACGGCCAGGGTGCTGAGGCTCACGAAAAGGGCCGTGGCGGCCACCAGGTACTCGATGTGGGATTTGCGGGGAACTTCCGGCATCGCTCGATGCTCAGGGGGCCGGGCCCCCGGGTCAAGCGGACTCGCCCCCGCCGCCCCGAGCCCGTATGCTCACGGGATGACCTGGAAGCCCCAGCCCCGGGCCGGCGTGGACCCCTTCAGCCTGCCCCTCGACGCCCGCCAGGGCTACCTGCTCACGCTGGCCGACGGCGCCCACGACGTGGCGGAGCTGGCCCTGCTCACGGGCCAGGGCGAGGCGGAGGTGCGGGCCGCCCTCTCCCTCCTCGTGGGGTTGGGCGCCCTGCAGCCGGAAGGTGGCACCGCCCCGCCGCCGGTGGCCGTGCCCAGCCCGGAACTTGGCCCGGAACCCGAGCCGGAGGCGGAGGCGGAAACGGCGTCCGTGCCCGAGTCGGAACCCGAGGCCGAGGCCGCGGCCACCACCCACCGCGAACGCTTCGAGACCCTGCTGCGCGGCCGGGGCGCCGACGTCCGCGTAGCCATGGCCAAGACCGCCGAGGAGCCCGATCTCAGCGCCCTCTGCTTCGATCCCCTGCCCGAGGTGGTGCAGGCCCTGCTGGAGAATCCCAAATTCGCCCCCCTGCAGGCCCGCCTCGTGGCGGCCCACCACCGCACCTCCGCCGGCTTGGAGGCCCTGGGCGGGCGCACGGCCTTCGCCCACGACGAGGGCGTGCGCCGCGCCCTGCTGCGCAACCCCATCCTCCCGCCGGCCCTCTTCCGGCGCCTCTGGGCCAACCGCCGCCTCCACGAGCAGTTCCTCGTGGCCACCTCCAAGGAGGCCCCGGAGCAGACCCGCCTCATGGCCCGGGAGGTGCTGCGGACCACCTTCACCCAGCGCCCCGGGGATGAGCGGGCCGAGCTCATCGTGGCCACCGAGGGCCGCTGCCTGGCCCTGCTGCCGGCCGCCACCCTGGATGGGCAGGCCACGGCCCTGCTCTGCCGGCGCACCTACACCAGCACCCTCTTCATCCAGAACCTCGCCCGCTGGAGCGCCTGCCCGCCCCAGCTCGTGGCGCACCTCCGCCGCCAGGACCTCGTGAAGCGGAATCCGGTGCTCCGGCAGATGCTGGAGCGGCACCCCAACGCCAGCTGACCTTCCTCCGTGCACCGGAGGGATCCCGGCCCTACACTGGCGGCCACCCCTCCTGGAGCTCCCATGCGTCGCCTCCTGCGCCTCGGCGTCCTCCTCCTGTTCGGTTTGGGGCTCTCCGCCCAGACCCAGGACAGCTGCCTGCAGTGCAAGTGGCTCCCCTGCCTCCGGAACATGCGGGACCAGAAGCAGCGCATGGTCCGCATCTACGAGGGCTTCAAGGCCTTCTGGGATCCCCACTGCCGCTACGATGGCCCCGTGGCGCTGGCGGTGCTGGATTTCGGGCCCCTGAAGCCCGACCAACGGGATGACTTCTACCGCGTGGCCCTCGCCCAGCTGGGGCAGCTCCAGACCATGGTGAACCTCCGGGCCCAGAACGTGCCCAAGCCGGATGGCTGCGCGTTGCCGGATGACTTCGAGCTGAGCATCGCCACCGATGGCCTCATCACCTGCAAGACGGATCAGGGGCAGCTGAAGCGCGCCATGGAGGCAATGCCCTGTGCGGAGTTGGCCAACCTGCTGGCCCGGCACGAGGCCCTGCATGCACAGCGCTGCGCCGAGCGCTGGAAGGATGGGAAGGCCTGGGAGTACGTGGTGGAGGCCAACGGCAAGCGCGCCTCCCGCTGGCTCCCGCCCCACATGCTCACGGCCTACGGTCAGTGCATCGAGGAGATCGAGGCCTACCAGGTGGAGCTGAAGGAGCTCAACTACCTGATCGACGTCCTGGAGGAGCGCTGCCAGCCGCGCAGGGATCACTCGGGATCGACGCTGCCGCCTTCGGGGGACTCGCCCTCGACCAGCCGGAGCGTCCCCCCGCGGCAGGCCCCCCCGATGCCCCGCGCCAAGCCCATCCCCCCACCCAAGCCCCTGGCGCCGCCCAAGCCCATCTCATGAGGCCGGGGGTCCTGCGGGCCGGCCTCCTCCTGATCCTCCTGGCCGCCACCCTGCCCGCCCTCCAGGCCGGGTTCCAGTTCGATGACTTCCGCGTGATCGTCGCCGATCCCGCGGCCCACGACCTGGGGACCTGGGCCCAGCACCTGCCGGGCCTGCGCCCCCTGCTCAAGCTGAGCTACGCCCTCACCTGGACCCTGAGCCCCACGCCCTTCGCCTTCCACCTGGGCAACGTGCTGATCCACGTCGCCAACGGGTGGCTCGTGTTCGAGCTGGGGCGCCACCTGCTCCCGCCCGGGGACCGGCGCGACCTCGGCGCCGCGCTGGCGGCCCTGGCCTTCGGGCTCCACCCGGTGCAGACGGAGGCGGTGACCTACGCCTGCGGCCGCTCGGCCTCCCTCATGGCCACCGCCTACCTCGGCGGGCTCCTGGCCTACCTGCACGCCCGGCGGGGCCCGCAGGCCCGGTGGGCCGGGGTCGCGGCGGGGCTGTTCCTGGCGGCGGGGCTCGTGCGGGAGACGGCCCTCACCTTTCCCGCGGCCCTCCTCCTGGTCGAGGCACGGCTCGCCGCCCTGGGCTGGGCCCGCCCCCGCCCCGCCCACTGGGTGCCCAGCCTCGCCGCGGCCCTGCTCCTCCTGGGGTACCTCGCCTGGCCCGCCGCCTACGGCCCCTTCTTCACCGGGATCCAGGCGGTCCCCCGGCCCGGCCCCCCGGGCCCGGCGGCGCTGGAGGCCCTGGGCTACCTGGGGCGCTGCCTGGTGTGGCCCCACCCGCTCAACCTCGATCCCGGCCTGCGACCGCCCCCGGCCTACACCCCGGGGCACGGGCTCACGGCCCTGGCCCTGCTCGGGGTCCTCATCCTCGCGGGGCGGGCCCTGCGCCGAAGCCCGGGGGTGGCCCTGGCCATCGCCTGGGTCCTCCTGCAGGTGCTGCCCACGCTGGTGGTGCCACGGGCGGACCTCGTGGCCGAGCACCACCTCTACCTGGCCCTGGCGGGAGTCGGGTGGCTCCTGGGCGGCTTCCTGGTGCAGGTCTCCCGTCCCGCCCTCGCCGCCCTGGGGGCGGCCCTGGTGCTCCTGCCCTGGGGCATCCTCACCATCCGCCGCCACCGGGACTACCGCACCGAGGCCGACCTCTGGCGCCAGTCCGTGGCGGCGAACCCGGCCAATCCCCGGGCCCACGTCAACCTGGGCGTGGCGCTCGCGGAGGCCGGGGACCTGCGCGGTGCCCGGGCCTGCTTCCAGGCCGCCCTGGCCCTGGATCCCACCTATGCGCCGGCCCTCGACAACTTGGACCGGTTACCCCTCGCACCGGAGCGATCCGGGCGCTGACCCCCGGGGTGGGCATCGATTTCCGATGGTTGAAATATGAATATTGAATATATTTCATATTTGAAACCCTGGTCCTGCTAGCTTCGATCCACACCCCCCTCCCCGCCCGACGGCGGCCCACCACCTCCTACGGAGTCCCCATGCATCCCACCCTTCGCCCGCGGGCGACTGCGTTAGCTCTGCTCCTGGCCGGCGGCGGCCTCTCGGCGCAGCACGCACGCCCCCTCCTCCCCAAGACCCAGCTGGTTTCCCTCGAAGCCACCAAGGCCACCCGCGCCGCCCAGGCCCAGCGCGACCTCCAGGCCCGGGCCCAGTCCCTGGGTCTCGGCGAGCGCGATGAGCTCCGGATCCAGCGCGCCAGCGTCAACGCCCAGGGCCAGACCGTGGTGCGCTTCGAGCAGCGCCACGAGGGTCTGCGGGTGTGGGGCGGCAGCGCCGTGGCCCGCGTGAATCCCGAAGGGGGGGTGGAACTCACCGCCCAGCATGTGATCCCCGCCGTAGCCCCCGCCGGTGCCTTCACGTTGGATGAGACCGCCGCCATCGCCCGGGTCCACCGGGAGCTGGCCCCCACCACCGCCTACCTGGCCCCTCCGAAGGCCGAACGCATCGTGTTCCCCACCCGCTACACCGAGGGGATCAAGTTCCGCTACAACCCCGCCACGAAGCGGCAGGAGATCGACCGCGACCTGAGCGTGCTGGGCACGCGCCCCGCCGCCGACCATGTGTACGCCTATGAGGTCGTGGCCACGGTGCCCGCCGCGGGCCAGCCCTACCGCGTGATGCACCTGATCCTCGACGCCGCCACCGGGGCCGTGCTCCGCAAGTGGGACGGCGTCCAATCCCACGCCACCCCCGCTCCGGACAAGGCATCCTTCCGCGGTTACACCGCCGCCCCCGTGGCCCCCTTGCAGGTGATGGCCCCCGCCACGCCCCGTCGGGGCGCCGTGCTCCCCCTCTCCGGCACCCCGCCCGCGGGCACCGCCGCGGTGGGCACCGGCCACAGCCAGTACAGCGGCACCGTGAGCCTGGCCACCAACGCCAACCTCACGGGCGGCTACGACCTCATCGACCGCACCCGCGGCACCGAGGCCAACACCGCCTATTGGCTGGGCGGTTTCCAGGGCAACACCACCCTCTTCATGACCCTCGATCCCGCCGTGCCCGGCTGGCTCATGGACTATGCCTTCCAGGACCAGTTCGGCAGCGCCACCAATGAATGGGGCAATGGCCTCCCCTGGGAGGAGCCCGCCGACTACTATGCCGATGCCGCCGCCACCATGGCGAGCCTGAACACCCCCACCGGGCAGACGGCCGGCGTGGATGCCCACTTCGGCATGACCGCCACCTGGGACTTCTTCACGAACGTCTTCAACCGCAACGGCGTGGATGACGCGGGCACCAGCCTGGGCGCCATCGTGCACGCCCGCAGCTGGATCGACGGGGGCCGTTTCGACAACGCCTTCTGGGACTCCTGGAACATGGTCATGACCATGGGCGATGGCACCCACCCCGCACCCGGTGGATTCAACACCCTCACCGAAGTGGACGTGATGAGCCACGAGATGAGCCACGGCGTCACCGCCTTCACCGCCGGCCTGGACTACGCGGGTGAGTCCGGAGGCCTGAACGAAGCCACCTCCGACATCTTCGGCACCCTGGTGGAAGCCTACGCCAAGCGCACCCCCGGCGCGGACGACACCATCCCCGCCACCGGAACCGACTGGGAGATGGGACTTCAGATGGGCAATGGCACCGCCCTGCGAACGCTCTGGAAGCAGAGCCTCGATGGCATGAGCGCCGACAACTGGTACGCCGGCGTGGGCCGCCTGGATGTGCACTGGAGCAGCGGGCCCATGAACCGGGCCTTCTACTTCCTCAGCCAGGGCACCGGCACCGGCGACAAGGCCAGCGCCTACCTGCCCGGCGGCATGACCGGCCTCGGCAACGACAAGGCCGCCCGCATCTGGTACAAGGCGCTCACCGAGCACCTGACCATGGAGAGCAACTACGACGACGCCCGCGAAGCCGCGCTCGCCGCCGCCACGGACCTCTACGGCGGCGGTTCCGCCGAGGTGGCCGCGGTGGAGAACGCCTTCGCGGCCATCAACGTGGGCTCCGCCCACGGTCAGCCCGCCCGCACCCGGGTGAGCTTCCCCGTGGTGAACCCCGAGTTCGAGTTCGTATACAACGGCCAGTACGACCACTTCATGCCCGTGCCCATCGTGCCCCAGGGCGAGGCGGTGAAGCTCGCGGTGACCGTGGAGAACAACGCCAACCAGGCCGTGGACTGGAAGCTGGGCACCTTCCTCGGCGCCATGACCCCCTTCGGAGAGTTCTACTGGGAGGGTGGCAAGATCAACGCCGATGGCACCTGGACCGCCCCCAACGAGCGCGGGCAGCGCTTCGGCATGCGGGCCTACAGCAAGGCCGACCCGCTCCAGTACGGTGAGGAGATCGCCTTCGTGGTGAACCTCGACGCGGACAAGGACCTCGAGACGGATGCGGTGGACGGAGGCCCGGTGGCCATCAACTGGTACCTGGCCCAAACGGTCCAGTCGGGCATCTCCCCTTACGGCAACAGCTGGGTCGACAACTTCGACGTCCAGCTCTTCACCTCCGCCTTCAACCTCGCCTTCAAGAAGTAAGGACGGTCACCCATGCGCAACGCTTCCCTCAAGCTCGCCCTGTCGAGCCTCGTGCTCATCGGCCTCGTCGCCTGCGGCGGCGGTTCCTCCAGCAGCCCGGCCGCGGCGGCCGCCAAGGCCACCGGCCTCGCCTACACCGATCCCACCGGCACCGGCTGGCGCCTGGTGAAGGACGCCAGCTCCACCCCCACCCACCTGGTGCTGAACCTGGTGGGCTCCAGCTCCCTGAAGTCCCGCGGCGTCGGCTTCAACCTGAAGGCCGATGGCAACGTGAAGTGGGGCAAGTTCGGCGACGGCGCCTACGTGCAGGATCCCGGCGTGCTGGAGCTCGGTGAGCAGGGCCTCACCCCCGGGGATCCCGGCGATCCCGTGTTCCGCAACGCCGGCATCCTGAAGACGGGCGTGTTCACCGTGGGCGTGTTCCAGAAGGACCGCCGCCTCACGGCCAAGCCCTCGGACCAGCCCCTCTTCCGCGTGGCCATCGACTTCGACGCCGCCACCACGGGCAAGCTGGATTCCGGCACGGCCATCCCCCTCACCGTGACCAAGGCCAAGATCATCCCCGAGGACATCGGCACCACCGACCTCACCTGGGAGACCGTGGCCAAGTCCCGCATGGAGGAGATCACCCTGGCCGTGGGCACCCTCAAGGCCCAGTAGTCCGATCCACCGTGCTCTTTCCCGCCTCACCCTTCCCGGAGGTGCCTTCCCACGAAGGCCCCTCCGGGTCGTTGTTCGCCTGGCCCGCCTCCCTGATCTACCATGCGGGCTTCACCTTGGATGCCCGGGTGCGCCTCCTGCTGGCGGGCCCCCGGAGCGCCTGGACCACGCTGGCCGCCCGCCTCACGGCGGAGGGCGTGCACGTGCACCGGGCCGAGACCCTGGCCGAGGTGGCCGCCCAGCTGGATACCTACGACATCCGGGGCGCCCTCGTGGCCCCGGAGCTCTGGGGACCCGGGCGCTTCGGGATCCCCGTGATCCTGCATCCCGTGCCCTCCGCCTTGGAGGCCAAGCTCCAGGCCCTGGAGGGCGGCGCCGCCGACGCGCTCCCCGCCGACACCTCGGACCGGGAGATCCTGGCCCGCCTCACCGCCGTGCTGCGCCGCACCGGAGCGCCCTGATGACCCGCCTGTCCGAGATGCCCACCCTCGTGCCCTGGATCGTGGAGTCCGTGCGGGAGATGATCCTGCGCGACGAGCTCCGTGCCGGCAAGCCCATCCCCCAGCTCGACCTGGCCAAGACCCTCGGCGTGAGCACCATCCCCCTGCGGGAGGCCCTGCGCCGCCTGGAGGCCGAAGGCCTCATCACCTTCCTCCCCTACAAGGGCGTGCTGGTCACCCCCGTCACCGTGGAGGAGGTGGAGGAGATCCAGGACCTCAGTCCCTCAGCGACCGCCTGGACCAGGGGCTGCTGGCCTCGGAGGGCGCCGAGGGCGTGGTGGCCTTCTACCGCATCCTCTTCGTGCCTGCGGAGCGGCCGCTCATCCTCCAGGTGGTGGAATCCGCCATCCGCCGCTCCATCCGCTTCTTCCCCGCGATCCAGGGCGTGCGGGAGCACCTCCGGGAGGCGCGGCCCACGCGCCGGGAGCTGGTCGCGGCCTGCCGCAGCCGCGATGTGGCCCGGGCCACGGCCACGCTCCTGGAGTTCAACCGCATCCGGGCCGAGGCCCTGCTGGTGGCCCTGCGCCGCGCCGAGGCCAGCTGAACCCTCAGCGCGGGGGCGCCTGGGCGAGGATCTCTTTCCGCAAGGTCGCCACCTGGGCGTTGTCCGGCTGCAGGGCCTCCACGCGGTCCAGGGCGCCGAGGGCCGCCGCCCGGGCCCGGGCGTAGTGCTTCGGGTAGTCCATCAAGGCCCCCTGGATCCGGGCCTCCCAGAGGTAGATCTCCCGGGCCCCGGGATTGGCCTTGCGGCTCCGGGCGATGGCGGCGGCCGCCCGCAGGTAGGCGGCCTCCGCCTCCGCAGGGGATGCCGCGGCCTGCCCCTGCTGGAAGGCGTAGGAGGCCTCCCCCTCCCAGCGCACCCAGTGATCCGGAAGCAACGTCGCCAAGTGCCCCAGGGCCGCCCGGAACTGCCCCATGGCCTCCCGGGGATCACCCCCCATCTCCCGGATCAGCTCCACGCGGTACTGGGCCGCCAACATCAGGCCCCAGTGGGTCTCGAAGGAGTTCACATTGGCCCGGCGGGACTCCTCGTAGTGGTCGTAGGCCGCCTTCAGATCCACCTGCCGCTCCTCGCGGCTGCGGGTCTTATCCTGCCCCCGCATCAGCTGGGCACTCGCCAGGTGGAACTTCGCCACGTTGTCCGTCGGGCGCCGCCGGCAGATCTCCTCTAGGTCGGCAATGCCGGGCCCCAGGGCCGGCGCACTGGAGCGGTTCCGATCCTGCAGGCTCGAGGCCCAGACCGTGCGGAGCAGGGCCAGGTGGTAGCCGCGCAGGTTGCCGAAGGCGGGATCGTCCGGGAGGGCCGAGAGGTCACGGCGCGCGTCCTCGAAGTAGGCCTCGGGGTCCCCGCCGTTGTGGAAGGCGTGGGTGAAGCGGAAGCGGTGGATGCGGCTGAGCAGATCCCAGGTGTAGAGATCCCCGGGGGCCTCGGCCAGGGCCCGCCGGATGCAGGCCAGGGCCTCCTCGAAGGCGCTCCCCACCTCGCCCCCGCTGTGCATGGCCTGGGCGGCGCGCACCCAGAGCGCCTGGGCCTGGGCCTGCAGGGCCTCCTTCGGGTGGGAGGTGCGGGCCAGGGTGAGGGCCGCCAGGGCCAGGGCCGCCTGCACATCGGGTTCCGGATCCCTGCCCTTCACGTAGCCCCGCATGGCCCGATCCGCCAGGGATTGCGCCGCCAGGGCCATGCGGAGGGGATCCTCGGGATCCAGCCGCTCCCAGGTCTCCAGCGCCTGGTCCAGGGCCGCCTCGAAGGGCTCCATGGGCGCGCTGCTGGACCAGGCGAGGCGGAGGGCCTGCTGGGCTCCATGGGCGCGCTGCTGGACCAGGCGAGGCGGAGGGCCTGCTGGCAGCGCCGCACCTCCAGCTCCCGGAGCCGCGGGTCGCTCGGGGCCATGGCCACGGCCCGCGCCAGGACCCGGCCCCCCTCCCGCAGGCGATCCAGCTTCGCCGCCGGGTCCGGGGCCACCTGGGCTTCGGCGAGGCGCACCTCCCCTTCCAGGGCCAGGGGTTCGTAGAGCCAGGGATGGGTCACGCTGGCGGCCCGGGCCCGGGCCAGGGCCGCCTCGAAGTTCCGCTCCGCGAGCAGGAGCAGGGTCTCCTGGAGCTCGGGGGGATCCAGGGCGCTGCGACGGCCCTGTTCCAGGCTCTCCTTGGCCTCCGCCTTCAGCCGGTCGAGGGTGGAGATCCAGGCATCCTGCGCGAGGCCCGGGCCCATCCGCTCCGTCCCCGCGGCCTGGCGGGCGAGGAGGCGGCTGCGCGCCTTGCCCAGGGCGAACCAGGCCTCCGGCGTGTCGTAGCCCTGGGCCACGGCGGCTTCCAACTCGCCGCGGGCCGCATCCGGATCCCCCAGGGCGAGGTGGAGGCGGCCCAGCAGGAAGGCCGTGGGCCCCGCCGCGAAGCGGGGGTGGGCGCGGCGCCGGGACTGGAGCTCCGCCACCAGGGCCCGCCCCTTGGCGAGGTCCCCGGCCACCGGGTGGGGCGGCAGCATGCGCTGCACGCGCAGGGTGGCCTCCAGCTCCTGCACCCGGGTGGTGTAGTCCTGGGTGAAGGCCGCTTCCTGCCGGAACCTGCGCAGGGCCATCCCACCCCACAGGAGGGGGACGAGCCCCAGCAGCACCCCCGCGGCACTACGCAGGAGGCGGGCCCGGTGGCGGGCCACCCAGGCCCAGCTCCGGCGCCAGCGGGAGGGATGCGCCGCCCACACGGGCCGCCCGTCGAGCCAGCGCCCCAGGTCCTCCGCCAGGGCCAGGGCCGAGGGGTAGCGATCCTCCGGCGCTTCCGCCAGGCCCTGGGCCAGGGCGGGCCACAGATCGGCCGGCACGCCCGCGGGGGCGCCGGTGGGCAGGGCGCCCTCCAGGCGCTGCCCGGAGAGGAGGTACACCGCGGTGGCGCAGAGGCTGTAGAGGTCGGAGGCCGGGCCCGGCTCCTCGCCCCGGGCCTGCTCGGGGCTCATGAAGGCGGGCGTGCCCTCCCCCTTGAACTGCAGGCCGGGATTCCCCAGCTCCCGGGCCAGGCCGAAGTCCAGGAGCACGGGGTGGAGCTGGCCCGCGGCATCGCGTTCCATCTGGATGTTGGAGGGCTTGAGGTCCAGGTGCACGAGGCCGCGGTCGTGGGTCACGGCGAGCACTTCAGCCACCTGCTTCAGCACCGCCACCGTGGCCCGCGGGGCGGCGTTGGCGGCCCAACCGCCCAGGGTCTCCCCCTCCAGGAGGGCCATGGCGATGTAGGGGGTGGATCCGCCGTGCCCCACCTCGTAGATGCGGCACACCCCCGGATGCTCCACCTGGGCCTGCAGCTGGGCCTCCTGGGTGAGCCGCAGGGTGAGGATGGGATCCGGCTCCAGCAGGAGCTTCAGGGCCAGCACCCGGCGCAGCATGGGATCCCAGGCCCGCACCACCCGCCCCAGGGCGCCCCGGCCCAGCTCGGGGCCCAGGATGAACCGCCCGACCCGCTCCGCCGAGGCGGACTCCGCCCAGGCGGGTCGCCCGGTGCGGGCCTCGGGGGTGGGGGAATCTGGCATGGAGGCGGAAGCTCCGGGGGGAAATCAAGGACAATGGTAGGGCATGGCGATCCGCGGCCCCTACGATTCCCAGACCCTGACAGGTACGCCTGGCACGCTGGGGGAGCGCCTGAAGTTCCTCCGGGTGAAGGCGGGCCTCACGCAACAGCAACTCGCCGCCACCCTCGGCACGGATCAGACCCTCATCTCCACCTGGGAGCGGGACCGCGCCCGTCCCTCCGCCGCCGCACTGGCCGCGCTGGCCACCCACTTCGGAACGTCCACCGAGGCCCTCGACACCGGCGAGGGCCTGGACATGGAGGCCCTGCCGGCGCCCCCCCAACGCCATCCCACCCCTGGACTCCAGGACCTGCCGGATCCCGGCAGCCACGCGGTGCTGTTGGTGGATGACCAGCGCCTGGAGCCGCGCCCCCTGGAGCCCTTCGAGGCCATGGGCATCCTGATGGAGGCCATCAAGGCCGGGCGCAAGGCCTGGATCGTGCTGAAGGACTGACCCCCGCCTGCCCTTAGACTGGCGGCATGCCCCCATCCACCTCCCCGACCTTCGAGGCCGCCCTCGACCGCGCCATTCAGGGCACCCGCCCCCGCTACCGCGGGTGGAACCTGAACACCTGGTGCTACGGGTCCTGGAAGGTGGTGCTGGATCCCTGCTACCGGGCGGTGGCGCCGCATGTGCACCCAGGTGACCTCACGGTGGACCTGGGCAGCGGCTTCGGGCTGCTGGCCTGCGTGCTCGCGCAATTGGGCGAGGGGCGCCGCGTGGTGGGCGTGGAGTACGACCGCACCAAGCACCGGGCCGCAGTGAAGGCCACCCGCGACCTGCCCCAGGTGCAGCTCACGCTCGGCGACATGCGCACCTTCGACCTGCCCCCCTGCCAGGTGGTCACCTGCCTCGACGTGCTCCACTACCTCGGCCCCGACGACCAGCGCGCCATGCTGCGGAAGGCCTTCGCCGCCCTGGCGCCCGGCGGCCGCATCCTGGTGCGCGAGACGGATGCCGCCCGCCAGGGGGGCACCCGCTACACCCGGGCCTTCGAACGCTTCGCCTTGGCCCTGGGCTTCAATCGGGGCGGGCGCCCCACCTACCGCAGTGGCGAGGCCTGGGCCGAGGAGCTGCGGACCGCCGGCTTCCGCGTGGGCAGCTCCGAGGTGGCCAACCGCTTCAACCCGGGCAACCTCCTGCTCCTCGGCGAGAAGCCCTGAGACAGGGTGCCGGTGGACCCCCGGCAAGGTACCGGAGGGGCGGCACGGTGCCGGGATGGGACCTGGCCCGGTCTCGCGGAGACCACTCGGAGCTGGGCTCCGGCCGCTTTCGGTTCGCCCCAGGGATCGCCCCGTAAGGGTGGTGCGGCGTCTCCGACCTCGCCATCGTGGAGGTCGCTTCCGCCGAGGTCCCATGCGCCCTGTCCTTGCCACCCTGCTGCTCGCCTGCCTCCCCATGGTGGCCCAGGCCCCGCCCCGCCTGATCCCGAGCCCCACGGATCCCCACAACCGCCCCGAGGCCACGCCCCTGCTGGTGCTGGGCAGCTACCACATGGAGGGGGCCAGCCAGGATGCGGTGAACCTCGCCCCGGGCGACGTGCGCACCCCCTCGAAGCAGCGGGAGCTCGCGGAGCTCCTGGATCGGATCGCGACCTTCCGCCCCACGAAGATCCTCATCGAGTCGCCCTTCTACCGCTCGAAGGCCCCGGAGAACTACGCGAAGTTCCTCAAGGGGGAATACCCCCTCACCGCCAACGAGATCGACCAGGTGGCCTTCGTGCTCGCCAAGCGCCTGGGCCACGCCACGGTGATCCCCGTGGACTACCCGATGTGGATGGATGGCCGCGTGCCGCAGGAGATCGGCACCCCGAAGCCCAAGCCGAAGCCCCAGGGTGAGGCCAAAGCGGCCACCCCCGCCCCCATCCCCGAGCACCTCCAGCGCCTCCAGGACCTGATGGCGAAGGGCACCGTGCTCGAGACCTTCCGCCACCTGAACTCGGAGGCCTACATGCGCGCCGACCACGACTGGTACGTGCGCATGCTGCACCCCGATCCCGAGAGCACGGAGCTCTACGAGGGGGCCAACCTGCTCACCAACTGGCAGAAGCGGAACCTGCGCATCCTCGCCAATGTGTACCGCGTCGCCGAACCCGGGGACCGCCTCCTGCTGCTCATCGGCAGCGGCCACCTGACCCTGCTCCGGCAGTGGGCGGAGGCCGCGCAGGACCTGGCCCTGATGGACACCGCCGCTTATCTGAAGTGAGGCCCCCATGCGCGCGCTGGCATCCACCCTCCTCTGCGCAGGCCTCACCCTCACGGCGGGTTCCGTGCCCGCCTTCCTGGTGAAGCGCCACGGTACGACCTTGAACGTGGTCCGGGTGGAGGTGCCGGAAGGCCAGTCCCTGACCCTGCGGCCCGGGGTGGACGTGGTGGCCGTGGTGGTGCCCGTGAGCGAGGGCCAGTCCGCGGACCTCGTGCGCGCCCAGGATGGCCTCCAGGTGACCCTGGCGGCCGGGTCGGACCGCCTCCGGGTGCGGGTGAAGCGGGGCGCCACGGAGCGGGAGGTGCTGGACCGGCCCCTGGCGGAGCTCCAGGGGCTGAGGGTCCGCGTGCACGCGACCACCGGCGATGGCCTGCGGGGCCGCTGGCGCATCGAGGGCTGGGCCCAGGCCGCCCCGGAAGCGGGCCCCGTGATGAACCTCTTCGCCGGGCAGATCCCCCTGGGGCCCCAGGATGCGGTGCTCACCACCCAGGTGGAGACCGCGCCGCCCACCCCCGCCGCCTCGGGCGCCACCACCCTGCCCCTCGCCTGGGAGAAGGGCCACCCCACGATCCCCGTGCAGCTCGCGGGGAAGGTCCTCCCCGCGGTGGTGGACACCGCGGCGGCCACCACCCTCGTGGGGACGGCAGCCCTGCCCCCCGGGCAGGCCATCACCCCCGCCACCATGACGGAGCACTCCCAGGCCGGCCGCCGGACGGTGGCCCTGGAAGCGCAGGGCGCCGGCGGGGCCACCGCGGGCTTCGGCACCACCACCGTGCCCCTCGGCCTCGGGGCGCGGGACCTGGGCCCCACGGCCGTGCTCGTCCCCACCGGGCCCGGCAAACCCACGGGACTGCCCGAGGTCATCCTGGGCCTCGATGTGCTCGCACCCCTGGGGTGCCTGCGGTTCGAGCGGACCCCCAGCGGCAGCTGGGAGCTGCGGCTGGGGCCCCGCGGGTCGACGGCCCCGCCCCCCGGCGCCGAGCTACCCCTGGTGCAGATGGGCGCACTGCTCGGCGTGGAGGCCCGTGTGGAGGGCCGCCGGACCTTCCTCGTGCTGGACACCGGCAGCCCCCACACCTTCCTGCCCCAGGCCCTGGCCCGGGAGGCGGGATGGGCGCTCCGGGACGCGCCGGGGGCGCCGCCGCGCGGCCTCGACGGGCGGCCCCTGGCCGTGAGGCTCGCCACCGTGGGCTCCCTCGACCTGGGGGGTTGGCTCCGCTCGTCCCAGACCGTCCGCGTGGGGGACCTGCCGGTCCTCGCCAAGTTCACGGGGGACCTGCCCGTGGGGCTCCTGGGCACCGACGTGCTGGCCACCGCCCGCGCCTTCGAGGTGGACTTCAAGGAAGGTCGGCTGCGGCTGTGGCCCTAGTCAAGCTTGCTTGACATGATCCCGGGGAGGCCCCACCTTGGGGATGTCAAGTTGAGTTGACATCCCCATGCCCATCCTCCTCCTCGAAAACTCCGTCCGCGAGCGCCGCACGGCCCTGGGGCTCACCCAGCAGGCCCTGGCCGAGGCCGTGGGCGTGTCCCGGCAGAGCATCAACGCCATCGAGCAGGGGAAATACATCCCCAGCCTCCCCCTGGCCATCCAGCTGGCCCGGGTCTTCGGGGTGGGCACCGACGACTGCTTCACCCTCACGGAACGCCGCCGATGATCGACGAACGCTTCTGGTCCCACCGTTCCCGGGCGCTGAGCCATGCCGCCCTCGCCGGAGCCATCGTCACGGGCTTCTGGCTCTTCCGGGGCCTGCTGCGCGGTGAGGCCCTGCGCACCGACCTCCTGACCATCCTCCTGGCCATGGTGGTGACGAAGTTCGCCGCCATGACCTGGTTCCACTTCAAGGGATGACCCCCATGCCCCGTCCCCTCCATCGCCCCCTCTTCCTCGCCGGGCTCGGGTGCCTCGCGGTGGGCAGCGCCTTCCCCTTCTTCATCCGCCGGGGCCTCGTCTCCGGGGCGCACGGCGACTCCCTCCACGGGTTCATCCTGGGCCTCGCCATCGGGCTGATGCTCTTCTCGCTCCGGCGGGGGAAGGCCTCGCGGACCTGAGACGGGCCGGCCGGCAAGTTGCCCGATGACCGGCATCCTGCCGGCGGGGCCCGCCTTCCGATCACGGCAAACCCAACACCCACAAGGAACGGCAAGGGGGCTTCGGTTCGCCCCAGGGGCCATCCGAAGGCCTCCGGGCGTAAACGCACCCGAGGTGCGGGAGTAGCCGCCATGGCCCTTCGTGCCTTCAGGAGCTCCATGCGCCCACTCACCCTCGCCCTCATCCTCGGCCTGACCATCGTCGCCCCCGCCCAGAGCATCGCCGCCCCCAAGGCGGCGCCCCTCATGGGGCCCCTGGCCCAGCTCTCCACTGAGATCACCGCCCGCTCCGAGGCCATGGCCAACCTCGAGTACCTCTCCGACGTCATCGGCCCCCGCCTCACGGGTTCGCAGAACCTGCTGAAGGCCCAGGCCTGGGCCATGACGAAACTGAAGACCTACGGGGCCGTCAATGTCCGGGAGGAGGCCTACGAGTTCGGCCCTTCCTGGACCCGGGGCACCTTCTCCGCGCGCCTCCTGACCCATGCGGGCATCCCCCTCCAGGGCGCCGCCTTTGGCTGGTGCCCCCCCACCCCGGGCCCCGTGAAGGGCGAGGTGATCCTGCCGGCGCCCCAGAGCCTCGAGGAGCTCAAGGCCCTCCCCACCCAGGCCAAGGGGAAGTTCCTGCTGATGGCCGGGCGCCCCGCCATGCCCAAGGAGGTGGACCCCAAGCTGTGGAATGAGACCTTCGCGGCCGTGCAGAAGGAGCTCTTCAAGCAGGTGGCCGGGGTCCTCCTCCAGTCGAACAAGAAGGACGGCCGCCTGCTGGCCATCGGTGGCCCGGATGCGGGTCATCCCCTCACCCAGGTTCCCGGAGCCATCCTCGCCACCGAGTCCTTCTCCCTCCTGAAGCGCCTGGCGATGCGGGGCGAGAAGGTGGAGATCGAGCTGAACATCCAGGGCACCCGTTCCCCCAAGCCCGTGCAGGCCCACAACGTGATCGCGGAGCTCCGCGGCACGGAGAAGCCCGAGGAGATCGTGGTCCTCGGGGCCCACCTCGACAGCTGGGACCTGGGCACCGGCACCACCGACAACGGCACGGGCGTCACGGCGGTCATGGAGGCCTTCCGCGCCCTCGCCGCCCAGAAGGTGGGCCCCAAGCGCACCATCCGCGTGGTGCTGTTCAGCGGTGAGGAGCAGGGGCTCTACGGCTCCAAGGCCTACGTGAAGGCCCATGCCGCCGAGCTGCCCAAGCACCAGGCCGTGCTCATCGAGGACTCCGGCACGGCCCCCATCAAGGGCTGGAACCTGCAGGGCCGCCAGGACCTGAGGCCCCTCGTGGCCCAGGCCATCGCCGATGCCAACGAGATCGGCGTGCGCGAGCTCAACCTGGAGACCGCCCTGGATTCGGACCACGCCCCCTTCCTCCCCGAGGGCGTGCCCGCATTCTTCGCCCGCAAGGACTTCGACGAGTACATCAAGGTGACCCACCACAGCCAGGTCGACACCTTCGACCACGCCAAGCCCGAGGACCTCCTCCAGAACGCCCAGGCCCTCGCCGCCACGGCCTGGGGCCTGGCCAACCTGGAGGCCCGGCTGCCCCACGTGAAGCCCACGGGGGAACCCAAGGGCACCGACGGCCACAGCCACTGATCCCACCTGGGGATGGGCCGCCGGCGTACCCGCGCCGGCGGCCCTCATTCATGGATGGGTGGCCGGCCCCGTGAAGTCCTCCCCGGGATTGATGAACTGATCCAGCTCCAGCCCGTGCTGGCGATCGTGCAGCTGCTTGTAGCGCCCCCCCAGGGCCAGCAGCTCGGCATGGGTGCCCCGCTCCACGATCTCGCCCCGCTCCACCACGAGGATCTGGTCGGCGCTCTCGATGGTGCTGAGGCGGTGCGCGATCACGAAGGTGGTGCGGCCCGATCGCAGCTTGCGCAGGCCATCGCGGATGAGGGCCTCGCTCTCGCTGTCGAGGCTGGAGGTGGCCTCGTCCAGCAGGAGGATGCGGGGGTCGGCGAGGATGGCCCGGGCGATGGCCACCCGCTGGCGCTGGCCGCCGGACAGCTTCACGCCCCGTTCGCCCACCACCGTGTCGTAGCCCTGCTCGAAGCGGTCCACGAACTCGTTCACGTGGGCGATGCGGCCCACGGCCTCGATCTCGGCCCGGGTGGCCCCGGGCTTGGCGAAGCCGATGTTGTCGGCCACGGTGCCATCGAAGAGGAAGTTGTCCTGCATGACCACGCCGAGCTTGGCGCGGTACTCCCGGAGCTTGAGGGTTGCCACGTCCTTCCCGTCCACGAGCACCCGACCCCTCCGGGGATGGTTGAAGGCCATGACGAGGGAGAGGATGGTGCTCTTGCCGCCGCCGCTTGAGCCCACCAGGGCCACGGTGCGGCCCGCGGGCACCTCGAAGGAGACTCCCCTCAGCACGTCGGCCCCCTCCTCGTAGGCGAAGGTCACGTCCTCGAAGGCCACGGTGCCCTGGACCTCCGGCAGCGCGGCGCGGGAGGCGTCCTCCTGGTCCTCCGTGGGCATGTCGAGGATCTCCCGCACGCGGTCGAGGCCCGCGAAGGCCTCGCTCACCTGGGTGCCGATGTTGGCGATCTGCACCACCGGGGCCGCCATGAGGCCCACGAAGAAGGTGTACATGATGAGGTCGCCCAGGGTCATCACCCCGGCGAAGATGGCCTTCCCCCCGAGGATCATGATGAGCACACCCAGGGCCCCCACGATGGCCGTGCCGAAGGCGGTGATGGCGCTGGTGCCCGTGAGGGTGCTCGCGATGTTCTGGAAGAGCCGCTCGCTGCCCTCGGCGAAGATCCTCCGCTCCCGCGCCTCCGCCACGTAGACCTTCAGCAGCCGCACCCCGCCGATGGACTCCGTGAGGCGTCCCGTGATCTCCGCCGTGATCTCGTTGCGCTGGCGGAAGAGGGGGCGCAGCTTCCGGAAGGCCAGGGCCATGGCGCCCCCGAAGGCCCCCAGGAAGAGCACCGCCGCCAGGGTCAGCTTCCAGTTCAGCCAGAAGAGCACCGACAGGGCGATGACGGCGGTGATCACCCCGCCCACCAGCTGGATGAGCCCCGTGCCCACCAGGTTGCGGATGCCTTCGGGATCGTTCATCACCCGGGAGATCACCACGCCGCTCTTGGTGCCATCGAAGTAGCGGATGGGCAGCCGCAGCACATGGTCCTGCACCCGCTGCCGCATGGTCATGATGGCCCGCTGGGCCGCCACGCTCACCACCTGGGAGTTGGCGTAGCTGGTGATCGCCTGCACGAGGGTGGCCGCCCCGGCCCCCAGGGCCAGGGGCAGGAGCAGGTGCGCGTTGCGCTTCCCCAGCACCTCGTCGATGAGGTACTTGGTGCTGGCCGGCAGCACGAGCCCCGCCAGCCGGCTGATGAGCATGAGCCCCATGCCCAGGATCAGGGAGCCCCGGTGGGCCCGCAGCAGGGCCTTCGCCTCCCGCCAGGCGCGGGCGGTGTCCACCTTGGGTTTGGGCTTGGCTTCAGGCATGCGGGCTCCGGGGGCCCTTCAGCATGGACCCGGGAAGGGGATGATTGAACCGCCTGCCTGTTCCGGGCAGGCCACCCGGTGCCGCCAGGGATTCAGGTTATAGTTAGGATTCTTCCCTCACCCCGGTGATCCATGACATTCCCCCGACTGAAAACGGCCGGTCTGTACCTGCTCCTGGCCCTCATGGGCCTGCCCCTGGCCGCCCAGCCCGCCTTCAAACCCGGGACCGGCGCCGTCCAACTGACGTTCACGAGCAACACCGCCCAGGTCGGGAGGTTCGAGAACATCCAGGTCCGGTGCGTGGCGGGCTTCGGGAACTACGGGAAGACGGAAGTCCTGAAACAGGTGATGCCCGGCCTCTCCAGGGACACCTCCCTGTTCTCCGCCCACCTGACTGCCGGGACCTACGAGATCGAGGAGATCACCGCCGGCCGTTCCTTCCTGAAACTCAGCGATCCCATGAAGAAGCGGCTCGGGACCTTCCAGGTCGAGGCCGAGACCATTTCAGACCTCGGCCGGGTGATCCTCACCGCCTTGGGCGACAAGGTGGCCCTCGGCCGTAGCCCCACGGTCACCAGCAACGAGCTCTTCCTCACCCGCTTCGCGGCCAAGTTCCATTACCCCGCCACCGTGAAGCGGATCCCCGGATGGACCTCACCCCGGGATCCCAATGACCGGACCGAATCCCTGGCCCAGCTCATTCCGGTGGGCGTGGAGGGGATGACGGAACTCTCCGATGGCACGGTGGTGGCCGCCAGTCGCATGGGCACCATCCTCGTACGGGATCCCAAGAAGGGGTGGCGGAGCTACCGCACGGGGCGCCTGGAATCCCTGCTCTGCCTGAGGGCGGTGGAGAGTGCGGAAACCCTCCTGATCGCCGGGGGCGAGTTCAACACCCTGCTCCGGGTGGATGCCATGGGCAACCTGGTCCCCATCGATCCCGGCAACCTTCCCCCCGGCAACATCCTCTACCTCGATGGCAATGCGACCGAGGGGTGGGTGGTGGCCCACCAAGGTCAGGAGGCGATGACCTTCTTCCGGTCCTCCCAGCTGGAGAAGGGGGATTGGAAGGCCACCAAGTCCCACCCGCTGCCCAGTGGGTTCTGGAGCGCCCTGTTCAAAGCCACCCCCGAGCGATTCTGGTTCTGGGATCTGCCCGAGGGGTTCGGTTACATCACCACCACGGGGAACGCCTGGATCTACGATCGGAAGGCCGTCAAGTGGACCGAGTGCTTCCGCATCAACACCTCCCCGGTCGTCGCCCTGGCCGCCTCAAGTCCCACCTTCCTGACCCTGGTGCTCGAAACGGGGCACCAGTCCGTGCGGGGCCGACCGGGCATCAACATCTCCAAGAACGGCGGGCGCTTCTTCGAGAGTGTGGACACCCCCGCGGATTTCCGGATGCTGCTGGAACGCCAGGACACCCCGCCCCGGTTCATCGGCGCCGCCCCCGTCCAGCTGGCGGATGGCACGCTCATCACCTGGTGCTCCTACCCCGTGGAGCGGGCGGCCCTCTACCGGAGCACGGACAATGGTGCGACCTGGAAGCCCCAGGAGCAGACCTTCCTCCAAGGCACCCACCTGGTCTCCCTGCCCAAGTCGGGGCTCTTCGCCGTGGCCGATGGCACCCACTCCAAGGGGGAATCGGTGATCTACCATTCCGACGACGGCGGCAAGACCTGGAAGGTGGAGTTCTCCAACAGCCCCCGCTTCTGAGCCGGCCCCACGGCCATTGCCTTTCCGGGGAAGGGGGCTCAGTCCGCCCTTCCATCCCAGGGAGGTTCAATTCGTTTCCATGCCCTTGGCCTGGTCTTCCTCCTCTGCCTCGCCCTTCCCCGCATCTGGAGTGTTCATGCTGCCCCATCGCCCCTGCGCCTGGTGGATGAAGATCGCCCTGCTTTTCCTATCCCTGCCCCTGGCCGCCCAGCCCAAGCTCTGGGGCGGGAAGGGTGCCGTCCAACTGGTCATGACCAGCAACACCGCGCAGGTGGGGCGCTTCGAGAAGATCCACCTCCGCTGTGTCGAAGGGAACTTCGGATCCGAGGAGGTGCTGACCCAACAAGCCCCGGGGCTTTCCAGGGACACCTCCCTGTTCACGGGCCAGATGCGCCCTGGATCCTACATCCTTGAAAAGCTCGAGGTCGGGACCGCCAGCCTCACTTTGAGCGACGGTATGAAGAAGCTCCTGGGCAGTTTCAAGGTGGAGGATGGGGCCGTATCAGACCTCGGTCGGATCGTGCTCACGGCCGTGGGGGAAAAGGTGATCCTCGGCCGGAGCTCCCTCGTGACCAGCAATGAGCCCTTCCTCTCGCGGTTTGCCCCGAAATACCAATATCCGCCTGCGGTGCGGCGCATCCCAGGCTGGAACGCCCCCATGGTTCCCGAGGATCGGGTCGAGGCCTTCGCCCAACGCTATCCGGTGGGCTTGGAGGGCGTCACCGAGTTGGCGGATGGAACAGTGGTCGCCGCCAGCCGCATGGGCACCATCCTCATGCGGGACCCCCAGAAGGGGTGGCGATCCATCCGGACCGGGCGGTTGGAATCCCTGCTCTGCCTCAGCCCCCAGGAAGGGGCCGAGACCTTCCTGGTGGCGGGGGGCGAGTTCAACACCCTCCTGCGGGTGAGCAGCCTGGGAGCCCTGGAGCCCTTGGACCCGGGCAACCTCCCCCCGGGAAACATCCTGCACATCGATGGGAACGACACGGCAGGATGGATCCTCGCCCACCAGACCCCCGACGCTGTGACCTTCTACCGATCCCCGCGCCTTGAGAAGGCCGAGTGGAAGGTCCACCGGGTCCACGAATTCCGTGTTCGCAAATACAACGACCTGAATTCGCTTTCCCCGGAGCGGTTCTGGTTTTGGACCAACCCCGATGGGTTCGGGTACCTGACCACGCGGGGCAGCGCCTGGATCTATGAGCGCAAGCCCGGTACCTGGCTGGAGGCCCCCCGGTTGAACGACACCCCGGTCATGAGCCTCGCGCCAATGGGCCCCCCGAACGAGGTTTCGGTGCTCTTCCAGCAAGAGGTCACCCTCGGGGGCCGACCTGGCTTCGCCCTTTCCAAGAATGGGGGACGGTACTTCGGACCCATCGGAACGCCGGGCATCGTTCACATCATTCGAGAGCGGTACGAAGATGCCCCTCGGGTGAATGGGGTGGCCCCCGTGAGGCTCCCCAACGGCACCCTCCTCTCCTGGTGCCACCTCCCCATTCATAGCCAGAAGCTCATCTTGAGCGCGGACAATGGGGCCACCTGGACTGCCCAGGAACAGGTCTTCCTCGAGGGGAGCTACCTCCGAAGCCTCCCGAAATCCGGGCTCTTCGCGATCGCCGATGGCACCCACTCCAAGGGGGAATCGGTGATCTACCATTCCGACGACGGCGGCAAGACCTGGAAGGTGGAGTTCTCCAACAGCCCCCGCTTCTGAGCCGGCCCCACGGCCATTGCCTTCAGGGGGAAGGGGGCTCAGACTGCCCTACCATCTCCGGGAGGTTCCATGCGTTTCCACGCCCTTGGCCTGGTCCTCATCCTCGGCCTCGCGCCCGCACCGGCTCCGGCCCAGGCCCCGAAGCCCCGGATCACCTGGGCTGATGTCGAGCGCACCGTGGGCCTGGCCGATGCCCAGATCTCCCCGGATGGGAAGGCGGTGCTGGTGATGGTGTCCCGCACCCTGCCCGCGGAGAACCGCACCACCCGCGAGCTGGCCCGGGTGGATGCGCTGACCGGGGCTCAGCGCACCCTGGTGGCCGGCCGCAAGGGCCTCGCCCATGCCCGCTGGTCGCCTTCCGGGGATCGCATCGCATTCCTCGCCGAGGTGGAGGGCAAGTCGCAGATCCTCCTCCTGCCCATGGCCGGCGGCGAAGCCCAGCCCCTCACCAAGAGCCCCACGGGGGTGGGCCAGTTCAGCTGGAGCCCCGATGGCAGGCAGATCGCCTTCGCCGCGGAGGATGAGGCCCCCAAGCTCCCGGAGGCCCGCAAGGGCGAGGATGGGTTCGAGGCCGGGGATGATGATGTGTTTGCCGATGCCGCCCAGATGCCCATGCACGCGTGGGTCATCGACGCGGCGGGTGGCCCCGCCCGCCGCCTGACCTCGGGCACTTGGAGCCTGCCCGTGGTGCTGCCCCCCGCCCCGCCCGCCAGCCCCCTTTCCTGGTCGCCGGATGGGAAGCAGCTCGCGATCGTCCGCCAGGCCACGCCCCACACGGGCGACGGGGAGAAGACCGTGGTTCAGGTGCTCGACGTGGCCACGGGCGCCACGCGGTCCCTCACGGGCGCCACGCGCCTGGAGTCCACCCCCAGCTGGTCGCCGGATGGTCGCAGCCTCGCCTACTGGATGAACCGCGACGGTGACCCCGCCAGCCTCAACCATGTGTACCTGGCCCCTGCCTCGGGCGGCCCTGGGAAGGACCTCACCCGCGGCCTGGACCGCGCCCTCTACGTGAGCCGCTGGATGCCGGATGGGAAGTCCCTCCTGGTGGGCGGGAACGAGGGCACCCGCGTGGGCCTCTGGGTGCAGCCCCTGGAGGGCCCCGCCCGCCGCCTGGACCTGGGCGACGTGGACCCGGCCTGGTCCTACAGCGTGGACGTGACCGTGGCCCCCACGGGCGCCCTGGCCTTCGTGGGCCGCACGCCCCACCACCCGGCGGAGCTGTACGTGATGGACAGCACCACCGCCAGGCCCCGCCGCCTCACGAACCTCAACGCCGCCTTCGATGGCCTGGCCCTGGGCAAGGTCGAGCGGGTCACCTGGAAGGGCCCCGAAGGGCAGCTGGAGGATGGCGTGCTCACCTACCCGCCCGATGCCAAGCCCGGGCAGAAGCTCCCCCTGGTGCTCCTCATCCATGGCGGCCCCGTGTCGGCCAGCGGCGAGGCCTTCAACGCCCGCAACCAGCTCTTCGCGGCGGAGGGCTGGCTGGTCTTCAACCCCAACTACCGGGGCAGCGACAACCTGGGCGACGCCTATTCCCACGCCATCTTCAACGATGCGGGGGAAGGTCCGGGTCGCGACGTGATGGCCGGCATCGAGGCCCTGAAGGCCCAGGGGCTCATCGATCCCACCCGCATGGCGGTCACCGGCTGGTCCTACGGCGGCTACATGACCAGCTGGCTGCTGGGGCGGTATCCCGACGTCTGGAAAGCGGGCGTGGCCGGTGCACCGGTGACGGACCTCCACGACCAGTACGCCCTCAGCGATGGCAACCAGGGCTGGCGCCTGGGCTTCCCCGCCGGCACCCAGCCCTACGATGGCGGCAAGGGCGAGGCCCTGGTGCGGTCCCAGTCCCCCATCTCCCTGGCCCACCGCATCACGGCGCCCACGCTGATCCTCACCATGAACCAGGACTTCCGGGTGCCCCCCAGCCAGAGCTACCGGCTCTACCGCATCCTCAAGGACGCCGGCAAGCCCGTGAGCTTCTGGGCCTGGCCCCAGCGGGGCCACGGGCCCGGCACCCCGGCCCGGCAGCGGCAGGCGCAGCAGCTCTGGGTGGACTGGCTCAAGGCCCACCTGAAGTAGGCACCCCCTCAGCGCAGGCGGAGGCGCGCCACGGTGATGGGCTTTGGCACCACACCGGGGCGCGCGCGGCCCTGGTCGTCGAAGCCCTTGAGCTGGTTGTTGCGGAAGAAGAGGAGGGAGTCGCCGTCCACGGCGCCCGTGGTCATGCCATTGGCTTCCGGGTGGTAGGCCTCCAGCACCTCGCCCCGCAGGATCCTGCGGCCGGCGGCATCCAGGTGGAAGCGCACCACGCGGCCCGGATGCACCCCGTTCTGGATGCCCACCAGGGTGCCGCGGTGCCCGTAGAGCCCATCCAGGTTGCCCGCCACGACCCCGGTGGGTGCAGCCAGGGCCTCGACCTTCCGGGTGCGGAGGTCCACCCGGTGGATGTCGTGCCAGCCGGCCACGTAGAGGGCGCGCCCCCCGAGGGCCATTGCGATGCCATTGGCCTCGGGCACGCTCCCCGGCGGGAGGAAGGCCTCCACCTGATCTCGCCCGGGCCGGGCCCTCACCACGGAGCCATCGGAGCTGTTGGTCGCGAAGACCTCGCCACGGGCGTTCACCGCCAGGTCGTTGAGGGCCCCGAAGGCCGGCCCCCGCACCGTGCGGAGGCGACGCCCGGTGCGGAGGTCGAAGCACTGCAGGGTGGCGCCCCCCACGGCGGGATCGGACCAGGTGCGGGGATCATCCACCACCGCCCACAGCTGACGGCGGCGGACATCCACGGTGAGGCCCAGCACCCAGTGCCCCGCCCCTTCCACCGGCGCGAAGTCCCGCACCTCCCCCGCGGCGGAGATCCGGAGGATGCGCCCCTTGGCGCTGCCCACGTAGCTCACCCGCTCCCGGGGATCGAAGGCCATGCCCTCCGGTCGCAGGTCGGACTCCGCCAAGGTGAAGGCCGCCGCGCTGCGCGCCCCGGTGGGGGCCTGGGCCCGGGCCGCGGCCACGACCTGGCGGAAGGCTTCCGTGTCCCTCCAGGGGGCCAGGCTGCGGAGGTCCGAGGGATCCAGCCCCCCCGGCGCCTCGGCCAGCTCCGCCAGCAGGGCCGCCACCGCCGGCCCCTGCCCTTCGCCCGCCCGCAGCACGGCCAGGTTCAGGAGCACCAGGGGATCCCGGGGGGACTGCCGGCGCAGGGCCTCGAGGGTGGTCACGGTGGGTTCCTGGGCCCCGAGGCCCAGGGTCATCAGGAGGAGGGTGGCAAGGCGGCGCATGGGGCTCCCGGGGGTTCGGGAGGGGGATGGCCCCCCGGCGCGGCTGTTCCCCGCCCAGGGGCCAGGCGCGCCGGGTCCGGGGTCAGCCCTTGGCCTTCTCGGCGGCGATCCAGGCGCGGAGCTTGGTCTTCAGGACGTCGAGCGGCAGGGCGCCATCGATGAGCACCTGCCGGTGGAAGGCCTTCACATCGAACTGCTTCCCCAGGGCCCGCTCGGCCTCGGTGCGGAGGTCCCGGATCGCGAACTGGCCCAGCTTGTAGCCCAGGGCCTGGCCGGGCCACACGATGTAGCGCTCCACTTCGGACACCACGTCGCTCTCGGCCATGGAGCTGTTCTCGCGCATGAAGCGGATGGCCTGCTCCCGCGTCCACCCCTTGGCGTGGAGGCCCGTGTCCACCACGAGCCGCATGGCCCGCAGCTGCTCATCGCTGAGGCGCCCGTACCACTGGTAGGGATCCGTGAAGAGGCCCAGTTCCTTGCCCAGGGACTCGGCGTAGAGGGCCCAGCCCTCCTGGTAGGCGTTGTAGCCCCCGAAGCGGCGGAACTTGGGCAGGCCCTCCACCTCCTGGGCGATGCTCACCTGGAAGTGGTGCCCCGGACTCGCCTCGTGCAGGCTCAGGGTCTCCATGCCGAACTTGGGCTGGGCCTTCAGGTTGAAGGTGTTGCAGTAGAAGATGCCCGGGCGCTTCCCATCGGGGGAGCCCGCCTCGTAGGAGCCACCCGCGGCGCTCTCGGCCCGGAAGGCCTCCACGGCGCGCACCTCGTAGTTGGCCTTGGGGAACACATCGAAGAGCTTGGGCAACCGTGCGTCGATCTGCTTCTGGAGGTCGCGGTAGCCCTGCAGCAGGTCCTCAGCCTGGGTGAAGTAGAACTTCGGATCAGCATCCAGGTGGCGGAAGAAGGCGGGCAGGTCGCCCTGGAAGCCCACCTGCACCTTCACCGCCTCCATCTCGCCCAGGATGCGCCTCACTTCCTTGAGGCCCATCTGGTGGATGGTCTCGGGATCCAGGGACGTGGTGGTCATCACCCGCACCTGATGGGCGTACCAGGCCCGGCCATCGGGCAGGCTGCCATAGCCCACGGTATCGCGGCAGGCGGGCAGGTAGGTGGCCTGGATGAAGTCCCGCAGGCGGGTGTAGGCGGGGTGGATGCGCTCGACGATGGCCGTGCGGTAGGCGGCGGTGATGCGGGCCTGTTCCGGCGCGGGGATCTGGGTCTTGGGCAGGGCCGCCACGGGGCCCCAGAACACGCTCTGCTCGGGGGTGGCGGCGATGAGGGCGTTCAGCTGGGGCACCACCTTCACCATGGCCACCTTGGGCTGCACCACACCCTTGGCCATGCCCTCCCGCAGGTTCACGATGGCCTGGTCCATCCACGCGATCATGCCCTCGGCCCGCTTCAGCCAGTCGGCGTAGTCCTTGGCGGTGCGGAAGGGCTGGAAGCCCTGGCCCGAGCCCAGCTGGGCCATGAAGGTGGCGAGGCTCCCGGTCTGGTTCACGGGCAGCAGGTGGCTGGGGAAGCGGAGTCCCGCCAGACCCTGTTCGAGGTCCCGCACGATGATGTCCCGGGAGAGGCGGTCCTGCCCCTGGAGCTTCCGCCGGTCAAGGGCCTTGAAGGCCGCCAGCCACTTCTCGGCGAGGGCCTTCTCTTCCGCCCGCCAAGCCGGGGACAGGGTGTTGGGGAAGCGGTCGTTGAAGCGGTCATCGCCCAGGGCCGTGGCCTGCAGGGGGTTTCGCCGGAGGACCTCCTCCCAGTGCGCGTCCAGGAGGCGATTCAGCTTCTGGGCCTCCGTGGGGGCCTTCACGGCCAGGAGGGGTGCGGCAAATGCGATCAAGGCGAGGGGGGTGACGCGGCGCAAAAGTCCTCCGGGGGGATCACAGCCTCCCATCGTCCCATGGACCCCTCCCCGCCTCATCCCTACACTGGCCCCAGGAGGCCCCCATGCTCGCGACGCTGGCCCAGACCGTGCCCGACCTGCCCCTGCGCCACCCGGGGCTCCTGGACCTCTGGAAGGCCATCGCCGTCTCCACCCTGGCCATCTCCATCACCAGCACCCTGCTCTGGGTGGCCCTGCCCTTCTGGCGGCGCAAGGGCTACGGTCGGCTCGATAACGAAGCCGACATCCTCGCCACCCTCACGAAGGCGCCCTCCGGGCAGTGGGCCCTGCCCGCCGTGGATTGGGCCCGCATGAGCGCGGAGCGGAAGGCCGAGGTCCGCCGTGGGCCCATCGGCTACCTGGTGCTGCGCAATCCCGGCGAATACAGTGCGGGTAAAGCCCTCGTCCAGTACTTCGCCTTCCTCTTCATGGTGATGATCTTCGTGGCCTACGTGGTGGGCCACACCCTGCCCTTCGGCGCCCACTACCGCCACGTGTACCGCCTCGCCGGCGCCTGCACCACCCTGGCCTTCGCCTTCCACACCGTGCCGGACAGCATCTGGCGCGGGAAGCCCTGGGCCGCCACCCTCGAGCAGTTCATCGACAGCCTCGTGTACGGCATGGTGGTGGGCGGCATGTTCGGGTGGCTGTGGCCGAAGTAAGCCCAGGATGATCCACTCGCCGAAGATCCGACTCGCGAGCCTCCTGCTGCTGGTCGGGTTGCTCCTTCGGGCGGATACCTGGCCCGATCCCGAGCGCCGGGTCTTCACCTCCCGACACGGCGCCCATCGCGTCGTCGTCCTCCCGGCCAGCCGGACGCGCCAAGCCGCGTGGTGGTCCGGTCGCACGGACGGCTCGGGCGACCCCGCCAAGGCCATCCTCCAGGCCCGGAGGTGGTGGGGCTACCGGAAGGTCCTGGAATTCGACCTGGCGAATCCCATTGCCCCCGTGAATGCCTTGGTCTCTGAAGATGGCACCCGCATCGTGACCTTCGACGACTGGCACATGATGGGCTATGGCCCCAACGTGGTCGTCATCTACGGGGAATCGGGACAGCTCATCCGCCGGTTGGCGCTCACGGACCTCCTTTCCCCAGGTGACATTGCCACCTTGAGCAAGTCGAGTTCATCCATTCATTGGAGGGGAACTCCTGAATTCAATGGGCGCCAGTTAATCCTGCGGGTGTTCCCTTCAACCCATTCATCGACGCTCCAACCGGATTCAGTCCCCTGCCCGCTGATCCTTCCCATCGACCTCACGACAGGGACCCCTGTGGAGCCCGTCCGCGATCGCCTCAGCCCGGGTGAGCTGGCTGCTGTTTCGGTGTCAGCGACTTCCCCCGAGGAAGACCAGCTGCCCACGAACCCCCAAGGTCATAACGCATCAGATTCCGCGGCGGATCTCCAGTCCACCCTCATTCCTAGGCTTCCCAGTGACCTGGCCCTGAGGGATGGAAGCCCGTTCGATCCGATCCCATATCCTGCAGTGGCACGCATGGCCCTGGTGCACGGCCGTGTCGTGCTCGACCTTCTCGTGGATGGCAAAGGGAAGGTGCTCCGTGCCGTCGTCGTATCGGGCCCCCCTTTGCTCCGCAAAGCTGCAAGCCAGTGGGCGGAATCCTGGCGGTTCCAAGGCGCCTTCCTGGGGAGCGAAGGCCATCGGACTCGACTTGCGGTGACCTTTGGCTATCGGCCTTACCGGACTCCCTCGCCAGAGGCTCCACACGATACGCCCCCCATCTCTCCGTGAACTCCCGCGGAAAAGGGTCCCCTGGCGTGACTCTGTCCCGTTCCTGACCCCGGGTAAATTCAGGGCGAACAAATTGCACTTTTTTGAGTGCACCCCCGTCAATTCGACCGCCGGTAGGTCCCAAATGGCGATGTTTTGATTGGGGTCATGGGCATTCCGTGGGAATTTCGAAGATTCGCCACCATCGCCCACGCATGCCACGGGGCAAGGAGAAGGAATGCGTTCGAAGACCCCCTGCCTCGTCATGACGGCCCTGGCCTGCGCCATGGCCGCCCACGCCCAGACCAGCCCCACCTCCGGTGCGGTGCGCGGCACGGTGCGGGCCCGGAAGGGCAGCGCCCTTCCCGGGGCCACGGTCACCGTCAAGCACCGGGAGACCGGGCTCTCCCGCACTGCCACCGCCGATGCCCAGGGCGTCTACCTGCTGAGCTTCCTGCCGGTGGGGCCCTATGAGATCAGCGTGAGCGCCAAGGGGATGAAGACCCTCCGTCATCAGGATCTCCGGGTGAGCCTCTCCGAGACCACCACCTTCAACTTCGACCTGGACGCGGAGGAAGCCTCCGCGGTGGTGGAGATCGTGGCCGAGGCCCAGCGGGTCGACACCACCACGGTCACGACCACGAGCACCCTGAATGAGGACACCATCCAGGCCATCCCCCTCAACGGGCGCAACTTCACGGACCTCGTGCAGCTCACGCCCGGCGCCCCGCCCAACACCCAGGGCTACCGCACGGCCATCGAGGGCGCCCGCGGCATCATGAACAACCTCATGATCGACGGCACCAGCTACAACTCGAAGTTCAACGGTGAGCAGCGGGGTGGCACCCGCATCCCCTTCGCGTTCGGCCTCGACTCCATCCAGGAGCTGCAGGTCATCACCAACCCCTTCGACGTGCAGTACGGCGATGCCTCCGGCGGCATCATCAACGCCATCACCAAGAGCGGCACCAACGAGTTCAAGGGCGGCGCCTTCACCCAGCTGCGCCCGGGTTGGGCCGTCGCCCGCCTCCGCCCCGTGCCCTTCGACACGGGCAGCACCAACACCCCCGCCGCGCGGGAGCGCTCCTACAGCGTGCAGGAGTACGGGTTCAATGTCGGGGGGCCCATCCTGAAGGATCGCCTCCACTACTTCGTGAACGTGGACTACGTGAACTTCAGCCAGGGCAGCCGGCCCATCGTCACCCCGCCCACGTCGGTGAGCGCCCTCGCGGATTGGAACACCTTCTGGGGCCCCACCGGCATGGGGCAGCTCGTGAGCGCCGCCAATTCCGGCCTCACCCTCCTCCAGGAATCCACCCGGCCCTGGACCAACGAAGAGAAGCACCTGGCCGCCATGGCGCGCCTGGATTGGACGGTGAATGAGAACCACCGGGCCACGTTCCGCCTCAACCTCCAGAACTACGACGCCAAGAACGACATCTACGCCGGGTCCATCAAGACCAACATCGCGGAGAGCAACAACAGCGCCATCAATTACCAGACCCTCAGCTGGGTCGTGGAGCTGAATTCGGTGTTGCCGGGCAATGTGCTCAACCAGGCCCTCCTGCAGGTCTCCAGTGAGCGCCGGCCGGAGACCCCCAACAGCCGGGTCTCCACCTCCCTCTCCTTCCCGGGCTTCGCCGCCGGCAACTACTACATCGACCCCCGCGGCACGGATGAGCTCACCACCCAGATCGTGGACAACCTCACCTGGCTCCAGGGGGATTGGACCTTCAAGGGGGGCATCGACTGGCAGTTCCTCCACTACAAGAACACCTTCCTGCCCGATGGCCGGGGCGAGTTCTCCTTCCGCAGTTACGGCGATGCGAACGCCTGGTTCAACGGGACCGTGGGATCCGGCAACTCCATCACCTATTACCAGAGCTGGAGCAACACCAACGGCGTGGCCGCCTACGACGAGAAGCTGCTGGCCAGCTACCTCTCCACCCAGTACGCCGGGCTGTTTTCCAAGCGCCTCACCCTCAGCCTCGGCCTGCGGTACACCCGGGAGATGTACGATGCCAACCCCAACCCCAACCCCCGGGTGCAGGGCCTCGACCAGATGCCCGACAACGGCAGCTGGGATCCCCGCTTCGGCTTCGCCTTCGATGTGGCCGGCAATGGCCGCACCGTGGTGCGCGGAGGCTACGGCTACTTCAGCACCGCCAACCCGGCGCAGAACGTGGCCAGCGCCTTCCTCCAGAACGGGCAGAACACCCTGCCCTACAAGGTCGTGAGCAACAGCGGCAACCTGGCCACCTTCAACGCGGGCGGCCTGCTCAGCAAGGATCAGCGCTACAACCCCGCCGACCTCCACATCACCGCCATGGATCCCAGCGTCATCGCGCCAGGCTCCTTCTGGAGCCAGAACGTGCCCAGCTCCGTGCAGGTGACCCTCATCGATCCCAGGGCCCGCATGGCCCACGCCCGGAACATCCTGCTGGGCGTCGAACACGACTTCGGGAACGGCTGGCTGCTCAAGGTCCGCGGCATCCAGAAGCGCTTCACCCACCTCCAGTACTTCATCGACATCAACCTGGAGCAGAAGAACCCCGCCACCGGCAGCTGGGACCCATCCATCTACTACAACGATGGATACCCCTTCCGCTTCAATCAGTTCGCCACGGCCAACACCAACAACCGCCCCGGCCGCGCCGTGGTGGCGGGCCGCAACCTGGATCTCTCCGGGTACGGGGCCGTGGGCCTCTCCAAATTCGATGGCACGGGCCACTACAAGGCCCTGATCGTGGAGTTCGAGAAGCTCGCCAAGGGCGGCTTCGGAGTGCGTGGGAACTTCACGTTCGCCAGCTCGCGGGACAGCAACTCCAATGAGCGGAACACCGCCCAGAGCGTGGCCTCCAACCCCATCGATCCCTCCGATCCCACGGCCGAGGGGCGCAGCGACAACGACATCCCCTTCCGGGGCGTGCTGACGGCCACCTTCCCGAACGTGTGGGGGATCCGCACCTCCATGACCTTCACCTACGCCAAGGGCTACCCCTGGACCCCCCGGTACTACAACGACATCAACGGGGATGGCTACTTCAACGATCCCGCCCTGGGTGGCCGCAACAGCATGCGCCAACCCTCGAGCAAGTCCCTCAACTTCAAGTTCGCCCGGTCCTTCCGCTTGTCGCGCACCCTCAAGTTGGATGGGGCCATGGAGATCTACAACCCCTTCAACTGGGCCAATCAGACCACCTCGCTCACCAGCGTGGACAACCCCAGCGCCAGCGCCCCCTTCGGCGCCATCAACGTCACCGACAAGCGCTCCCGCGAAGTGCAGTTCGGCGTTCGCCTGAAGTTCTGAGCCCATGACCCGCCCCGATCGATCTCACGCCCTCCTGGGAGTTCCCATGCGTCCCTCCACCCGCCTCTCCCGGTTCGCGGTCTCCGCGAGCCTCGCATCGGCCCTTCCCCTCCTCGTCCTCGGGCTGGCCTGCAGCACTCCCGCCAAGGACAAGGTGGAGAACCTCCGGCCCTCCATCACCTCCTTCAAGGCCGCGACCGCCAACACCGCGGCGGGTTGGGCCGCCGCCCAGGAGGCGCTGCCCCTCACCACGGGCGGAACGGTGTACCTCAAGGGCACCTTCGCCAGCTCCGGTGGCTCGGCCCGGCTGATGCCCGGGGATCTCCCGGTGGAGACGGGTCAGGTGCTCACCCTGGGTCCCCTCACGGCCACCACCACCTACACCCTCACCGTCACCGATGCCCAGGGCCATGCCGCCTCGAAGCAGGTGACGGTCACCATCATCCCCGCCCCGGATGCCACCATCACGCTCCCCGCCGCCGCCCGCACCGGGACGGCGGGGCTCCAGGCCAGCGTGGCCACTGTGGCCGGCTCCACCTACCAGTGGGAGATCACCAACGGCACCCTCACGGCCGGTGCCCAGACCTCCGTGGCCACCTTCACCGCCGGAGCGGCAGGGGCCGGCGGCGCTGCCGGCACCCTCCAGCTCCGCTGCACGGTGCGCAACATCTCCGGGGCCACGGATATCAAGACGGCCACCATGGCCGTGAACGCCAATCCGCCCACCACCCTCAGCTACGGCAGCGCCACGGCCACGGCCTATGCGGGTGTGGCCTTCAACGCCCTCGCCCCCACCGTGACCGGGGGGGATCCCGTGCAGGTCTACACCGTGACCCCCGCCCTGCCGGCCGGCCTCACCCTCAACCCCGCCACCGGCGTCATCAGCGGCACCCCCACTGGAGCCGTCGCCGGCACCACCTATCACCTGGCGGCCACCAACTCCGGCGGTAGCGCCACCTTCGACCTGAACCTCGCTGTGGCCGCCCAGCCCTCCGCCAGCTTCTCCGCCGCCAGCCCCACCATCGGCCTCGGCGGCGGCACCGTGCTCAACTGGACCGTGGACGCCAGCGTCGCCAGCATCACCGTGGACAACGGCGTGCAGACCACCCCGCTCGACACCACCAGCGTGCACACGGGCACCTTCCCGGTGAGCCCCAGCGCCAGCACCACCTACACCCTGACCGCCACGCTGGTGGGCGGCGGCACCTTCGCCCCGGCCCCCGCCGTGGTCACGGTGGATGCCACGCCCTTCGGCATTGGCACCTTCACCACCAACGCCCCCAACCAGGTGGTGCCCTTCGGGAGCAGCGCCAATCTGGCCTGGACCCTCACGGGCGTGCCCGTGACCCTCACCCTCAACGGCGCCTCGGTGCTGGGCAACCTCTCCGCCGCTCCGGTGCCCGTGCGCCGCCAGCTCTTCACCCTCACGGGCGCCAATGGCCTGAGCCTGGAGAACACCAGCACCCGCACCCTCACCGTGGCGGCCCAGGGCCTCGACCTGGTGGCGGGCCACGCCTCGGGCCCCGGCTACCGGGATGCCCAGGGTGCCCTGGCCCAGTTCAACGGCCCCTTCGCCACCACCCTCGACGCCGCGGGCAACCTCTACATCGCCGACACCAGCTCCCACGTGATCCGCATGATGGATCCCGCCGGCAACGTCACCACCCTGGCCGGCGTGGTGGGCACCAGTGGCAGCACCGATGGTGCCCTGGGCACCGCCCTCTTCAGCAGCCCCCGCGGCCTGGCCGTGCACGCCGATGGCAGCACCCTCTACGTGGCGGACTACGGCAACCACAGCATCCGCAAGATGGTGAAGAGCGGCAGCGCGTGGACGGTGAGCACCCTCACGGGAACCCCCGGCACCTTCGGTGCCAATGATGGCGCTCCCGGGGTGGCCCAGTTCGACAACCCCTCGGGCCTCGTGCTCGACTCCCCCACGACCCCCCAGTACCTCTACGTGGCGGACTACTACATCGGCCTCATCCGCCAGATCGACGTGGCCGCCGGCTCCCCCACCTACGGCAACACGATCACCTACGCCGGCAGCACCTTCGGCCACGTGGACGTGAGCAACACCTTCCTGGGCAGCGCCAAGTTCGACAACCCGGCGGCCCTGGCCTTCGGCACCGTGGGTGGCCAGCGGGTGCTCTTCGTCATGGATTACTTCATCAACACCCTCCGGGCGGTCACCTACAACGGCCCCGCCACCGTGAAGGCCACCACCACCAGCGGCATGACGGGAAGCGTCTTCTCCATCGCCGGTCCCGCCAGCGGCGTCACCTCCGGCACCTTCGGCTACGCCGATGGCACGGGCACCGCAGCCAAGTTCAACAACCCCACCGGTCTCGCCGTGGGGCCCACCGGGGACGTGGTCTTCATCGCGGACTCCGGGAACAACTGCATCCGCCGGGTGGACGTGCCCACCCTCGCCAACGCGAGCGGCGTGGTGACCACGGTGGCCGGTAGCACCACCGCCGGCGGCGCAGACGCCGCCACCGGCACCGCCGCGGGCTTCAAGACCCCCCAGGGCCTCTGGCTCAACGGCACCAGCCTGATCGTCACCGACGCCGGCAACGGCACCGTCCGCACCGTGGACGTGGCCACCGGGGGCACCTACACCACCACCACCCTCGCCGGGACCGCCCGCGTCCAGGGGTACCTCAATGGGATCGGCAGCACCGTGAAGTTCAACGCCCCCGTGGGCGTGGCCGTGGACGCCGCCGGCAACGCCTACGTGGCCGACACCGCCAACCACGCGATCCGCAAGGTGGCGGCCGATGGCACCACCTCCTTGGTGGCCGGCACCCCCGGCACCTCCGGGGCCGTGGACACCGCCGGGGGGACGCCCAGCTTCAAGAGCCCCCAGGGGATCGCGGTGGACAAGGCCACGGGTGTGATCTACGTGGCCGACACCGGGAACAAGTCCATCCGGAAGATCGCCACCGATGGCACCGTGACCACCCTGCTCGCCACCGGTTTCACGAACCCCTATGGGATGGTGGTGGATCCCACCAGCGCCAACCTCCTCTGGATCGTGGATGGCAGCAACAAGGTGCTCGCCCTGAACCTCACCACCAACACCCTGGTGACCACCGTGGGTGCCGGCACCGCCGGCTACCTGGATGGTGCCGCCGGCACCGCCCGCTTCCGCATCAACGGGTTCTCCGGCATCACCGCCGACGCCGCCGGCAACCTGTATGTGGCCGATCGCGGCAGCAACTGCATCCGCAAGCTCACCAAGGCCACGGCCTACACCGTGAGCACCGTGGCCGGCACCGGCACGGCCACGGCCCCCGCGACCACCTTCGGCTTCATCGATGGCGCCCTGGGCACCAACAAGTTCAACTTCCCCCAGGGCATCGACATCGATGCCACCGGCAACCTCTACGTGAGCGACCTGGGCAACCACGCCATCCGCCGCATCGATGGCACCACGGGCAGCGTGACCACGCTCGTGGGCCAGGGCTCCACGCTCCTCAACCCCAATGGGGCCCCCCTCAAGCTGGGCGTGGCCTTGGGCGCCTTGCCCGCCAGCCTCATCGCACCCCCGGCCCTCGCCCTCACCCCCGCCGGGGACCTGCTGGTGGTCGCCAATGATGCCCTGCTGCAGGTGACGGCCCCCAACGGCCAGTAATCGGACGCATGCACGCCACGCGCCCGGGGTTCCGGGCGCGTGCGCATTCAGGGGGTCACTTGGCGGCCGTGACCGAGAGGCCCGACAGGGCCACGAAGCCCGGCCCGGCCACCCGCAGGCCCGTGTAGCCCGGGGTGGCGGCGGGCAGCGTGAAGGTGGCCCTGCGACCCCCCGCCTCCACGGTGACCTGGGTGCCCACCACCTTCACGGTGACGGGGAGCCGATCGGCCCCCAGGTCCAGGGCCTTGGCGCCCAGCTCCTTCACGTCGAAGCGGGTCTTGCGGCCCCACATGTCGCGGTCGGCCTCCACCAGGGACACCAGCTTCACGTGCCCCTCCGAGAGCACCACGCCAAAGCCCTGGGTGGGGCGCACCACCCGGTCCTTCTTGGTGACGGGGTCTTCCACCTTGGCGCAGTCGACGTCCTGCAACCCAAAGCAGAAGGTGACCTCGGGCCGCGGGAGGTGGGCCATGCCTTCCGCCTGGCGGGTCTGGAAGTCCACGGGCACGGTGAAGCCCAGGGTGAAGCGGGCGGTGAAGGCGGTGCGACCGCCGGCGCCGAGGATGAGGAAGGGCTCCGGATCCTTGGCCCGGTCTTCCGGATGCCACACGCGCAGCTCCTCCGTGCGGTGGAGGTCCGTGCGCGGGCCGGTGCTCAGGAAGAAGTGGGCGTTCAGGCTCCAGCAGGGCTGGTCCCCGATCCAGAGGAAGGACTCCCGGGGCCAGTCCCGCTTCCGGGTGAGCTCCTGCTGCGCCCGCAGGGTGGGCGTCTTCTCGGGTCCGAAGAGGGCCTTCGCGCCGCCGGCGTTCCCGCCCAGGAGCAGGTATTCCCGCACCAGGGTGGGGGTGGGGGACTCCTGCAGCAGCTTGGCCAGGTCCCGGTTCTGCTCGATCTCCGAGGCCAGGCCCTTGAGGGCCCAGGGATTGTCCGTGCCCCGGCTCAGCTCCGCGAAGCAGGCCGTGCTCTTGTCCAGCTCCAGCACCTCGCGCCACTGCTTGGCCAGGGCCTCGCGCTGCTCCTTCACGTGGTAGTCGCCGGGCTTCACCTTGAGCGTGAGGTCGAAGAGCTGCTGGTGGAAGGCCACGGTCTGCCGGGCGTCCAGCAGCATCAGCTCCGCCGTGGGGGTCACATACCGGGTGCTGTCGAGCAGGGCATTGCGGCGGTTCTCCTCGATGTCCCCGATCCCCAGGAGCCGCTTCTTGGCCCAGGCCCACTCCTTGTCGAAGTCCTGGAGGTTCTCCGTGAGGCCGTGGGCACACCGGCTGTCGTCCACGGTGAGGGGGGCCGCGGGGAAGGCGGCCAGGGCCTCGGTGACGTAGCGGGCGGCGGCGGCCTCCGCCTGGCGGCGCAGGGCGAAGCGGTCCTCCACCTTGCGCAGGTGGAAGAGCTTGTTCTGGCGGCTGCCCACGTTGCCCAGGGCGATGGCGAGGCTGTGCAGGGCCGTGAGGCGATCGTCGCGGTCGGGGCTCTGGGCCAGTTTCTGCAGCCGCGTCACGAGCGCGGCCTCGGCCGCGGCGGCCTGATCGTGCTTGGCGCGCTCCAGGGCGGCCTGCGCGGCCTGCAGATCCTCCGCCTGGGTGCGCAGGGTGCTCACAATGCGCTGGTACTCATCCAGGGTGAGGGCGGCGAGCTTGAAGTCGCGGTCCTTGGCCATGGCTTCGCGCAGGGCGGTGAGGGCCCCCTCCACCTGCTTGGCGTCGTAGAGGCGCAGGCCCTTGCCGAAGGTGCGGAAGGCCTCGTAGTCCGCCGTGTGCACCTTCGCCACCTCCGCCCGGGCCTTGGGCAGCAGCTTCACCCCCATGGCCGTGATGAGGCGGTTCACCAGGTCCTTCTCCAGCTCGAAGAAGGCCTCCTTGTCGCCTTCGATGGACGCGGCCACCACCACGTCCCCGGCCTGGGCCCGGAGGAGCCGCGCATCCAGGCGCATCTTGGCGCCGACCACCGTGCAGCGCCCCACCAGCAGGTGGGTGGCACCCAGGATCTTGCAAGTCTGCACCGCGGTGGCGGGATCCAGGGCCCCGCTGAGGCCCAGCTCCTGCTCCGCCAGCAGGTCCTTGATGCGGGCCCGCTCCAGGAGCCGCAGCTCGGGCACCACCGCGAGGTCGGTGATGACCATGGCCTGCAGGGCGGCTCCGACTTCTTCCGCCTCGACGCCCTTGCCCCCATCAAAGGGCAGCACCGCGATGCGCGGGGCCTGGGCCTTGGGGGTCGGGGCCTGACCGGGGTTTCCTGGTTGGGCTTGCGCGGCCAGGGGCGCCACCAGGCCCAGTGGTAGTCCAAGCAGGGTCAAGGGCTGCCATCGACGCATGGGTCAGGGTAGCCCGGCCCCTGACCCCCGACGCAAGGGGATCCCCTAACCGCCCATGCCCCTCCCCCCGTAGGCGCTGCACACCCGGAGCCGCCATGCGCCTGTTCGCCGCCCTCGCCCTCCTCGCTGCCAGCCTCGGCGCCCAGTCCATGGACCTGCGCGGTGTGACCCGAACGTGGACGGAGTTGGGAACCCCTGCTCCGGGCCAGCTCCGCCTGACCTTGGATTCCGGGGAGGTGACCATCCACCCCTCCCAGGATGGGAAGGTCCGCGTGCGGTACACCGGCCGCCGGGACCAGGACCTCTCCCAGGTCCGGTTGCGGTATTCGGATCGGGGTACCCCCGAGTTCCGGCTCTCCAACACTCCGAACGAAGGCTTCCGCGTGGAGATCCAGATCCCCCGCAAGGTCGGGCTCACCCTGAGCATGTCCGCCGGGGACCTCCGCATCGAAGGCATCGAGGGGGACAAGGACCTCCACCTCCAGGCCGGCGAGCTCACGGTGAAGGTGGACGATCCCGCCGCCTACGGCCCCGTATCCGCCTCGGTGTGGGCTGGCGAGGTGCACCCGGGCCCCTTCGGGGAATCCAAGGAGGGCATTTTCCGGCGCTTCGCGACCCAAGGGGGTGGCCGCTACGCCCTGAAGGCCTCCCTCAAGGCGGGGGAGATCCGCTTCCAGCGCTGAGGCCCCCGCCGGGACCTCCCGGGTTGAGACGCAACCGCGCCGGATCGTGCCCCGCCGAAGGGGACCAGCCTCATTCGATGGCGGCCCGGGCCCGATAGGATCAGGCAAGGGCCGCTTGCCCCGACCTCAGGCTGAACCCCATGGTGGCGTTGCTTGGATGGACCGAGATTCCCCAAGCAGGACTTGAGGCGCGGGAGGTGAGGTCATGAACCCCCTGCAGGCCCCCCGGCCTTCCGACCGGCGCCTGGGGTGGTGGGCCTTCGCGCTGTTCTCCATGCTCCTCCTCGGGGGCAGCTGGGGCCTGTACCGGTATCGGGCCCGGAAGGAACTGAAGGAGCAGCACCAGGTCATCGCGGGGATCGGGGCCCTCAACCACAAGCAGATCATGGCCTGGCGCGAGGATCGCCTGGCCAGTGTGCAGCGCATGGTCCGGGGTCCCCTGTTCCGCTGGCGCGCGGAGGATTACCTTCGCAACCCCCGCTCCGAGAAGGCCAAGGACGACCTCCACCAAGTGCTCCGGGTCAGCAAGATGGGCCGGCGGTACACCACGGCCTTCCTGGTCTCCCTGGAGGGTCAGGTGCTCCTGGGGTCCGATCCCGTGCCCGAACCCCTGGATCCGGCCACCCGCCAGCTCATCACCCGGGTTCAGCAGGGCCCGGAGGTGGGCTTCTCCGACTTCTTCACCGATGCCCGGGGCGCCACCCTCATCGATGTCGCGGCCCTGGTGCGGGGCGCCAAGGACCAGCCCCTCGCGGTGGCCCTGCTGCGCATCGAGGCCGGGTCCTCCCTCTTCCCCCTGTTCAAGCAGTGGCCCATCCCCACGGAGACGGCGGAAGCCGCCCTCGCTTACCGCCAGGGGAACGAGGCCTACGTCCCCCACCCCCTCCGGCACGCCCCCCCGGGCACCGGGCATTGGCACCAGCCCCTGAGCGAGACCCAGTACCCCGCGGTGAAGGCGGTGCTGGGCGAGCGGGGCCTGCACGAGGGGGTGGATTACCGGGGGCGGGTCGTGATCGCCGACCTGCAGCCCATCCCGGACTCCCCCTGGTTCCTGGTCACCAAGCTGGACAAGGATGAGGCCCTCGCCCAGGTCCGCGTGGAATCCGTCCTCCTCGGTATCACCACCTTCACCCTGATCCTGCTGGCGGCCGCGGCCATGGCCTTCCACTTCCGCCGCCGGGAGTCCGAGACCTTCCGGGCCCTCTTCGAGCAGGAACAGTCGCTGCGGGCCAGCGAGCAGGCCCGGGCCACCCAGGCCCTGGCCCTCGAGCAGAGCGAGCAGCGGTTCCGGGACCTGGTCGGATCCACCGATGGCATCGTGTGGGAGGCGGACGCGACGACCTTCCTCTTCACCTATGTCAGCCAAAACGCAGTGCGCCTGCTGGGGTACCCCGTGGACGCGTGGCTTCAACCTGGGTTCTGGCCCGACCACCTGCATCCCGAAGACCGGGAGCAGGCCATCCAGTTCTGCACCGCCTGCACGGGCCGGCTCGAGGACCACGACTTCGAGTACCGCTTCCTGGCCTCGGATGGTCGGACCCTGTGGCTCAGGGACATCGTCCATGTCGTCGTGGAGGACGGCCGGGCCCGCTGGCTGCGGGGCCTCATGGTCGACATCACGGCGCAGAAGCGTGCGGAGGAGGAGCGGCTCCACCTCCAATCCCAGCTCCAGCAATCGCAAAAAATGGAAAGCCTCGGGAGCCTCGCGGGAGGCGTCGCCCACGACATGAACAATGTGCTGGGGGCCATCCTCGGCCTGGCCTCGGCCAACTTGACGATCCACCCGGAAGGGTCACCGACCCATCGGGCCTTCGAGACGATCACCAAGGCGGCGATCCGGGGGGCCAAGATGGTCCAGAGCCTGCTCGCCTTCGCCCGGCAGAGCCCAGGCGAGGAGGTGCCGCTGGACGTGAATGCCCTCCTCCGGGAGGAAGCCCACCTGCTGGAGCACACCACCCTGGCCCAGGTGGACCTCCAGCTGGACTTGGCGCCGGATCTGAAGCCCATGGTGGGCGACCCCGGCGCCCTCGCGCATGCATTCATGAACCTCTGTGTGAACGCGGTGGATGCCATGCCCACGGGTGGCACGCTCACGCTCCGCACCCGGAACGTTGCGCCGGATCAGATCGAAGTGTCGGTGGAGGACACCGGCAGCGGCATGCCTCCGGAGGTGCGGGATCGGGCCCTCGATCCCTTCTTCACCACCAAACCCCAAGGCAAGGGCACCGGGCTGGGCCTGTCCATGGCCTACACCACCGTGAAGGCCCACCAGGGCACCATGGACATCCAGAGCCAACCGGAGGTGGGCACCCGGATCCTCCTGCGGTTCCCGGCCAGCAAGGCGATGCCCGCATCAGGGGATGCCAGGGAACACCCCGCCCCGGAGCCACCGATCAGGAACCTCCGCGTGCTGGTGGTGGACGACGATGAACTGATCCAGCAGACCGTCCTCCACCTGCTGAAGGCCCTGGGCCATGTCCCTCAACTCGCCCCCAGCGGGGAAGCCGCCCTCCGCCTCCTCGAGCAGGGGTATCGGCCGGAGGTGGTGATCCTCGACCTGAACATGCCGGGCCTGGGCGGCCGGGGCACCCTGCCACGCCTGAGGCAGTGCTGCCCGACCCTCCCGGTGATTCTGGCCACGGGACGCGCGGATCAGGTGGATGCGGAGCTCCTCCACTCGGACCCCCACCTCACCCTCCTTCCCAAGCCCTTCTCCTTGGGTGCTTTGCGCACCCACCTCGCCGGCCTGTCCCTGCCTTAGCGGATGGGGGCACGTCCCCTGGAGCCAGGGCCTCCGTCAAACCCGGAGGTACACTGGGGCTTTCGAGGCCGCCCAGGTGAGTACGGACACGCAACCTTCCATCGGAATCCCCGGCCAACCCTGGGGCGAAGCCGAGAAGCGGACCTGGCGCGCCCGCCAGCGCTTCCACCGCAGCTACGCCGAAGCAGTCGTCGCGAAGATCGACGCCCTGCGCGACCGCTTCGACGTGCGCGAATACGGCCGCCTGGACTACGCCCCCGACGGCAGCTACCCGCTCTTCGCGGTGCGGAGCCGGGTGTGGCGGGAGGACCTGCCCATCGCCCTGGTGACGGGCGGCGTGCACGGCTATGAGACCAGCGGGGTGCAGGGCGCCCTGCGCTTCCTGGAGCTGCACGGCTCCGACTACGACGGCCGGCTCAACCTGCTCGTAACCCCCTGCATCAGCCCCTGGGCCTACGAGCGCATCCACCGGTGGAACCCCCACGCCATCGACCCCAATCGCAACTTCCGACCGGGCAGCCCCGCCGGGGAATGCGCGGCGCTCCTGGACCTGGTGGCTCCCCTGACCGACCGCATCCGCGTGCATATCGACCTGCACGAGACCACCGATACCGACGAAACGGAGTTCGGCCCCAGCCTCGCCGCCCGGGATGGCAAAACCCATGAGCCCGAGGCCATCCCCGATGGGTTCTACCTGGTGGATGTGGAAGAGGCGCCCCAGCCCGCCTTCCAGGCGGCCATCCTCGAGGCCGTGGCCCAGGTCACCCACATCGCCCCCGCGGACGAGAAGGGGGAGATCATCGGCTCCACGGTGGTGGCCCCCGGGGTCATCCGCTATCCCTGCCGGGAATTGGGCCTCTGCGCCGGGATCACCGAGGCCCGCTACCGCACCACCACCGAGGTCTACCCCGACAGCCCCCGGGCCACGCCCGAGCAGTGCAACGCCGCGCAGGTGGCGGCGGTGCGGGCGGCCCTGGACTTCGCCCTGGCGAACCCGGCCTGAGGTCCGCCCCGGGCAGCCGGGTCCTGCACCTCCCCAAGCTCACGGCGGTCCTGGCGCCTCCGCCCCGCGGGGGCCCGGGGTGGATCCACCTGAGCGGATTCAGATCATTTGATTTTTCGAATTTGTAATAAAAATACTTTGATTAGCATCTTTGCCGTTTTTGCCTAAAGTCGGAACGCCGGAACCCGCGAGCGCCCACCTCCGCGCCCATCCCCCCGGGATTCGAACCCCCGGTGCTGCCCGGCGCCGAGGGCGGGGCCTGGAAACGGGCCATCCCCTTCCCTCCGAGGTGGCCATGCGAACCCTCCTGAACCGCTCCGAACTCGCCTGCACCGATGTGGGCCACGGCGAGGCGCTGGTCTTCCTCCATGGGTTCCCCTTCCACCGGGAGCTCTGGAAGCCGCAGGTGCAGGCCTTCAAATCCCACTACCGGGTGATCGCACCGGATCTGAGGGGATTCGGCGCAAGTGACGCCACCGGGAACGTGACCGCCATGGCCGACTTCGCGGAGGATCTCCACGACCTGGCCGCCACCCTCGGGCTGGGCCGCTTCGTGCTGATCGGGCACTCCATGGGCGGCTACGTGGCCCTGAGCTACGCCCACCGGTACCCCGAGAGCCTGCGGGCGCTCGTCCTCCTGGGCACCCGGTCCGGGCCCGATTCCCCCGAGGCCGCCGCGGCCCGGAGGGCCTTGGCGGACCGGACCCTCCAGGCCGGAACGGACGAGGTCATCCAGGCGATGGCCGCCCGCATGCTGGCCTCGCCCCACCCCCCTGCCTCCCTGCAGGCCGAGGTCCGGCGGCTCATGGGGGCCTCCGGTCCCCCGGGCCTGGCCGCGGCCCTGCGGGGCATGGCCGCCCGGCCGGATGCAGGCCCCTGGCTCGGGGACATCCAGGTGCCCACCCTGGTGATCACCGGTGAGGAGGACGCGATCATGCCCCCCGCGGAGGCGGAGGCCCTCGCCCGGGCGATCCCGGGCGCCACCCTCGCCCGCCTGCCGGGCGCCGGTCACCTGGCCGGGCTGGAGCACCCCGAGGCCTTCAACGACCTCCTGAGGCACTGGCTGGACAACCTGTTCTGAAGGGCGCCGTGGGGCCCCGCCCCCGCGCCGTGCCCTGTCTCCGGGTAGCCGGGTCCAGACCCTACACTGGGCGATCCCACCCGGACGGCCCATGAGCTACCCGCACCTCCTCGCCCCCCTCGACCTCGGGTTCACGACCCTGCGCAACCGCGTGCTCATGGGGTCCATGCACACCAACCTCGAGGAGGCCAAGGACGGCTTCCGCAAGATGGCGGCCTTCTACGGGGAGCGCGCCAAGGGGGGCGTGGGCCTCATCGTCACCGGCGGCATCGCGCCGAACCTGCGGGGCCGCCTCACGCCCTTCGGCAGCGAGCTCGCGTGGTTCTGGCAGACGAAGCGGCACAAGGTCGTCACCGAGGCCGTGCACGCCGAGGGCGGCAAGATCGCCATGCAGATCCTCCACGGCGGCCGCTACAGCTACCACCCCCTCTCCGTGGGGCCCTCGGCGGTGAAGAGCCCCATCACCCCCTTCAAGCCCTCGGCCCTCAGCGGCCGCGGCGTGGAGAAGACCCTCCAGGACTACGTGGACTGCGCCCGCCGCGCCCAGGATGCCGGCTACGACGGCGTGGAGATCATGGGCAGCGAGGGCTACCTCATCAACCAGTTCCTGGTGGCCCGCACCAACCGGCGCACGGATCAATGGGGCGGCCCCTACGAAAACCGCATGCGCTTCGCCGTGGAGATCGTGAAGCGCACCCGCGCCGCCGTGGGCCCGAACTTCATCCTCATCTTCCGGCTCTCCATGCTGGACCTGGTGCCCGATGGCTCCACCTGGGAAGAGGTGGTGCAGCTGGCCCAGGCCCTGGAGGCCGCCGGCGCCACGATCCTGAACACCGGCATCGGCTGGCACGAGGCGCGCGTCCCCACCATCGCCACCATGGTGCCCCGGGGCGCCTACAGCTGGGTGACGCGCAAGCTGAAGGGCGAAGTGGGCATCCCCCTCATCACCACCAACCGCATCAACATGCCCCAGGTGGCCGAGGAGATCCTGGCCCGGGGCGATGCCGACATGGTGAGCATGGCGCGGCCCCTCCTGGCCGACGCCGACTTCGTGGTGAAGGCCGCCACGGGCCGCACCGACGAGATCAACACCTGCATCGCCTGCAACCAGGCCTGCCTGGATCATGTGTTCGAGCAGAAGCGGGCCACCTGCCTGGTGAACCCCCGCGCCTGCTTCGAAACGGAGCTGAACTTCCCCCCCGTGGCCGCACCCAAGAAGCTGGCCGTGGTGGGCGGCGGCGCCGCGGGCATGAGCTTCGCGGCCCACGCCGCCGAGCGGGGCCACGCCGTGACCCTCTTCGAGGCGGCGCCGGAGCTGGGGGGCCAGCTCAACATCGCCAAGCAGGTGCCGGGCAAGGAGGAGTTCTTCGAGACCCTCCGCTACTTCGCCCGGCGCCTGGCCGTGGCCGGCGTGGACGTGCGCACCGCCACCCCCGCCACCGCCGAGGGGCTCGCCCCCTTCGACGAGGTGATCCTGGCCTCCGGCGTGCTGCCCCGGAATCCCGAGATCCCCGGCATCGACCACCCCAAGGTGGTGAGCTACCCGGACCTGCTGCTGGGTCGCAAAGCGGCCGGCGCCAAGGTGGCCATCATCGGGGCCGGCGGCATCGGCTTCGACGTGGCGGAATATCTGGTCCAGGGCGGCCATGGGCCCAGCGTCGACGCCTACCTGCAGGAGTGGGGCGTGGACCGCACCCACGCCACCCGCGGCGGCCTCCTGGAGAAGCCCGAGGCCCCGAAGCCCGCGCGGCAGGTGGTCATGTGCCAGCGCAAGGCCGACCGCATGGGCGCCAGCCTGGGCAAGACCACGGGCTGGATCCACCGCGCCAGCCTCAAGGCCTTCAAGGTGAAGATGCTCAGCGGCGTCACCTACGAGCGCATCGATGACCGGGGCCTCTGGATCCGCGAGTCCGGCGCCGCCGAGGCCCGCTGCCTCGAGGTGGACACGGTGGTGAACTGCTCGGGCCAGGTGTCGAACCTGGCCCTGCAGGCGGCCCTGCAGGCCACCGGCAAGCCCCTGCACCTCATCGGCGGGGCCGCCCTGGCCGGGGAGCTGGACGCCAAGCGCGCCATCCGCGAGGGGGCGGAGCTGGCGGCGCGCATCTGACGTCCGCCCCCAAAGGCTGGCCCTCCGGCCCGGAGCCTGCGTAGCCTCGGAGGTCTTCCACGAGGGGATCCCCATGGCCCGACCCGCCCGCCTGTTCCAGACCCTCGGGGTGATCGGCATGGCCTGCGTGGCCCAGGCCCAGGCCCGCCTGGAGTGGGGGCCCCTCCCCGCATCCGCGGTGGAGGCCGCACCCGACCTCCGCACCGGCTACCTGGTGGTGCCCGAATGCCGCCATCCCACCCCCGGCTCCCGCGCGATCCGCCTCCCCTTCGTGGTGATGAAGAGCCGGACGGCAACTCCGGCCCCCGACCCCGTGCTCCTGCTGGCGGGAGGTCCCGGGGGGAGCATCCTGGCCCGCGCCCGGAACCGGGCCCGCAATCCCCTGCTCGACGACCGCGACGTGATCCTCCTGGAGCAGCGGGGCACCCACTTCGCCGAGCCCGCCCTGATGGCGCCGGAAGTCTCGGCGGCCCTGCGCTCGGGATGGGGAACCCGCCTCAACGGCGATCCCGATCCCGGTGAAGTCCGCCGCGCCCTGGCGAGCACCCTGGAAGGGTACCGACGGGAGGGGGTGGACCTGGCCGGCTACACCACGCGGGAGAGCGCCACGGACGTGGCGGACCTCCGCCGCCTCCTCGAGCTCCCGGCCTGGAACCTCTTCGGGATGTCCTACAGCACGAAACTTGTGCTCACGGTGATGCGCGACCATCCCGAGGGCCTCCGCGCCGTGATCCTGGATTCCGTGTTGCCGCTGGAGGCGAACTGGGACGAGGAGGCGCCCGCGCACATCACGCGCACCCTCGACCGGGTCCTCGCCAAGGCGCTGGAAGATCCCAGCCTGCGCCGGAAGTGCGGGAACCTCAGGGCCCGTGTCCAGCGCCTTCTCCGGGCCGCGGACCGCAGGCCCCTCACCCTCACGGTGCGCCACCCCCTCGACGGCTCCGACCTGCCCGTCCGGGTGAACGGCCAGGGCATCCTGAATGCCGTCTACGCCGCATTGGAATCCGTTCAGGGCATCCGCCACCTGCCCCTTCAGCTCGATGCAGCCTGCCGGGGGAACGTTCAGGCCCTCGCACCCTCCCTCGCGGAGTACCTGGGGTCCTCCCAGGGGAGCGCCCTGGGCATGCGCCTCTCGGTGTGGGGGAATGAGGAATTCCCCTTCGAACGGCCCGCGCGCATCCGGCAGCCCCGGAACCTCCCCAAGGGCTATGCGGGCTTCGTTCAGACCGCCGTGACGGGGGAAGCCTTCGCGTCCTGGCCCCAGGGGCGCCCAGACCCCGCTGAGAACCAGCCGGTCTCCAGCCCGGTGCCCACCTTCATCGCCAGCGGGGAGTTCGACCCGGATACGCCCCCGGTGTGGGCCCGGGCGGTGGCCAGTCGCCTCCCGAAGGCCCAGCTCCTCACGTTCCGCGGCATGTCCCACGTGCCGCTCTTCACCCATCCCGAGGCCGCCCGGCTGCTGCGGGCCTTCCTCGCACGCCCCGAGGCGACCCTCGACCCGGGAACCATCGGCACCCCGCTCCCCTTCCATCCCACGCTGGAGTGAGCCCTGGGGGGCGGGTGGGCTCCCTTCAGGAACCCACCCGCCCCCCTCGGATCAGTCCACGCGGGGGGCGGGCATGCGCCGACCACCCTGCTCCAGCACCAGGGCCTTGGCCTTGCCGTCGGGCCCCAGCTCGAAGGTGAGGGTGGCGTCGATCACCTTGGGGAACCAGCGGGTGGCGGATTCGGCGAAGAGCTCGATGGGGCCCTGGCCCGTGGCCTGGCTCAGGAGCCGGGTGCCCTCCCGCCAGACCTTGAGGTCGAAGCCCGGGGCGAGCCGGAAGGTGCCCATCAGCGCGTCCATCGCCTGCGGGGTCTGGGGCACCTCCGTGCGGGTGGCTTCCGCCGCCCGCTTCGCCAGGGGCTCCTCGGAAGCGCCCTCGGACTGCCGATGCACCCCCGCGATCCGCTCCCCCTCGCGCACGAAGCGGAGGCGGGTGTCCCCATCCTTGAGGGCGAAGGTGAGCTCCCCGGTGGGGATCAGCTCCGTGGTGCGGTTGCCCACGCGGCTCCAGAGGCGCCCCTGGTCGAAGGTGATCGTGCGGCGGCGACCCTCCAGTTCATAGGCCCCCACGAAGCGCTTGAGCTGGTCGGGGGTCATGGGCACGGCCACGGGGTCCGCCACGGGGGTGCCCGCAGCCAGGGCCAGCAGCCGACGCGTGAGGAACTCCGGCGCGGCCCCCGGATCCACGGTGTTGCAGAGGACCACCGCCACGGTCTGCGCAGCGGGATCGGCCTCCACCTGGCACACGAAGCCGTTGATGCCGCCGCCGTGGCCCACGAGGCGCCGCCCCTGGGAGGTGCGGAAGGAGAGGCCGAAGCCGTAGGGGTGCTCCTTGCCATCGGTGGTGCGGGCCGGGGTGGTCATGAGCTTCAGGCTCTCGGGCTTCACCACCTGGCCGGCATGCAGGGCCAGGGTCCAGCGGGCCAGGTCCTCCGCCGTGCTCACGAGGCTCCCGGCGGCGTAGGGCTGGGTCATGCTCAGGTAGGCGGCCGGCTTCCCACCGGGACCGTAGCCCGCCACCATGCCCGGGATGAACTCCGACTCCGTGCCGTAGCGGGTGCGGGTGAGCCCCAGGGGGCCGAAGAAGCGGGTCTGGAGGTAGGCGGCGTAGGGCTGGCCGGCCACCTTCTCCACCAGGAGGCCCAGGAGGTAGTACCCGGTGTTGTTGTAGCGCCACTGGGTGCCCGGGGCGAAGTCCATGGGCTTGGACCACACGTGGGCCTTGAGGAGGGCCAGGCCGGGAAGGTCCTCCCGCATCCGGGCCCCGTACTCGGGGAGGTCGGTGTAGCTGGGGATGCCGCTGGTGTGCTGGAGGAGCTGGCGCACCGTCACGGGGCGCCAGGCTTCCGGAAGGTCCGGCAGGTAGGTGCCGATGGGCGCGTCCAGTTGGACCTTACCCCCCTCCACCAGGGTCATCACGGCCGCGGCCGTGAACTGCTTGGTCACGGAGCCGATGCGGAACACGTACTCCGGGCGGTTGGGCACCTTGAGCTCCCGGTTCGCCAGGCCGTAGCCCTGGGCGAAGAGGACCTTGCCCTCCTTCATCACCAGGACCGTGGCCCCCGCCTGATCGGCGGCGAAGCGGGGGGTGAGGAGGCTGTCATAGGGCGTCTGGGCCGAGGCAACGAGGGCGACCAGGGGCAGCGCCCAGGGAGTGAGTCGGGACATGGTTCCTCCGGAGGTCCTGGAGCTACGGCCCTCCCGGCCCCCGGTTGAGCCCCGCGATTCCAGTTGCCGCCCCGGGGGGCCGATGGGGGGCTGTGGCCTCCCTTCCGCTCCGCCCTCGCCTCCAGACGGCCCTCCACCGCGCCCGTCGGGCCGTGGCCCGGGTCCGTCTGGCCGTGGGGGAGGAGATGCAGTACCAGGCCCTCCTGGACAACCTCCATGAGGGGGTGCTCTTCATGGACGCCGAGGGGCGGCTGCTCCAGTGCAATCCCGCCGCGGAGCGCATCCTGGGCATGCCCACGGAAGCGCTCCGCCTTCGCCTGAGCCCCGGCGAAGCCGACTCCGGGGCCCTGCGGGAGGACGGCACCCCCCTGCCCCGCTCCGAAGCCCCCAGCCGGGTGGCCCTGCGGACCGGGCACCCCTGCCTGGAACAGGTGGTGGGCTTTCCCCGCCCCGACGGCACCATTCTCTGGATCAGCGTGAACGCCGTGCCCCTGAGGGCCCCGGATGGGCGGATCACCGGCGTGGTCTCCTCCCTGGTGGACATCACCCCGCTCAAGCTCCTGCAGGAACGCCTCCAGGCGGAGGCCACCCGGGACGTGCTCACGGGTCTGGCCAACCGGCGCTGCTACCTGGAGACCCTCACCAAGTCCTTCCACAGCGCCCGCCGCCACGGGCACCCCCTCGCCGCCGCCTTCTGCGACCTGGACCACCTCAAGGCCCTCAACGACGCCCATGGCCACGCCGCCGGCGACCTGGCCATCCAGGCCTTCGGGCGCCTCGTGGCCGGGGCCCTGCGGCGGGAGGACCTGGCCGCCCGCTTCGGGGGCGATGAGTTCTGCGTGCTCTTCACCCACGTCAGCGCCGCCGAGGCCAAGGTCTGCCTGGAGCGCGTGCTGGCCCAGGTCCGCAACCTGGAGCTGGTGCTGCCCGACGGCACCCACCTGAACGGCTTCAGCGCCAGCATGGGCCTGGCCAGCCTGCGCTCCGAGCACACCCATCCGGAGGACATCCTGGCCACCGCGGATCAGGCCCTCTACCGGGCCAAGGAAGCGGGGAGGGACCGGCTGGTGAGCGCCTAGGCCAGGGCCAGCGCCACTTCCCGCAGCAGGGGTTCGGGGCTGGGATTCCGGGGCAGGTTGCGGAGGGCCTCGTGGAGGAGGTCCTGGGGACCCCGCAGGTCCAGGGGCTTCACGGCGAGCTTGCGCAGGCGCTCGGCCCAGGGCGTGAGGGCCGGCTCCTTGCCCGCCCGCACCCGGGCCAGATCCGTCACCAGCCGCAGAAGCACCTCCAGGGCCTCCCGCAGCTGCTCGTTCTGGGCCTTCTCCGCATCCTTCTCCGGCAGCAGGGGCTCGGCGGCGGAGGCGAAGGCGCCGCCCTCCAGCAGGAGCATCCAGGCCTCCAGCTGGGCCTGGGCCCGCTGGAAGGCATCCTCCTCCAGGTAGCGCAGGGTGCCCTCGCTGAGGGCCATCCAGCGCTGCTTGGAGCCCTCGTGCCAGCCCTTGGCGGAGGCCACGGCCCAGGCTTCCTTCGGGGCCAGGGGGGCGAAGGCGATGCGCTGGGCGCGGCTGCGGATGGTCTGCAGCACCGCCTCGGGGCGGTGGGTGACGAGGAGGAACCGGGTGCCCGGGGGCGGCTCCTCCAGGGTCTTGAGCAGGATGTTGGCGGAGGCCCCGTTGAGCCGGTGGGCGTCCTCGATGAGGATCCAGCGGTGGCAGCCCGGCGCGGGGCTGAGGCTGGCCCAGCTGATGACGCCGCCCTCGACCAGGTCGTCCTCCCGGATCATGCCCACCTTGATGAGGCCGGCCTTGCCCTCGGGGGCGATGCGCAGGAGGTTGGGCAGCTCCACGGGCAGCGGGTCGGCGGAGAAGAGGGCGCACCCCTCGCAGGCGCCGCAGGCGGTCTTGCGGAAGCAGAGCTCCCGCTGGGCCAGCTCCAGCGCCACGCGCCGCTTGCCGATGCCCTCGGGCCCCGTGAAGAGCAGGGTGCCCGGCAGCTTGCCCGCCTGGAGGCGGCTGAGGAGCTTCTCGCGGATGGCGGTATGGCCTTGGAGGCGGGGATCGAACATCAGTCCACCCCGAACCCGGCGTTCCGCAGCAGGGGCGCCACCCGGGCCCAGATGGCGGCCTCCACGGCCGCCACGCCCTCCCGGGCGGGGATCACGGCCACGCGGTTGGGTTCCCGCTCGGCGATGGCCAGGAAGCGGGCCCGCACCCGGCGGTGGAACTCCACGTGGGCGGAATCGAAGCGCGTCTCATTGAAGCCCTCCAGGGCCAGGTTCCGCACCTCCACCCGCTGGAGGCTGGCCTCGGGCTCCATGTCCAGGAGGAGGGTGAGGTGGGGCTTCAGGCGCTGGAGCACCAGGGTGGAGAGGGCATCCAGGGCCTCTTCGGGCACGCCGCTGGCACCCTGGTAGGCCCGGGTGCTGTCTTCGAAACGATCCACGAGCACCACCTGGCCCGCGGCCAGGGCGGGGCGCACCACATCCTTCAGGTGCTGGGCCCGATCCGCGTAGAAGAGGAGCAGCTCGGCCTCGGGGGCCCAGGCCTCCCCCCCGGGGTGGGGCTCCAGCAGCAGCCGGCGCAGCTCCCGGCCCAGGGCCGTGCCGCCGGGTTCCTTGCTCACCACGAGGGGCAGTCCAAACCGGCGCAGGCGCTCGGAGAGCCGCAGGAGCTGGGTGCTCTTGCCCGCGCCCTCCACGCCCTCCATGGTGATGAACACGCCCGCCACACCGACTCCGAATGGAAAACCTTGAGCATACCGGGGTAGGGACCGAAGGGACTTTAGCCCCCCTGGATCCGGGGGGGAGTTTGAGCGAAATCCCGGAAGGGGCTAGACTTCCCCAAACCCTTAGGAGTCCCTGGTGCTTGAAGCGGTCCAGTGCCCCAAGTGCTCCACCCGCTATGGTCTGCGGCGCGAGCGGGTGAAGGCTGTCCACGCGCGGGCCCAGTGCCATGCGTGCCGGGGCATCTTCCCCATCCACGATGTGGTGGCCCGGCTCCTGGACCTGCCCCCCAAGGAGGCTGCGGACGACGCCACCGCCACCATGGGCTTCAAGGTCGAGGACCTGGAGCAGATGCACATCCTGCCCCCGGCTCTGGCCGAGCTCCCCGAGGAGCCGGTGTTCCTGGAGCCGGAGCCCGAGCCCCTGGCCACCTTGCCCGAGCTGCCGGAGGGCACGCCCGTCCTGGACCTGGCCGAGAGCCTGAGTGCCGAGGACCTGCTGGGCACTGACACCGAGATCCTGGAGAAGACCCTCGTCACCGAGCCCGAGGCCATCCCCGAGGCCCGCACCAGCCCCTCCGTACCTGAGCCCCTGCCGGAAGAGCGCACCGCCTCCGGCACCGAGGAGGCCCTGCCCAACGATGGCCGCGCCACGGGCTCCTACCGCAGCGCCAAGGACGCCATCAGCCAGCTCTTCGGTGAGACCCCCCTGCCGGCCTCCAACGCCCCCCGCCTGCGGAAGGAGTCCTCCACCAGCGCCTTCGAAGTGGAAGCCACCCTGGAGGCCCTGGAGAACACCCTGGGCGGCAGCGAGCCGGCCCTGATCTCCCCGGCGCCCACCCCCACCCCGGTGGCCCAGCCCCTCTCCCCCGCGGAACCCGAGTTCGCCGCCCCCAGCACCGCGACCCAGCGCATGAGCCTGGCGGAGATGCAGGCGGCCATGGCCGCCGTGGCTCCCGCCGCCCCGGTGGTGCCGGCCCCGGCCCCCGCCCAGAACGAACTGGATGCCTCCGAAGTCACCCAGATGATGGATGCCTCGCGCCTGGCCCGCACCCCGGATCCCGGCGCCACGAACCCCGTGTCCCCCTTCGGGAACGAGGCCGTGTCCGATGATCCCAACCTGCTCCGCCTGAAGATCGGGGAGGAGGTCTATCCCAACCTGAGCATGGATCAGCTCATCCGCTGGGTGGAGGAGGGTCGGGTGGTGGAGACCCACTTCGTGGCCCGCCAGTTCAGCGAGAACTGGATCGAGGCCCACAAGGTGCCGGGCCTGCGCCCCGTCTTCGAGCGCCTCCGCCGGCTCCGCGCCAGCGGCCCGGATGCGGCCCCCGAAGGCACCGCCCCTGTGAAGAAGAGCCTCTTCGGCGGTCTCTTCGGAAAGAAGGAAGGCTGATGCTCCGCCTCCTCCTGGCGGCCCTGCCCCTGCTGCAGGATCCCGCGGCGTCCGCCAACCAGCGCACCGAGCCCCCCAAGGAACAGGCGAGCCTGAGCTTCGCCAGTGCCCAGAAGCCCTTCCTCTGGGACAAGCTCATTCCCTCGGATCTCGAGGTGGATGGCCTCAAGGTGAACTCCATTTTCTTCAACTACCGGGAAGCCAAGGCCAAGTTCCTCCAGGGCCCCACCTTCGGCCTTCGGGCCCAGGTCGAGGTCACCAACACCGGCAAGGCCAAGAAGGTGCCCGGCTTCGCCGTGGCGGTCCTGGATGCGGATGGCCGCCTGGTGGGCGTCGCCAGCGGCGGCTCCAAGGTGGGGGGTGTGAAGCCCGGGGAGACGGAGACCTTCGACCTGGAGTTCCTGCAGGTGAAGGCCCGCGTTCCCAAGGGGGCCACCTACCTCCTGACGGTGGAACTGCGGTAGACCCAGGCCCGGTGCGGGACTCATGGTCCTGTGCGGGGTGAACGAAGAGGGGATGGGGTCCTTTTAGGACTCGTTCATCCGCTTGGAGTTCCCATGCGTCGCAACCTGCCCGTCACCGGCCACGAGTTCCCCCTGGCCGAGGATGACCTGATCATCTCCCGTACGGACCTCAAGGGGTTCATCACCTGGGCCAATGATGACTTCGTGCGCATCAGCGGCTTCGAGTCCGACGAGCTGATGGACAAGCCCCACAACGTGCTCCGCCATCCCGACATGCCGCCGGGCGCCTTCCAGGACCTCTGGGACACGGTGAGCTCGGGGCGGGCCTGGACGGGCATCGTGAAGAACCGCCGGAAGAACGGCGATCACTACTGGGTGCAGGCGGATGTCTCCCCGATCCGGGAGGGGGGCCGCATCGTGGGGTACACCTCCATCCGGGGCAAGGCCACCCCGGAGCAGGTGCGGAGCGCCGATGCCCTCTACACCGCCGTCAATGAGGGCACCGCCAAGCTCAGCACCGGCTGGCACCTCTCCGTGCAGCTGCGGCTCATGGGCCTCACCTTCCTCGCCGTGGCCTTCGGGGTGGCGGCGGGCTGGGCCTTTGCCGCCCACCCCTTCCCCGCCGCCCTGCTCCTGCTGGCGGGCCTCCTCGCCGCCGGCTGGGGGGCTGCACCCCTGCTGGCCCGACTCTCCACCATCGCCCAGGGCCTGCGCATGGCCGACTACCGGCACGCCATCCCGGCCGGGGGCCACGATGAGGTGGCGGAGATCGCCTCCGGCATCAACATCCTGCACACCCGCTTCTTCCGGGTGATGACGGAGCTGAAGCGCACGGGCCGCAGCCTGCGCGCCTCCAGCGAGGAGCTCAAGGATGGCAACCATGAGCTGAGCCGGCGCACGGAGGCCCAGGCTGCGGCGCTGGAGGAGACGGGCCGGGGCCTGCACCAGATCAGCGAAGCCGTGGAGCTCACCGCCCGCCAGGCCGGCAAGGTGTTCCAGGATGCGCGCATCGCCCAGGACCAGGCCGCGGAAGGGGGTCGGGCGGTCACGGCCCTGGCCCAGGCCGTGGAAGCCGCCCACACCCAGAGCGCCCGCATCCTGGAGATCGCCAACGTGGTGGATGAGCTGGCCTTCCAGACCAACCTCCTGGCCCTCAACGCCGCGGTGGAAGCGGCCCGGGCCGGCGAGCACGGCCGCGGCTTCGCCGTGGTGGCCGGCGAGGTGCGCGCCCTGGCGGGACGCAGCTCCGAGAGCGCCAAAGAGATCCGCTCCCTGCTGAAGGGCGCGGAGGTGAGCACCCGCGAAGCTTCGGGCCTGGCGCGGGATGCGGGCCAGCGCATCCAATCCCTGCAGGAGAAGGTCGCCGAAGCCGGCGGTGCCATCCAGGAGATCGCCACCGCCACCCAGGCCCAGAGCCGTGGGCTCCACGAGATCCGCACGGCCATGGAGCAGATGGGCAACCTCACCCACCAGAACGCGGCCCTGGTGGAGGAGGCCGCCGCCCGCGCCGAGGACCTGGACGACCGCGCCCGGGGCCTGGAAGGGCTCGTGGGCTGCTTCGTGCGCTAGGCGTCAGGCCTCGGGCGTCAGGCGTCGGGTGGGATGCGGGTGCGGGGCTCTGCCCCGCCTGCCATCCATGGTGCGGGCGCCCCGGCGCCCGCCTACCGATTCCCGCCTGACGCCCGACGCCTGACGCCCGACGCCCAACGAGCTACCGCGCTTCCTGCTCCGTGTACTTGGCCAGGATCTCCGCCGGGGTGACGGTGGCGGTGCCCACCTTGGCCACCACGAGGCCGGCCGCGGCGTTGGCCAGCATGGCGGCGTCCTTCCAGTCGGCCCCCGCGGCCACGGCGGCGGCGAAGGTGGCGATGACCGTGTCGCCGGCGCCGCTCACATCGAACACCTCCCGCGCCTCCGTGGGGATCATCCAGGGCTCTCGGTGCGCCTCCTCCCGGGTGAAGAGGGCCATGCCCTTCTCGCTGCGGGTGATGAGGAGCCCCTCGGTGTTCAGGGCCTGCTGGATGGCGTGGCCCGCAGCCGTGACCTCGGCATCGGTCTTGGCGGGGAGACCCGCCAGCTCGGCGGTCTCCTTGGTGTTGGGGGTCATGAGGGTGGCGCCCTGGTAGAGGGTCTTGTGGGCGGGCTTGGGGTCCACGATCCAGGGGATGCCGTGGGCCTTGCAGCGGCCGTGCACGACCTCCATCACCTCGGGGCCGATCACACCCTTGGCGTAGTCGCTCACGATGAGGGCCCCGCACTCGGGGATGAGCTTGGCGAGGCGTTCCGCGAGGTCGGAGATGACGGCGCCTTCCAGCTGGCCCGCCTCCTCGCGGTCGATGCGGAGCATCTGCTGGGTCTGGCCGATGACGCGGGTCTTGATGATGGTGGGGCGGCTGGGATCCAGCACGAGGCCATCCCGGGCGATGCCCAGGCGCCCGAGGATGCCCATGAGGCGCTCGCCGGCCACGTCCTTCTGCAGGGTGCCCACCACCAGGGGCTGGGCGCCCAGGGCCACCAGGTTGGCCGCCACGTTGGCGGCGCCCCCCAGCACCCAGTTCTCCCGGGTGACCCGCACGATGGGCACCGGGGCCTCAGGGCTGATGCGGTTCACCTCGCCGAAGAGGTACTCATCGAGCATGAGGTCGCCCAGCACGAGCACCTTGCGGCCCGCGATGCGCGTCAGCAGTTCCCCGGCGTGGCCCTTGTCGAGGCGCATCAGGCCTCCTTCCGCGCCGCATCCACCAGCATCACGGGGATGCCGTCTTCAATGGGGTAGACGAGCCCGCAGGCGGTGCACTTCAGATCCCGCTCGGCCTCCCCCTCCTTCCGCAGGTCCAGGTCGCCCTTGCAGGCGGGGCAGCAGAGGATCTCGAGGAGGCGGGGATCGAGGGGCATGGGGGTCCAGTTCGGAGAGGGTGCCGCGCGACCGTGCCCAGCACCCTTCCCAAAATATCAGGCCGGGCCCCCGCGGCGGATCAGGGCACCACGGCCAGGGCCACGAAGCCGCCGTCGGGCACGGGCAGGAAGCGCCCCCAGCCCTGCGCATCCAGCCCCTGGGCGGGGCCCACCTTGAGCAGGGTGAGGCGGCGCAGGCCCAGGGCGCCCTGGGCGGTGTCGGCCTGGAAGCGGGCCACCACCTTGTAGCGGCCCTCCAGGGCGCCGCGCATGCGCTCCCAGGCCGGCGTGGCCGCGGTCTCCACGATCACGGCGTAGGCGGTGCCCGGCTCCAGCACCGCGTCCACGGCCTTCTCGGCGCCCAGGTAGGCGCCGGTGGCGGGGGTGGTGGCGTCGGCCGGGGTGCTGGTCAGCTGGACCTGCTGGAAGGCCGGGGCCTCCTTGTCCGCGAAGGCCGCCAGGAGCTTCAGGGCCGGGGCTCCGCCCGCCGAGGTCGCTGCGGAGAACAGCACGTCCACCCGCTGGCCCTTGGCCACCTTCAGGAGGTTGGGGCGCGCCGGCGCCGGGGCTTCCAGGGCGGGCGGAGGAGGGGGCAGCAGCAGCATGGGGGCTCCAGGGAACGGGGTGAACCCAAAACACTACAGACCTGTAGGTATACTTGTGAAGCCCCTTTTTCGGGGATTCCGCCCCAGGCCTTACCCTGGGTCCAGTCCCTTCCCGAGGCCCCACCCCCCATGTCCGAATCCCGCAAAGGACGCGGCGCCCGCGAGCGCATCCTCCAGACCGCCGACCGCCTCTTCTACCGGGAGGGCGTGCGGGCCGTGGGGGTGGATCGCGTGGTGGCGGAGAGCGAGGTGGCCAAGACCACTCTCTACGCCCACTTCCCCTCCAAGGAGGACCTGATCCAGGCCTACCTGGAGCACCAGCACGTGGAGGCGCTGCGGCGCCTGGGCGAGGGCATCCGCCAGCTGGCCTCGGATCCGCGGGGGCGCATCCTGGCGGTGTACGAGCTGCTGGACGTGTGGTTCGCCACGGAGCACTTCCGCGGCTGCGCCTTCACCAACGCCGGCCTGGAGCTGGGCGCCGAGAGCGACTGCACCCGCCAGCGGGTGGTGGCCCACAAGCAGGAGGTCGCCGCCTTCCTGCGGGCCCTCGCCGAGGAGGGCGGCGCCGCCGACCCGGGAGCCCTGGCCGAGGAGCTCCTGATCCTCTACGAAGGCGCCATCACCACCGCCAGCCTGCGCGGGGGGCCCGGTCCTGGCCTCGTGGCCCGCCGCATGGCCCAGCGCGTACTGGACGCCGCCCTGCCCTGAATCATCCCCCCCGGACCTCCTTCCGAAACGGTGGGGAGACGGGGTGGTCCACCTTGAATTTCCCGATCCGCCGAGCCTTCGCCCGCCTCACCGTGGATGCCTCGCACACGGTGTCGTTCCAGCACGCCGGGCGCACCTTCCCCGCCATTCCCATGACCAACCTCTCCGCGGGCGGTTTCGGCATGCGCCTGCCCGCCCCGGTCACGGCGGGCATGGAAGTGGGAGACGATCTCACCGGCCTCTTCTTCGAGCACCACGACCTGCCCCAGACGAAGGTGCGCGGCCGCATCGTGCACCTGCTGGGCCAGCGCCACGGCCCCAGCGAGGGCTTCGTGCTCGTGGGGGTCCAGTTGGTGGATCCCCCTGAGATCTTCGTGCAGTACGTCGACCAGTACGTGCGGGCCCGGGTGGGCTGAGCCCAGGCACAGCAAGGGCCGGATCGCTCCGGCCCTTTCGGTTTCGCGGATCCCTGCGGATCAGCAGAAGGTGTACTTGGGACCGCCGCCGCCCTCGGGGGGCGTCCAGATCACGTTCTCCTCGGGGCACTTGATGTCGCAGGTCTTGCAGTGCACGCAGTTGGAGAAGGCGATCTCCACCTTGCTCACCTTGCCCGCAGCATCGGGGTGCATCTCGTAGACCTGGGCGGGGCAGAAGAGGGTGCAGGGGGCGCCCTTCTCATCCCAGCAGGTGGCGCACACGTGGTCGCCCTTCACGATCTTGAGGTGACCGGGCTGGTGCTCGTCGTGCATGGTGCCGGAGGCGTAGACATCGTCGAGCTTCTGGATGGTGCGCTTCCCATCGAACTTCACGCCCAGGTCCAGGTCGGACCGCTTGAGCCCCTTCTTGCCGTAGTAGGCCTCGGTGGTCTGGGTGGTGTGGGCGTCCACGTGCATGGCCTTGAGGCCGCCGGGCACCCAGCCGCTGGTGAGCATGGAGAGGCCCAGCTCCAGGCCGGCCTTGGGGGTGAGGCCCTCCTCCACGATGGCGTGGAAGTTCCGGCTCTTGTAGAGCTCGGTGCCGGCCCAGCTGGCCATGTAGGCGCGGCTGTAGCCCATGAGGCGGTGGTCGGAGAAGTCGTCGGCCACCAGGGCCTCGAGGATGGTGTCGGCGGCCACGAGGCCGCCCTTCATGCCCAGGTGGATGCCCTTGAGGCGGGCGGCATTCACCATCTGGGCGCTGTCACCCACCAGCATGCCGCCGGCGAAGGCCAGCTTGGGCATGGAGGACCAGCCGCCGATGGCCAGGGCCTTGCCGCCGTACTGCAGCATCTTGCCGCCCTGGATCAGGGAAGCGATGCGGGGGTGCTTCTTGAACTTCTGGAGGATGAGGTGGGCATCCACGAAGGGATCCTTGGTGTCGAGGGACACCACGAAGCCCACGGCCAGCTTGTTGCCGCCCATCTTGTAAACGAAGGAGCCGCCGCTCTCGCCATCGGGCAGGGGGAAGCCCGTGGAGTGCAGCACGAAGCCCTCGGGCACCTGGCCCTCGGGCACCTCCCAGATCTCCTTCACGCCCATCTCGTAGACCTGGGGGTTGGGGCTGGAGGCCTGGAGGCCCAGCACCGCTTCCAGTTCACGGGCCAGGTGGCCACGGGGGCCTTCGCCGAAGACCGTGACCTTGGCGCGGAGGTTGTTGCCGGGCTCGAAGTTGGCCTTGGGGGTGCCATCGGGGTTCACGCCCTTGTCGGCGGTCTGAACGCCCACCACCTTCTTCGTGCCATCGGGCTGGTCTTCCCAGAGCACGTTGAGGCCGGCGAAGCCCGGCAGCAGCATCACGTCAACGCCCGGCACCTCGCGGGCCTCGATCTGGGCCGCCATCCAGCGGACCATCTTCGACAGGGACACGATGTGGTTCCCGTGGTTGTGGAAGAAGGGGGGCAGCACGGGGAACTTGAAGCCGTTGCGGTCGGAGGTGAAGAGCCACACCTCCTCCTCCTTGACTTCACCCTCCGTGGGGAAGTCGCGGTCCATGAAGTCGGGGCAGAGCTCCTTCAGGGCCTGGGGATCCAGCACCGCGCCACTGAAGGCGTGGTCGCCGATCTCGTCGCCCTTCTCGATGAGGCCGATGGTGAGGCCCTCGAGCTTCTTCACCCCGGGCTTCTGGTTGTGGGCCTCGATGTTGTCCAGCAGGCGCCACAGGCCCGCCAGGTTGCTGGGGCCGGCACCCACAAAGAGGACATCAAAGTCCAGGTCCTCGCGTTCCACGTCGGGCCGCGCCGACTGGGTGGAAAAATCGCGCATGGTCGTCTCCCAATGGCTCAAGGGGCCAGTTTAACCCGGGGTTCAGCGGAGGGCACGGGTCCAGCACCGGACCGGCGTCACGGGGCCTTCGCCTCGGCCCCGGTGAGCCGGGTGAGGTAGGCCCCGAAGTCCGGCCGCTCGGGCTGGTAGTCCGGGGCAAAGAGCAGGGGCGAGGTGATGAGCAGGTCCGCGGTGGCGCGGTTGCAGGCAACGGGGATGTTCCAGACCACGGCGATGCGCAGGAGGGCCTTCACATCGGGGTCGTGGGGCTGGGGCTCCAGGGGGTCCCAGAAGAAGATCAGCAGGTCGATGCCCCCCTCCGAGAGCTTGGCCCCCACCTGGAGGTCGCCCCCCAAGGGCCCGCTCTGGTAGCGGGTCACGGGCACGTCCAGGGCCTCCTGGAGCAAGCGCCCCGTCGTACCCGTGGCGTAGAGGTCGTGGGCCGCCAGGAAGTCGCGGTTCCACCGGGCCCAGGCCAGGAGGTCCGGCTTCTTGTGGTCATGGGCCACCAGGGCGATGCCCCGGCGGGGGGGAGGGGTGCTCATGGGGCCTCCAGCGTGTCCCGACCTTACCGCCGAAGGCCCCCCCGTGGGACACTGGGGGCCCGGTTCCCGATGCCCCAGCCCTCCGCCGCCCACACGTTCCAAGCCGCAGTCGAGCGGCCCCTCTCCGTGGTGTTCCAGACCGCGGATGGGCGCTGGGAGGGCCACGACTACCGCGTGGAGGTGATCACCGCGCGCCAGGGCCTGGATGGCTTCGATGTGGTGGTGGACTTCCGCGACCTGGAGGCCACCCTCGATGCGCTGCTGGCGCCCCTCCAGGGTCGCCTCCTCTCGGAGCTTGGCCTCGCGGGCCCCCGGGAGCTCGCCGCCAAGCTCCTGGCCGACCTGGCCCCCACCGTGCCCGCCCCCGCCCACCTCGCGGAGGTGGCCCTCACCGATGGGCGCGGCCGCCGCCTCGCCCTGCGCCCATGAGCCTCGCCCCCGGCCTCCGCAGCCCCCAGGCCCGCCCCACCCGGGACATGGCCCTGCTGGCCGCCCTGGCCCTGGCCTCCGCCCTGGTCGCCAACGCCTTCGCGGGGCCCACCCGCCGCCTGGCCTGGCGCGCCACCCCCCCGCCGGCCCCGGTGCCCGTGGCCCCCGCCGCCCTCGCCCCGGCGACCCCGGGCCCCGCGCAGCCGACACCTCCGGCGGCCGTGCCCCCCGCGCCCGCATCGGCGACGACCCGGCCCGCGGCCGCCCCCGCACCGGCCCCCAAGGGCCCCGCCCCCAGCCTGCAGGCCCAGTGGCCCGTGCCCCCCAACGGCGCCCCGGTGGAGATCACCGAGGCCGAAGCCCGGGCCCTGCATGGAGCCGGCGCCCTCTTCCTGGATGCGCGCCGCACCGCCGTGTTCGAAGCGGGCCACATCACCGGAGCCCGGGCCCTCTCCGTGTGGGAGGACGGCCTCGAAGTGAAGCTGCAGGTGCTGGCCGACGAGGTGTTCGATCCCAAGGATCCCGTGGTGATCTACTGCGGGGGCGGCGACTGCCAGGATTCCCACATGCTCGCGGACCGCCTCTGGCCCCTGGGCTTCCGGAACCTCCGCATCTTCAAGGGCGGCTGGCCCGCCTGGCAGGCCCTGGGTGCCCCCTCCGCCACCGGCCCGGAGGCGCGCAAATGAGGGTCCGCCGCATCTGCGCCCTGGCCCTCGGCGTGGTGATGCTCGCCGCCGCGGCCCCCAAGATCGCCGATCCCCCGGGCTTCGCCCAGGCCCTCTTCCATTACCGCCTCATCCCCGAAGCCCTGCGCCATGGCCTCGCCCTCACCCTGCCCTGGCTGGAGCTGTGGCTGGGCGTGGCCCTCATCACCGGGCACGGGGAGACGGGGGCCGCCCGCTGGGCCTTCCTGCTCATGCTCGCCTTCCTCGGGGCCATCGGCATCAACCTCGCCCGCGGGAACGCCATCGACTGCGGCTGCTTCGGCACGGGCCCCGTGCGCACCGCCGCGGAGAAGCTGCGCGACATGAAGTGGGAGATGGTGCGCGACCTCGCCTTCGCCCTGCTGGCCCTGCCCCTGCTGAAGCCCCGGCCGTGAAACCCTGGGTGCCCCTGGCGGCCCTGGGCCTCGCCCTGAGCCCCCTGCTGGGCCTCCGCCCCGCCTTCGTGCAGGGCGAGAGCATGGCCCCCACCTACCACCCCGGCGCCCTCGTCTGGGGCCTGCGCGCCTGGGCCGCCGGCGCCCCCGCCCGCGGCGAGGTGTGGCTCGTGCAGGGCCCCGAGGGCCCCACCCTCAAGCGCGTGCTGGGCCTCCCCGGCGAGTCCGTGGAGCTGCGGGGCCCCCGCCTGTTCGTCGGCCCCCGCTGGATCGACGAGCCCTACGTGCGCTGGCCGGAACCCACGGACCAGGGCCCCTGGGCCTGCGGCGACGGCTACCTCGTGCTCGGCGACAACCGGCCCAAGAGCCAGGATGGGCGGGCCTGGGGACCCGTGCCGAGGTCGGCGTTCCTCGCCCGGATCGAACGGCCTTAAAAGATCCACCACGAAGGCCCGAAGGCCCCGAAGGTTACACGAAGGGAGTTCGGTATTCCCCGGGCATCTCCCCGGGAGCGAGCGGTGGCCATTCGACGCCTACGGTGTCGGATGGCCACCGCTCGCACTCGGGGCCGGCCCTGCCCGCAGGGCCGGGGGCCGAAGGCCCAGATGCCCTTGCCGTGAACCCTTCGCGTTTCCTTGGCGGCCTTCGGGCCTTCGTAGTGGATCTTTGAATGATCCGACCTAACGGACGATCCGCAGCGGCCCCGACCCCGCCCCCATGCGCGCCTGGAGCGCCAGCAGCTCGGGGTTCGTGGGCAGCGCGGCGAGGCCGCGGCGCAGGACCTCCCGCGCATCGGGGATCTGGTTGCGGGCGATGAGGGCGTGGATCACGAGCTGGTGCCAGATGCCCTGGCCGCCATCGGGGATCTGCTGCAGGGCGTTCCAGGCGTCGCGCACCACGCGGGCGTCCTTGCGGGCGGCGCCACGGCCCACGAGGGCCTCCCACAGGGCCAGGTCCTTGGGGTTCTGGTCGAGCCCCGCCTCCAGCACCAGGCGCGCGTCCTCCCAGAGGCCATCGCCTTCGATGAGCTCCGCCAGTTTGAGGTAGGTGCGGCTGTAGCCGGGCTCCGCTTCCAGGGCGCGGGCGAAGGCGGCCTGGGCCTCAGGCACCCGCCCCAGCTTCCAGAGGCTCTCGCCCAGGGCCGCCAGGGCCGCGGCATTGGTCGGGTCCTGCTGGAGGATGCCTTCGAAGTAGGCCACGGCACTGCTGTGGCGCGCCAGGCGCTGCAGGGCGAGGCCACCCCCGAAGATCACCACGAAGGGGCTGCGGGGCTGCAGGCGCTGGTGGCGCTCCACGGCGGCCAGGGCCACCTCCCACTCCTCCGCGAGCAGGGCCTGCTGGATGAGGTCGTACTGGAACTGACTGTTCTCCGGATCGCCTTCGGCATCGGCTTTGGCCATCTCGTAGTAGGCGCGCACCTTGGCCTGCTCCCGGGCGGGATCCGTCTTGCCGTAGTGGTGCACCACCACGTCCAGCAACTCGATGGCGTGGCCGCCGCGCTCCAGCCAGGGGTCGGGCATGGCGTGCAGGCGCCCCTCGAAGGTGAGGCCCGGCAGATTGCGGAAGAGGCGCAGGCTGCGGGCATCGCTGTAGTGGGGGAAGGCGCAGCCCTCGGTGTAGCGGCTCAGGTTCCGCTGGGCGGGGCCCTCCAGGCCGATGAAGGTGCCGCTGCGGAAGTAGTTGCGGTGGATGAGGCGGAAGGCCGCGACCTCCGAATCCAGGGCCGCGCGCAGGTCGGCGTGGTCGAGGGCATCGATGGCCTCGTCGGCGTCCAGCAGCAGGATCCAATCGCCGGTGCAGTGCCGCAGGCTCTCGTGGCGGGCTTCGGCGAAGGAGCCCGTCCAGGGGAAGTGCTTCACCTGGGCGCCGTAGCCCTCGGCGAGGGCCACGGTGCGATCCGTGCTGCCCGTATCCACCACGATGAGCTCATCCCACAGGCCCTTCACGCTGGACAGGGCCCGGCCCAGGCTGTGGGCCTCATCCTTCACGATCATGGCCAGGGAGAGCCGGGGCATGGGTTGTACCGTTGGGGGGTTCGGATCGGAATCTTCTCAGGGCCCAACCTCGGATCGCAAGGAAAACTCCAGTAATCTGAGTTCAGGAGCATTCATGGATCGGCTGGTCATCCAGGGCGGGACCCCCCTCAAGGGTCGGATTCGGGTTTCGGGGGCCAAGAACGCGGCCCTCCCCTGCCTGGCGGCCACGCTGCTCACGGCCGAGGAGGTGCGCCTCTCCAACCTGCCGGCCGTGGCCGACATCCGCACCATGATCAAGGTGCTGCAGTCTCTGGGCACCGAGGCCGAGCTGAGCACCGAGGCCAGCGGCTTCGAGCTCACCGCGGGCCTGAAGGCCCTGGGCAATGCCGAGCTGAAGGCCCCCTACGAGCTGGTGAAGACCATGCGGGCCAGCATCCTCGTGCTGGGGCCCCTCCTTGCCCGCTGGGGCCGGGCCATCGTCAGCCTGCCCGGCGGCTGCGCCATCGGCGCCCGCCCCGTGAACCTCCACCTGGAGGCCCTGGAGCGCATGGGCGCCCAGATCGAGATCAGCCACGGCTACATCGAGGCCTCCGTGAAGGGGAAGCTCCAGGCCATGGACCACACCTTCGACAAGGTGAGCGTGGGCGCCACGGAGAACATCCTCACCGCCGCCTGCCTGGCCGAGGGCACCACCATCCTGCGCAACTGCGCCATCGAGCCCGAAATCGGCGACCTGGCCCGCCTCCTCGTGAAGATGGGCGCCCAGATCGAGGGCATCGACACGAGCACGCTCACGGTGACCGGCGTGAAGGAACTGCACGGCTGCAGCCACGCCGTGATCCCCGACCGCATCGAGGCCGGCACCTACGTGTGCGCCGTGGCCGCCGCCTGCGGCGACGTGGTGATCGACGCCTGCGAGCCCGACCACCTGCGGGCCCTCATGGACCTGCTGGAGCGCAGCGGCGTGGAGTTCACCGAGGCCGTGGGCCAGGAGGGCAAGCAGCTCCGCATCCGCCGCGATCCCGGCCAGAAGCTCCGCAGCAAGGACGCCACCACCGTGCCCCACCCGGGCTTCCCCACGGACCTGCAGGCCCAGTTCATGACCGTGATGACGCAGGCCGCGGGCATCAGCGTGATCACCGAGGGCATCTTCGAGAACCGCTTCCAGCACGCCATGGAGCTGGAGCGCCTGGGCGCCAACCTCCGCACCGACGGCCACAAGGCCATCGTGGCGGGCCCCTCGCCCCTCAGCGGCTGCACCGTGATGGCCACGGACCTCCGCGCCTCCGCGGCGCTCGTCATCGCCGGCCTCGTGGCCTCCGGCGAGACCGTGGTCGACCGGATCTATCACCTCGACCGCGGCTACGCCGGGCTGGAGAAGAAGCTGCAAGGTGTGGGCGCCCGCATCGAGCGGGTCGGCGGCGGGCGCGTCTAGCGCCAGGTGCAGCGGTAGCGGTGGCAGCAGCTCCCCTCAACCGGGGGCTCGTAGGCCACGTGCACCTCGGTCACCCCGCAGGCCCCCAGGGCGGTCCTGAACCAGTGCTTGAGGAAGCCCGACATCCAGGGGTCATAGGGCACCACGGCCCAGATGCGGATCTCCCCCTGGCCGGGCCCCTGCACCTCGGCGCGGCAGATCCCCCCATCGAAGGCGTGGCCCCAGAGGTGGGGCACCGCCCCCAGCAGGTTCTCCGGCGCGGCGAAGGTGGGACCGCCCATGGCCGCATAGGCCTCCCCGGCGAGGTCCCCCTGCACGTGGTTGAGGTCCCGGCCCTTCTGGCGGAGGAAGGTCCGCATCACTTCGGAGATCACCTCCGCCACGACCCACACCTCGGGATCCGGCGGCGTGGCCAGGAAGGCCCGGCCCGCGGGGCTCAGCTCCGCGAGGTAGGCCTCCCACCCATCCTCGGTCAGCGCCACCTTCAGGGAGGCCCGCACGATGGGCAGGCCATGGCCCCGCACCCGGCGGACGCGGACCTCCTCGGGGGCGGGTTCCTGCAGCGGGAACACGGCTACTCCAGCCGGACCAGGGGGGCCGGCAGGGCGGCCAGGGGCGTCCGCCCCTGGATGAAGATGGCGAGGTGCTGGTACTCGCGCCGCCGGCCCCCCTCCAGGGTGTAGTCGTGCCAGCGGTCCAGGAACTCCGGGAGGGGAAGGTAGGCGTAGCCGCTGCTGGTGGAGGGATCCATCACGTAGAGGTGGGTGTCATCCAGGCCCACCAGCACCACGTAATGGCCATCGTCCCAGCGGTCCTTCCAGGGCCTGGCCCGGTCGGGGGCCTCGCTCCAGGCCTGGAGGTTCAGGATCACCGTGGTTCCGGCCGCCCAGGCCCGGCGCAGGTCCGCCAGCTCCGTGCCCTCCTGGAGGCGGGCCTGCAGGCCGAAGTGGCGGGCCCCGGCCACCAGCCCCTCCGGAGGCGTACCCCGCTCCGGGGTGGTGCCCACCAAGGGGTAGAGCTTGGACTCCTGACCGTCGTACACGCCCCAGTAGCGCAGCACCGCCTGGAGGGCGGCGGCGCCGCATGCGTAGCCCGTGCTCTGCCGGAAGCAGGGCACCGGCAGGGCCCGGGCGGGCAGGTGCGGAGGCGCCTGGGGCGCCAGGGCGACCAGAGGGATCACGGGGAGCATGGGCGGATTCTCGCAGGGCGAGGCCCGGATCTCCAGGGCGTCCAGGTTCGAGGACCGAACGCTTGGAAAATATTTGCCGCCCCCGCGCCGCCTGGGGCCTGGATTCCCGCACCACCGTCAGGAAGGGGACCGCCGCAGGGGGGCCGGATCCCTTAAACTGGGGGAGCTTCCACGAAGGGGTCCCCATGTTCGGCGAGATGAAGATCTTCTCTGGCACCAGCCATCCCGAGCTGGCCCGGGGCATCGCCTCCCACATCGGGCTCCCCCTGGGCAAGGTGAAGATCACCCGGTTCAGCAACGAGAACATCAAGGTGAAGATCGAGGAGAACGTCCGCGAGTCGGATGTCTTCGTGGTGCAGAGCTCCTGCCCCCCCGTGAGTGATGGGCTCATGGAGCTGCTCATCATGATCGACGCGCTGAAGTTCGCCAGCGCCGCCCGGATCACCGCCGTGCTGCCCTACTTCCCCTACGCCCGCTCCGACAAGAAGGACGAGGCGCGCATTTCCATCACGGCCCGACTGGTGGCGGACCTGCTGGAGACCGCCGGCGCCGACCGCGTGCTCACCATGACCCTGCACGCGCCCCAGATCCTCGGATTCTTCCGGAAGCCCGCGGACCAGCTGCTGGCCACGCCCATCCTCACCCAGTACTTCAAGAACAAGAACCTCTCCAACGCCGTGGTGGTGGCCACCGATGCCGGGGCCGCCAAGTTCGCCGGCCACTTCGCCAAGCGCCTGGCCGTGCCCATGGCCATCATCGACAAGCGCCGCTCGGATGACAGCGAGAAGGCCCAGAGCGTGGCCCTCATCGGCGACGTGGCGGGCAAGGACGCCATCATCTACGACGACGAGATCGCCACGGGCGGCTCCATCAAGGAGGCCAGCCGCATCCTCCGCGAGTTCGGCGCCAAGACCGTGTGCGTGGGGGTGACCCACCCCGTGTTCAGCGGCGCCGCCATCGAGACCCTGAACGCCGCGGGCCTCGACGAGCTCATCGTCACCGACTCCATCCCCGTGTCCGACGAGAAGCGGAAGGCCATGCCCATGCTGCGGGTGCTCAGCACCGCCGGCATGTTCGGGGATGCCATCCTGCGCATCCACGGCGGCCGCAGCATCAGCGAGATGATGGATTGAGCGGTTCCCCCACAGGCCGGGCCGTACCCGACGCCCTGGGCGTGCTCCGCGCCCGCCTGGACGCCCAGGCGGGCCGCCCCCTGCCCGAAGCGTTCGGGCTCGCGGGCTCCGAGGCCCGGGACCTCTTCTCCACCTCCCTCCGGGGCATGCACCTCACGGCGGAGATCTACGCCGCCCACTGCGCCCTGGGCCTTCTGCTGGACCTGGGCCTGGAAGCCCGTCTCCGCGGTGGCGCCACCCTGGAGGAATTGCTGACCGGCTTCGCACCCCAGAGCCGTCTGCCCCTCACCTGGATGCTGGACCTGCTCGTGGATGAGGAGATGCTCACCTTCCAGGGCGGCCGGTACCTGCTGGGCGGAGACGCCCAGCCCCAATTGGCCGGGATCCGCGCCTTCGCCGAGGAGGTGGCGCCCGGCCAGGGCATCAACCTCGACCTGCTGGATGCCGTGCGGCGCCAGATCCCGCCCTTCTTCACCGAGGGCAAGGCCGGCGAATCCCTCCTGTTCAGCCTGGCCCTGCTGCCCCTCTGGCAGGCCTACTTCCACAACGACAACGCGGTCTACCGCCCCAACAACCTCCTGCCCATGCTGGCCCTGGAGCATGCCCGGCGGCCCGGGATGCGCATCCTGGAGCTGGGGGGCGGCGCAGGATCCTTCGCCCGCCTCCTGGGCCAGCGCTGGACCGCGGAGGGGCACCTGGCCGACGTGGCGGAGTACCGCTTCACGGACGTGGCCCCCAACTTCCTCCGCAAGGCCCAGCGGGAGCTGCCCGCGGAGCTGCCGGGCCTGCCCTTCGCCTTCCACCCCTTCGACCTCAACCGGGATCCCGCCGACCAGAAGCTGAGCGGCGTGCAGCTGAATGCCATCGTGGGCGTGAACGTGCTCCACGTGGCCAAGGACCTGGGCGCCACCCTGCGGTGGCTCAAGGGGCTCCTGGCCCCGGGTGGCCGCCTCATCGTGGGCGAGTGCCTCAAGCCCAACCTCGACCACCCCATCTACATCGAGTTCCTCTTCAACTTCCTGCACGCCTTCACGGACGTGGAGCTGAACGCCGACTGGCGCCCCCGCCATGGCTTCCTCACCCCCGAGTGCTGGGTGAAGGCCCTGGAGGCCGCCGGCTTCTCCGACGTGCAGGAGTTTCCCCCCACGCGGCCCCTCATGGACCACTTCCCGGGGTTCAACGTGGGGGCCTTCTCCGCGCGGGCCTGATCAGACCCGGCGCCAATCCATGATCCAGTCCTGGATCCAGGTCTTCCCGCCATCGGCGGAGGTGGCCTGGCGCCAGCGGCAGCTCGTGGGGGTGATGCGATCCCATACGCCCACGGCGAGCATCTTGCGGCCCCCATCCTCGTAGTCGGAGCTGAAGATCCCGGCGCCGCCCTCGAAGCTGCCGGTCTGGCCGGGGGTGGTCAGCACACCACTCCGGGCGTTCACCCAGAAGTCGGACCATACCCGGGCTTCCACATCGAGCATGCGGAGCCCCATCCCGCTGAACTTCCGGGCTGGGATCAGCAGTTCCTCGACACTGCCCACCCCGCCGAGGATGGACCAGCACCGGGCTTCGCCCTCGAAGCGGTCCCAGGTGGCTTGACCCGGGCGCCGCTGGGCGTGCTGGATGCGCCAGCGGCCCTCCAGGAAGTCGAAGTCCCCGGGCTTGCCGGGCGTGGGCGTGCGGGGGAGCGGGGGGATGGGGTCCAGGTCCGGGGCCGCGCCCGGGGTGGCCTGCGCCGCCGCGGCATCGGGGATCAGGCTCAGGGCCCCCGCCGCCAGGGCCGCCGTGATGAGGGCACGTCGTCGTTCATCCATGGATCACCTCCGAGCGGAATGCTCGGACCAGGTATGGACCCAAAATCCTGCCACCCTATGTCAACTATTTCCGGAGATCCTGGAAAAGATGCGCGCCAGCCGGCTCCTCTCCCTCCTCATGCTCCTCCAGGTGCGGGGTCGCACCTCCGCGGCGGCCCTCGCCCGGGAGCTGGAGGTCTCGGTGCGGACCATCTACCGCGATGTGGAGGCCCTCAGCGAGGCGGGCATCCCCATCTATGCCGAGCAGGGCCGGCTGGGGGGCCTCGCCCTGCAGGAGGGCTTCCGCACCAAGCTCACGGGGCTCACCGGGGCGGAGACCCAAGCGGTGCCCTTCCTCGGCCTGCTCGGCGCCGCGGAGGATCTGGGGCTCGGGCTCGAAGCCGCCCAGGCCCAGCTGAAGCTGCTGGCCAGCCTCCCGCCGGATGCAGGGGCGCGCGCCAGCCAGATCGCCGCGCGCTTCCATGTGGATCCGGTGCCCTGGTACCACACCGCCGAAGCGCCCGCCTGCCTGCCCGAGCTGGCCCGGGCCCTCTGGCAGGATCGGCGCATCCGGCTGGACTACGAGCCCTGGGGCGCGCGCTTCCAGCGGGAGGTGGGCCCCCTCGGCCTCGTGCTGAAGGCTGGGACCTGGTACCTGATCGCCCAGGATGGGCGCCCCAAGACCTACCGGGTGTCCAGCATCCGCGGCCTGGAGGTGCTGGACACCCCCTTCCGGCGTCCCACCCGCTTCGACCTGGCCACCTACTGGGCCAGCTGGCTGGCGGACTTCGAAGCCCGCCTCTCGGTGGGCCACGCCGAGCTCCGCATCACGGAGGAGGGGCTGCGCATCCTGCGGGCCGTTCAGCCCAGTGCCGCCCGCGAAGCTGAAGCCGCCGCGAGCCGCACTGGCCGTGGGGACTGGCGCCAGGTGCGGATCTCCGTGGAGGCGATCCCCACCGCCGTGCGCCAGCTCCTGCGGCTGGGCACGGAGGTCGAGGTGCTGGGGCCTCCGGAATTGCGGGCCGCCCTCGCCGAGGAGGCCCGCCGGATCCACGCGCGCCACCGCCGCTGAGGCGGGGTCCTACTTCAGGCTGCCCACCAGCTTCTCCACCTCGGCGCGCTCCTTGGGCACGCCGGGGTTGAGGATCTCGGGCTCGCCCTCGGTGATGAGGATCGTGTCCTCCACGCGGAAGTGGAGGCGCTTCTCCGGGAACTCCACGATGGGCTCCACGGTCATCACCTGGCCCTTGCGGATGGGCCCCGTGCAGCGGCCCACATCGTGGGTGGAGAGGCCCACGAAGTGGCCGGGAAAGCCCATCCACTGGTGCCCGATGCCCGCGGCCTCGAAGACCTTGCGGCCGGCCTCCGCCGCCTGCTCGTAGGTGTTGCCCACCTTCAACAGCGCGATCACGGCCTTCTGCGCGGCCAGGTCCACGTCGTACCACTTCGCCTGCTCGGGCGTGAACTTCCCGCTGATGTTGAAGGTGCGGGTGATGTCCATGGCCATCTGGTGGAGCTGGGGGCTGAAGTCGAAGACCACCACCTCATCGGCCTCTATGCGGGCGCGGTTGCTGAAGTAGTGCCAGGTGTTCACGTCCTTGCCGGAGCCCACGATGGCCGGGTAGGCCCAGCCCTCGGCGCCGCCCATGGCGAAGACGTACGAGGCCTCCGCCTCGATCTGGTACTGCCACATGCCGGGTCTGGCCTTGGCCATGGCCTGGCGGATGCCCGCGGCGCCCAGGACCCCCACCCGGCGCAGCAGGGCCGCTTCAGCGGCGGTCTTCACATTGCGCTGGGCATCCATGAGGGGGGTGAGGTCCCTGAGCTCCGCCCCGGGGTAGCGCTCCTTCAGCCGCAGCAGTGGCGCCGTGGCCGGGAAGTCGCGCACGCCGTAGGGGTGGTTGTGGTGGCGGGCATGGTCCATGGCCGTCTCCAGCCGCGCGCCATCGGACTTGTCGGGGAAGCCCAGGCGCACCCACAGGGGGCCGGCGAGGGACCGCAGGATGAAGGTGTCGAGGTCCTCGATGGGCAGCACCACGGGGAAGCCGAAGGCCTTCCGGGTCTCGGCGTCATGGGCGAGCAGGGTCTTGCCGAGCACCTGGATCTCCCGGGCGCTGTGGGGCGGCTGGAAGAGCACGGTGCGGCCCGTGGCCGCGTCCATGGCCAGCACGGCGCCGGGCTCCTTCAGCCCCGTGTAGTAGTGGAAGTCGTTGTCCTCCACGTAGTGGGCCGCCTCCGGCAGGGTGATGCGCGCGAAGAGGAGGATGAGCCCGCGCCCCACCTCCTTGCGCAGGGCTTCGCGGCGGGCGGCGTACTCGGCAGGGCCGCCGGATTCCCGGAAGGCCACGGGATCGGAGTACTGGGCGAGCCCCGGCAGGACCGCCAGGAGCAGGGCGAGGAGGGGGCGCATGGGACCTCCGGAAGGGATCCCAGCACGCTACACCCCGGGCGGGGCAGCGTCCATGAAAAGCGGGCGCCCGGAGGCGCCCGCGGGGTGCGGCGAAGGGGCGGGGATCAGATGCCCAGGGTCACCACGTAGGCCTTCAGGTTCCCGGCGGTGGGCACCGCGAAGATGCGGGCGGTGGTGCCGGCCGTGAAGGCGGCGGACCAGTTGGCGCTGGGCACGGGGGCCACGGTGATGATGCCGCCCTGGTTGGTCACCTGGTACACGAGCGTGGCGCTGCCCAGGGTGCTGCTCAGGTCCACGCTCTCGGCGCTGCCGCCGGTGGGGGTGAAGCCGAAGGTGCTGCCGCTGAGGGCGCTGGTGATCTGGCCCTTCTGCACGATGGGGAGGAGGATCGCGTTCTGCGCATTCCAGGCGCCGGCCCCGGCATTCCAGGTGAGGCCGCTGGCGCCGCGGGCGGTGTTGGGGGCCAGGGGGGAGAGCACACTCACCAGGCCCGCGCTGCCGGTGTTGGCCAGGGTCGGGTAGGTGAAGTTCCACCAGGTGAAGTCGCTGGCCGCGAAGTCCGCGCCCTTGGTGTAGCGGGCGTTGGTGAAGGTGAGGCCGGTGTTGCCGCCGCTCAGGGCCAGGGTGCCCTCATAGTGGGCCCGCTCGATGTCCACGGAGGCCGCGGTGAGGGAGGCGGCGGTGGGATCCGTCACCGTCATCTGCACCTTGAAGCCCGGAACGACGTTGGGCAGGAAGCCGGTGCCCGTGCCGATGGCGGTGGCGCCACCGTGGAAGAAGAAATTGGTGCCGGCATCCACGTTCACGGTGGTGAGGGCCAGGGGCGAGTTGGGGCCCGCGGGGTTCCAGAGCACCTTCATCGTGTTGGCCACGGTATCCACCGCCACCACATGGCCCTCGGGGCTGAAGCGGTGCAGCTTGGTGCGGTCCGCGCTGTACCACACGCGTACGGCCGTGAGGGCGCCCGCGCCCTGGAAGCGGGAGGCGATGCGCACGTACTTGCCGGTGGTGAGGCTGGCGGGGACGGAGGTGCTGGTCACGGGCGTGATGGGGGCCTGATCCAGGTCGTAGAAGAGGCTGCCGTTGGTGGCATCCACCTCGACGGTCTTCTGGCCCTTGTGCTCCGTTTCCACGGTGATCGCGGTGGCGGAGGTGGTGGCCACCTGGCCGCGCATGTGGCGGAGCAGGAAGTTGGCGAGGGGCCGCGGACGGTGGCGCACGCAGCGCTCGAAGTTCACGAGGAAGAGGTCGGCGCCGGCGGGGCCCATGCCCGGGCGATCCAGGATGAACAGCGGATGGCCCAGGTCGAAGTCCAGGTCCACCTGGGTGGTCTGGCCCTCGGTGACCACCAGCGGCGCACTGAGGTCCACCATGAAGGCCGGCAGGCCCACCACCTTCACGGTGCCGGAGGCCACATCGTAGGTGTGGCTGGGAGTCTGGCTGTCCGTGAGGGACACGGAGGCGGGATCGATCTGCACGAGCACCTTGCCGTAGGTGCCGGCGGGGATGCTGGCGCTGGTGAGCAGGTCCGCCAGGTCATCCAGCTGCACGAGGTTCAGGGAGGCCGGGCTGCCGGCCGTCGTCTGGTCGTAGGCCACCACGGGGGTGCCGCCGCCCTGGGGCACGAGGGCCACCTTGCGGATCACCACGTTGATGGCGGACCAGCTGTCGGCGGGGGCATCGGAGATGAGGAAGTCCACCTTGCCGGTGCTGGCCGGGGTGGCGGAAGGATCCGAGCTGCCCTTCCCGCCACAGGCGAGGAAGGTGGCCACGGAGAGGGAGGCCACGGCGAAGGCGGTGGCGGAAGCGGCGAAACGGAAGCGGGTCATGGTGCGCTCCTGGGAAGTCCATGAAGGGGACGTGGGGAATGGACCCCCGGGGGGCGGGGCGGGTTGATGGCGGGGCGAACAATTTTTCACGGTGGGCAAAAGTGATCCGGAATCCCCCGGGCACACTGGAGTCATGTCCCTGCGACTCCTCCTCATCCAGCGCGCCGCCCGCCTGCAGCAGCGGCCCGCCCTCACCGCGCGTCCCTGGCCCCCCTTCTACTACGCCGGGTACCGCAACCGGGTGGAGGGCGTGGGCTTCGGGATCCTGGCCGCCGGGCTGGAGGCGGTCCACGCCAGCACCGGCACCCCCTGGGACTGGATGGCCGAGCTGGCCGCCGCCGCCTCGGGCGTGCGCTGGGATCCCACCGCCCCGGACCTCGGCGACGACATCCTGGGGGGCGACGCGTTCAACTGCGACGAGGGGCGCGGGCTGTTCCACGACCGGGAGGCCCACGTCACCGAAGCCACCCCCTTCACCGCCACCCTCACCCACGGCGAGTTCCTCACCCGCCTCGCCCGCCTCAACACCCAGCTGGGCTGGGACCACGACACCGTGGCCCGCCTGCCCCGCGCCGCCTGGGGCACCCCGGCCCTCCGCGGCGCCCTCTGGAGCGCCCTCTACGCCGGGGCGCATGCGGTGCTCGTGGACCCCGAGGCCGCGCCTACGGGCCTGAAGGGGTGGTTCGGCAAGAAGCCGGAACCGGTGATGGACCTTCGGGTGTTCGAGGGGTTGGGATTGTAAGGGGCGGTTCCCGGTGGCTAGTCCGTAAAAGGCACACCACGAAGGCACGAAGAAGCCCGAAGGGGCACGAAGAAAAGAAGGACGCCAAGAAGAGCAATTTGGGGGTCGGATGCGCCTCTAATTGATTTGCTTCGTGTTCTTGTTTTTCTTCGTGCCCCTTGGCTTTTCCTTCGTGCCTTCGTGGTGTGCTTTTGACGGACCTACAACTTCCCCAGAGCTTCCCCCACGGCCCCCGGCGCGTAGCCGAGGCGGCCTTTGAGGGCCATGCGCACGCCGGGGGGGAGTTCCTGGGCGGCGGCGAGGGCCTGGAGGCGGTGGCTGTCGGAGAGGGTGCCCCAGTCGCGGGCCAGGGATTCGGCCCAGGTGCCATCGCCCAGGCGGCAGCGGGCGCGCCAGCGGGTGGGCTGGCCCAGGCCGGGCTCGCGCAGGCGGTGGCGCAGGGCGTCCTCCTGGCCCTCGCGCTTGGCGATGGCGGCGGCGGCCTCCACGGCTTCCCGGCCGCAGTAAGGATCCTCGAGCAGGGCCAGGAGGGGATCCAGGGCCTCGGGCCCACCCACGGCCTCCAGGGCCAGGCAGGGGCCGAAGCGCGCCGCCTCGGGCACCTGCTGGAGGACGGCCACGAGGAAGGGGCCGTCCCCCGCCCGGGCAGCGGCGCGCAGGCCCTCGGCGGCCTGGCGGCGTTGGCCCACGCTGGCGGCGGCCAGGGGATCCAGGTAGGGACCCAGGCGGGCCTCCGGGGATTCCGGTTCCGCGGCGCGGGCCTTGGGGGCGGCCACGGTGGGCGCCTCCTGCACCTCGCGGTTCCAGCCGGGCAGCGGCTCCGCGCCCCAGCCCGCGGCTTCGGCCCCGGCCAGCCACTCCGCCAGCTCCTCGCCCAGCACCGCCATGGTGGCGGGGCGCTTGGCGGGCTGGGGCTGGAGGCAGCGCATGATGAGCGAGGCCAGGCGCGGCGGGAAGCCGGGCCGGGTGGACGCGGGCGGCACCATCATCAGGGCCCAGGGCTGGCCCGTGCAGAACTCGTAGAGGATGGCGCCGAGCGCGTAGATGTCGGTGCGGCGGTCCACGGCGCGGGGATCGCCGTGCTGCTCCGGCGCCATGTAGCCCACGGTGCCCACCACCATGGCGCTGCGGGTGAGGCGGGTGCTGTCGTCGCCCTCCCACATGCACACGCCGAAGTCGGTGACCTTCAGGGTGCCGTCCTCCGCGAAGAGCAGGTTGCTGGGCTTCAGGTCCCGGTGCACGATGCCCGCCTCGTGGGCCAGATGCAGGGCCCCGGTCACCGGCGCCAGGCGCGTGACCAGCGTGGCCGGCGCCTCGCCCAGGCAGGCCTTGAGGCTGCCCCCGGGCAGCAGCTCCATGATCAGGTAGGGCCAGCTGCCGGACTTCCCGAAGGCCACCACCTCCACCAGGTTGGGGTGGCGCAGGCCCTTGAGCAGCTCCCCCTCCCGCTGGAAGCGGCGCACCAGATCCGCATCGCCGTGCACCTCCGGCTTCAGCAGCTTCGCCGCCAGCTTCCGCTCCGGGCGGAAGGGATCCTCGCAGCGGTGCACCACCGCCATGCCCCCTTCCCCGAGGCGCTCTTTCACCCGCACCGCACCGAGGGTCTGGGGCAGGAGGAGGGCCATGCCCATCAGCCTAGCAGTGGCGGCCTCAGTCCCGCTCCACCCGGTTCCGGCCGGCGGTCTTCGCCCGGTAGAGGGCCACGTCCACCCGGGCCAGCAGGCTGCCCGCATCGGGATCCGTGTCCTTGAGCTCCGCCACCCCCAGGCTGCAGGTGGCGTGCACCTGGCGCCCCACCCCGGGCAGGGTCACGGGGTCCTCGACCATGGCCTGGCGCAGGTCGTCGGCCACGCGGATGGCCTCGCGGGCCACGGTCTCCGGCAGCACCACGAGGAACTCCTCCCCGCCGATGCGGCCCACGTGATCGCTGCCCCGGAGGCGGCCCAGCAGCTGGATGCCGAAGGCCTGCAACACGGCGTCGCCGGCGGCGTGGCCGTGGTCATCGTTGATGCGCTTGAAGTGGTCGAGGTCCGCCAGGATCACCGAGAGGGGCCGGCGGTGGCGGCGGGCCAGCTCGAAGTGCTTCTCCAGGTGGTGCAGCACCGTGGCCCGGTTGCTGACCCCCGTGAGGGGATCCACCGTGGTCTGGGCCAGCACGGCCTGATGGTAGATGCGCTCCATCTCATCCAGGCGCTTCAGCTTGAAGGCGTGGGCCCCCACGCGCACCACGTCGCCATCGGCGATCGCATGCACGGAGGTGTCCAGGCGGCGGCCGTTCACGAAGGTACCGTTGGTGCTGCCCAGGTCCTGCAGGTGCACGGCCACCGCCTCACCGTGGAGCACCAGCGTGAGGCGGGCGTGGGTGCGGCTCACCTCCGCCTCCGGCAGGGAGAGCCCGCACTCCGCGGAGCGGCCGATGGTGAGGCCATCCAGGGGGATGGGCACCAGCTCGCCGATGGGCTGCCCCACGTAGCGGATCAACGCCCAGTCATGGAACACCGCAGGGATGTGGCTCCCGGTGGCGGGGCTCACCAGGGTCTGCAGGTCTTCCGGTCGGGGGTGGGGGCTGGTCGGCATGGGCATGGACGGTGGATCGTCCATTCTACGGCCCCGGACCGCGGCCGGGGAGATTCCCGCCCCAGGAATTGCCACGGCTTTTTCCAAGGGCCGGGAGGTGCCCCCTAGGAGGCCACCCGGTTCCGCCCGGCGGCCTTGGCCTTGTACAGGGCCGCATCCGCCCGCCCCACCAGGGCCCCGGGCTCGATGTCGTCATCCGTGCGGGTGGCCACGCCCAGGCTGCAGGTCACGCGGATGAGGGTGCCCCCGATGTCCACCGGGGTGGCCTCCATGGCCTTGCGCAGGCGCTCGGCGCCCACCACCGCCCCTTCCACATCCGTTTCCGGCAGCAGCACCAGGAACTCCTCGCCCCCGATGCGCCCCACCAGATCGGGCTCCCGGAAGGTCTGGGCCATCACCTCGGCGAAGGTGCGCAGCACCGCGTCGCCCGCGGGGTGGCCGTGGGTGTCGTTCACGGCCTTGAAGAAGTCCAGGTCGCAGAGCACCACCGAGAGGGGGCGCCCGTAGCGGCGGGCCAGCTGGAAGCGGGAGCCCAGCTCCCCCATCACCGCCCGGCGGTTGCTGAGCCCCGTGAGGGCATCCTTGCTACCCTGCTCCAGCAGCGTCTGGTGGAAGGCCCGCTCCAGGGCATCCAGCACCACCAGCTTGAACACGTGGCCGCCCAGGTGGATGCGGTCTTCGGGGCGGATGAGCACCGCGCCCTGGGTGTCCCGCTCGTTCACCCGGGTGCCGTTGGTGCTGCGGAGGTCCTCCACCCACACCTTCAGGCCCGAGGCATCGGCGGTCACCGTGAGGGCCGCGTGCTGCCGGCTCACCTCGCCATCCATGAGGGGGATCTCGCAGGTGGCGCTCCGGCCCATCACATAGCGGCCCTCCCGCAGGGGGAAGACCCGGCCCAGGGCCTCACCCGCGTAGGCCACCAGGGCCAGCTCGGGCTCCTCCGGCATCGCCGGATCCGAGGCCCGCCGCTCCCGCAGCAGGGTGTGCTCATCCGTGCGCAGGGGCTTGAAGGGCTCCGTGCGGGGCTCATCCAGGTTTCGGGTGGGATCATCAGGACTCATCGACACACGCGCTCACGTAGGCCTGATCGTCCCGCCGGCGGGCGAGCATGAACGGTGCACGTTTCGCCCCCAGGGCCTCGGGGCTGAGCCGCACCCAGACCCGCCCCTGCCCATCGGGCCGCAGGTCGGCCACCCCCTTGCGGGGCAGGCGGTCTCCCCCGTGGCCTTCCTGAACGAGGGCAGGCGGTAGGCCTCGGGGCTGAGCCTCCAGGTTCCGCGCGTTCTCGGTAGAGCCCCACCACCTCCAGGTTCCGCACGTTCTCCCCCGTGGCCTTCACCAGGGCCAGGCTGTAGCGCATCCACAGGTTCTTGGGCAGCTTGCCCAGATCCTCCCCCGCGAACACGAAGGGCCGCGTGAGCACCCGGGCCACCTCCGAGCGGGATTTCGTCTCCAGCCCCCGATCCACCTCCAGCCCCCGGGCCTTGGGCGCCGCCACCGCCGGCGCCAGCGTCCGCACCCCCGGCCGGGGCAGCGGCTCCCGGGGCGCCTGCACCCGGGTGACCTTGGGCAGGGGCGGCACCGCCAGCTGCGCCGCCTTCCCCGCCGAGAACAGTTCCACCTGCAGGGCCTGCGCGTCCGGAAGCCCAGGCATCCCACCCGTGCTCCTCCCGCAGCACCGCCTCCAGGGAGCCCAGCTCCCCCAGGATCGGCCCGCCCTGGAAGAGGTCGGCCTCCGTCACCGCCGGCCGGAAGGGATGCAGGCCCACCCGCACCTCGGCCCCCAGCAATTCCGCCCCCCGCCCCCGCACCTGGAAGGCCGGCGCCACCAGCGCCCCCACCCGCGGCTCCCCGAAGAGCCGCCGGATGGTCTGCGCCATGTCCGTGAGCGCGTCCTTGGCCTTCCCGAAGACCACGGGAGGTCCCTAGTCCTTCTGCACCAGGCTGCCCAGGGCCGCCGTCACCCGCTCCAGGGGCTCCAGCAGGTCCATGTGCCAACCCGCTTCCACGAGCTTCTGCGCCGCCGCCTCCTGGGCCGACGCCTCCACCCCCGCCGCGAAGATCACCCGCAGCGGCGCCGCCCCCTCCGCCAGCTGCAGCAGCAGCTCCCGGGGATTCACCCGGAACACCTCCCCCAGCCGCGGCAGCGCCTGCTCCTGGCTCTTCTGCAGCGCCAGCACCGGGCACTTCGCCTCCCCCTTCAACCCCGCCGCCAGGTCCGCCGCCGGCACCACCAGCACATCCGGCTGCCCCTTCAGCTCCTTCAGCAGCGTCCGCTGGATCACCTCCTCCTTCAGGTGCGGCTCCAGCGCCTTCCCGTAGAGGATCCCCTGCAGCTTCGACGGCGTGATGGGCTCCGTGTACCGGAAATCCACCGGGATCCCCGACCCGTCCACCAC
>JBGASN010000008.1:0-98787 GCA_044229665.1 Holophagaceae bacterium
CCCCGTCTCGAGCCCGGAGGGGCGCGCAGCGTTCCGCAGGGCGAGGGGGCCTTAGTCCCCGGCCGGCGGAGGGGACGCGCGGCCCCGGAGGACTCCCGCTCCAGGCGGCTGGGTCGGCGCGCCGTCGATCCCCCCCTCAACGCAAAGGCCCCCGGGCGGGGGCCTTTGTAGGGAGTCGTAGAGCCCGACCCTACTGCTCCGCGGGCTGGTAGCCCTCCGCGAAGGTCATGGGCACCTGGCCCTTGATCTCCTTCATGAGCTCCTGCATCGCCACCTGGCTGCGCTCCTGCTTCCAGGCGCCCACCAGCTGGCCCTTCAGGGCGGGATTGCCCATCACGTCCTCCAGGGAGGGGAAGCCCTGGGCGTTGGCGCCCTGGGCATTCCGGGCCTTGAAGCCGTTGTAGATCTCCTTGATCTGCTCATCGGAGGGCTCCCCGATCCGCTTGGCGACCATGAGCTTCATGAGGGCCTGGGCTTGGGCCTGGGCCACGAGCATGCGATAGACCGGCCCATCGGCAGCCCCGGTCTTCTGGGCATAGGCCAGGATCGCCTGGTCCTGGGCCAGGCCGCTCACGAAGCCCGCCCGAGCGGCCTGGGCCTGGGGGGCGGGGTTCTTGAGGATGTCATCAGCACGGCCGGGCTCGATGGCCTTCACCAGCTCAGCAAACTCCCCTTCCGTGAACTTCTTGCCATTCACGTTGAAGAGCACGGCACCCGCCTCCTGCGGGGCCGAGTTGCATCCGAGCAGGGCCAGCAGGGCCGTGGCCGCGAGCAGGGGGGTACGCATGGGGTCTCCTCGTCCAAGGGGGAAGGCCCCAGAATGACAGATCAGGAGGCGCTTCCATGCCCACCGTTCAGGATCTCGCAGGCCTCGACCTCCAGGTCTACTCCGCCGGGTGGTGCCCCGACTGCCGCCGCCTGGAGGCCTGGCTGAAGGACCAGCAGGTCCCCCACACCAAGGTGGACATCGAGCTGGAGGATGGGGCCGCGGAAAAACTCGAGGCCGAGACCGGCAAGCGGGCCATCCCCTTCATCCTGGTCAACGGGAAGCGCTGGGTCCGGGGTTACCACCGGGAGCTGCCCCAGAAGCTGGATCCCGCCCTGCTCCTCCAGGAGCTCCTCGCCGCCCGCGACTAGCCCCGGACAAACGCGCTGCCTCCCTCGATCGGCCCCTGCACCGCAGGGGCCTCCCCTTCGCCTTCGGCTCAGGGAGACGGAGCCTCGGGTCCGGGGCTACCACAAGGAACTCCCCCAGAAGCTGGATCCCACCCTCCTCCTCCAGGAGCTCCTCGCCGCCCGGGACTAGCCCCGGACAAACGCGCTGCTCCATCGAACGGTCCCTGCGCAGCAGGGGCCTCCCCTTCGCCTTCGGCTCAGGGAGACGGAGCCTCGGGTCCGGGGCTACCACAAGGAACTCCCCCAGAAGCTGGATCCCACCCTCCTCCTCCAGGAACTCCTCGCCGCCCGGGACTAGCTGCGGACCAGCCCCGGAACCCGGGTCGCCCCGTCACCCGAACCCCTGAAGGGCCCTCGGACCCCTTCCAGGGGGGGCCCACAACCACCCGCCCCCGGGGGGCCCCCCCGTGGCATCCTAGAGGTTTGCGCCCCTGCGCCAGCCTTCCGGAGCCCCTGTGGCCAGCATTTTCTCCGCCCAGTTCTGGTCCAACCTGTTCAATTCGGACCTCGCCATCGACCTCGGCACCGCCTCCACCCTCGTGCACACGAAGCAGGCGGGCCGGATCGTCATCTACGAACCCTCCATCGTGGCCATCAACACGGTCAACCACGAGGTGGAGGCCGTGGGCGACGAGGCCAAGCAGCTGCTGGGCCGCACGCCCCAGGGCGTGAAGACGGTGCGCCCCATGAAGGACGGCATGATCTTCGAGGTGGATGCCGCCGAGAAGATGCTCGCCTCCTTCATCGAGAAGGCCCGCCCCAACCGCGGCTGGGCGCGCACCCGCATCGTGGTGAGCGTGCCGCCCCGGGCCCACCAGGTGGCCCGCCGTGCCGTGCGCCAGTGCTGCTACGACGCGAAGGCCCATGACGTGTTCATCGTGGACCAGACCATGGTGGCCGCCATCGGCGCCGGCCTGCCCATCAACGAGAAGCGCGGCTGCATGATCGTCGACATCGGCGGCGGCACCACCGATGTGGCCGTGATCAGCTACAACGGCAAGGTCTTCTCCGACTCCATCCTCATCGCCGGCGACGAGATGGACGAGGCGGTGGTGAAGTACATCCGCGAGAAGTACAACGTCCTCATCTCCGAATCCTCCGCCGAGGAGGTCAAGTGGACCCTCGGCAGCGCCTACCCCAGCGAGGCGGTGCGCACCATGGAGATCAGCGGCCGCGACCAGTTCGAAGGCCTGCCCAAGACCCTCACCCTGAATGATGCCGAGATCCGCGAGGCCCTGGCCGAGCCCATCAACGCGATCATCGACCTGGTCCGCAAGGCCCTGAACGAGACGCCCCCCCAGCTGGCCGCCGACCTCATCGACCGCGGCATCTGCCTCACGGGCGGCGGCAGCCTGATCCAGGGCCTCGACGAGCGCCTGCGCAAGGAGACCCACCTGCCCGTGTTCCGCGCGGAGGACCCCCAGACGGCCGTGGTGCGCGGCACCGCCCTGCTGCTGGAGAACATCCCCCTCCTGCGCCGCATCCAGATCATGGACTGAACCCACCACCGAGGAGCGTCTAGGACATGGCCGCGCGCCCGTCCAACTGGGGCTGGACCCCCACGGGGCGCCGCCGCTACGCCCTGCTCGCCCTCTGGCTTGCCCATGGGGGCTGGGTGCTGCTCGGGCGGGTGCCCGGTCGGGCCTGGAGCCAGGTGGCCACGGTCATGGCCCACCCCTTCCAGCGGATGGCCGCCGGCTTCCACGACTGGCGGGTGGTCCGGGCCCAGCGGGCCGAGGACCTTACCCGGGCCCGGGCGGAGCTGGCCCTGCTCCGCCAGGAGCTGGCGGACCGCCAGACCGAGGCCGCGCGCCTGGCCCCCCTCCATGCCGAGGCCGAGGAGGCCAAGCGCCTGCTGGGCCTCAAGACCCAGATCCCCCTGGAGTTGCAGGGCGCCCGCATCCTCCACAGCACGCGGCCCGGCGCCTTCGGCGGCCTCGTCCTGGAGGGTGGGCTCGATCGGGGCTGGCAGGCCGATCAGGGTGTGATCGCCCCCGAGGGCATCGTGGGCCGCCTCTGGTCCGTGGCGCCCACCCAGGCCCTCATCCTGCCGGCGGATGCCCCCAACGCCGCCATCGGCGTGATGCTCACCCGCAGCCGCGCCACGGGCGTGCTCCAGGGCCTGGGGGACGGCCGGGCCGAGATCCGCTATGTGAACCCCCAGGAAGTGGTGCAGCCCGGGGAAGCGGTTCACACCTCGGGCCTGGATCGTGTCTTCCCCCGCGGCCTGCTGGTGGGCTACGTCACCGATGTTCGCCCCACGGAGCTAGAGCTGAAGATCCGGGTGCAGCTCGCGGCTCCCCTGGACCGCCTGCGTCTGGTACTGATCCTCCCGCCCGATCCACCCCTCGAGGTCCAACCCACCTTGCGCCCCCCCGCCCGGCCGGAGTCCCGGCCCGCGGGCAAGACCCCCAAGGCGGTGCGCTGATGGCCCTTCGCAAGCCCCCCCTCTCCCACCCCCTGCGGATCCTGGTGGCCCTCCTCGGCGTGGCTGGCGTGCTGGCCACCGCCCCCTGGCCCCGCCTCCAGCTCATCGTGCACGTGATCACCGTGGTGGCCCTGGCGCCGGATCCCCGCGGCTACCTGGCCACGGGTCTGGTGGCGGCCACCTCCGGCTGGGCCCTGGAAGGCAGTCTGAAGCTCTACCCGCGCCTGGGGGGTTCGCCCTGGGCCGCCCTCACCATCGCCCTCATCGCCGCCTTCCTCGCCGAACACTGGCCCCCCGAGAGCCGGCTTCGCTGGATGATCCGCATGCTGGGCCTGTCCCTGGGCCTCTTCCTCCTCACCCAGGGCATGGTCTTCCTGGCGGCCGGGAGCCTGCCCACGGCCCGCCCCTGGCTCTGGGTCTTCGGCACGCTGCCCCTCTGGGCCTACCTGGCCTGGCGGGATCAGCCGGCGCGGTCCTGATGGATCCCCGGGACCGCCGCCTCCTCACGGGGCGCCTGGGTGTCTTCCAGGGCGCCGCCGTGCTGATGATCGGCCTCCTCATCGCCGTGTACGGGTGGCTCCAACTCGTCCGGCACAGCGATCTGAAGCAGTTGGCCCTGAGCCAGGCCGTGAAGGAGCGCAACGTCCCCGCCCCCCGGGGGATCATCTACGACCGCAACGGCCACCGGCTGGTGGACAACCGCAAGGCCCTGCACCTCGTCATCGCCGAGGAGGATCTGCCCAAGGACCCCGCCACCATCGAGTCCCTGGCCACCGCCCTCGGTCTGGAGCCCGAACCCCTCAAACGGAAGATCCATGCCTGGCGGCAGGGCAGCAAGGGCCGGTCGCTCGTGCTCATGGAGAACCTGGATGAGGCCGGCATCGCCCTCGCCGAGCGGGTGCGGAGCCGCTTCCCCTTCCTGGGCGTCGACATGGCCCCCCGACGGGTCTACCTCGGTGATGAACTGGCCGGTCACCTCCTGGGCTATGTGGGGGAGGTGGACGAGGTCCTCATGAAGAAGGACCCCGGGCAATACCAGTTGGGTGAGATCGTCGGGAAGGATGGCTTTGAGCGATCCTCCAACGATCGGCTGAAGGGCATGGACGGCGCCAAAAAGGTCCTCGTGGACCAGCTGGGTCGGGAAGTGGCGGTGAACGGGCAGCTGCCCGCCAAGGCCGGCCGCAGCCTCTACCTCACCCTGGATGCGGGGTTGCAGCGGGTGGTGCAGGAAGCCTTCGGCGAGGAGAAGGGCGCCGCCGTGGTACTGGATCTGCGGGATGGGGGCATCCTCGCCCTCTACAGCAGCCCCAGCTACGACTCCAACATCTTCCTCAACCGCCTCAGCCAGGAGATGGTGGACCGCTACATCCGCCACCCCTCGAAGCCCATGGTGAACCGCGTCACCCAGGGCATCTACGCACCGGGCTCCACCTGGAAGCTGCTCATGGGCCTCGCGGCCCTGGAGCGGGGCATCGTGAAGCCGGAGACCGTGATCTACTGCGCGGGCAAGAAGAACTACTACGGCCGCGACTTCCGCTGCGACAAGCTCACGGGGCACGGCGGCCTGAACCTGGTGGGCGCCATCGCCCAGAGCTGCGACATCTACTTCTACGAGGTGGCCTCCCGCATGGATGTGGATGACATCTACGCCGTGGCGGAGAAGTACGGCCTCACGGTCCCCACCGGGGTGGATCTCCCCTTCGAGAAGGCCAGCCGGGTCCCCAACCGGGACTGGAAGTGGAAGGCCCGCAAGGAGAAGTGGTATGCGGGCGAGACCATCAGCGTGGGCATCGGCCAGGGGGCCGTGGGGCTGACCCCCATCGCCCTGGCGCGGTTCTACGCCCTCCTCGGTACGAAAGGCAAGCTCATCACCCCCCACCTGTTCTGGGGGTTCCGCAACGAGACCACCAACCTCGTGGAGCCCGCCCCGCCGCCGCCCATGAAGGACACCGGGCTCGATCCCCGGATCTGGGGCTACCTGGATCAGGGCCTGGCCGAGGTGGTGACGAACGGGACCGCCGCCGCGAACCCGTTCGTCCGCCAGATCGCCAAGGAAGTGCCCTTCTCCGGCAAGACCGGTACCGCCCAGGTGGCCACCTTCGTGGACAAGCACCACTACGCCCGCCAGGCCAAGGAGCTGAAGGATCACGCCTGGTTCGCGGGCTATGCCCCCCGGGACAACCCGCAGATCGCCTTCGTGTTCATCGCCGAGAACGCCGGCTTCGGTGCCACCACCGCCGCGCCCATGGCCGCCAAGGCGGTGAAGTACTGGTGCCTGGATCGCCTGCAGAACCCCCTGCCCCCCCCGGGGGGGAAGATCCCGGACCGCTTCAAATCAGCGGACCGCAGCGAGGAGGCCCCATGATCGCCTGGCGCGAGTCCCTCCGCAGCCTCGATCGAAGCCTGCTCGCCATCATGGGGGCTTTGGCTGCCCTGGGCATCCTCACCCTCTACAGCGCCTCCCGGGGCACCCACCAGGGCGACCTCTGGTTGAAGCAGCTCACCTTCCTGCTGGGTTGCGGCATCTTCGTGACCCTCCTGGCCCACACCGATCCCACCCGCATCTTCAAGGTGAGCCTGGGCCTCTACCTGGTGGGGCTCGCCCTGCTGGTCCTCGTGCTGGTGGCCGGCAAGAAGATGGGTGGGGCCGCCCGTTGGTTCGAGTTCCGCGGCATCCAGTTCCAGCCCTCCGAGCTGATGAAGTGGCTGGCGCTGCTCTTCGTGGCCCACCGCCTGGGCAGCCGCCCCGCGGACCAGGTGGGGATCTTCGACCTCCTCTCCGCGGTCGCCCTGGTGCTGCTCCCCATGGTGCTCGTGCTGAAGCAGCCGGACCTGGGCATGGCCCTCAGCTTCACGCCGACCTTGGCCCTCGTGCCCCTCATCCGCGGGCTCAAGGCCCGCTGGGTCGTGGTGGGGATCATCCTCTGTTCCCTGGGCGGCGTGGTGGCCTGGAAGAAGGTGCTCAAGCCCTATCAGAAACAGCGCGTGATGACCTTCCTCGATCCCGAGAGCGACCTCCAGGGCAAGGGGTACCAGATCCACCAGAGCAAGATCGCCATCGGTGCCGGGGGCGTGCTGGGCCGTGGCTTCACGGCCGGCAGCCAGACCCAGCTCAACTTCCTGCCCGTGAAGACCACGGACTTCGTGTTCGCGGTGTGGGCCGAGGAGCGGGGCTTCGTGGGCGTGGTCCTCGCCCTGGCCCTCTTCGGGGCCCTGCTGCTGCGGATCCTGGACACGGCCCGGCTGGCGCGCAGCCCCGAGGAGCTCTACTTCTGCGTGGGGGCCGCGGCCATCTTCGCCCTGCACATCCTGGTGAACGTCGGCATGGTGGCCGGTGCCCTGCCCAACAAGGGCATGGCCCTGCCCTTCTTCAGCTACGGCCGCAGCAGCACCCTGAGCTTCATGCTGGCCCTGGGGATGATCATGTCGATCCGGAACCGGGCCCGCGTGCGGTGAAGCTCGCCCTCAGCGGGCCATCATCATGCCCCAGGCGCCACCCTTCACCCGGCGACCATTGGAGAGCAGAAGGTCCCAGCGCAGGCTGTCGCCCACCTTCATCTTCAGGCGCTTCACCGTGCCCGCCTTGAACTCCACGAAGTGGCGACTGATGGCCTTGCCCCCGTAGGTCGGGCAGTTGGGCGGATCCATCTTGGAATCCCGCTCGGAGCAGGGGGGGGCATTCTCCACGATCTCGACGATGCGACCCTCCGCATCCACGAACAGCACGTCCAGGGAAATGAAGCAGTTGCGCATCCAGATCGAGTGCTGGCGATCCTGGCCGTAGAGGAAGATCATGCACTGATCCGGATCGATCTTGCGGCGCCACATGAGCCCCTGAAGCTGCTCGGCATCCGTGATCGCGACCTCCGCCTTGAACTCCGACTGTCGGAAATGGACGGTGCCCCTTCCCCCCGCGAACAGGGGCAGGGCGAGCAGGAGGGGGGCGAGTCGGAGGCGCATCACACAAGTTTATGCGCCCTTCCCCCTCCCCGTTCCAGGCATCCTGGAGGAATGGGGAAGAATCCATTCCAGGCCCGCCTCACCGCGGTCCTCGTGACCGTTCTGGGCGTCGCCGGGGAGGCCCCCGCCCCGCCCCTGGCCCGAAGCCTCCACGCCACTCGGACCCCCACCCCCATCGAGGTGGATGGGCAACTGAGCGAGGGGGCCTGGGTGATGGCTGAGGCTGCGGAGGGGTTCACCCAATCCTGGCCCCGGTTCGGGGCGCCGGCCCCCCAATCCACCTCCGTTCGGGTGCTCTACGACGACACCCACCTCTACATCGGTGCCCGGCTCCGCCACACCCGGGGCCTCTCCCGCATCGTGAAGCGGACCCACCGGCGCGATCAGGAGAGCGTGAGCGACTGGTTCAGCGTGCACCTCGACACCCTGCATGATGGGCGCAGTGCGCTGGCCTTCCATGTGAACGCCGCCGGCGTGCAGCGGGATGGCGCCTGGTTCGCCGACACGGCCTACGACGGTTCCTGGGACGGAGTCTGGGAGAGCGCCGTGTCCCGGGATCCCGATGGCTGGACCGTGGAGATCCGAATCCCCCTCAGCCTGCTCCGCCTCCGGGCCGGACGGGAGGCCACCTGGGGGATCAACTTCGCCCGGACCGACCAGGGCCCCCTTCGGGCGACCTCCTGGTGGAGCCTGGCGCCCCGGGATGAACATGCATTCGTGAGCCGGTTCCCTGCGCTGACCGGCCTGGAGGGGCTTCAGCCCGCTCGGCGCCGGGAGTGGATCCCCTACCTCACCCTCCGGAACAAGTTCGCCACCGCCCAGAGCTGGGATGACCGGGGGGTGGAACTCCGGGGCGGGCTGGATGGGCACCTGGCCCTCTCCGGCACCGCCCAATGGGACCTCGCCCTGAAGCCCGATTTCGGCCAGGTGGAGGTGGATCAGGCCGTGCTGAACCTCGGCACCACCGAGACCTGGCTCCCGGAAAAGCGCCCCTTCTTCGTGGAAGGCGCGGACCTCTTGGCCTTCAATGGGCCCCAGCTCTTCTACAGCCGGCGCATCGGGCGGAGCCTTGGAGCACCCTCCCTCGGGGCGGGGGAGCGATTGGTGGCCATGGATCGGAGCCTGGACCTTCAAGCCGCCACCAAGGTCACCGATCGCGACTTCGGAGGGGCCCAGGTGGCCCTCCTCGCGGCCTCGGCGGACCAGGCGACCTACCGCGTGCGGCAGGCGGATGGCACCGGGGCCACCCACCGGCTGGCGCCCGGCCAGGCCTTCCTGGTGGCCCGGGGCGTGATGCCCCTGGATGCCCGCGGCTCCAGCCTGGGCCTACTGGGCACTTGGACCCGTCAGGGGGCCGGAGGTCGGCTCGCCACGGTGGAGGGGGTGGATGGGGCCTGGCGGAGCGCAGACCGCACCCGCAGCGCCGAGGCCGCCCTCGTGCACAGCGAATCGGGCACCCAGGGCGACTCCTTCGAGGGCTGGTATGGGCGGGTCCACCTTCAGCAGCGCTGGACCGGCCTGACTGCCGACCTCACCATCCTGGATGCCGCACGGGATTTCGATCCCAACGACCTGGGCTACCTGGCCCGAGCCGATGAGCAGCGGGCCTCCGGTCGCCTCCAGCGCCGCCTGGAGCCCTTGGGTCCCTTTCAGGAAGCCACGGCCGGGGCGGCATTCGGGATCTCCCGCGACCAGGCCGGCCACGCCTTCAGCCGCTGGATCTCCGCCGACTTCGGCGGGAGCCTGCCCACCTTCTTCGGCCTTTGGGGCGGCGCCACCGTGAACCTGCCCGCGGAGGATGATCAGGAGCTGCGGACCTTTCGCGATCCCCAGAAGAAGTACCTCCAGCGGGCGACCATCCCCAGTGCCTGGATGGGCTTCGACACCCCGGGCAACCGCCCCTGGTACCTGCGTGCCTCCTGGAGTGGGGCCTGGCATCCCGGAGGACCCTCCACGGGCCTCAGCCTCAACCAGACCCTTCGGCCCTCGGAGGACCTGGAGATCGCGCTGGGGACCAGCCTGAGCCGCCAGGAAGGGGAGCTGCGCTACCTGGCGCCCGATCCCCAGCTCGCCGAGACCCCCCTCGTGGGCCTCCGCCGCCTCATCTCCTTCAACCAGACCCTCCAGGTGGCCTACAGCCCCACGGCTGACCTCAGCCTCCAGGTGCAGAGCCAATGGCTGGCCGCCAACTGGAACTACCGCGACATCCAGGCCTGGACGGAGGGCGCCCTCGGCCCCCGGGAGTACGACGGGGAGAACGCCTTCAGCACCCGCTCCTGGAACCTGAACCTGGTCACCCGCTGGCAGGTGAAGCCGGGGTCAACGGTGTTCCTCGTCTACAGCAAGGGATTGGCCACCGATGCCCTCATCAACGCCCGGGCCAGCCTCAGCCCCAGCCGGGACCTCTTCGCGCTCCGGGGCCTGCCCACGGACGAGGTGATCCAGATGAAGGTCAGCTACCTCCTGAGGTAGAAGGCTCCTCCCGCGGGGTCGGCACCCCCCCCAAATCCCGCGGCCGAGGTAGGGTCAAAGGGTGCGTCACCTTGCCCTGCCCTCCCTCCTTGGCCTCACCCTGGTGGCCCAGCAACCCCCGCTTCGCGCGGTCCGGGTCGCCGCCCCGGTGAAGCTGGATGGTCGCCTGGGAGACCCCGCCTGGGCCCAGGCCCCCGCCATCACCGGTTTCACCCAGTTCTGGCCCGCCTACGGGGAGGCCGCGAAGGTGGCCACCGATGTGCGTGTGCTCTACGACGACTCCTACCTTTACATCGGAGCCCACCTCCGGGTCCCGGCCGGCGCGAAGGACGTGGTGCGTCGGGTGCATCGGCGCGATCAGGACAGCAACAGCGATTGGTTCGGCATCTTCCTCGATACCCTCCACGACCGCCGCAACGCCCTGGTGTTCCTCGTGAATGCGGGGGGCGTGCAGCGGGATGGCACCATCACCAACGACAGCCTCGGCGGCTTCGGCCTCCAGGTGGACACCAGCTGGGATGGGGTCTGGGAGAGCGCCGTTTCCACCGATGACACCGGTTGGCACGCGGAACTGAAGATCCCCCTCTCCCTCCTGCGCCTGCGCAAGGGCGGCGGCCCCCAGACCTGGGGCATCAACTTCCAGCGGGTGACCCAGGGCAGCCAGCGGGAGTACACCTTCCTGAAGCCGCCGCCGCGGGGCGAGACCAGCTTCATCGGCGCCTTCCCGGACCTCGCGGGGTTCACCGACCTGGATCCGGCTCCCCGGCGGGAATGGCTGCCCTACGTGAGCGCCAAGCGGAAGTTCGAGACCGCGGCCCCCTTCGATGATCGCCGCTGGGAGCTGCGGGCCGGCCTCGACGCCCGCCTCGCCCTCACCAGCCGCTCCCAGGTGGACCTCACCCTGCGTCCGGACTTCGGTCAGGTGGAAGTGGACCAGGCCGTGCTGAACCTGAGCACCCAGGAGACCTTCTTCCCGGAGAAGCGCCCCTTCTTCCTGGAAGGGGCCGACATCTTCCAGACCATCGGCCCCCAGCTCTTCTACAGCCGGCGCATCGGCACCGCCCTGCGCCACCCCGACCTCGCCCCCGGCGAGTCCCTGACGGACCTGCCCCTGGCCCCTGAGATGGCTGCCGCCGCCAAGTACACGGCGAAGTACGACCGCGGGCTCAACGTGGGGCTGCTGGCTGCGGGCGTGGAGCCCGCCGAGGCCAAGGTGCGCCTGGCCTCCGGCGAGGAAGTTCGCCGCGAGGTGACACCCTACACGAGCTATGGGGTCCTCCGGGTCCAGCAGATGCTGGATGCCTCCGGCACCTTCCTGGGCGGCTTCCTCTCCCACACCCGGCAGGCCAGTGCCACGGGGCGGGAGGCGCTGGTGGTCGCCCTGGATGGCGCCGTGAAATCGGCCGATCGCGCCAACCTCGTGGAGTTCGCCCTCGAGCACAGCGAAGCCGGCCCCAGGGGCAACCCCGAGGAGGGCTGGTACGGCCGGGTGCGGAACGTGCACAACTGGTCCTCCGGCTGGAGCCTGGATGCCCGCGCCATCAATGCGGGCCGCCACTTCAACCCCAACGACCTCGGCTTCCTCCTCACCCCGGACAACCGGCACCTCGAACTCAACGTGCAGAAGCACTGGGACGCACCCCTGGGCAACACCCGGAACTGGAACCTCACCTGGTATGGCGATGTGGACCAGGATCAGGCGCGGCACACCACCCGCACCAGCTTCAACACCCAGGCCCGCACGGACTTCTCCAACTTCTGGTCCCTCTGGTTCGGGGCCGGGGTGGAACTCCCCGCCGAGGATGACCGCGAGCTGCGCACCTTCTTCGACCCCGTGAAGAAGTACCTGCGGACCGAGCGCCGGCCCCATGCCGTACTGGGCTTCGACACGGCCGGCAACAAGCCCTGGTACGTGCGCGCCCAGATAGCCCGTACCTGGTTCGAAGGCGGACCGAGCACCGACTCCACCCTCTTCCAGCAGATCAAGCTCACCCCCCAACTCGACCTGCAGCTGGAGACGGATCTCACCCGCGATGAAGGTGAGCGGCGGTGGCTGGGCACCTTCGGCACGGCCGCGGGCCCCCTGCCCGGCCAATCCGCCGGAACCCCGGTGGTGGGCCTCCGGCGGCTGGGTGCCTTCAACCAGACCCTGCGCGTGAGCTACGCCTTCACCCCCGCCCTCAGCCTGCAGCTCTTCAGCCAGTGGCTGGCCGCCAACTGGACCTACCGCGACCTGAGGTCCTATGTGGATGATCGCACCCTGGTGGCGGGCCTTCCGGTCGGCACCCCGACTCCCGACACCGCCGCGAGCCTCCGCACCTGGAACGTGAACCTCATCGGCCGGTGGGAGTACCGACCCGGATCCACGGCCTTCCTCGTCTACACCCACGGCGTGGTCACCGACGACCTGGCCAGCACCACCGCCGGCATCAGCCCCCGCCGGGATCTCACCGTGCTGCGCCACCTCCCCAGCGACGACGTGGTGCAGGTGAAGGTGAGCTGGTTGTTCCGCTAGACCGTGCCCATCCAACCGGCCAGACGACCGAGGTCCTCCTCGGTGTGCCAGCCGTGGAAGGCGATGCGGAGGTAGCCTTCGCGCACCGTGGCGTAGATGCCCTGCCGGAGGCCCCGCTGGAGCAGGGCCATGAGGTCGCGATCGCCCCCGTGGAAGGCGAGCACGGGGCCCAGCCGATCCGCCGCGTGCAGCGCCGCCAACCGGGTGGCCTCTGCGGCCCAGGGGCCGGTGGTCACACGCTTGAGGAGCCCGGCTTGGAGGCCCTCGACATGGGCTTGAATGCGGGCCGGCCCAGCGTCATTCACGGCGGCCAGGGAGGCTTCCAGCGCCGCGGCCATGAGCAGCGGAGGGCAGCCCGGCTCCAGGCGCCGGCCGTCATCCAGGAACTCCCGCTCGAAGTCCGTGCTGGGGCGGGAGAAGTCGGTGCCCTGCACCACGGAGAGCCAGGTGCCCGTGGGGATGAGGCGCTGGCGGAACCCGGACTCGGTCCACAGGAGGCCCAGACCCTGGGGCGCCAGGAGCCCCTTGTGCCCACCACAGGCGAAGGCCGCGACCCCCTCCAGCCCCGGGGTGTGGGTCCCCAGGCCCTGGATGCCATCCACCACCAGGTCCACGCCCCGGGCGGCGCAGCCCTCGGCGAGGCGGCGGAGGTCCAGCTTCAGACCGTCCTGGAAGCGCACCCAGGACACGGTGAGGATGCGGGTGCGGGGGCCCAGGGCCGCCAGGAGGCGGGCCTCGGGATCCACATCCCTCGGCGGCGGGGTGCTGGCCAGGGCCTCGGCGCCCCCACGGTGCCCTTCCCAGAGGGCCACCTCCCGGAAGCTCACGCCGCGATCCTTCAGCGCGATCCAGGGCCAGGCGTTGGAAGGGAACTCACCCAGGGGCGCCACCACCTCGTCGCCCGCCTGCCAGGGGTAGCCGAGGGCCACGGCCTGGAGGCCCGAGCTGGTGGTGCCCGTGAGGGAGACGTCGGACGCCTTCACGCCCAGCAGCCGCGCCGCCTGGGCCCGGGTGCGCTCCGGGAGCCCCACGAAGTCCTCCTTCCACCGGAGGTCCCAGGGCTGGAGCTCCTTGTAGAGGAAGGCGCGCACGGCCCGCAGGGCCGAGCGGGGCATGGGCCCCTCCGAGCAGTGCATGACCCAGAGGTGGTCCGCATCCAGGCTGAACAGCGCGGGATTGAGGGGCGGCGTCGGCATCACCCGACTTCCGACTCCAGGAGCGCCTTGAGGCTCACGGGGTACACCTGCTCCACGACCTTCGCCACCCCGTGGCCGTATTGCTGGATCTCCCACTGGGCGTGGCCCTCGGTGCGCAGGCGGATGAAGTGGGCCACGGCCTGGAGGCTCACGGTCCAGTACACCTCGGAGTAGAGGCCCAGGGGCAGCACGCAGCGCGCCTGCTCCTTGCACACGCCCATCTCCAGGAGGGCCTTGTATTGCTTCACGCTGTCGCGGCAGGCCTGGAGGTAGGTCGCCGCCGCGGATCCGCGGTGCTCCTCGGCGATCTCCCCGAAGCTGCCCTGCTTGTTGTCCTTGGACTGCTGGCGGAAGACCTCGGGCACGTAGAACTCGTCCTCCGGGAACACCACGTAGCGGCCGCTGATCTCGTTGAACTCGCTGCCGATGCGGTGCTTCATCCACTGGCGGAACACGAAGATGGGCGCCTTCACATGCAGGGTGAGGGCCGTGTGCCGGAAGGGGGAGGTGTGCTCATGCTTGGCCAGGTAGCGCACCAGCTTGGCGTCGCTCTCGTCGAACTCCTCCTTGCGCTTGCCGAAGGAGACCCGCGCGGCGTTCACCACCGACAGGTCGGAGCCCATGTGGTCGACGAGCTTCACGAAGCCTTTGTCGAGGACCTGGATGTCATGGACGTGGGGCACGGAATCTCCTCGTAGGGACGGGCACATCAAAGGTGTTCTCCCCCGCAGCGCGCCGAGGGGATACTGGGGTGTCCCTCCATTCTGATCCCACTTTCTCCTGACGGAGGCCCTTCGTGATGACTTTCCGCTTGGCGCTGATGATGGCGGTTCTGGGGAGCCTCCTGGCTTGCGGCGGGGGTAGCGCTGGGCCAGGTGGCGGCTCGGGGACCACGCCCCCCGCCAGTACCCAGGCCATCCGGCTCGGCACCATCTACCAGGTCCAGGTGGTCTGGACGACGGGAGGTCAGTCCTACGACACGTTCAAGGTTGAACGTCAGTTGCCGGGCGGCCCCTTCATCCGGATTGACGATGGCACCCTCCCGCAGGGGGGCACGATCTTCAACGACTCCCTGGTGGGGCTGGCGCAGGAACTCCAGGATGTGGATTACCGCGTTTCGGGGATCCGGGGCAGCTCCGAGACCCTCCTTGGATCCCCCGCACGGTACCACTTGAAGCTCTCCCCCCCCGTGTGGACCCAGGTCCCCCGGAGCCAGGGCATGCAGCTGGATTTCCAAACGGGCCAGACCCTCGCCGATGGGTTTCTCCTCACCCGCATCGCCGCGGATGGAGTAAAGGTGACCTTCCCCGTGATCCTGCGGTCGGCCCCCACCATCCTGGATACCACCCTCCAGGAGAACAAGTCCTACCGATACCAAGCCATAGCGATCAAGGGGGGCGAACAGAGTGATGCCACCGGGGGCGGCGCCTTGGAAGATTACTTCCAGTGGTGGCTCTTCGGACCCCGGGACGTGATCCTCACCCAGGCCGGCGCCGGAGCGGACCTCACCTGGCAATCGGACAGCGTGTTCGCGGAAGAGGTCCGGATCTATCGACTCCTGGGCGCCGTGGACCCCGCTCCTGGGGACTTCACCCCCTACACCCCCCTGGCCACCCTCCCTCCTTCGGCTCGGAACCACCACGACACCCTTCCCGCCTCTGGCACTTACACGTATTTCGTCGTCCACAGGCGGGGCACCGCCCTCAGCTCGGCCGATGGAAGGGTCGCGGTGTATTGAACCGCTGCGTGGGTCGGCCCCGCTCGGCAGGCCGGGATGCTCCGGCCTAACGCGTCCTTCCTCGGCATGCCGCCTTCTGGGACAATGGGATTTCTGCCTGCGGGAGCCCCCATGAAGTTCTTCATCGACACGGCCAACATCGACGAGATCAAGCGGATCAACGAGTTGGGGATCCTGGATGGGGTGACCACCAACCCGAGCCTCATCGCCAAGGAGAGCGGCAAGCCCTTCGAGGCCATCATCGAGGAGATCTGCGCCATCGTGGACGGCCCCATCAGCGCCGAGGTCATCGCGCTGGACGCCCCCGGGATGATCGAGGAGGGCCGCAAGCTCGCCAAGATCCACAAGAACGTGGTGGTGAAGGTGCCCCTCACCGCCGAGGGCCTCAAGGCCACCAAGGCCTTCAAGGCCGAGGGCATCAAGACCAACGTGACCCTCTGCTTCTCCGCCACCCAGGGCCTCATGGCCGCCAAGGCGGGCGCCACCTTCGTGAGCCCCTTCGTGGGCCGCCTGGATGACATCAACCTCGATGGCATGCTCCTGATCCGCGAGCTGGTGGCCATCTTCGAGAACTACGGCCTGGAGACCAACGTGCTGGCCGCCTCCATCCGCGGCCCCCGCCACGTCACCGACAGCGCCCTGGCCGGCGCCCACTACGCCACCATCCCCACCAAGGTCTTCGACCAGATGCTCAAGCACCCCCTCACGGACAAGGGCATCGAAGGCTTCCTGGCCGATTGGAAGAAGAGCGGCCGCTGATCCAGCTCCCCGACTCCAGGTAGGACGCCCCGGACCGCCCCGACCCCTTCAAGGGCGGGGCGGTCGGTTGTAGGGTGGGACCATGCTGCCGATCCTCCTCGCCCTCCTGGCCCAGGCCCCCGCCGTGCAGGCGCCCCCGCCCGCGGCGAAGTGGCATCCCCTGGCCAACCGCGACTGCATCTTCTGCAAGATCGTGGCGGGGGTCGCCCCCAGCCGGAGGGTCTACGAGGATGAGCATGTGCTCGCGTTCTGGGACATCCGCCCGCGGGCCAAGGTGCACCTGCTGGTGATTCCCAAACAGCATGTGAACAGCCTCCAGGAACTGGACCAGCTGCCCGAGGCCTCCCGGGCGGCCCTCCTGAGCGCCTGCGTGAAGGTGGCCCGGGACAATGGCATCCTCGACAACGGCTTCCGGGTGATCGCCAACAGCGGGAAGGACGCCGGCCAGAGCGTCTTCCACCTCCACTTCCATGTGGTGGGCGGAGAGAAGCTCCGGGAGGACGCCATCACCAAGGACGGCACCGTCAAGGGGTCCTGATCCGGTCCCCGGATCGGTGGGTGGTCCCGGGCCCGCCCGGGCGGGACCTTGCGAAGGGAAGTGACGTGCCGGCGGATCCCCCGCCGCAGGGGTCGCTTGCAGGCCGTCCGGCGTTCAGGTTAAATTAACATTTCAATCATTCCAATCGTCAGGCAAGCCACGGGGCACCTCCCCCATCCACCCGGTCCGGGAATCCGATCCCGCCGCATCGCGGTGGCCCCCCGTGGGGCCCCCAACGCTTCCAGGCGGACAGATCCCTGGAGGCCTCGTGCGAACCCCCATCCCATCCCTCGTCCTCCTGGCCGGCCTCACCCTCGGGTGCGCCACCGGCTATCACCCCCTGGTCATCCCACCGAACCGCTGCGACCAGTCCCCGGTCTGCCTCCGCATCCACGAGCAGAGCTGGGGCCGGAACATCCGGGTGGACGAGATCGCGCGCGACAACGGCCTCTCCGTGTACCGGGTGAGCATCACGAACAACGGCTCGGAGCCGGTTCGCCTGCGGCCCGAGGACATCCGCCTGCAGGGATCGAAGGAACTCCTGACTCCGGAGGATGCGCAGGTCCGGGGGAAGATGCGGGTATGGCCCTACATCTTCTGGCTTCCCGTGATGCTGACCATCACCTCGGGGTCCGACGCGGCCTCCGGTGGGGGGACGGTCCTGCCCATCGGGGTGCCCATCGGTATCGGGAACATGGCCTACGCCAACAACTCCAACCAGAAGCTCCTGCAGGACCTGAAGGAGAAGGCCCTGGGAAGCATGGAGATCCAGCCCGGGGAGTCCAAGGCCGGGCTCATCTACCTCCACCATGCGACCCCTTCCGAGATCCAGCTCAACCTCACCCTCCGAGGCATCACGTCCAACCAGGCCTTCGAGGTGCAAGGCACCTTCTGACTCCGGCATCCTCCGGATCACCCGCGAGGGCCCAACTTGATGACCACCCTCCGATAACCCCCCTTCGCTCCGGTAAACTGCGTTGGGCTCGTCACGCGTTGCCCTCGTTCTCGGAGCACCCATGTCCCTGGAAGCCAAGATTGAGACCCTCAAGGCCAAGCACGCCGCGGCCCTGGCCGGCGGGGGCGAGGCCCGGGTGGCCAAGCAGCACGAGGGGGGCAAGCTCACGGCCCGCGAGCGCATCAACGCCTTCCTCGACGAGGGCAGCTTCGAGGAGATGGACGCCCTGGTGGTGAACCGCACCCCCGGCATCGAGAAGATCCCGGGCGACGGCGTGATCACCGGCTTCGGCCGGGTGGACGGCCGCCCCGTGGCCGTGTTCGCCCAGGACTTCACCGTGTTCGGCGGCAGCCTCTCGGAGATGTACGCCAAGAAGATCTGCAAGGTGATGGACCAGGCCATGAAGCTGGGCTGCCCCATGGTGGGCCTCAATGACAGCGGCGGCGCCCGCATCCAGGAGGGCGTGGTGAGCCTGGGCGGCTACGCCGACATCTTCCTCCGCAACACCCTGGCCTCCGGCGTGATCCCCCAGATCAGCCTCATCATGGGCCCCTGCGCCGGCGGCGCCGTGTACAGCCCCGCCATCACGGACTTCATCACCATGGTGCAGGGCACGAGCTACATGTTCGTCACCGGTCCCGACGTGATCAAGACCGTGACCCACGAGGAGGTCACCAAGGAGGACCTGGGTGGCGCCACGGCCCACGCGGTGAAGAGCGGCGTGGCCCAGTTCGTGTGCCCCAGCGACCTGGCGGCCCTGGCCCACACCCGGGAGCTGCTCTCCTTCCTGCCCAGCAACAACCTCAGCGAGGCCCCCCGCCGCGCGCCCCGGGCGGCCATGCCCCTGGAGGACGCGAGCCTGGATGCCATCGTGCCGGACGATCCCACCAAGCCCTACGACATCCGCCAGCTCATCAAGGGCATCGCCGATGACCACCACTTCTTCGAGGTGGCCGAGCGCTTCGCCGGCAACATCGTCGTCGGCTTCGCCCGCCTGGACGGCCGCAGCGTGGGCATCGTGGCCAACCAGCCCGCCTACCTGGCCGGCGTGCTCGACATCAGCGCCTCCGAGAAGGGCGCCCGCTTCGTGCGCTTCTGCGACGCGTTCAACATCCCCCTCGTGACCTTCGAGGACGTGCCCGGCTTCCTGCCCGGCGTCACCCAGGAGCACGGCGGCATCATCCGCCACGGCGCCAAGCTCCTTTACGCCTTCGCCGAGGCCACGGTGCCCAAGGTCACCGTGATCACCCGCAAGGCCTACGGCGGCGCCTACTGCGTGATGGCCTCCAAGCACCTCCGCACCGACTTCAACTTCGCCTTCCCCACCGCCGAGATCGCCGTGATGGGCGCCGAAGGCGCGATGAACATCCTCCACGGCAAGGAGATCGCCGCCGCGGCAGATCCCGTGGCCAAGCGCGCGGAGCTCATCGCCGCCTACAACGAGAAGTTCGCCACCCCCTACATCGCCGCCGAGCATGGCTTCGTGGACGAGGTGATCCTCCCCCGCGACACCCGCAAGAAGCTCATCAAGTCCCTGAGCCTCCTGGAGACCAAGCGCGAGCAGCTGCCGCCCAAGAAGCACGGGAACATCCCGCTCTGAGCGGGTCACCCCACCGGACGGCCACCGAGGCCCTGCCTGGAGATCCCTGTGAACCGATTCCACCTGCTCCTGACCGCCGGGCTGGCCACGGGCCTGCTCGCCCAAGCGCCCACCCCCGTGCCCGCCCCCGCGTTCCAGGGCGACTTGAAGGTCCTCATGGCGGCCTGCGCCGACAAGGCCCGATCCCTGGATCCCAAGGACTCCCGGCTCCTGGCGGAATACGGGCGGGCCTACCTTGTGGCCGGGCTCCTGGACAAGGCCCAGGGGGCCTTCAAGGCCGCCATCGCCTCGGACCCGAAGGATGGCGAGACCCACCGTCTCGTGGGGATCGGGTGGCTGGCCGGGGGGAAGCGGGAGGAGGCCCTGCTCGCCTTCGAGGGGATCCTGACGGCGGCCCCCCGGAGCCGGAACGTGATCAAGCATGCCGCCCTGAACCTCTTGGAGGCGGGGTTTCCCAACGAGGCCCGGCGGTTCATGGAGGCCAGCTGGCTCCTCGACCCCACGGACTACCACAACGGGAAGGACTTCGCGACGGCGGCCCTGCAGGCCCACCAGTGGGAGCTGGCCTCGGCTTGGATGGAGCGGGTCGCGCCCCTGGACAAGGACTGGAAGGACCAGCTCGAGTTCGCCCGGCAGGCGCTGCGCCTGGGGCAGCGGGACCTGGGGTTGAGGTGGCTCGAACGCGCCGCCCAGATCAAACCCAAGGAGGCCCGCCTCTGGAACGAGGTGGCCCTGATCCTCTCGGAGGTGGAGAACCCCACCTGGCCCGCCCATCCCTGAGAACCCATTCCCACCGCCCGCTGGGGCTATGATGGCGCCAGCCCCCGGAGTTCCCATGCGATGGTCCCCCCTCCTCCTGCTGGCCTCGGCCCTCCTCGCCCAGGGACTGGAGGAGGGCGCCTTCAAGGGGGACCCCCGCAAGGCCGCCGCCGCCTGTGCGGAGCGGGCCCGCCTCCTCCGGCCGAAGGACGGCCACATGCTCGCCGAATATGGCCGGGCCTTCCTGGCGGCCGGTGATCGTGCCAAGGCGGAGGGCTGTTTCCAGCAGGCCCGCCTGGAGAGCGGCCGGGATGGCGAGACCCACCGGCTCATCGCCCTGGCCTGGCTGCGCAACGGCCACCCCAAGGAGGCCCTCAAGGCCGTGGAGGATCTGCTGCTCGTGGACCCCAAGGCCAAGAACCTCTTCGCCCGCACGGCGGTGAACCTCTGCGATGGAGGCCTCGCCAAGGAGGGCGATGGCCTCATGGAACGCGCCTGGATCCTGGACCCCTCCGATTGGCAGAACGCGGTCGCCTATGGCCGGGCCTGCCTGCGCCGGCAGCGCAAGGATGCCGCGGCCCTCTGGTTCAGCCGCGCCACCCAGGCCAAGCCCCAGGAGGAACGGATGTGGAACGCCATCGCCCTGGCCTATGCCGATCGCGGCGCCGAGACCTATTGACCCGAGGCCCCCATGACCCCCCGAACCACTCCCCTCCTCACCCTCGCGCTGGTGCTCCCCCTGGCTGCCCAGACCCCGGGCGCCAAGTTCACCGAAGGCTTCTTCAAGGGCGACCGCAAGGCCATCCTCCAGGCCTGCGCCGATGAGGCCCGATCCATCAAGCCGAAGGATGCCAAGTGGCTGGCGGAATACGGCCGGGCCTACCTGGCCGCCCTCGACAAGCCCAAGGCTGAGGCGGCCTTCCGGGAAGCCGTGACCAAGGAACCCAAGGATGGCGAGGTGCATCGCCTGATCGGGAATGCCTGGCTGAAGCATGGCTACAAGCAGCAGGCCCTGGAGTCCTACGCTCTCATCCTGAGCCTCGACGGGAAGAACAAGGACGCCCTCGTGGCCGCGGCCCTCGACCTTGCCGAAGTGGGGCTCGTGGCGGATGCCGAGCGGTTCATCACTGCCTTCGTCACCCAGGAGAAGGATGACTGGAAGGCCTTCATCCAGTTCGGCCGCGCCTTCCTCCAGAGTGGGAACCGGGATCAGGCCGCCAAGTGGTTCGCCCGCGCAGTGGCCGCCAAGCCCAAGGAGGAGAAGGTGTTCCTGGAGATCTCCCGCGCCTTCGCCGAAAGCCAGGCGGTGCTGTAGCCATGGACCTGCTCCATCACCCCACCACGGGCGAGGTTCGTTGGGGGTGGAAGGTCCTGGGCTGGATCCTCCTGGCGGGCGTGGGCCTGATCCCCCTGGCCCTCCTCGCCTCGCTGATCTGGGGGCGGCACCAGGGCATGCTCCCCCAGCAACTCGTGGTGATCGGGGCCGCCTTCTTCGCCACCTGGCTGGCCCTGAAGGCGGAGGCCCGACCCCTCCCCGCCGTCGGCCTGCAGTTGGGGAACCGCTGGTTCGGGGAACTGGGCCTCGGGGTGCTGCTGGGGGCGGCCGTCATGATGGTGGGTGCCGCGGCCCGGGCCGCCACCGGTGCGATCCATTGGGAGGCCCGCCCCGGCGTGGGGTGGGGTCCGGTGGCCACCGGATTCGGCCTCTTCCTCCTGGTGGGGATCTCCGAGGAGCTGATCTTCCGGGGCTATTGCTTCCAGCAGCTTCTGAAGGGCCTGGGCACCTGGCCGGGCCAGGCCCTGGGCGGATTCATCTTCGCCTGGGTGCACTGGGGCAATCCGGGGATGACGGATCCCACCCAGAAGCTCTGGGCCACCGTGAACATCACCCTGGCCGGCGTGCTCCTGGGTCTCGCCTACGTGCGGACCCGCAGCCTCGCCCTGCCCATCGGCATCCACCTGGGGTGGAACTGGGTGCAGGGCTGCGTGCTGGGCTTCGCCGTGAGCGGCACCACGGACCTCACGGGCCCCTTCCAGGTGGTGGTGGACCCGGCCAAGGCCCCCTGGTTCACCGGGGGCACCTTTGGGCTCGAAGCGAGCGTCTTCGGGACCGGGGCCTGTGTCCTTGCGATCGTCGGTCTCGCCCGGTGGAAGGGTGTCAGCGCCGATCCTTCCACTGGTGGGGCACCGGCAGATCCTCCCTGAGCACCTTCCGCATCTCGCTGGTGGGCTCGTATCCGAGGCTCTGGTAGAGGGCCTCCGCATCCTTGCTGGCGTGCAGTTCCAGGATCTCCACGCCCCACCCCGCCGCGGCGCCTTCCAGGGCCTCCATCAGGGCCCGGGCGTGACCCTGGCCCCGATGGGCGGGCTCCACGTAGACGTTGAACACCTGGCCCCGGAGGTCGAGGTCGGTCACGGGCACGGGCATCTGCTCCCGCAGCCAGAGGAGGCCGCTGCCCACGGCCACCCCGTACACCTCGCGCACGAGGCCCCGCACCTCCCCCGTGAGGAGCCGGGGGCGCAGCCAGATGCGGAAGCGCTCGGTCATCCGCGCCACGGCGGCCTCTTCGGCCATGGCCATGTCCCGGAACATGGCGGCGCGATGCCGGACATGGAGGTCCAGGTCGGCCAGAAGGGAGGGTCGGGTCGCGGCGCTCATGGCACCAGGGTAGGCCCTGCCCGGAATAACGGCCACGGCCCCGGGGCGGGCCGCGGGCAGGGCGGCGCCGGCGCGCGGTAGACTGGGCCTTCCCCATGCGCTACCTCAGCCTCGCCTCGGGCTCCAAAGGCAACTGCCACGCCTGCAGCGACGGGGAGCGGACGCTCCTCATCGATGCGGGGCTCAACCTCAAGCAGCTGAGGCTGCGCTGCGAGGCCGCGGAGCTGCCCTTCGAGAGCATCCAGGCCGTGGCCATCACCCACGAGCACAGCGACCACATCGGCGCCGTGGGCGTGATGCTCCGCCGCACCCCCTGGGCCTTCGCCATGACCGCCGCCACCAAGCTGGCCGTGGAAGCCATCCATGGCATCACGATCCCTCCGGAGCGCTGGCTCCGGGCGGAGGCGGGTCATGCCCTCCCCTGGGCCGGCTGGGAGCTGCGCCCCTTCAGCCTGCCCCACGATGCCGAGGATCCCGTGGCCTGGCGGGTGGAGGCCGGCGGCTTCGCCCTGGCCGTGGTCACGGACCTCGGGCATCCCACCGCCCTGGTGGCCGACCACTGCCAGGGGCTCGACCTGCTGGTGCTGGAGGCCAACCACGATGTAGAGATGCTCCGCGAGGGCGCCTATCCCCCCCAGCTCAAGGCCCGCATCCTCAGCCGCGTGGGGCACCTCTCCAACGAATCCATGGGGGAGCTCCTGCAGCGGGTGCTCTCGCCCCGGCTGCGCGCCGTGATCCTCGCCCACCTCAGTGAGCAGAACAACCATCCGGAACTGGCGGCCGCGGCCGGCCGCCTCGCCCTGGGCAGCCACGGCGCCGCCCTCCACCTGGCCACCCAGCGGGAACCTCTGGGGCTGCACCTCGCAAGTGCATGAGGAGATCTCCATGAAGCGCCTGCTCCCCCTCCTGGCCCTGGCGGCCCCCCTCGCGGCCCAATCCTTTGGCGATGGCCCCGCCTATGGCGGCTCCCGCGCGTTCTCCGAAGGGCTCTCCCCCAAGGGGAACCCCGCCCGCTTCGATCAGGCGCTCCCCGGGTGGTACCTGGGCTGGGAGATGGGCGACGACAAGCCCAAGGGCTTCAAGGGCGCCAGTGATGACCTGCTGCGCGGATTCGCAGCCGGGGATCCCACCGAGGTCCAAGGCGCTCTGGAGGCGTTCCAGAAGACCCCCTATGCCGAGCGGCGCCGCACCTACGGCTTCGCCATCGCGGCCCAGGGGGGCATCTACTTTTCCCTCGGCCGCGAGCTGCTCACCGCCACCCGGGTGCACCCGGACCTCGATCCCACCCACCTGGGGGCGGGGCTGGCCGGAAACCTCTCCACCGCTGAAACGGGGCGGGCCCTCATCGACCGCATGGTGGTGGGAGCGGGCAGCGGCGTCGATGGCCAGGCCTACGGCTTCGCCTTCCGCCTGGAGCGCATCCGCAGTGCCCGGGCAACCTTCCCGCTGAGCGGCACCCTCAGCGCCGATGGTGCCCTCGCCTATGGGGATGTCCAACGGAGCAACCTCACCGCCACCCTGGATGCCGGTTCCCAGTTCGAGCTGGCCCAGGGCTTCCGCCTGGCCCTGATGGGCGACCGGCTCATCCCCCGCACCGTGAACGGGGTTCGGGAGAAGGCCCAGTTCCACGCGGGCCTCTCCCTGGATCTCGGTCCCGCCACCGCCCTGGTGCTGGAAGGCGATCTGAATCAGGCCCAGCGCCTGCCGTTGCCCGTGGACCAGCGCACCGCCGGGGCCTCCCTGCGCATGGCCTTCAACCCGGCCCTCATCATCCGGGTGGGCGCCCAGCGCCGCACGGTGGATGGCCAGGCCGCCACCCTGGTGGGCGCCTCCCTCACCTACCGGAACGCCCCCCTGAACGTCACCTTCGGCTTCCAGTTCGGCGATGACCGCGCCCAGAAGGCCGTGGCCGCGAAGGTGGATGGCTGATGCGGCGCCTCTGTCTCATCGCCCTCGCGGCCCTGGGGCTCTGCGCCCAGGCGCTGCCCCCCATCCAGGAGGTGGTGGAGCGCTTCGACGCCGCCCAGGCCAAGGTGCAGACCCTCCAGGCCCCCTTCACCCTCACCATCAAGCGGGCCCTCCTCCGGACCCCCACCGCCACGAAGGGAACGCTCACCCTCCAGGGATCGGAGTTCGTGCACTTCGCCTTCGCCGCCCCGGAGGATCTGATCCTGCACCTCACGCCCAAGGAGCTGCTCTCCTACAGCCCCGAAGCCAAGTCCGGGGAGCGCCTCAAGATCGGGATCCTGCGCAATGCCGACCGCAAGTACCTGGGCCTGGGGCAGAAGCTGAGCTTCCTGCAGGAGGGCTTCCAGATCGGTCTCGGAGAGTCCAAAGACCAGGCCGGCACCCTCTTCATCACGCTCGCCCCCCGCAGCCTGGGCCTGCGCAAACGCATGCAGGCCATCAACCTCTGGGTGGATCGGGAGACCTGGCTGCCCCGGCAGGTGCAGTGGGTGGAGCGGAGCGGGGACAGCTGGACCCTGGAGCTGGGCCCCCTCAAGCTGAACCAGCCCATCCCCCCCGCCATCCAGGCGTTTCGCCTGCCTGAGGGGATCACGGTGCGCGAGGACTTCAGCTTCTTCACCGGTCGGAAGAAATAGCGCCGCGCCGCGCCCCTGAGCCCTTCCTGGGGTTAATATGACTGCACCTATCGGGGATCCTCCATGATCGTGGTCTGTCCAGCCTGCGCCGCTCGCTTCCAGTACGACGAGAGCCGCTTCCAGGGGGCCGCCGCCAAACGGTTCCGCTGCCCCAAATGCAGCCACATTTTCGAGGTGGAGAACCCCACCTTGGGCAGCCCCCAGGCCGCCTTCCCGGAGTTCGGGAACACCGTTCCCATGCCGGATCCCACCCTCGCGGCCCCCGAACCCACCGTGGCCTTCAAGGCCGCACCCCTGCCCCCCCCCGTGCCCAACGCCCGCACCACGGCCCGCCGGGATCGCGAGGCCATGCTCACCGCCGCCGGGATCCAGGGCCCCGGGATGCCCCAGAACATGCGCTTCAGCCTGGCGGGCCTCTCCGGCCCCATGGCCAGCACCGTGCAGGTGCTGGAGAAGCCCCTCGTGCTCATCGGTCGGGAGGAGGGCGACATCGTGACCAAGGATCCGGAGACCAGCCGCCGGCACGCCAGCATCGAGATCCATCAGGATGGCACCGTGTGGCTCATGGACCTGGACAGCACCAACGGGACCTACCTGGATGGCCAGCGCATCACGGGGAAGATGCAACTGGAGAACCAGCAGGAATTCTCCTGTGGCAACAGCACCTTCATGCTGATGATCCGCAACCTCGATGACTTCATGTTGCATTAGGCGGGTGAATCCATGGATCCCTACACCCCCTATCTGAAGCAGGCGGACGAGCTCTTCGCCCAGGGCGAGACCCTCAAGGCCGGCCAGATCTGGCAGGCCATCCTCAAGCAGCAGCCCGCCCACGCCGCCGCCCGGGAGGGATTGCTGAAGGTGAAGGCGATCCTGGAGCTTCAAAAGGCCGCCGCGGCTCAGGCTCCAGCGGCACCCCCGCCCGCACCCGAACCCGCACCCGAACCCGAACCCACCCCGGTGCCCGAACCGGTTCCCGAGGCCGTCGCGGTCCCGGAACCGCCGGCCCCCGTTCCCCCCCAGCCCCAGGCCCCCGTGCACTCCGACGAGGAGATCGAGCGCCTCCTCCGGGAAGGGAACACCCTCTACGACATGGGCCAGACCGAAGACGCGCTGCGCAAGTGGGAGCTCCTCCTCGCCGGTGCACCCCATCATCGGGTGGGCCGCCAATACGCCAACGGGGCCCGGAAGGAACTGGGCCTCCCCCCCCTGGGGGAGGATGAGGTGCCCACCTCGGCCCCGGCTTCCCCCGCAGCCGCCCTGAGCGCCCCGGTCGCCGATCACGGCGAGGATGTGGACCGCATCCTTCGGGAAGCCGTGCAGCTCTATGACATGGGGCTGCCGGAGGAGGCCATCGGGAAGTGGGAGAAGGCCCTGGAGCTGGAACCCCACCGGAGCGAGATCCGCCGCTACCTGGAGGATGCCCGGGCCGAAGTCGCGCGCCATGCCGCGGCCCCCTCGGCACCCGCTCCCGCGCGCCCTTCCGCCCCCACCGCGCCGATGCCCTCCGCCGCCGCCCAAGTGGACGTGAAGCTGAAGCAGGGGGAGCACCTGCTCGGCATGCAGCGGTTCGATGAGGCCCGCTTCACGTTCCAGCAGGCCCTGGATCTGGATCCCACGAACGCGGCCGCCCGTGAGGGCCTCCGTCGCGCCCAGGCCGGGGAGGCCCCCCGCTCGGCCGCCTTCCCCACGGAGACCAATCCAGGCACCCTCGGGGGCGGTATCACCCTGGTGGATTACGAACCACCCGCCCCGAAGACCGCCGAGATCCCCGCCGCCACACCCCCGGCCACGCTCACCAAGACCTTGCCGCCGCAGCGGGAGGGCCTCAAGGTCCCCGCCCAGTTGAACGGAATCCGCGCGACCCTGGAGGCCTATCCCTTCCTCAAGGATCCCAAGATCCTCGGCATCAGCACCGGTGCCCTCCTCCTCACCTTCGGCTCCTGCAGCTTCATCCAAGGCCAGCGCAAGGAGAGCGCCCGCAAGGAGGCGGTGAAGGCCGCCCACGCCGCCGCCATCGCCGCCGTGGCCAAGCAGGCCGAGGCCAAGGACCTGGTGGAGTCCCTCGGGGATGTGAAGGCGGAAGGTGAGCAGGCCCTCGCCATCGATCCCCTCCGCGCCTACCTCCGGGCCGAGTTTCTGCTCAAGCTGGCCCCGGGCGACGCCGGGGGTTCCCAGCTCCTCGTCAAGGCGCGCGCCGCCCTCCCCGGCGGGGTGACGGGCGCCTCGGCGACCGAGCTTCAGAAGCACCTCCAGGAGCGGAACCTGGATGCCGCGGCGAAGGTGCTGGATGCCCTCCTCCGGGAGGATCCCGCCAACCAGGAATTGCGCCTGAAGGGCAGCCGCCTCCACCTCGCCCTGGCCCAGGCCTTCGCCCAGCAGGAGAAATGGGATGAGGCCCGCCTCGCCCTGCTGCGCGCCCGGGCCTTCGCGCCTGGCGAAAAGGCCTGGCAGGCCCGCCTCCACCTGTTGGAGGTGGTGCAGGGGCTTCCCAAAGGGCCGCAACGGGAAGCCTGGCTGGCCTTTCTCGGATGACCGCCCGGGCTTGCCCCAGCTGCCATTCCCGCCTGAGCCCCCTGGCGGTGGAGTGTCCTGAGTGCGGCTTGGCGCTGTCAGCCCGGGGCCCGGCACGCCCCTTCCTCTTCCAAGCCTCCGGGCTCCAGGGTCGACCCCTGGAGGAGCCCGCTCCGGCCCGCCCGGCCCTTCGGGCCCCGGCCCTGGGGCGCGTGGCCGCCGTGCAGGTCGAGGTGGATCCCAATGATCTGGCCCGGCTCTCTCCCTCCGGGTCCGAGCCACCTCCGGCACCCATCCCACCCCCCCGCCCCGCCCTACCCCCCGGCGAGGCTCCCCTCACCCTCTGGCCCCTGGTGGCGCTGGAGGCCGCCGAGGCGGCGCTGCTCGCCGGCATCGCCATGGGGGCCCTGGCCCTGGTCGCCAACCTCCTGGGGACCACCGTGTCCTTGCTGGTCACCCGGGCGTGGATCCTCGTGGTGCCCATCCTCTTCATCCTGATGTGGACCACGGTGATGGTGCCGCTGGTCCTCGCCAGCCAGAGCCCCCTCATGCCCCTCCTGGGTCTGGTGGTCGCGGAGGATCAGCCCCTGCGCCGCCTCCACTTCAGCCTGCTGCACCTGCTGAGCGTGGCCTGCTTCCCCCTGAGCTTCTTCTGCCTGGTGCTGAGCCCCCGTCACCAGAGCCTCGGGGAGCTGCTCAGCGGGGTGGAGATCATCTCCCAGCCCCTGGCCCGCCTGCGCTGAGGGGTTGAACGCGAACGGGGCCCGAAGGCCCCGTGGGTTCAGGGCTGGCCTGGCGGCCTACTCCTCGATGGGTCGCAGGTGGTACGGGATCGAGATCACGATGGTCTTGGGCTTGGCGAGCAGGGCCGCCTTGATGCGCAGGGCCGTCTGGTTGTGGAGCACGTTCTCCCACCAGTGACCCGTCACGAACTCCGGCAGGATCACGGTGGTGGTCACCTCCGGCTCCACACGGCGGATGCGATCCAGTTCCTCGACGATGGGCTCCAGGGTCTTGCGGTAGGGGTTGCGGAGCACCCGGAGGGGCACGCCTTCGCAGTAGTTGGGCCAATCCGCGAGGAGCTTCTGGAGGGCGGCGCTGTCGTGGCCGTACTCATCCGGGAAGTCCACCGTGAGCGCCTCCACCTCGCCCTTGGCCGCGATGAGCTTGGCGTAGTTGAGGGCGGTGACGACCCCCGCATGGATGCCGGAGACCAGCACGACCACGCGGTTCTTGCGGTGGGATACAAACTCCGTCCGGCTGGCCGCCAAGATGCTCTTCACCCGGATGTAGTGGCGATGGATGGTGTAGAAGGCCAGCACCATGATGGGCAGCACGATGACCACCACCCAGGCGCCGTGGGTGAACTTCGTGACCACGATGACCTGCATGACGATGAAGGTGGTCAGGGCCCCGAAGCCATTGATCAGGGCCTTGCCCTGCCAGCTCCGGCCCTTCTCCTTGAGCCAGTGCCGCACCATCCCCACCTGGCTGATGGTGAAGCCCAGGAACACGCCCAGGGCGTAGAGGGGCAGCAGGTGGTGCTCGTGGGCGTTGAAGATGACCACGAGCAGGATGCTCAGGCCGCTGAGGATGAAGATGCCGTTGCTGAAGACGAGGCGGTCCCCCTGGCTGGCGAACTGGCGGGGCAGGAAGCCATCCTTCGCCATGAGCGCCGCCAGGCGGGGGAAGTCGGCATAGGCCGTGTTCGCCGCCAGCAGCAAAATGGCCATGGTGAAGCCCTGAACCGTGAGGTGCACCAAGTGGCGGGCGCCGGTGGTGGTGTCGCCGCCAAGGATCTCCCGCGTGAGCTTGGAGAGCAGACTCTCCTCACCGTTCTGGCCCAGGTAGGTGACCCCGTAGTGGTTCGCCAGCCAGGTGAGCCCCAGGAACATCGTCCCCAGGAGCACCACCATGCCGAGCATCGTGCGGTTGGCGTTGACGTGGGTGGGCTCCCGGAAGGCGGAGACGCCATTGCTGATGGCCTCCACCCCCGTGAGGGCCGTGCACCCCGCGCTGAAGGCCCGGGCGAAGAGCCACACCCCCGCCCAGTTGGCGACGGAGGGCGCCTGCACCTCATGGTGGGGCGCCGGCTGGGCGCTGCCGCCGAAGTAGCGGATGAAGCCCCAGGCCACGATGCCCAGCATGCAGAGGACGAAGCCGTAGGTGGGGATGGCGAAGACCACCCCGCTCTCCTTCACGCCCCGCAGGTTCATGGTGGCCACGAACAGGATGGCGAGGATGGCCAGCAGCACCCGCACATGGTCCAGGTGGGGGAAGGCGGAGGTGATGGCGGTGATGCCGGCGCTGATGGACACGGCCACCGTGAGCACGTAATCCACCAGGAGGCTCGCGCCGGCGACCTGGGCCGGCAGCTCGCCCAGGTTCTCCCGGGCCACGATGTAAGCGCCACCCCCGGTGGGGTAGCCCGTGATGGTCTGCCGGTAGCTCACCGTGAGGATGATCAGGAGGGCGCTGATCCCCACCGCCACGGGCCAGGACCAGCCCAACACGCCGGCCGTGAAGGCCCCGATCATGGGTGCCAGCACGGCCATGATCTCGCCCGTGGCGTAGGCCACGGAGCTCAGGGCGTCGGAGCTGAACACCGCCAGGGCGACGGGATTGCTGATGCGGGTGTGGTGCGACTCTTCGGTGGCGAGGCGTCGGCCCAGGAGGAAGCGGCGGATGGTAGCTGGCATGGTGTGGGGGGTCCGGTCCAAAGGCCCAAGTCTATCGGTCTTCCGGCCAATTCCCAGGGGCAAGTCCCCCCCGCCTGGGGCGGGAATGGTGCCGGACCCCTTGCCCAGGCTCGTGAACGCCGTCACATTTGCCGAGCTTCCTGCACCTCAGACTCAGCCCCCCTGGGGACAACCTTCACCCGGGCCAACCCGCCCATCTGGCATAAAGCCAAAGGAGTCAACATGAACCGCAAGCTCACCAGCCTGGCTGGCCTCTTTGCCGCCACCGCCTTCGCCGCCACCGCCGCGAGCCCCCTCACCGCTACCCCCCTGAAAGCCGGGGCCGACAAGAGCCTGACCGAGGCCGGCTGCGGCGGGGAGAAGGGCAAGGACCACAAGTGCGGCAAGGACAAGGACGGCAAGTGCGGCGGCGAGAAGAAGTCCGAGAAGAAGGACGAGAAGAAGAAGGAGGAGAAGAAGAGCGCCCTGATCCTCGACGAGAAGAAGGACGAGAAGAAGGCCGAGAAGAAGGACAAGAAGGGCAAGGACCACAAGTGCAGCGGCGAGAAGAAGGGCAAGGACGGCGGCTGCGGCGCCGGCACCTGCGGCTCCTCCAAGAAGGGCTGAGCCTTTCCCTGCTTCCCGCGGGGCCTTGCGGTGGCAAGGCCCCGCCCCGTTTACGAGGTGTCCGTGAGCTTCAGCGGAGTCGGCGTGGGCCTGAGGCGGCCCCACCTGGAGGCCATCGCGGCCCTGACTGCCACCCCCGTGCCCTTCTGGGAGTTCGCCCCGGAGAACCTCCTCGGGCAGGGCGGCCGCAAGGCCCGGCTCACCCGGGACATCCTCCAGCGCGACCCGGTGCTGACGCACGGCCTGTCCTGCTCCATCGGGGGTCCGGACGCCTGGGATCCCCAGCAGATCCGCGACCTCAAGGCCTTCCTCCGGGAGGTGGAAGCACCCTGGCACTCCGAGCACCTCTGCTGGACGAGCTTCGGCGGCGCCACCACCCACGAGCTGCTGCCCGTGCCCTTCACCCGCGAAGCGGTGGCCCACTGTGTGGCCCGGTCCCGGGAGCTCCAGGACCGGCTCGAGGTGCCCTTCCTCCTGGAGAACATCAGCTGGTACGCGGAGCTGGGTGCGCCCGAGATGACCGAACGGGACTTCCTCACCGAGGTGCTTGAGGGTGCGGATGTGGGCTGGCTGCTGGACATCAACAACGTGTACGTGAACAGCGTGAACCACGGCTTCGATCCGCGGGCCTGGCTGGAGGGCATGCCCCTGCACCGGGTGGCCCAGATGCACATCGCCGGGCACGACTGGTTCGCGGAGGACCAGCTCATCATCGACACCCACGGCGCCCCCGTCATCGATCCCGTGGTGGAGCTGATGCAGTGGGTGCTGCCGCGGGTCCACGCGGCCACCGGGCGGGCGGTGCCGGTCCTCCTGGAGCGGGACAACGCCATCCCACCCCTGGAGGAGCTGCTGGCCGAGCGGGCCCACCTCCAGGCCGCCTACGATGCGGCGTTGGCCCCCTGTGGGGTGCGGCCATGAGCCGCCTCCAGGACCTCCAGCGCAGCCTCTTCGACCTGGTCCTCGCGCCGGATGCCCAGCCCTTCCTCATCGACCCCGGCGCCTGGGGTGCGGCGCGGGGGCTGGGCGCCGACGATCAGGCCAGCCTCCGCCGGGGCGCCCCGCGCTTCGCGGTGTATCGGGAGCTGGTCCAGTTCGCGCTCACCGATCCGGTGGAGGACTGCTATCCCATCCTGATGGCCCATCTGGTGGCCCAAGGGGCCTGGGCCGAGTGCCTCGCCGCCTTCCTGGAGGCCAGGGTGATCCAGGGGCCCTACTACCGGGAGGTGGCCCCGGCCTTCCTCCAGTGGCTCGCCGACTCCGGATGGGGTTCCGACCGGTGGCCCTTCCTCCTCCCGCTGGCCCATTGGGAGCATCTGGAGCTGGAGCTCCTCCGCCACCCGGAGGAGGCGCTCCCCGCGGACCTCTCCCGGGAACCCGATCCTGCCGGTCGGATCGTGCCGGAACCGACCCTCCGGAACCTCTCCTACCCGGTGCGCGTCTCTGAAGCCGACACCGAGGACCCCGTCCCTCCCGAAGGCGCCCTCCACATCCTGGCCTGGCGGGATGCCCAAGGCGCCTTCCGCAGCCTGGAATTGAGCGCCCCCGCCTCCGCCCTGGTGGCCCGCTGGCTGGAAGGGCAGCCCCTTGGGGCCGCGGCCACCGGACTCGACCTCGAGATGGCGGAGGCCCAGAACCTCGCCCGACGGTTGCTCACGGAAGGGGCCCTGGCCGGCTTCCGCTAACGGGGCTCGAGGCGCCACCCCTCCACCAGGTGCAGCTGCCCTTCCCCCACGGGCCACCACCAGCGTTCCCGGGCCTGGACGTCGTGCGTGTCCATGAAGCAGGCGCCCACTTCCACATCGCCCAGGGCATCGCTCACCTCCCAGTGCCCCAGGGGCAGCTGCGCCACCCAGGGATCCCGCCAGGGGCCCAGGGGCAAGGGCTCGGCCCCACCCCAGGCCACCCCGCGATCATGGAGCAGGCTGAGGGGCACCCCGCTCCGGGCCAGGGCTGCCAGCACCCCCCGCACGGCCGCACCGGTCCATGCATCGAAGGCCTCGGCAAGGATCTCGGCGGCCTCATCCTCCAGCTCGAAGGGATTCACCGGCGCGAACGCCCGGCGGATGAGGGCCTGGCCCACGGGTCCCAACTGCCCGAGTACGTTGGCGGCGACGATCGCACCGGGGCGGTGGGCCTCGATCCAGGCCTGAAGCGGCGCCGCTTCCGCGGTGTAGGAGGGGAGCAGCCCGGCCAGGCGGCGGGCGGCGGCGGCCCCCTCCCGCCGGCGATCCATGCGGGCATCCCGGGCGCAGCGCCGGGCCACGGCATAGAGATCGGCCAATCCGCCGGTGAGATCCTCGTGCACCCAGGGTGCCCAGCGGCGGTGACGCAGCAGGGTGCCGACCCGGCTCAGAGGGTCCGCATCCCAGCCCCAGGTCTCCCGGGGCGCCTGGGCCCAGGGCACTTCCAGGCCCCAGCCGGCGCCCAGGATGAGGCAGGGGCGGTCCCGGGGGGCCGCCTCCAGGCCCGCGCCCAGCCAGGCCCGCGCCCGGAGCAGATGGTCCCCCCAATCACGGCGATCGCGACTCAGGAAGGCCCGCTGTTCCATCAGCAGGTGACGGTGGAGCGTGGAGGGCATCCACCCATCTTCCCCCAAAGTCAGGAATTCCAAGCTGACACCGAAGAGGAATCCGACGCTCTTGGAGGTTCTGTGAAGCGGATCACCCTGCTCCTGCCCGCCCTCTCCCTTGCGCTGGTGGCCCAACAAGCCCCCTCCAAGGATGAGGAGGACCTGCTCGCCCTGCTGAACACCCCCATCACCGTGGCCAGCAAGAAGGCCATGACCACCCGGGAGAGCCCCGGCGTCATCACCCTGATCACCCGCGAGGAGATCCAGGCCCTCGGCGCCCGCGACATGATCGACATCCTGCGCCTCGTGCCCGGCTTCGAGATCGGGTATGACGTGCAGGGGGTCACCGGCCCCGCCATGCGGGGCATCTGGGGCTACGAAGGCAAGATCCTCGTGCTCTGGGATGGCATCGAGATGAACGAAAGCATGTACGGGGATGTGTTCTTCGGAAACCACTTCCCTGTGGATCAGATCAAGCGCGTGGAGATCATCCGGGGACCCGGCTCCAGCATCTACGGCGGTTATGCCGAGGTGGCCGTCATCCAGATCACCAGCTTGGGGGCGGAGGATGTGAAGGGGCTGGGTGCCGGCTTCACCTACGGCCGGGGCAAGGAGGCCACCTACCGGCAGGACGTCCAGGTGGTGGGCGGATTCTCAGGGCAGGACCTGAAGCTGAGCTTCGGCGGCTTCATGGGTACGGGCGTGCGCAGTGAGGGCACCTACACCGATCCCACCGGCACCTCCTTCAACCTCAAGGACACCAACAAGCTCCGCCCGGCCTTCGCCAACCTCGGCCTCACGGCCGGGGGCTTCCAGTTCCGGGCCCTCGTGGATCAGTACGTCCTGGATCAGCGGGACAACATCGGGGATGCCACCCCCACCTCCACCAGGATCCGCTTCGGCAGCACCAACCTGGATGCCCGGTACACCTGGGAAGTGGCCAAGGGCGTGACTTTGTCCCCCTTCCTCACGTGGCGGGATCAGAAGCCCTGGTGGGTGGATGATCCTTCCGCCGGGGTCTTCATGTACACCGCCAACCGAACCCGTGCGGGGCTCGGCCTCGGATGGGACCTGAACCCCGCCATGAGCCTCGCCTCGGGCTTCGAGTGGCAGAAGGATTCCGCGGATGTGAAGCCCGGCTCCTTCAACATCTTCCCGAACGGCGACTCCTCCGTGACCTACACGAGCAAGGCCGTTTACGGTCAGTTCCAGTACCAGGGGCCCGTGAACCTCACCCTGGGTGCGCGCTGGGAGGACCACAGCGCGGTGGGCTCCGCCTTCGTACCCCGGGCCGCCCTCACGAAGGTGTTCGGCAAGTGGCACGTGAAGGTGCTCTACGCCAACGCCTTCCGGACCCCCGCCATCGCCAACATCAATCCGCCCGATCCGGCGAACCCCATCGAGCCCGAGAAGACCCGCACGGCGGAGGTGGAAGTGGGCGTGCAGTCCGGTGCCAGCCTGTTCACCCTCAACCTCTTCGACACGGTGATCAAGAAGCCCTTGGTCTACACCGTGGGGGTGAGCACGAACGGGTACTTCAACCAGTCCCAGACCGGCACCCGCGGCTTCGAGCTGGAGTGGAAGCTTCGCAAGGGATGGGGCTTCCTCAACGCCACCTTCAGCCAGCACGAGGCGCACAACGAAGTGGACGCCTGGTCGGTGCCCGGCCATGACAAGAACTTCCTCGGCTTCGCCCCCCAGAAGGCCACCCTGGGCACCGGCCTGAAGCTGAGTGGCGCCCTCACCCTGGGCGGTAGCATGGTGTGGCTCAGCGAACGCTACGCCTACCAGTACGACGCCGGAAGCGGCGGTTTCATCCTCGGCAAGCTCGGATCGGACCTCCTGGTGGGCCTCAACCTCACCTACGCAGCTGGCGGCTTCACAGCCAGCCTGGGCGTGCAGGACACCACCGACCGGAAGGTCCCCTTCGTGCAGCCCTATTTCACGGATCCTGCCACCGCCCATGGTTCCCTACCCGGCCCCGGCCGGGAGATCTTGGCCAAGCTGAGGTATGGGTTCTAAGCGGATCCCGACGGCTTTCTTCCTCGCCCTGTGCCTGGCGCCCCTTCGGGCCCAGGAACCGGGCGGGGCGCTGCCCAGCTTGAAGGACCTCCTCGCCACCCCCGTCACCGTGGCCAGCCGGAAGGCCGAGGGCACCCGGGAAAGCCCCGGGGTGGTGACGGTCCTGACCCGCGACGAGATCCTCGCCAGCGGAGCCCGGGACCTCCTGGATCTCCTGCGCCTGGTGCCGGGCTTCGATGCCGCGGCCGACGTCCAGGGCCAGGTGGGGGTGTCCGTGCGCGGCCTCTGGGCCTACGAAGGCAAGCTCCTGCTGCTCTGGGACGGTCTCGAGCTCAATGAGCTGCTGTACGGCGAGACCCAGCTCGGGGGCCGCTACCCGGTGGACCAGATCAAGCGGGTGGAGATCATCCGGGGGCCCGGCTCCGTCCTCCACGGCGATGCCGCGGAGATCGCGGTGGTCAAGGTCACCTCCCTGGGCGCGGAGGACCTGCCGGCCGTGGGCGGGGCCTTCGCCTACGGACAGGGCACCGGGGGGCGGCTGCGCCGGACCTTCCAGGCCGTCGCGGCCACGCGCGGGGAAGGATGGAGCCTGCGGGTGGGGACCCTGGGCGGGGAGACCGAGCGGGGCGAGGGCGCCCTCACCGATGCCCTGGGTCAGTCCTACGAGATGCACGGCCAGAGCCGCATCCGGCCCAACTTCACCCACCTGGGGCTGGAGGTGGGGGACCTCCAGCTCGCCGCCGTGGTGGATCAGGTCCGCATGGATCAACGGGACAACTTCGGGGAGAACCTCCCGGCCGCCTCCCCCATCGCGTTCCGGAGCACGAACCTGCAGGCCCGCTACACCTGGGCCCCCCGCCCCAACCTCGTGCTCACCCCCTCCCTCACCTACCAGGATCACAAGCCCTGGTGGACCTCGGCGGACCTTCCCGAGGGGTTCACCCAGTTCTCCACGGAGCGCCGCAAGGCCGCCCTCGATGTCGTGTGGGATCCCCGGGGCGACCTCACCTTGGCCGCGGGGTTCATGACCCGGGAGGACCACAGCCGGAGCCGCAGCGACCGCAATCCCTTCACCTTCCTGGAGGGGCGAACCGAGCTCACCTACAGCGCCTGGGCGGCCTACGCCGAGGTGCAGACCCACGGGGACCTGAACCTCACCCTGGGCGGGCGCTATGAACACCACAGCGATGCGGGGGGCGCCTTCGCGCCCCGCTTCGCCCTCACCGGGGTACGGGGCCCCTGGCACCTGAAGGTGCTGGCCGCGAGGTCCTTCCACGCACCCTCCGTGCAGGACCAGAACCAGCGCTTCGACCCAACCTTGCGGGTGGTCCCGGAGACCTCCCGCACCTTGGAGGTTGAAGTGGGCCGCACCCTTGGCGCCGGCCTGCTCTCTGTGAATGCCTTCGACCTCCGCCTCGAGGACCCGATCATCTTCGTGAGCGACGCCTCCAACGGGGGCAACGGGGGCTACCGGAACCAGGGCCGCCTCGCCTCCCGGGGCCTCGAGGCCCAGTACCAGCTGCGGGGGGAGCGGGGCTTCCTCAATGCCAGCCTGGCCCTCCACCGGGCCCGCGAGGGGGGGGACTACTACGGGGTTCCGGGTTCGCCCCGCCGCTTCCTCGGGGTGGCCGATCGGAGCTTCAGCATCCTGGGCGGGGTCCGCCTCGGCGGCGGGTGGGCCTTGGGAACCACCTTTCTCTGGCTCTCGGATCGGCAGGGCTGGGCCTGGGATGCGGGTGCGGGAGGTCTCGCCCTGCAGCGCTTCCCCGCCCGCACCCTCCTGGGCGCCACGGCCACCCGCACCCGGGGGCCCTGGGCCTTCAGCCTCGGGGTGCAGGATGCCCTGGACGAGGCCCCGCCCACCCTCCAGGCCTACGCGGGCGGCCATGGCCCCCTGCCGGGCACGGGACGGGAATGGGTGGTGAAGCTGCGGCACGGCTTCTGATCCTGGGTGCTCCGGGCGACAATGGGGGGTTGGAGACCCCATGCCCCGTTACTCGAAGCGCGTCGGCCGCGAAGTGCTGGACGGCCACCCCCGCCTCCCCGAGTGGATCACCAAGGAGCGCGTGCGCCTCTCGGATCTCCACGAGATGAAGGCGGGCCTGCGGGACAGCGACCTCCACACCGTGTGCGAGGAGGCCCGCTGCCCCAACCGCACCCATTGCTTCACCCACGGCACCGCCACCTTCCTGCTCATGGGTGACACCTGCACCCGGGCCTGCGGCTTCTGCAGCATCCAGAGCGGCAAGCCCAATGCGCTGAACCCCCATGAGCCCGAGGAGACCGCCGAGCGCGTGGCCCAGCTGAAGCTCCGCTACGCCGTGCTCACCAGCGTGAACCGCGACGACCTGCCCGATGGCGGCGCCGCCCACTTCGCCGCCACCATCCGGGCCATCAAGCGGCGCAATCCCGGCACCGGCGTGGAGGTGCTCACTCCGGACTTCATGGGCGACCTGGCGGCCGTGGCCCAGGTGGTGGCCGCGGGCCCCGCCGTCTTCAACCACAACACCGAAACGGTGCCCAGCCTCTACGCCACCGTGCGTCCCGCGGGCCGCTTCGAGCGCACCCTCGCCGTGTTGAAGGAGGCCAAGCGCCTGGGCGAGTCCCTCTACGGCACCGACTTCAAGACCAAGAGCGGCCTCATGCTCGGCCTCGGCGAGACGGAGGCCGAGCTCATGGAGGTCTTCGCCCGTCTGGCGGAGGTGGGGGTCGACATCCTCACCCTGGGCCAGTACCTGCGGCCCACCCGCTTCCAGCTGCCCGTGAAGGAATATGTCACCCCCGAGGCCTTCGCGGAGCTCGGGAGGAAGGCCAAGGCCCTGGGCTTCCAGACCGTCTACGCCGGCCCCCTCGTGCGCAGCAGCTTCAACGCCCATGAAGTCGCCGAGATGGAAGGGATCAGCATCGCCTAATCCCGATCCTCCATGCGCCGGACGGTCCCGAGGACCCGCACCGGATGACCATGGAGGTCCGACACCGCCCGCCCCTGGGTCCGCAGCCGCTGGGTCGCCCCCTCCCCCTCCTGGACCCGGAAGATCCAATCGAAGTCTCCCGGGGCCTTCCGCACCAGGTTCCGCCCCTGGTCCAGGTCCTCGGGGTGCAGGCAGCTGACGAACTGCTCCAGGGGCCACTCATGCACCCCGGAATCCAACCCCATCCACCGCTCCACACCTTGGGTGATCTTCACCGTGCCCCGGGTCGATTCCCATTCCCAGATCCCCATGCGGGAGGCCCGCAGGGCCAGCCTCAGCCGCTCCTCGCTCTCCTGGAGCGCCGCCTCCGCCGCCTTCTGGGCCGTGATGTCCCGGGCGATGGCGAACACCAGGCCCATGCCAGGAAGGGGCCGGGAGGTCCAATGAAGCCAACGGTAGGAGCCATCCTGGGCTGAATACCGGTTCACGAAGCTGAAGCAGGCCTCGCCTTCCTCCGTGATCCGTCGGGATTGCTCCAGGGTGGCGGCGCGATCCTCCGGATGCACGAAGTCCAGGAAGGGCCGGGCCAGGAGATCCTCCGGTGGCCACCCCAGCACCCGCTGCCAGGACGGATTGACCCGGATGAAGCGCCCCGTGAAATCCGCCACGGCCAATAGATCCAGGGACCACTCGAAAAAGAGGTCCCCCGCCCCCGATTCGGGGGCATCCAAGTTGATCCTCGTCACGGGAGCCTCCGCTGTCAGGTTAGGTGGCCCATCCCCCCTCGCCAGGGGGGATGCCACTTGCCCTTCATCCCCGGGTCAGGCCCCTTCCACCGAGGGGGTCGGCCGAAGCTCAGCCCACCTTCACCGTGATGGCCGGCTGGGGGGTGGGACACCCGAAGACGCAGAGCCCACAGCCCGTGCAGGCATCCGCGATGACTTCCGGGTGGGCCGGGCCCCCTTCCGCCTCGACCATGTGGATCGCCACCCCGGGATAGGGGCAGCGGTCCACGCAGACCTGGCAAGGCTCGGGTTCACGGCCCTCCCGTGGATAGGTGAGGCAGAGGTCCAGGTTCACCTCGGCCAGGCCCATGCGCACGGCCTCGGGGCCCTTCACCTCGGTCCCATCCTTGAGCCGCACCGACGGCCACACCAGGGCCCCATCCTCACAGGCGGTGATGCAGGGCAGCTCCGTGCAGAGGAAGCAGGGCATGCTCCGGGGTTCCAGGTAGGGCGCATTGAGGCCCAGGCCCGCCGAGGGTCCCGCCTTGATCAACGCGTTCTGGGGGCAGGCCTCGATGCACTTCTCGCAGCGGGTGCAGGCCGTGAGGAAGGCGAACTCGTCCAGGGCCCCAGGGGGCCGTTGGAGCTTGGGGCTCACCTTGGTGACCACGTCCTCCACCCGCTCCGCGAGGAAGCCGCCGAACAGGGTCCCCAGCGACTTGAAGAAGTCGCCGCGGTCCTGCTGTTCGTCGAGCTTGCGGTTAGCCAAGGTCCCTCAGTTCTTCTGGAACGAAGATGTGTTCTCGATGGTATGAGATGCACTCATGCCTCAGGCCATGATCTGGATGAATCTTCAGTATCCCCGTAATACCAACCAGGGAGCCGTCCGCCGCAACTCCCCATGCCCCAGCATCAAATAGCACGTGGTGGTTCGGGCAAAGGCAGAGCATATTCCCGACCATGTCCGGGCCATGATGCGGAGCTCCTAGCGGCTGAATGTGCGCCCCTTCGGCATAGGGCCCCGCCGGGGTATCGAGCTTTAGTCCACAGACTTGGCAGGAATATTCGTAAAGCCGTTTTACATGAAGGGCCACAAGAGGATCCCGAACGACCTCATGACGATATGCAATTCGTCGATCAGCCGGTCCAGGAACTCCGTTCGGGGAATTTTGGATAGCGATGGAATCAGAAGCGGCCCTCTGGACCAGTCTGAATTTCCATACTTGGAAACCGGATTTTCCGAGCTCGTGCCAAGCCTCATGCACAAAAAACAACCCGTCATACCGGTAGCCCACCTCTGGGGCAAAAGGATTCCCGGGGTGGTACCCCCGAATGAGTCGAACCGGTAGCTGTTCTCGAAGGCTGACCATGAGTGCATGGTTCCCTCGGGTCAGCACCTGATCTCGAACCTGCTTGCCCGTGGAATTATCTCTACCACCTTCACCGGTGTAGATAATTACCGCACCTTTGTCGGCGTCATCTTCGTATCCCCCCGAAAGAACGATGGAATCCGCCCCTTCTTGGGCGCGACCCGAGATTCCAGCCTGAGTCGCACGATGGACACCCGCACGATGGAGCGCCATTCGATCTTCGAACAAGCTCCCAACGGGGTATCCAGGAATGTCACCAAAAATCAAGGGGTCTGGCATCGCCGAGAATCCTCCTGAAGGGATGATTATCCCTTCAGCCCCAGCACCGCCAGGGTGGGCCGCATGGCGCCCCAGAGGATGGGATCGAAGCCGAGGATGAGGGTGCCCGTGGTGCCCTCGGCGCCCAGGGTCAGGTGGGCCAGCAGCTCCGGGGAGGTGGCCACGTCGCGGGAGCTGGGGGGCACGGCGGCCCACACCACGCCCTCCGGGGGATCCAACGGGGCCAGCTGGGCGCCTTCCGCCGCGCGCACCTGGAGGACGAGCAGATCGCCGTGGAAGACGGGCACCCGGACTTCCGTCAGGGCGCCGCGGGGCACCTGGGGGATCACCTCGAAGGCGGCGCGGTAGCCCAGGGCTTCCGTATCGGGGTCCTCGCCCTTCAGGATCTCCTTGGTCTGCTGATGCAGGGCCTCCAGGCCCGCATCGCCCCGGTAGGCCACGGAGCGGAGCCAGGTGCCGCTGAGGCCGCCGAGACCCGCCACCAGCTTGGGGGCCAGGGCCAGCACCTGCTCCAGGGCGGGGCGCAGCTTCAGGCGCCTGGTGCCCTCGGGCCAGCGGCCGAAGGGCATGGGCTCGCCTTCGCAGACATCGGGGCGGAGGTCGAGGATGCGCCCGGGGAAGTGCTCCAGGAGGTGCTCATCGGGGGTGTCCGCGAGGATGGCCACATCCAGGCCCACCAGCAGGGCCGGCGTGGGGGCGAAGACCACCAGGTCGCCCTCCTCCTGCTCCACGGTGAGGGGGCCGGTGGAGAGGGGCAGCACGGAGGCCTCGGCGGCCTCCAGCACCTGGACGAGTTCACGACCCAGCAGGGTCTGGGCACCGATGACGGCGAGCTTCAGCATGGGGATCCTTTGATCGGTCTAAACCCGCACGGCGGCTTCATCCGCGGGGGTGTGGTCCTTCAGCGCCGCGGCCACGGGGCCCGCGAGGAAGGCTTCGGTCTGGGCGCCGGCGCGGCCCGTGAAGCGGGCGGCGTCGAGCATGGCGGCCAGCTCGGCTTCGTTCATCTTCCAGGCCGGGTCGGCCGCGAGGAGCTTGAGCAGCGGGTTGGCGAGGCCTTCCTGCTTGATGGCCTTGCCCGCCTCGAGGGCCGCCACGCGGAACTTCTCGTGGAGGTCCTGGCGGTCGCCGCCGCGCTTCACAGCCTCCATGAGGAGCACCTCGGCGGCCATGAAGGGCAGCTCCTGGCTGAGGCGGGCCTCGATCATCTTGGGGTACACCACGAGGCCCGTGGCCACGTTGCGGAAGAGCACGAGGATGGCATCCACGGCCAGGAGGCCCTGGCTGATGGCCAGGCGGCGGTGGGCGCTGTCATCCAGCGTGCGCTCCATCCACTGGGTGGCGCTGGTCTGGTAGGTGGAGGGCATGAGGCCCAGCACGAAGCGGGCGAGGCTGTTGATGCGCTCCGAGCGCATGGGGTTGCGCTTGTAGGGCATGGCGCTGGAGCCGATCTGGTTCTTCTCGAAGGGCTCCTCCACCTCCTTGAGGTGCTGGAGCAGGCGCAGGTCGCAGGCGAACTTGGAGGCACTGGCGGCGATGCCGCAGAGCACCTGGCCGATGCGGTCCTCCAGCTTGCGGGTGGCGGTCTGGCCGCTCACGGGGATGGCCTCCACGCCCACCTTCTCGCAGAAGCGCCGCTCCAGGGCCTCCACCTTGGACCCGTCGCCCTCGAAGAGCTCCAGGAAGGAGGCCTGGGTGCCCGTGGTGCCCTTCACGCCGCGCACGGGGGTGGTCTTGATGAGGTGGTCCAGGTCTTCCAGGTCCAGGAGGAGGTCCTGCAGCCAGAGGCTGGCGCGCTTGCCCACGGTGGTGGGCTGGGCGGACTGGAAGTGGGTGAAGCCCAGGGTGGGCTGGTCCTTCCACTCGGCGGCGAACTTGGCCAGCGCCGCGATGACGTCCTGCAGGCGCGAACGCAGCAGGCGCAGGGCCTCGTGGCAGATGAGCAGGTCGCCGTTGTCCGTCACGAAGCAGCTGGTGGCGCCCAGGTGCACGATGGGCCGGGCTGTGGGGGCCTGGTCCCCCCAGGCGTGAATGGCGGCCATCACGTCGTGGCGCAGGGCCGCTTCGTGCTTGGCGATGGCGTCGAGGTCCACCTGGTCCTGGGTGGCCTTCATCTCCGCCACCTGGGCGGGGGTGATGGGCAGGCCCAGCTCCATCTCGCTCTCCGCCAGGGCGATCCAGAGGCGGCGCCACACCCGCTGCCGGTAGAGGGGCGAGAGGAGGCGCACCATGCCCTTGGAGGCATAGCGGGTGGCCAGGGGGTGCTCGAAGCGCTCCAGCTCGGGGCTGTCGTGGGGGGGCAGGAAGTCCGTACGCATGGACCCATTCTCGCAGAGCGGGGTCACGGGAGGGTCGCGCCGGCCCGTGAAATCAGGCCCTGGGACCGCCCGGCACCCGGCGGGTAGGGTCCGCCTCCGTGGGGAAGGGTCCAGAGCCCCGGCCTTCCAGGACCCACCCGGAACCCCCGGGCGGACAGCGCTGCAGTTCCGCCGCCAGGGCCTCGGCCCAGGTGGTGAGCACGAGGGGGCGGTCACCGGGTTCCGGAGCCAGGGCCTTCTCCAGCAGCCGATCCACCTCCACGCCCAGCTCGGGCCGGAGCTCCCGGAGCCGGGGATGCTCGCCCCGCACGATGGCCAGGAAGGCCTCGCCGACGTTGTCGTGGGGGATGAGCCGCACCCCCGCCAGGGCCTCATAGATCACGGCGGCGAAGCTGTAGCCATCGCTGCGGGCATCCAGGTCCCGCCCCATGGTCTGCTCGGGGCTCATGTACTGGGGCGTGCCGATGACCATGCCCGTCTGGGTCATGGTGGAGGCCAGCTCCAGGCTCTTGGCCAGGCCGAAGTCCAGGAGCACGGTGCGGAAGGGGTCCTCCCCCTCGGCCAGGAAGAGGTTCGCGGGCTTGAGGTCCCGGTGCAGGAGGCCCGCATCGTGGGCGGCCTGGAGGGCCGCGGCGCCCTGGCGCACCAACCTCGCCACCTGATGGGGATGCCCGGGCCCACCCTTCAGCACCGTGGACAGGGGCAACCCCCGGAGCCGCTCCATCACGAGGAACACGGAGCCCCCCTCCCACTCGCCGCTGTCGTAGACCCCGATCACCCCGGGATGGTGGATGGCCGCCAGGGCGTGGGCCTCCTGGAGGAAGCGGGCCCGGGCCTGCCCCGTGACCTGCTCCGGACGCAGCACCTTCAAGGCGACGCGACGGCCCAGGCGGAGGTCCTCCACCTCGAAGACCAGGCCCATGCCGCCCTCGCCCAGGAGGGCGCGCAGCTCATAGCGGCCCTGCACCCGGTAGGGCAGGTGCAGGTGGTCGTCCAGGGTCTCCCCGTCCTCGGGGCAGTGGGTGAGGGGCGCCGCGAAGGCGCGCCGGCAGTACGGGCACAGACGCAGCTCGCCATCCTCCGGGGCGGCCACGGGCCCCCGGCTGCGGGCCACCCGGAGGGCCTCCTGGGTCTTCTGCAGCTCCAGCACGGCGCCCAATTGAGACGCGAAGCCCCCCAGCAGCTCCCGCTCCTCCGTGCGCAGCGCCAGGGTGCTCGGCAGGAGCAGGGCGCCCTGGAGCACGCCACTGGGGCCCTGCACCCGCACCACCTCCAGCCCGGCCGGGGGGTGGCTGAGGGTCATGAGGCTGGGGGCCGGTGCATCCTCCAGGGCCCGCAGGGGGCGCAGGTCCTCCCCTTCCAGGATGAACACGCCGATGGGCCCGCTGCCCAGGGCGCGGGAGAGCTCATCCGCCGCGCCGTGGGCCCACGCCTTCACGTCCCGCTGGGCCCCGGCGAGGCTGGCCATGAGGTGCGCGATCTGATCCCGCTGGGTGGCCACCTCCCGGGTGCGCTCCGCCACCTTGCGCTCCAGGGCCTCCGTCCGGCGCTGGAGGGTGCGGGTGCGGAGGCGGATGAAGGCCCCCACTCCCGCCAGGCCCGCCAGGAGGTAGGCCCCATAGGCCCAGCCCGTGCGCCAGGGCGCGGGCTTCACCGTGAAGGCGAAGACCTGGGGTCCCCACTCCCGGCCCTCCGCATCCCGGGCCCACACCTTCAGCCGATGCTGCCCCGCCGGCAGGGAGCTGAAGCTGCGGTGGGCCTCGGCGGTCCAGGGCCCCGGCTGCTCCTCCACGCCATCGAGGTGCGTGCGGTAGCGCACCTCCTCGCCCTTGAACCGGGCCACGGCGGCGAGATCCACCTCCAGCCGGGCTTCGCGATGGGTGAGGAGGTCACCTTCGACCAGCACGCGCGAACCACTGCGGACCGACTCGAAGATGAGCTTGGGTTCCGGCGGCGCCCCCAGATCCCGCGCAGGATCGAAGCAGGCCACCCCCGCCACGGTACCGGCCCAGATGCGGCCGTTGGGCTCCTGGAAGCTGGCGCCCCCGTTGAACTCCAGGCTGGGGAGGCCATCCTCCGTGGTGAAGGTCTCCACCCGACGGACGGGATCGGGTCCGTCGCCCCACGTCACCCGGGCGACGCCCCGGTTGGTGAAGAGATAGACCCGGCCCGAACGGTCCACCTGCACCTGGTAGACGGTGTTGTTCGGCAGCGCGGGCGAGGTGTCCTCGGAGAGCACCCGCCAGTTCAGGGACGCCCCCCCCAGCTCCGTGAAGGCGAGGCCCCCGCTCTCCGTCGCCGCCAACAGCCACCGCCGCCCATCGGGCCCGCGCAGTTCGCGCAGGTCCATGATGGTGTTGTTGGGCAGGCCGGTGCTGCGATCCAGGTGCTCCCAGCGGCCTTGGTGGAGGTGGTAGAGGCCCCGGGCCTCGGTGCCCACCCAGGCCCCTTCCCGGGTGAGGAGGAAGCTGTGCAGGGAACCTGCCGGTAGGCCGGTCTTACGGCCCCAGTCCTCCCAGGTCGCGCCTTCCCGGCGCAGCAGGTGCTCCCCCACCGCCCACAGGCTGCCCTCCTGTTCGTAGAGGCGGCGATAGCCATTGCCATGGCCGGTGGGCAGTCCCCCCTCCATCCGCCAGCGCCCCCCGATCCGCTGCGCCAATCCGAGGTCCGGCGCCGCCCAGACCTCGCCGTTGGCGCGGGCCAGGACGGCATTGACCGTGGTCCCGGGGAAGGCCACTTCCCGATTAGAGCCCCGGAGGCCCACGAGGCCGGCGCGGGTGCCGAACCACCGGGTCCCATCCGGGCCCACCGCGAGGCTGTACACCGACTCGCCGCTGAGCCCATGGGCCGCCGTGAGGCGCCGCCAGGGACCCAGGTCCACCCGCACCAAGCCCTCGTTCACGCCGATCCAGAGGCGCCGGGTGGGGCCGGGGCCGGGCTCCGGCAGCAGGTTCAGGGCCAGGAGCCCAGGCAGGCCGGCTTCGGGGCCCATCACCTCCCACGGCGCCTCCGATTCCGCCGGGCGGGAGGCCACACCCGCCGAGGGGCTCCCCACCCAGAGCCGATGCCCCCCGTGCGGTTCCCGGGTCAGCGCCACCGTGGTGGCCCAGGTCCAACCTCCGGGGAGCCGCGTGGCGCGCCACTGGCCGCCCTCCCGGCGCCACAACCCCTGGAGGCTCGACACCCACAGGGTGCCTTCCGCCAACGCCACATGCGTGGGATGCACTCCCCTCGGCAGGGGGATGGGCTCGAGCCCTGCCGAGCTCCAGCGATGGAGTCCCAGGGTGCTGCAGACCCAGATCGAGGACCCGTCGCCCACCAGGCTGCGCACCTGGGCCCCGGGCAGGAAGGTACCCACCACCCGGTCCCCCTTCATCCGCAGGAGGCCCTGGCCATGGGTGCCCACCCACACCTCGCCATCCTGCGCCACCAGGGCGTTCACACGGGTCGCACCCGCCAGCGTGTCGCCCCGCCAAGTCGACCAGCGCCCGGCTTTCCACCGCGCGAGCCCACCCTCCTGACGCCCCAGCCAGATGCCGCCTTCGGCATCGGCCGCCACGGCCCGCAAAAAGTTCGACACCTGGCGATCCGGCAGGTTGAGCGTACGCCAGACATGGCCGTTGAAGACCGCGGCGCCATCCTGGGTGGCGACCCAGAGGCGTCCCACCGGATCCAAGGCGATCCCCATGGCGCTGTTCTGGGGGAGGCCATCGCGGCTCGTGAAGGCCCGCACCGCGGGCCACGGCGCCCGGCCAGCGGGCGCAGGAACCCCCGCGACGCCCAGCGACGCCAAGGCGGGGATCAGGAGGGAACGGACCGGCATACGAGGTATCACCATATCAACCCGCCATGACGGAGGGCGTGGGGCCTATGCGAGAATCTCCCCAGGAGATCCCCATGTACGAAGCCCTCAAAGCCGGCGATGCCGCCATCTTTGACGCCCTCCAGGCGGAGATGGGGCGCCAGCGCCATCACCTGGAGCTGATCGCCTCGGAGAACTACGCCTCCACGGCGGTGATGCAGGCCATGGGCTCCCACTTCACCAACAAGTACGCGGAGGGCTACCCGGGCCGCCGCTACTACGGCGGCTGCGAGCACGTGGACGTGGTGGAGAACCTCGCCCGCGACCGCGCCAAGGAGCTGTTCGGCGCCGAGCACGCCAACGTGCAGCCCCACAGCGGCGCCCAGGCCAATATGGCCGTGTACCTGAGCCAGCTGAAGCCCGGCGACAGCGTGCTGGGGCTCGACCTGGCCCACGGGGGCCACCTGACCCATGGGCACCCCCTGAATTCAAGTGGTATCCTCTATCATTTCAATGGTTACCATGTTCGCAAGAGCGATGAGCGGGTGGACATGGACGAGGTCCGCAGCCTCGCCCGGGAGCACAAGCCCAAGATGATCGTGGCCGGCGCCAGCGCCTATCCCCGCACCTGGGACTTCAAGGCCTTCCGCGAGATCGCGGATGAGGTGGGCGCCCTGCTCATGGTCGACATGGCCCACTTCGCCGGCCTCGTGGCCACGGGCCACCATCCCAGCCCCGTACCCTACGCGGACTTCGCCACCACCACCACCCACAAGACCCTGCGCGGCCCCCGCGGTGGCCTGATCCTCTGCAAGGAGAAGTACGCCAAGGACCTGGATCGCGCCCTCTTCCCCGGCATCCAGGGCGGTCCCCTCATGCACGTGATCGCCGCCAAGGCCGTGGCCTTCGGCGAGGCCCTCAAGCCCGAGTTCAAGGCCTACAGCGAGCAGGTGCTGAAGAATGCCCAGGCCCTGGCCAAGGCCCTGCAGGACAAGGGCTGGCGCATCGTCAGCGGCGGTACCGACAACCACCTCATGCTGGTGGATGTCTTCGCCCAGGGCATCTACGGCAGCGAGGCCGAGAAGGCCCTCGACAAGGCCGGCCTCACCACCAACAAGAACGGCATCCCCTTCGACCCCAACCCCCCGCTCAAGCCCAGCGGCATCCGCCTGGGCACCCCCGCCCTCACGACGCGAGGCATGAAGGAGGCGGAGATGGCCCTCATCGCGGGGTGGATCGATCGCACCCTCAAGGCCAAGGACGACGAGGCCGCCCTCAAGGTCATCCAGGCCGAGGTCTTCGCCCTCAGCGCCAAGTTCCCCATTCCGGAATAAGTCCGCCTTCCCCCCAGGCCCCCCTCCCTTGGAGCGGGGGCCTGGTCGTGGATGGACCTAGGCTTCCTCGGTGCCCTCAGGGGCGGCGGGCTCCGCGTCTTCGGAAGCTTGCCCCTCCACCCAGGCATCCTCGTCCGACTCGCCGGCTTCCCGGGCCTGGGCCTTGCGCTGGGCCTTGGCCGCCTTCTCCGCCTTCTTGGCCTGCTCGCGCTGCTTCTTGGCGAACGCGTAATTCACTCGGGCCATGGGGCATCCTTCCTGGTGTCCCGCGGGGGAGTGCTTCCAGGGTAGGTGGTTTGGGTGGAATTGTCTTCCCGGGCCCTGATCCGGGACTTCAGGGTGCGGCCTGGGTGAGGGCCACCACCTGGGCCGTGGCCAGGGCCATGCGCCGGTAATCCAATCGCTCCGGGCGGTCCTGGGCCGTGTGGTAACGCGGGTTCCGGAAGAAGGCCGTATCCGTGAGCATGAGTGCCGGAAGTCCCTCCTTCCAATAGGAGGCGTGATCGGAGAAGTCGATGCCCACGATCCCGCTGGGGGCATTGATCGACCAGATGGGCAGGTCACCCTGGAGCTGCGCCTTCACCTGGCGCACCTTCCAGCCATCCCCCCAGCCCCCCACCAGCGCGAGGAAGTCGCCCCGGTCGGGGTAGATCCAATCCAGGCCCGGGAGGGGGAACTGCTGGCTGCCGGGTGCGTCCTCATAGGTGCCCAGCATCTCCAGGGAGAGGACCAGGCGCACGGGAAGGCCACTGGCCTTGAGCGCCCGGGCGTGGACCCGGCTGCCCATCTCCCCGCTGCGGAAGTGCGGAGGCTCCTCCAAGGTCCAGGCCACCAGCTCCACGGGGATGGCGGGTGGATGGTCGCCCAGATATCGGGCCACCTCCAACAGAACGGCCACTCCGCTGGTGTTGTCGTCGGCGCCGGGGAGCCCTTCGCAGGTGTCATAGTGGGCCCCCAGCACCAGGAGCCCGGGGCCGCCCGCTTGGGGTTCCGGCCCGAACCGGGCCAGAAGGTTCGCCACCTGCCGGCCCCGCACCTCGTAGGGCTGGCGACCCAACCGTCCCCCGGCGGCCCGGAATCGCCCTTCGATGTAGGCGGCGGCGGCATCCAGGGCCTCGGGATGGATCATCTCCCGGGGCCCGCAGGCCACCAGCGCCCGGACATGGGCTTCCAGCCGGATGGGATCGCCGGCCGGGGGAGCCACCCTGTGCCGGCGGCCCGCGAAGGGCTGCGTGGTGTAGCCGAGGAGCGCCCCGATCAGCCCCCCCAGGATCAGCAGGGCGATGGCGGGCGGGGCCGTCAGCCACGTTTTCAGGTTCTGGGGCAGGATCCGCATGGCTCCATTGAACCCCATCCGCCCGCGTCCCGCTCCGGCCGCATTCATGGGAGGCTGGAGGGATGTCCGATGCGCTGTCCTCCCACATCCCCACCGACCCGCTGGATGCCAGCCGGTGGTCGCGGCTCATGGAGCGCTTCCTCGCCACCCACACCGCGGAGGCGGACCGGGTCGCCCTGATGGAGCACCCGGAGGGCCCCAGCCTGGCCCGCCTCCTCACCGTGTTGGCGGAGGATCCCGAGGCCATGGCCGAGGACCATGCGCTCCTGGCCTGGGAGGATCTGGATGTGGATGATCCGGAGGCCGCCGGTCCGCACATTGTGGCGGCCCGGGCCCTGGCGCCCGGCAACGCGGAAGTGCGCATCCTCGAAGCGGCCCTGACCCCGGAACCCGAGCTGCGCGCCACCCGACTGGAGGCCCTGGCCGCCGACCTCCGCGCGGCCCTCGATGCCCCGAGCCGGGCCGCCCTGGCAGCCGGCGAGGGCGTGGAGGACCTCGGGTGCCTGCGATTGCACCGCTGCATGAAGGAGTGGGCCTTCGCTTTGGGGGAGCTGGACCGCCCCGCCGAGGTCGTGGCCCTGGTCGATGAGATCTACCGGGAGGCCGGGGCCGATGCCTTCGGCTGCTTCCCCCTCTTCGTCCACGCCGCCCTGCAGGTGGAGGACCTGGAGGCCCTGGACACCTGGACCGCCCGGATGGGCCTCGACTCCCCCGCCCTGATGCACTGGCTCCAGGCCTACCTCTTCCACCTCCAGGACCAGCCCGGGGCCGCCTTCCAGTCCCTGCGCCGGGCCCGCAAGGCCACCGTCGGGGTCGACCAGGCCCTCTACCAATGGGCCCCTCTGCTCGACCTTCCCGAAGGGGCGGAGGCGCCCGAGCTCCCCTTCCCCGGCGATCCCGCCAGCGCCGCGGTGATGCGCATCCTGGGCCTGGATCTAGCCGGCACCCCCACCTTCATGGCCTGGCTGCGTAAGATGCGGACCCTCAAGTAGCCATGCACGCCGACGGCCTGTTCCTCCTGGGCCCCCTTCAACCCGGGGGCCGGCACCACCGGTGGGTCACCCGGACCCACCCCGAGGGGATGTGCCGGGCCTGGGTGGCGGGTCGGCTCTTTCACCAACCCGAAGCCGGCCTCCCCGGGCTGGTGGCCAGCTCGATCCCCCCCGCCCTGCCCCCGGGCCCCGGATGGGTGGCCGGAACCTTCGTCGGGTACGGCGATGAGGCGGACCTCGCCCGGGCCCTGGCCGACCTGGATGCCCTGGCCGCGGAAGGCGGGGGGGAGGCGCGTCTCCTGCCCGTGCTGCTCGAGGGCGGGGCGACCTACGTAGCCTGGGCCTGGACCCTGGATCCCGATCACCTGACCCGCCTCAGCCGGGAAGCCGTTGAACTGCCGGAGGGGGATTGGGGGGCCTACCTCTGAACGGGGCCCCCCTTCCCGTGAGGAATCAGGGATTCAGTTGACCCTCAGCCAGGACCTTGACCTGGTTCGCTGTGAGGACCTTCCCGTACAACCGTAGGGTGCGGACCACGCCGGCACTGTTCTCGGATCCATCGTCCTTGAAGAACCACAGGGGCGCCTGGGAGCCATCCACCACCGCCACCGTGTCGGTGCTGTCGTCCACATCGAAGACCTGGGTCCCGTTGACATAGCCGACCACGTGCCCCGTGGCACCGTCCCGGGTGATCACCACATGGGCCCACGCTCCGGCCGGGATGGTGGGGATGGTTCCCGCGCTGGCCGCGGGGGGCACCATGGGCGTGGCCCCCGAGAGGAGTCCAAAGTAATCGAGCTGCCCCTGGAGCAGGTACAGGCCCGTGTCTTTGAGGAGGCCGCTCTGGTCCATGACCCGGCGGTAGCCACTCACGGTCTCAAACTTGAACACGAACTCCATGGAATAGGTCGTCACCCGACCCCCACCCAACGGATTCGACAAGCTCAGCCCCTCTCCCTCGGCAAAGGCGTATCCCTCCGCCGTGAGGTGCCCCCCACCCGAGGGGACGAGGCTGCCGGTTCCCATCTGATCCTGGAACGTACGGGTCAGGATGAACACCTGCTCCGCCTGGTAGGGGTTGTCACCCATGGGGGTCTTCGCGGGGGATGAGCCTCCGCCGCCACACCCCAACATGCTCACCACGAGAAGGGCGGGCGCCAGCCCGGCCCAGGTCGGGACCTTCACATTCATGCAGTCTCCTTGTGCAGCGTCTGGGCTACGGCCCAAGCCCGCCACGGGGTAGGAGGCTGTTCACATTCCGAACAACTTGTTCCACATGGAACAGGCCCAGTGGCGGCTCAGGGCTCCACCCCGTGCTGGATCCATCGGAGGGCCCTCGCCTCCCAGTCTGGGGTCCGCTCCACGTCCAGGTACCGCTCATAGGCATGGATCCCACTCTCCTGGGCCAGGCGTTCGAACTGGAGCTTGAGGAGGGACCCTGTCAGCGCCACCGCGCTCCTCACCATGCCATGGGCCCGGTAGCTGGCTTGGGCCGGGGCCATGATCAGGGCCGCATCCCGATCCAGGGGTTTGAGCTCCCGCATATCCACGAGCACCCCCCACTCCCCGTGCATGTGCCCCAGGATGCGGTCGGATTCCAGGGCCCACCCCGCCATCTCATCACTGGACATCCGACCCGCGAAGCGGATCCGGAAGCCGTAGGGGGTGGGATGGATGTGGTACACGACCGGCCTCGCCTCAAGGGGCTTTCAACAGCCTGAATGCCGAGCTTAACGGAAAAGGGTGGCCCGGAGGCCACCCTTTGACGAAGGTCGCAATCCCCTTATTCCAGGGTGAGCTTCCCCTGCTGGCCGGACTCATCGGGACCGGGGGTACCGACTTCCGCCTCATCCTCCTCCTCGTCCAGGGCGTGGGCGGCGGCATCGATCTTGGCGATGCCCACCACCTTGTCCTCGGCGGAGGCGGTCTTCATGAGGCTGACCCCCATGGCGGCCCGGCCCGTCTTGCGGACGCTGTCGCCATCGAAGCGGATCGTCATGCCCTCGGAGGTGATCAGGAGGCAGCCTTCATCCGGGCGGATGATCTTGAAGCCCACCACCTGGCCGTTGCGGACCCCGGCGCGGATGTTGATCACGCCCTGGCCACCCCGACCCTGCAGGCGGTAGTCCTGCACGAGGCTGCGCTTCCCGAAGCCCTTCTCGGTGACCGTGAGGAGCATGCCGTAGGCGGCGGTGCTCTCGTCGGCCTCCTGCCCTTCCGGCAGGTCCGGCAGGGGATCGGCCAGCTCCATGTCCACGATGTGGTCCTTGTCGGCCAGCTTCATGCCGCGCACGCCGGTGGTGGCGCGACCCGTGGCCCGGACCTCATCCTCCGGGAAGCGGATGGCCTTGCCGAGGGCAGAGGCCAGGAGCACGTGCTGGTTGCCGGTGGAGCGGCGCACGGCCACCAGGCGGTTCCCATCCTCGATGTTCAGGGCGATGAGGCCGTTGGAGCGGATGTTGCCGTAGGCCGACAGGCTGGTCTTCTTGATGGTGCCATCGGAGGTGGCGAAGACCAGGAACTCCCCTTCGGGGAACTCCCGGAGGGCCATGAAGGTCACGGGGTTCTCCCCGTCCTTCAGGCTGATGAGGTTCTTGATGTGCTTGCCCCGGTTGGCGGCGCCGGACTCGGGGATGTCGTACACCTTGATGGCGTAGACGTAGCCGTGGTCCGTGAAGATCAGCAGGGTGTCATGGGCCTTGGTGAGGAAGAGCTGTTCGACGAAATCCTCATCCTTCGTCTTCATGCCCACCTTGCCCTTCCCGCCGCGGCGCTGCTTGCGGTAGGCCATGAGCTCGGTGCGCTTGATGTAGCCGGTCTTGGAGAGGGTGACGACCATGGGATCGTCGGGCACCACGTCCTCCATGCGGATGTCGCCGGAGAAGCCGGTGATCTCGGTGCGCCGGGGGTTGCCGAACTGCTCGGCGACCGCCTTCAGCTCCTCCTTGATGACGTTCAGCAGGAGCTTCTCGTCATTCAGGATGGCCTTGAGGCGCTTGATGGTGGCCTCGACCTCGGCCAGCTCCTCCATGATCTTGTCGCGCTCGAGGCCCGTGAGGCGCTGCAGGCGCATGTCGAGGATGGCCTGGCTCTGCTTGTCGCTGAGCCCGAACTTCTGCATGAGGCCGGCCTTGGCCTCCTCGGGGTTCTTGCTGGCCCGGATGAGCTTGATGACCGCATCCAGGTTGTCCAGGGCGATCTTGAGGCCCATGAGGATGTGGTGCCGCTCCTCGGCCTTGCGCAGCTGGAACATGGTGCGGCGGGTGACCACCTCGCGGCGGAACCCGATGAACTCCTGGAGGATCTCCTTCAGGGTGCACACCCGGGGCTGACCGTTGACGATGGCCAGCATGGTGATGGGGAAGGAGTTCTGGAGCTGGGTCTGCTGGTAGAGCTGGTTGAGGACGATCTCGGAGGCCTCGCCCTTCTTGAGGTCGATGACCAGGCGGATGCCCTCGCGATCACTCTCATCCCGCACATCGGAGATGCCGTCGATCTTCTTCTCGCGCACGAGCTCCGCGATCTTCTCGATGGTGGAGGCCTTGTTCACCTGGTAGGGCAGCTCGGTGAAGACGATCTGCTCCACCTCGCCCTTGTTCTTGATGCGGGTGGTTTCCGTGTGGGACTTGGCGCGCACCACACACCGGCCACGCCCGGTGCGGTAGGCCTCCATCACCCCTTCGGTGCCCAGCATGATGCCGCCGCCCGGGAAGTCGGGGCCCTGCACATGGGTGACCAGCTGGCTGAAGGAAAGCTCCGGATCCTCGATGAGGGCCATGAGGGCCGCGCAGCACTCCCGCAGGTTGTGGGGCGGAATGCTGGTGGCCATGCCCACCGCGATGCCCTGGGCCCCGTTCACCAGGAGATTGGGGAAGCGGGCGGGGAGGACGAGGGGCTCTTCGAGGCTGCCGTCGTAGTTGGGCCCGAAGTCCACCGTCTCCTGGTCGATGTCGGACATCAGCTCATTGGAGAGGCGCGACAGGCGGGCCTCGGTGTAACGCATGGCCGCCGGGCTGTCGCCATCGATGGAGCCGAAGTTGCCCTGACCATCCACCAGCACGTGGCGCATGGAGAAGGGCTGCGCCATGCGGACCATGGTGTCGTAGATGGCCGCGTCGCCATGGGGGTGGTACTTACCCATCACATCGCCCACGGTGCGGGCGGACTTCTTGTAGGCCCGGTTCCACTCGTTCCCGGACTCCTTCATGGCGTACAGGACGCGGCGGTGCACGGGCTTCAGGCCGTCCCGGACATCCGGGAGGGCGCGACCCACGATCACGGACATGGCGTAGTCCAGGTAGGACTTGCGCATCTCCTTTTCAATTTCCAGGGGTTCAATACGGCTCATGAGGCTTCCGGTGTTCTACGTGGAACAGGGGGTAAGTCAGGGTCGGGAATGTTCCATGTGGAACAGGCCCGCTAGATGTCGATGTTCTCGGCCAGGAGGGCGTTGCTCTCGATGAAGCGGCGCCGGGGCTCCACGGCATCACCCATGAGCACGGTGAAGATCTCGTCGGCCTCGACCGCGTCATCCACCCGCACCTGCAGGAAGGTGCGGCGCTCCGGATCCATGGTGGTCTCCCAGAGCTGCTCGGGGTTCATCTCGCCCAGACCCTTGTAGCGCTGCACGGACAGACCCCGCTTGCCCTCTTCCATGACCGCGGCCATGAGGGCCTCGGGCTCCTGGAAGGTCATTTCCTTATCGAGCTTGGGGGCCTCGGCGATCTCGTCCTCATCCTTCTCCGCGCCCTTCTCGGCCTTGGCGGCCTTCACGCGGGCCAGCTTCAGCTCGCCGCCCAGGAAGGCCTGGAGGTCCGTCTTGAGGGCCGCGAGGCGCCGGAACTCGTGCCAGTGGGCGACGTTGGCATCGATCCACAGGGAGATGGGGCGGCTCAGGTGCATGCGCACGAGCTTGAGGGTGTGAACGGCCGGAACCGGCTCGGTGGTCTCCGTCCCCTCCACCGCCTCGGTGCTCTCCACCTGGCAGGTGCCCAGCTTGGCGTGCTCCACGGCCTTGGCGAGCACGGCCACGGAGAGGGCGCTGTGGAAGCGGTCGGCGTCCAGGAGACCCGCCGCCAGGAGCCCATCCACCAGGGGCTTGGAATAGCCGCGGCGGTCGAGCTTCGCGTAGAGCTGACCCATCTCGCCCCACTTCTTGAGCTCGCGGACCAGGGCGGCGCCCTTCAGTTCGGCGCCCCCGGGGAGGGTGAGGGTCCAGCCATCGAGGGCCTTCTGGAAGAGGAACTCCTCCAGGGCCCGCTCGTCCTTGAGGTACTTCTCGGTCTTGCCCTTCTTCACCTTGTAGAGGGGGGGCTGGGCGATGTAGAGGTGCCCGCGCTCCACCAGCTCCGGCATCTGCCGGTAGAAGAAGGTGAGCAGGAGGGTGCGGATGTGGCTGCCGTCCACATCGGCGTCGGTCATCAGCACGATCTTGTGGTAGCGGAGGTTCTCGACCTTGAACTCCTCCTTGCCGATGCCCGTGCCCAGGGCCTGGATGAGGATGCGCAGTTCGTTGTGGCCCAGGATCTTGTCGAAGCGGGCCTTCTCCACGTTCAGCACCTTGCCCTTGAGGGGCAGGATGGCCTGGTTGGCGCGGTTGCGGCCCTGCTTGGCGGAACCGCCGGCGCTGTCACCCTCGACGATGTAGAGCTCGGAGAGGGCGGGGTCGCGCTCCTGGCAGTCCGCCAGCTTGCCCGGCAGGCCGCCCCCATCGAGGGCGCCCTTGCGGCGGGTGAGCTCCCGGGCCTTCCGGGCGGCCTCGCGGGCGCGGGCCGCTTCGATGGCCTTCTCCAGGATGGCCTTGGCCTCCCGGGGGTTCTCCTCGAAGAAGTTGGTGAGCTTGTCGTAGACGATGGCCTGGACGATGCCCTTCACCTCCGAGGAGACGAGCTTGTCCTTCGTCTGGCTGGAAAACTTGGGATCAGGGACTTTGGCGGAAAGGACCGCCGTGAGGCCCTCGCGCACGTCGTCGCCGGAGAGGGTCACCTTGGCGCTCAGCAGGTTGTTCTTCTCGGCGTAGGTGTTGATCACCCGGGTCATGGCCGCCCGGAAGCCCTCGAGGTGGGCGCCGCCGTCGCGATTGCGGATGTTGTTGGTGAAGCAGTACAGGGTCTCCTGGTAGGAGTCGTTCCACTGCAGGGCCACCTCCACGGTGGTGTCCTGCTTCTCGTCCTTGATGTAGATCGGGGGCTTGTGGAGGCTGGTCTTGTTGCGGTTCAGGTGCTCCACGAAGGCGCTGATGCCGCCGGCGTTGAAGAAGTCGTGGCTCTCGCCCGTGCGCTCATCCGTGATGCGGATGTGCACGCCCTGGTTGAGATAGCTCAACTCCCGAAGGCGCTGGCTCAAGGTCTCGAAGCTGAAGTCCAGGACGTTGTTGAAGATCTCGGTGTCGGGCTTGAAGCGGACCTTGGTGCCGCGGCGGGCGGCGGGGCCCACCTGGGCCAGGGGGGCGTCGGCCTTGCCCCGGGTGAAGGTCATCTCGTACTGCTTGCCGTCCTTCCACACCGTGAGCCAGAGCTTCTCGGACAGGGCATTCACGCAGGACACACCCACGCCGTGGAGGCCGCCGGACACCTTGTAGGCGTTCTTGCCCTCGGTGGAGGTGTTGTCGAACTTACCGCCGGCATGAAGGACGGTCATGATCACTTCCGCCGCGCTGCGACCCTCCTCCTTGTGGATGTCCACGGGGATGCCGCGGCCATCGTCCTCCACGGAGCAGGAGCCATCCGTGTGCAGGATGACGTCCACCCGGGAGCAGTGGCCGGCCAGGGCCTCGTCGATGGAGTTGTCCACCACCTCGTAGACCATGTGGTGGAGGCCCGAGCCGTCGTCGGTGTCGCCGATGTACATGCCGGGCCGCTTCCGCACGGCCTCAAGGTCGCGCAGTACGGTGATCTGATCGGCGGTGTAGGTGTCGGCGGCAGGGGCAGGGGTCAGGCTACGTGGGCTGCTTCTTCGTGCATCAAGGCTCACGCTTTCGGTTTTCGGGACCAGGTGGTGCGGAACGGCCAGGGGCTTGGATCCAGGCGGTGGCCGTTGGCGAAGCGGACGGGCATCAGGATGTACCGGAAGGTGAAGTCCTCGATGCTGGGGGAGCTGGAAGACGCCCTGGCCCACCTCGTCCTTGAACTGGTAGATCACTTCCTCGCCCTGGAGGCGGGTCCAGGAGCTCCGTGAGGTAGTCGATGCTGAAGGCCAGTCACGATGACTTCTCTCTCGCCGCTGAAGGGCAGCGTGCCCTGGTTCACGCCTCGTCCGGGTGCTGGAAGAGGATCTTGAGGTTGGGGAACTCGAAGAAGAGGCGCACGTTCTTGTTGTAGTCGTCCTTCTTCAGGCCTACGAAGCGCAGGGTCTTCTGGAAGCCCTCGCGGTCGATGATCACGCTTGGGCAGGTCGCTGGGGAGCACCTTCTCGTAAGGGATAGGCGCCAGAGACCAGGCGGGTGCTGGAACTTCAGGCCGGGCTGGTCCAGGAAGAGCGTGGTAGCGTCCCAGCGCAGGGTCAGCATCACCTTCTTCCGCCAGCAGCGTGGGGAAGAGGTCCAGGGCGCGCTTGGGGACGATGAGGCGGACCTCATCCCTGGAGCTGAGTCTTCTTCGCAAGGCACCTCGGCCACCGCCAGGCGGAAGCCATCCGGGGAGACCACGCGGATGTTGGTCTTGGTGAGGGTGCAGGAGCACGGCACTGAGCGTGGGCTTGGTGGCGTCCTTGCTCACAGCCACGGAGGCCAGGTGGATGGTCTTCTTGAGCTTGCCCACGGGCAGGGCCACCGAGGGCAGCTCGGGGTTGGGCTTGGGCAGCTCGGGGAAGCCTTCCCCAGGCTGCAGGTTGTGCTCGGAGTTCATCCCCTTGGCGCGCAGCCACAGCCGGTGGGCGTGATCCGGGACTTCCACGGAGAGCACGCCTTCGGGGAAGGCCCGCACGGTCTCGATGAACTTCTTGCCAGGCACGGCCAGGATCTTCTCGCCCTGGCCATCCACGGGGATGGTGGCCTCGAAGGCCAGCTCCATGTCCGTGGCCTTGAGCATCAGCTCCTTGCCGCGCAGGTCCATCAGCACGTGCTGGAGGATGGGCAGGGTCACGCGGCGGTCGAGGGCGTGCTTCAGGATGCCCAGGGTGCGGTCCAGCCGTTCCTTGGAAACCTGGAATTGAAGATTCATATCATTCCCCTGATTGATGCTTCTGAAGGGCCTTCATGAACTGTGGAAAAGGGAGTCAAAGCCTTAGTCTAGCGGAGTTTCAGGCGGGCTTCACGCTGTGGGTCGGGGGTTGAAAACCCCGTGGGTTCTCCACACCTGGGTAGGCGGGGATCCGATCGGGAACCTCTCGGGCCTCCACAAGGGAATCCAACAGCCTCCGTTGTGGAAAAAACCAGAACCCCTTCCATTTCAATGAATGCTGTTGAGCAGGGACTCGACCATCCTGTGGAAATCGGAGTCCCGTTTCATGCGCTGCTTCACGGAATCGATGGCGTTCATCACGGTGCTGTAGTGCATGTTGAAGCTGCGCCCGATGGCCGGGTAGCTGGCGGCGGCGAGCTCCCGGGCCAGGTACATGGCCACCTGCCGGGGCAGGAGCACACTCTGCTGCCGGGACTTCTTCTTCATGAGGTCGGCGAAGGCCACATTGAAGGTCTCCGCGGTCATCCGGTAGATCCGGTCCACCGGGATGGCGGCGGTGGGTTCCTCCCCGCTGGTGCCCTGGAAGGCCGTGTGGGCCACCTCCAGGCTCACCGGGGCCCCCAGGAAGCTCGCCTGGAAGATGACGCGGTTCAGGAGGCCCTCCAGGTCCCGCACGGAGCCCTTGGCCTTGTGGGCGATGAAGGTGACCACGTCCTCGGGCACCTGGGGGAGGGCCTGGAAGTCGGCCTCCTCGAGCTTCTTCTTCAGGATCGCCACCCGCGTTTCGAAGTCGGGAGGCTGCACATCGGCCGTGAGGCCCCACTTGAAGCGGGTGATGAGGCGCTCATGCAGGCCCTCCAGCTTCTGGGGCGGGTTGTCCGAGGTGAGGACGATCTGCTTCCCGTGCTGGAGGAGGTACTCGAGGATGTAGAAGATCTCCTCCTGAGTGCGCTCCATGCGGCCGAGGGTCTGCACGTCATCCAGGAGCAGCACGTCGTTCTGCTGGTACTTCCGGCGCAGGGGCTCGGTATTGCGGTTCTTGATGGCCGCCGTGAGTTCGTGGAAGAAGCTGTCCACCTTCAGGTAGGCGATCTGCAGGCCCGGATGCCGGGACTCCAGCTCCTTGCCGATGCCGATCATCAGGTGGGTCTTGCCGAGCCCGGCCCCGCCATAGATGAAGAAGGGGTTCATGCTGAAGCTGGCGTTGGTGCGGCCGTGATTGTCGACCACCGCCTTGGCGGCGCTGAAGGCCAGCTGGCTACCGGGCCCCACCACGAACCGGTCCAGGGTGAACCGCTGGAAGAGGGTCGGAAAACTTCGGGTGGCGGCCGCCTCCGGAGCCGGGACCGACGCGGATTTGCGTGAACCCCGCGGCTCCGGCTTGGGCACCGCCGGGGTACTCCCCGCTACCTGGAAGGCCAGCTCCAACTCCGCGAGGCCCGAGGCCACCAGGGCGTCATTGAGCTCCTCCGCGAACTGCTGCTCGATCCAGAGCTTGGCTGCGGGACTGGGTACCGTGAGCAGCAGGCGCGAACCCACCAGGGACGCAGGCTCACACGGGGCGATCCACTCCCGGAAGGAGGCCTCCGAGAGCCGCTCGGAGAGGCTCTGGCGGATGCGGTCCCAGTGGGGCTTGGGGTCGGCGGAGGACATGGTGGACCAAGGAAGGCGCGCCAGGCCGGGTGGCCCTGGGCGGAGGGTGACGTACCCGATGGTGGGGGAGGAACAGGCTACCACCGGGAGGGGGGCGGGAAGCCTGACGTTCCGCCTCATTCCGAGGCTTGTGACCCGGGAAGCTCCCTGGTAGGATCGAAGGTTCGTCCGTGTCCAGCGGACGGTCCTACAGGTGGATCATGAAGCGCACCTTCCAGCCCAACAACCGTCGCCGTGCCAAGACCCACGGGTTCCTCTCCCGTATGAAGACCAAGAATGGCCGCCTGGTGCTCAAGCGCCGCCGCGCCAAGGGTCGTCACGTCCTGGCCCTCTAAGGCCGTGTCCGGAGGGACCGCGCCGTTCCGGGGGCGATTCCGCCCCGCCCGGCGCGCCGACCGGCCCGTGCCGGAGGCCCCGACGCGGTCCCTGTCGCCCTCGGATGCCCCCCTTGATGTCCGCATCCTCCCCCGCCCGGATCTGCCCGGCCCGGTGCTGCTCGTGAGCGCCTCCCGGAAGGCTGGATGTGCGGTGGAGCGCAACGCCTTCCGGCGTCGCGTGCGCATGGCGCTGATGCACCTCCTCCAGGAGCGCCCCCTGCCCGGCCCCGCCGTGGTGTGGGTGCGTCCCTCCCGGCGGTCCCCCCTGGGGTGCCGCCTCCCCTATGCCCAGATCGAGGGCCAGCTTCGGCTGGCCCTTTCCCGTGTCCCCGGAACCCCATGAAGCAGCGAAACCTCATCCTCTTCCTCGTGGGCAGCATGGCCCTCATCGGCCTGCAGGTCTGGCTGACGCCCAAGCCCGCCCCCAAGGCCCCGGCACCGCAGGCCCCGGCGGTGGCCCCCGCCCCGGCGCCCGCCGCGGCTTCCGAGGCCCCTGTGGCCCCGGCCAAGGCCGAGCCCGTGGGCCCCACGGTGTCCGCCCGCAATGAGAACCTCACCGTGACCTGGTCCGCCCGCAGCGGTGCCGTGGTCCAGGCCGAGTGGAAGGATGGCACCCCCCTCTTCCCCAAGGATTTCCTGGGACTGGGCGGCATCCTGGCCACCACCTTCGAGCGCCACCGGGTGGAGACCACCCCCGAGGGCACCCAGGTGCACTTCGAGACCGCCCAGGGTGACCACCTGGCCTGGACGCTCCCCCGCGCCGGCCATGCCCTCCAGGTGACGTGGACCACCCCCCGGGGTGCCCATCTGCGCGCCCTGCCCCTCCCGGGCAGCCTGGACGACCTCAAGGGCCTGGAAGCGGGCCGCGTGCTCACCCTCACCGACAGCCACATCCAGGACGTCACCTGGGACAGCGTCTTGAAGGACCCGTTCTTCAAATTCCTGGGCGCCAAGCGCAAGACCCTGCCGGTGGCCGAGTCCCGCCTGGGCATGGATGCCGGGGTGGAGAAGAACGGGAACGTGCGGAACCACTACTTCGCCGCCTTCTGGAACCTGCCCGGCCTGCCGGAGAAGGATGCCCAGGGCTACCACCTGGCCCCCGTGAACGGCAGCCTCCAGGCCCACCTCTACCTGGGCCCCAAGACCCTGGAGTCCCTGGGGACCTTCGGCGCCCCCTTCACCCAGGCGGTGGACTACGGGTTCTTTGGCGCCGTGGCCAAGTTCTTCTTCATCGTCCTGAAGGCCACCCACAAGGTGCTCGGGAACTGGGGCTGGGCCATCCTGGTGCTCTCCATCCTGCTCCGCCTGGCGCTCTGGACGCCCAACACCAAGCAAATCATCAGTTCCTTGCGCATGAAGGAATTCGAACCCCATCAGAAGGCCATCCAGGCCAAGTACGAGAAGTTCGGCTCCGACATGACCAAGAAGGCGGAGATGCAGAAGGAGCTCATGGAGCTCTACAAGAAGAACGGCTTCAACCCCATGGGCTCCTGCCTGCCCATGCTGCTGCAGATGCCCGTGTTCATGGCCCTGTGGTCCATGCTCAACAACGTCTTCGAGCTGCGGCACGCCCCCTGGATCTTCTGGGTGAAGGACCTCTCGGCCAAGGATCCCTACTTCATCCTCCCGGGCGTCATGGCCGTCTCCACCCTGGTGCAGAGCCACATGGTGCCCACGGCCGGCGATCCCCAGCAGGCCCAGATGATGAAGTGGATGATGCCGGGCATGATGCTGCTCATGTTCAGCCAGGCCCCCGCGGGTCTTGTGCTGTACTACTTCATGTTCAACCTGGTGGGTCTGGGCCAGACTTGGTGGATCCTGAAACACTACGTGCCCCAGCCCGTGAAGCTCTGAGACAGGAGATCCCATGCGCAAGCGCGGCGTGAAGCTCGAGACCCTGCCTGAACTGGTCAGCACCTGGACCACCCTCCTGGGCCTGGATGTGAAGGCGGCCTTCGAGGCCTCCGGGAACGACAAGCTCTTCCCCAACCGCATCGTGGTCTCCGGGCCCGATGTGGACGTGCTCAAGGCCAACCGGGGCCATGCCCTGGATGCCCTCCAGCACCTGGTGCACGAGATGCAGTCGGAGCGGGACGAGGACAAGCTGGCCTACCTGGATGCCGATGGCATGCGGCTCTTCCGCATGAAGGAAGTGCTGGCCATGGCCCAGATGGCGGCCGCCAAGGCCCGGGATCTGGGCAGCTACACCTTCGGGGCCATGAGCCCCCGGGAGCGGCGCTGGATCCACATCACCATCAAGGACAGCGGCGACGACCTCACCACCGAGAGCGAAGGCACGGGCCACTTCAAGCCCGTAAAGGTGTTCCGCAAGCAGGCCTGAGCCTGCGGTGAGCGTGCCCATCTGCGCCCCAGCCACGGCCCTCCTTCCGGGCGCCGTGGCCATCGTGCGCATCTCGGGGCCAAACCTGGCCGGGTTCCTGGCGCCCCTGGTGGCTCTGCCCCCAGCCCGTCGCGCCGCCGTGCGGCACCTCCGATGGGATGGATTCGATGAACAGGCCCTCGTGTTGCATCTCCCCGCACCGGCCTCCTTCACGGGAGAGGACGTGGTGGAGCTGCAGATCCACGGCAATCCGCTGCTGGTCCGGCGCCTCCTGGACCACCTCGGCACCCTGGGCATCCGCCTCGCGGAACCCGGGGAGTTCACCCGCCGGGCCCTCCTGAACGGCCGGAAGAGCCTCCTGGAGGCGGAGGCCCTGCGGGACCTGGTGGCCGCCCAGACGGACCAGCAGCTCCGCCAGGCCCAGGCCCGGGCCGGCGCCCTGCCCCCCTGGATCGGGCTGGCCCGGGCCCGGCTGGCCCCCTGGATGGCCCGGGCTGAGGCGGCCGTGGATTATGGGGAGGATGAGGGCATCGGGCTGCCCATGGATGACTTAAAGGAAGATTTAAAGGAGCTTGTAACCACGTTCCACGTGGAACGGCGCCGGGCGGAGGCCGCCCGATGGCTCCAAGGGGGCATCCGCATCGCCCTCGCGGGGCGTCCCAACGCGGGCAAGAGCACCCTCTTCAACACCCTCGCGGGGGAGGATCGGGCCCTGGTTACGGAGGTGCCGGGCACCACCCGGGATGTCCTGGAGGTCACCTGCGAGTGGCGGGGCCTGCCCTTGAAGCTCTTCGACACCGCGGGCCTGCGGATCACCGAGGACCGGGTCGAGGCCCTGGGTGTGGCCCGGGTCCAGCCCATCCTCGCCCAGGCGGACCTGATCCTCCACCTCCTGCCACTGGGGGACCCGGGTTCCGATCCCGAGGTGATCCGGACCCTCGCCCCCTTCACGGGCCGGGTGCTCGAGGTCATCACCCAGGCGGATCGGGGTGGGGCCACCCCCCCGGTGGGTGCCCTCATCATTTCCGCCGCCACCGGGGACCTGGGGGCCCTCGAAGGGGCCCTCAAGGCCCGCTTCCTGGAGGGCCAGTCCCCGGAAGCCCTGCTCGGGGCCCTGGCCACCAGCCGCCAGCGGGAGCTGCTGGAGGACCTGGTCCACCAGATGGACCTCGTGATGGATCTCCCCCAGGGGTGCCCCCCGGAGCTGCCGGCCTCCCTGCTCCAGGGGGCCTGGGGGCTCCTGGCCCGCCTCACGGGGGAGGATCGGGCCGAATCCGCCCTGGACCAGGTCTTCAGCGGGTTCTGCCTCGGGAAATAGCCGGCATACTGGAGCACCGGAGATTCCATGACCGCCTATGAAGCCGTCATCGGCCTGGAAGTGCACGTCCAGCTGAAGACGGAATCCAAGCTCTTCTGCGCCTGCCCCACCACCTACGGGCTGCCCCCCAACGCCGCTACCTGCCCGGTGTGCCTGGGGCTGCCGGGGGCCCTGCCCACCCTCAACGCTGGCGCCGTGCGAATGGCCATCCGGCTGGGCCGGGCCCTGGAAGCCCGCATCCAGCCGCGCTCCACCTTTTACCGGAAGCAGTACTTCTACGCCGACCTGCCCAAGGGCTACCAGATCACCCAGGGGCCCGTGGCCCTGGTGGAGGAGGGGGTGCTCCGCCTGCCCGGCGACCCCGCCGTGCGGGGAGGGGCCGGTCCCATCGCCTGCGGCATCGAACGGGCCCACCTGGAGGAGGATGCTGGCAAGAGCAACCATGAGCTCCGGGCGGATGCCAGCCTCGTGGACCTCAACCGGGCCGGCGTGCCCCTCGTCGAGATTGTGGGCAAGCCGGAGCTCCGCAGCCCTCTGGAGGCGATGGAGTACCTGAAGGCCCTGCACCGCCTGGTCACCTTCCTCGGCATTTGCGATGGCAACCTGGAGGAGGGTTCCTTCCGCTGCGATGCCAACGTGAGCGTGCGACCGGTGGGCTCCACGGCCTTCGGCACCCGGGTTGAAATCAAGAACCTCAACAGTTTCAATAATGTACGTCGCGCACTGGAGCATGAGATCCAGCGCCATGTGGCGGTCCTCGGGGCCGGGGGCAGCCTGGTGCCCGAAACCCGGGGCTGGGATGCGGACAAGGGGGAGACGCGCCTGCAGCGATCCAAGGAAGGCGCCCATGACTATCGGTTCTTCCCCGAGCCGGACCTGCCGACCCTGGTGATCGGGGCGGACGAACTGCACGAGCCGCTGCCGGAGCTCCCGGAGGCCCGGGCCCACCGCCTGCAGGCCCTCCTGGGGATCTCCGAGGCGGAGGCGGCGACCCTGCTCCAGTCGAAGGCCTTCACGGATTGGTTCGAGGCCATGGCCGAAGCGAGCGGCCATCCCCGAGCGGCGGGCACGTGGATGTTGGGGGAGGTCAGCCGCCACCTGAACGACCATGGCCTCGACATCACCGCCTTCCCGGTGCGCCCCGAGGTCTTCGGCGCCATGGTGCGGCTGGTGGAGGAGAAGGTCATCAACCGGGGCACCGCCAAAGAGGTCCTCTTCCCCGCGTTGTTGGCCGGGGAGCGTGATCCCGCCGGGCTCGTGGCCGACCGAGGATTGGCGCAGGTTTCCGACCGCGGCGCCATCGAGGAGCTGGTGCGGGGCGTCCTCGCGGCGAACCCCGAACCCCTGGCCCAGTACCGGGCGGGGCGGGCCAACCTCCGGGGATTCTTCGTGGGGCAGGCCATGAAGGCCGGTGGTGGCAAGCTGGATCCCCGCCTCGTGAACGAGGTGCTGGATGCGGAACTGGCCAAAGCGTGAACGCGGCCCCATGCTGGGTCCATGACCGACCTGCCGGATGCTCTGAGTGCCTATGTGCCCAACGTGGGGCGCACCTGCGTGGACTGCGGGCGCCGTGTGGTGGAGGCGGTGGAGGACGGGGCCCCGTTCCTCTGCGCCACCTGTGGGGGTGCATCCATGGAACCGGTGATGGTGGATGAGCTGACCCGCGCCGCGCTGGAGGACACCTCGCCCCGGGAAGCCCCGGTGGCACCCCGGCCCTCGGCCTGGCGCACGGTGGTGCTCCTCCTCGTGGCCATCGGAGCGCTGGCCCTGGTGCTGGGGCGCCGCTAGCCGAGCCGGTTCCGCGGCAGTGACGCGCTTCCCGGGTGCCCATGGCATCCTGGGCGCGGAGATCCCCGCCATGTCCCGTGCCGCCATGGGCCCCACCACCACCGCCATCCATGCGGGTCGCGCCCACAATCCCACCCGCGCGGTCACCACGCCCATCTTCCAGACCTCCGTGTTCGAGCTGAAGGAGAACCGGGAAGGGGCGGAATTCGCGGCGGCCATCGAACCCCCCCATTTCTATACCCGCTGGGGGAACCCCAACGCCTCCGAAGTGGAGACCTGCATCGCGGCGCTGGAGGGGGCGGATCGCGCCCTGGTGGCCAGTTCAGGCATGGCCGCCTTCGCATTGCTCTTCGAAACGTTCCTGCGGGCCGGCGATCACCTGGTGGCGCCGGCGGCCATCTACCTGGGCACGGAGCAGCTCATCCGCCGCTGGGTGGCGGATCGGGGGCTAGAAGTGACCTGGATCCGCAACTCACTCGACATCGCGGAGTGGGAGGCGGCGATCCGCCCCACCACCCGCCTGATCTGGGTGGAGACCCCTTCCAATCCGACCCTCGCGATCACGGACCTGGCCGCGGTCGCCTCATTGGCCCGGAAACACGGCATCCGCACCGTGGCCGACAACACCTTTCCAAGCCCGATGCTCACCAAGCCGCTGGACCTGGGCATCGACATCAGCGCCTCCAGCGCCACCAAGTACCTGGCGGGCCACTCGGATGTGGTGGCCGGCGTCATCGCGGGCTCCGAAGCCGACGTGGTGGCCTGCTGGCAGGTGGCCAAGCTCCATGGGCCCACCTTGGATCCCTTCGCCGCCTGGCTCCTGCACCGGGGCCTCAAGACCCTGCCCCTGCGCATGAAGCGCGCCTGCGACAGCGCCCAGGCGCTGGCCCAGTGGCTCACCTGGCACCCCCTGGTGACCCGGGTGGACTATCCCGGCCTGCTGGACCACCCGGGGCACGCTGTGGCGGCGGCGCAGATGAAGGGGGGCTTCGGCGCCATGATGGGTTTCGAGGTGCGGGGTGGCCTGGAGGCCGGCCGCCGGCTGTGCGAATCCCTGAGCATCATCACCCGGGGGGTGAGCTTGGGCGGGGTGGAGAGCCTCATCCAACACCCCGCCTCCATGAGCCACCTCAAGACCCCGCCCGAGGTGAAGGCGGCCCTGGGTATCAGCGATGGCCTCCTGCGCTTTTCCGTGGGCATCGAGGATCAGCCGGACCTCCAGGCGGATCTCTCCCAGGCCCTCGAAGCCGCGGGACAGGGATAAACTGAAGGGATGCAGCTGATCCTCAACGGCGAACCCCGCGAAACCCCGGCCTTGGCCACGCTGGCGGACCTGTCGGTCTGGCTGCAGTTGCCGGTCTTCGGCAGCGCCATCGAGCTGAATGGCACCGTGATCCGGAAGGCCGAACACGCAGCGACCCCCCTGCAGGAGGGGGATCGCCTGGAGATCGTGCGGCTGGTGGGCGGCGGCTGAGCCGGCCTCAGTTCACGGTGAGGGTCCAGGGGGCGTTGCCGTTGGCGTAGGTGCGCAGGTAGTCCACGCGCACCCGCACCCCGTAGGTTCCGGAGGGCAGGTTCGCGACGTTCACGATCCCGTTGCCGGCACTGGTGGCGACCGTCTGGGCATAGAGCCCCTGGGCGTCAAAAAGCTCCAGCACGAGCCCCGGGGAGCTCGTGGACAGGGTCACCGTGCGGGGCCCGCCGCCGTGGACGAAGGTGTAGGCGGCAGCTTGATTGCGGTCGAAGTTGATCCCGGATGCCGGGGTGTAGACGGGGAAGCTGCCGCTGGTGGACTGGGGGAGGCTGTTCCAGGTCGTCCAGAGGGCCCCCGACAGGAAGTAGGCCGGGCTGGGATCCTGCACATCCTCCTGGCCCAGCTGGAATAGGGTGTTGCTCCAGCTCAGGCTGGCGGGACCCAGCAGGTTCTTCAGGCCCAGCAGATAGTTCGGGTAGGCCGCGAAGGGGGTCCGAAGGAATTCATTGGGGTTCGTGGCTCGGCTGGTGGCGGCCCAGAGGGTTTGAAGGGCGGAGGTGCTGCCACCCAGGGCCACCTGCCAGGTCTGCCAGAGGCTGATGGCCACCGAGCCCCGGTAGAATTCCCCCTGGTTGGTGGCCCGGGCGAACTGGCCATGGTTCGTGAGGTCGAAGGTTGAACTGGCGGCGGCTCCGGTGCCATCCACGAAGGTGTCGGTGATCAGGTGGGGGCTTGGCGCCCCATCCAGGCTCCGGCAGGCGGCGGCAAGGAAGTCCCCGAAGCCGGTGGCGAAGGCGATGGTGGGCTCGCTCTGGAAGGGCCGATCCACCCACTGGTCGTCGTTGTCACGGCGCAGGTAGGAGAGCGCCGAGGCGCCGGTCTCCTGGAGACTGTGGTCCGCGAAGAGGAGGTGGCTGTAGGCCTCGAGGAGCACCGCATCATCGCCGAGGTCATTGTTGGAGTTGGCGGCGCCGGAGCCATTGCCGGCTACGGGGAGGGCGAAGATGGCGCGCCCGCTGGGTTGGGTCAGCACCTGGTTCCCGGAATTGCGGACGACCACCGGGTATCCGGTGACATTGGTGCTAGAAGTAAAGAAAACATGGAGGTTGGGCAACTTGAGACCAGGTTGGATGGTCTTCATCCCCTGGCCCAGGGCCACGAGCTGATCCGCGGCGTTGAAGGCCTGATTGGTCTGGGTCGCATCGGGTTCGGCCACCAGGGTGAGGCTGGTGCCGGTGCCGCTGGAGCTGGTCACGCTCGCATCGGCCACGCTGTTGAAGGCATCGGAGCTGGCGTAGGTGCCGGACAGGGCGGCACCCTTCACGCTGCCCCGCAGGGTGAAGGTGGCCCCATCGGGCACTTCCACCCGGGCGAAGATGCGGACCTGGAGGGTGTCGCCTTCGGGGGCCTGGAAGGTACCCCGTCCATCGGCTCCGAGGTAGCCGCTGTCGGCCACGGAGCCCGTGGTGAGGTCATACACCTCCGCCCAGCAGTAGCGGGTCGGCTTCAGGGTGTTGGTGCCCGGATCCCGGTACTGCCCGGTGACGGCCAGGCCCTGGAGCCCCTGGGATCCGGAGTCATTGACCTGGACACAGCCCAGGGCCAGGAGCAGGGTGGCGGGCATCAGGATGAAACGGGCACGCAACATGGGAACCTCCGGGGGTGAGGGCGCTTCGCGAGGCCCGTGCCAAGGTGGATCAGCGCCAGACTTCCCAGGCGCCGCCCGGGAAGGAGGCCCCGGCCTGGCGGACCCAGGCCTTCGGGAGATGCAGGCCCACCGCGGGTCCGCCCGCGGGCCGGTGAGTCTGGAACCGGTGGAATTCGTCCACCAAACCTTCGTTCAGGAAGGCCTGGGCGAGGTGTGGGCCGCCTTCCACGAGGACCCGACCCACCCCCCGTGCGGCGAGTTCATGCAACAGGTGGCGCAGGCTGCAACCCGCCTGGGCAGGGGGAAGCAGGAGGTCCTCCACCCCCTTCAGAGGGGCCGCCTCCTGGGAGAGGGCCCTCAGGGCCGGCTGGCCCTGGGGGGCCTGCCAGACCTGCGCCTGTGGGGGGACCTGGGCCCGGCTGTCCACCACCACCCGGCGGAAGGTGCGATGGGCGGGTACGGGTTCCGGCCAGCGATCGGTGAGGGTGGGATCATCCGCGAGCACCGTGCCCCGGCCCACCACGACGGCCTCGCTGGCCCGGCGGAGGGCATGCGCCAGGTGTTGGACCTCGGGTGGCGTCACCTCGGTGCGCTGACCCGCCGGGCCCAGGGCCCCATCGGAGCCCAACGCGAGCTTGAGGCTCACCCAGGGAAGTCCGGTGCGGATGAGCTTGAAGAAGGGCGCGTGGAAGCGGGCGCAGGCCTCCCCCAACACCCCCTCAGCCACGGCGACCCCGTGGGCCCGGAGGATGGCCAGGCCGCCCCCATCCACCCGCGGGTTGGGATCCCGGACCCCCACGACCACCCGGGCGAGGCCCGCCTGGAGCAGGGCTTCCGTGCAGGGCGGGGTGCGGCCGTGGTGGCAGCAGGGTTCCAGCGTGACGTAGGCGGTGCCGCCACGGGGATCCTCTCCCCGGCGTTCGGCATCCCGGAGGGCCATGATCTCGCCATGGGGATCGCCGGCGCGGGTGTGGACGCCCTGCCCCACCACGCGGCCCCCCTTGACCAGGACACACCCGACGGGGGGATTGGGACTGGCCAGGCCGACGCCCTGCTGGGCCTCCCGCAGGGCCAGGGCCATGAACCGGGCATCCCCTTCCAGGGTCGCCGGTTCGGGCCAGGGTCCGCCCGTGGCCAGGGCCCAGGCGACCGCGGGGGTCAGGTCCGGCAGGGCCTCAGGCACCCAGGAGCCCCTCCACGAAGGCCTCGGGGTCGAAGGGGATGAGGTCATCCACCCCCTCCCCCACGCCCACGTAGGCGATGGGGAGCTTCAGGCGCTCCAGGATGGGCACCACGACGCCGCCCTTGGCGCTGCCATCGAGCTTGGTGAGCACCAGGTCCGTGACCCCGGCGGTCTGCTTGAAGGCCTCGGCCTGGGTGAGCCCGTTCTGGCCCGTGGTGGCATCGAGCACCATGAAGACCCGGTGGGGGGCCGCGGGGATCACCTTCTGGAGGCTGCGGCGGATCTTGTCCAGCTCCTTCATGAGGTGGTCCTTGGTGTGCAGGCGCCCGGCCGTGTCGATGAGCACCCAGGGCAGTCCCTTGGCTTGGGCCGAGGCGGCACCATCAAAGGCGATGGCGGCGGGATCGCCCCCCATCTGGTTGCGGACCACGGGCACGCCGGCGCGCTGGCCCCAGGCTTCCAGTTGGTCGATGGCCGCGGCGCGGAAGGTGTCGCCGGCCACGACCATCACACCCTCGCCCCGGGCCTTGAGGTGGGCGGCGAGCTTTCCGAGGGTCGTGGTCTTGCCCACCCCGTTGACGCCCACCAGCAGGATCACCTGCGTGCCCCCGGCCACCAGGGGGCGGGCCGGGTGCAGGTGCAGGATCTTGAGGAGCTCATCGCGGAGCACCGCCCGCGGGTCGATCTCGGCCGAGCGCTTCATCTCGAAGCGGAGGCGGTCCATGAGCCGGTCCACGGCGTGCACGCCCAGGTCGGCCTGCAGGAGGAGGTCCTCCAGCTCCTGCAGCTGGTCCTCGTCGAGGCGGCGTAGGCCCAGGAGGCCCTGGAGCGGGGAGAGCACCAGCTCCTGGGTTCTGCGGAGGCCCTGCTTGAACTTGTCGAGAAGGCCGCCGAGAAGGCCCACGGTCACCTCAAAGATCCCGGAAGGGAGGGGTTCCACGTGGAACCCGAATTTTAATCATTGCAGAATATGATTGTTATCGCTTCTTTTTGGGCTTGGCCTTGGGGGCGGCCTTCGCCCGGCGGGGGCCATCGGGCCGCACCCACCCCTCCAGGGCCAGCTCGAAGACCTCCTCCACGTGGGACACGGGGTGGAAGCGCAGGAACTTGCGCACCTGGGGGTCGATTTCCTCCAGGTCCTTCTGGTTGGGCTTGGGGATGATGATGTCGTGCACGCCCACGCGGAGGGCCGCGAGGCTCTTCTCCTTGAGGCCGCCGATGGCCAGCGCATCGCCCCGGAGGTCGATCTCGCCCGTCATGGCGAAGGTATTCCTCACCTTCACGCCCTTGATGACGCTGAGCAGCACCGTGGCCATGGCGAGGCCGGCGCTGGGGCCGTCCTTGGGGATGGCGCCCTCGGGGAAGTGGATGTGCAGGTCGCGCTTCTGGAAGACCTCGGGGTCGATGCCGAAGGCGTCCCCCCGGCTGCGGATGTAGCTCAGCGCCGCCTGGGCGCTCTCCTTCATCACGTCGCCCAGCTGGCCCGTGAGGATGAGCCCGCCCTTGCCCGGCATGGAGAGGGCCTCCACGAAGAGCACATCGCCGCCCACGGCGGTCCAGGCAAGGCCCGTGACCACGCCGATGCGCGGAGCCTTCAGGCGCTCATCCTGCAGCAGCTTCACGGGGCCCAGGAGGTCGGGCACGTTCTTGTCCGTGAGGGTGAGCTTGGCCTTGAGCTTCTTCTCGGCCACCTTGCGGGCCACCTTGCGGCACACGGCGCCGATCTCGCGCTCCAGCTGGCGGAGCCCCGCCTCCCGGGTGTAGCCCGTGATGATGGCGCGCAGGCCCTTGGCGCTGAGGGTGAGGTGCTTGGTGGTGACCCCGTGCTTCTCCATCTGCTTGGGGATGAGGTGGGCGGTGGCGATGCCCTCCTTCTCCTCCAGGGTGTAGCTGGAGAGGTAGATGATCTCCATGCGGTCCTTGAAGGCCGGATGGATGGGCTCCAGCTCGTTGGCGTTCGCCAGGAACATCACGTTGCTGAGGTCGATGGGCACATTGAGGTAGTGGTCGCGGAAGGTGTTGTTCTGCTCGGGATCCAACACCTCCAGCAGGGCCGCGCTCGGGTCCCCGCGCATGTCGCGGCCGATCTTGTCGACCTCGTCCAGCATGATCACGGGGTTCATGCTCTTCACCTGGTGCAGGGCCTGCACGATGCGGCCGGGCATGGCGCCCACGTAGGTGCGGCGGTGACCCCGGATCTCACTCTCATCGTGAACGCCGCCCAGGCTGATGCGGGCGAACTTGCGGCCCAGGGCCTTGGCGATGCTGCGGCCCAGGGAGGTCTTGCCGACGCCCGGAGGGCCCACGAAGCAGAGCAGCGTGCCCTTGTTCTCCGGCTTGAGCTTGCGCACGGCCAGGAACTCCAGGAGGCGGTCCTTGATCTTGTCGAGGCCGAAGTGGTCCTCGTCGAGCACCTGCTTGGCCACCTTGAGATCCAGGTTGTCGTCGGTGGTCACGCCCCAGGGAAGCTCCGTCATCCACTCCAGGTAGGTGCGGGTCACGGCGGTCTCGCTGGAGTCCGGGTGCATGCGCTCCAGCTTCTTGAGGTTGCGCTCGATCTCCGTGAGCACGTCCTCGGGCACCTTGAGCTTGGCCAGCTTGTCGCGGAAGGCCTGGATCTCCTCGGCCAGCTCCGAGCCCTCGCCCAGCTCCTGCTGGATGGCCTTGAGCTGCTGGCGGAGGTAGTACTCCCGCTGGCTCTTGTCCATCTCCCCGCGGGCTTCCATGGTGATCTTCTGCTGCACCTCGAGGAGCTCGATCTCCCGTAGGAGGAGCTCGTGCACCCGCTTGAGGCGGGCGATGGGATCCGCGATCTCCAGGGTCTCCTGGGTCTGGGTGAGCTTCAGGTCCAGGTTGGAGGCCACGAGGTCCGCCAGGCGGCCCGGGGCATCCAGGTTGCCGGCGATGACGAGCACTTCCTGCGGCAGGGTCTTGCCCAGGGCCACAGCCTTCTCGAGGCTCTGCTTCACGGTGCGCAGCAGCGCGTCCGTCTCCAGCTGGTTGGCCGTGGGCTCGGGCTCCACCACGGGCTCCACCTTGGCCTTGAAGAGCTGGTCCGTCTCCGTGAAGTACTCCACCCGCACGCGCTGCAGGCCCTGCACGAGGGCGCGCACCCGGCCGTCCGGCAGCTTGAGCACGCGCATGATGAGCGCCGCGGTGCCCACCTTGTACATGTCCTCGGGGCCCGGGTTGTCCATCTCCACCTGCTTCTGGGAGACGAGCAGGATCATGCGGTTTTCGGCGAGGGCCGCGTCGATGGCCCGGATGCTCTTCTCCCGGCTCACGCTGAGCGGAAGGATCACGAACGGATAGACGACGACATCCCGCAGGGGGAGGACGGGGAGCACCTCGGGAATCTTGGGGCTCTCGTCGAGGACGGGAAGGGGACTGCTCTCTTCGGCCACGGTTACCTCAGGGGATCCAGTCTACTCGGACTGGAGGCTGGAGGCTGGAGGCTGGAGGAAAGAAGGGCCCGCCGGATCGGCAGGAGGAAGCTGGGTCGGCGCCCACTCCAGCCTGCAGCCTCCGGCCTCCGGTCTACTTCCGCTTGGGGCGCGGCAGATCCTCGGCGACGCCGGGGAAGAGGGGCTGCACCTTGCCCGGGGGAGCCTCGTGGTGCTCGGGTTCGTGGCGGGGCTCCGCGCCGCCCTTGTGGGCGAGGGTCTCCAGCGCCTTCACGAAGTCCGGCAGGTCCTTGAAGTCGCGGTACACGGAGGCGAAGCGCACGTAGGCCACCTGATCGAGGGCCTTGAGCTCGTCCATCACCAGCTCGCCCAGCTCCCGGCTGCGGATCTCCCGGTCGGGGCGCTCCATGAGGCGGGCCTGGATGTCCTTCACCAGCTCCTCCAGCCGGGCCAGGGGCACGGGGCGCTTCTGGCAGGCGAGGTTGAGGCCCTTCATGAGCTTGTGGGGCTCGAAGGTCTCCCGCCGGCCGTCCTTCTTCACCACCACCAGGGGCTGCTCCTCCACCCGCTCATAGCTGGTGAAGCGCCGGGCGCAGGCCAGGCATTCCCGGCGACGGCGGATGCTGTCGCCCTCCCGGGATTCCCGGGAGTCCACCACCTTGTCCTCGGGGTGGCCACAAAAGGGGCAACGCATGGGTGGGGGGTCTCCAGGGGGCGGGGTGCCTGACCTAAGCCTAAGCCCTTTCCTCGCTCGTGGCTGCGCGGCGCAACTGCTTCAGGAGGTCCTGGGCCGCCTCCCGGGCGCCCTCGGGGAGGGGCAGCCCATCCCGGGCCGGGCCCAGCTGGTGTTCCAGGCTGCGGGCCAGCGCGGAGACATCCGCCACCCCGAAGGTGCCCGCGGTGCCGGCGAGCTTGTGGGCCAGGCGGTGGACCTCGGCCAGGTCGCCGCGGTCCCAGGCCTGATCCAGCTCCGCCAGCCGGGCGCCCACCTGGGCGAGGAAGGCGACCTTGAGCTGGGCCAGCTGGGCCTGGATGGCCTCCCGGTCAGCCATGGTGGCGGGCCCAGATGCCCCGGACCTGGTCGGGGAGGGTCATGGGGTCGAAGGGCTTGGAGATGATCTCCAGGGCCCCGAGGCTCTTCAGGTGGGCCACTTCCTGGGGCTGCACCTTGGCGGTCATGAAGATCACGGGCGTGCCGGCGAGGGCCGGGACCTTGCGGAATCCCGCCAGGGTGCCGGGACCATCGAGGCCCGGCATCATCACATCCAGGATGAACAGGTCCGGGGCGAAACCGGGCGCCAGATCCAGGGCCTCCTGGCCGGAAGGGGCGATGCGCAGGTCGAAGCCGCCCAGGGATTCCAGGCTCAGCTGGGCGACGGTCCGGATGTCGGGATCATCCTCCACCAGCAGGATCTTCTTGAGCTGGGGGTGGCTCATGGGCGCTCCTTGGTGCGGGGAAGGTCGACGAGGAAGACCGTGGTACCTCCCTCTGAACGGTAATCGATCTGGCCCCCCATGCGCGCGACGAGGGCCTTGCTGATGGCGAGGCCGAGACCGGTGCCCCCCCGGGCCCGGGTGTCGGAACCATCCGCCATGGCGAACTTCTGGAAGATCCGGGCCCGGAAGGCCTCCGGGATATCCGGACCGTGATTCTCGACCTCCACCCGCCAGTGGGTGTCGCCCCCCGCCAACCGGAGGGTGACGGGGGAGCCGGGATGGCTGTATTTCACCGCGTTCGAGAGGAGGTTCAGCACCACCTGGATGAGGCGATCGGCATCCACCCAGGTGGGGGCCTCCGCGACCTGGAAGCTGGACTGCAGGGGAACCTGGTGGGCCTCCGCGAAGCCGGAGATGGCCGCGAGGGCCTGTTCGACCAGGCGCCTGAGGTCATGGGGCTGGAGCTCCAGTCGGAGCTGCGCGCTCTCGGTCTTGGCCAGATCCAGGAGGTCGTCGATGAGACGGGCGAGGCGGTTGGCGTTCTCCAGGGCCATGCGGCTCAGTTCCTGGGCCTTGGGGGGCAGCGGGCCGGCGATCCCGCCATCCATGAGGCCCAGGGCGCCCTTGATGGAGGTGAGGGGGGTGCGCAGCTCGTGGCTCACGGTGCTGATGAAGTCGCTCTTCAGCCGCTCAAGGGCCTTGCGCTCACTGATGTCCCGGGCGATGACGAGGACCGTGTCCCTTCCACAGGGCACCACCCGGGTCTCGTGCTCCTGGATGCCCGCCAGGGTCTCCACCCGGGATTCGTAGGACTCGGCCTTCCCGCTGTCCAGCACCCGCTGGATCCGGGCCATGCGCTCCACCAGCAGGTCCGGGGGCATCACCTCGTGCATGTAGTGGCCCAGGATCTCCTCCTTGGGCCGGCGGAGGTTCTGGTCGGAGTGGGCGTGGACCTCCAGGTGCAGGCCATCCCGGCGCACCAGGAAGATGAGGTCGGGCATGGCCTCCAGCAGCGCCTGGCTCCGGGCCTGGCTGGCCACCAGGGCCTCCTCCGTGGCCACGCGGGAGGTGACATCGCGGCTGGTGAAGATGACCTCGGACACCTGGCCGGTCTCGGGATCCCGGATGGTGCTGCCCAGGCTCTCCAGCCACACCACCCCCCCGCCCTTGTGCAGGGCGCGGTAGCGGATCGGGGGGCAGGTCTCCCCCCGGAGCAGGCGCTGGTGGGTGGCCTGGAGCAGGGGCCAATCCTCGCTGGGGACGAAGCTGCGGGGCGTCCGGCCCAGGTAGGCGGACCGGGGTCGCCCGAGCACCGTCTCCACGGAGGGGGTGAGGAAGGTGAAGCGGCCCGATCGGTCGTGCCGGGCCAGGATGTCGGTGGTGTTCTCCAGGAGGATCCGGTTCTGGGCTTCGCTCTCCACGAGGGCCTGCTCGGCCTCCCGTTGCATGGTGATGTCCTGGTGGGATCCCACGATGCGGACCATGCGGCCCTCGGGGCCGGGTCGGCCCACGCCCCGGGCCAGGATCCAGCGCCAGGTGCCCTCCCGGTGCTTCATCCGGAAGATCAGCTGGTAGGTGGGTTGGTGCCCCTCGATGTAGGCCTGCACCTGGGCCAGGGCGCTGGGGAGATCCTCGGGGTGGCAGAGCTGCTTCCAGGTGTCGAGGGTGCCCGGGAGCTCCCCGGGACCGTAGCCGAGCATGGCGAAGTAGCGGGGGCTGAACCAGGCTTCCCCTGTGGCGACGTTCCAATCCCAGATGCCATCGTTGTTGGCCTGGAGCACGAGGCTCCACCGCTCCTCGGACTGGCGGAGGGCCTCCTCCACGGCCTTGCGCTCCGTGAGGTCCATGTTGGTGCCGGAAATGCGGGTGGGATTCCCCTGGGCGTCGCGCTGGATGAAGCCCCGGCTGAGGATGGGGACCCAGTGGCCCTCCCGGTGGCGGAGCCGGAACTCCACCTCGTAGGCATCCTTGGCGCTGGCCAGCGCCTCCTCCAGGGACCGGGTGGAACCCTTCAGGTCCTCGGGATGGGTGAAGGCGGCGAGCAGGTCCGGGCTGGCCTCCTGGTGGTCCGGGGGATAGCCCAACATCTCCCACCAGCGGGGGGAGAAGTACATGGTTCCGTGGCCCAGGTCCCAATCCCAGGGGGCGTCGTTGGAGCCCTTGAGGACCAGGCCCAGGCGTTCCTCGGAGGCGCGCAGGGCCAGCTCGGAGTCGATGCGGTCGGTGAGGTCCAGCACCAGGCCGTTCCAGCAGAGGGTCCCTTGGGCGGTCCGAGCCGGGGTGGCCTGCATCCGGATCCACCGGACCAGTCCATCCGACCGGCGCTTGAGGCGCCCCATCCACTCGAAGGGACCCTCCTGATCCCGGGCGGCCTCGATGGCCTGGCGCAGGGAGGGCAGGTCCTCCTTCAGGATCTGTTCCTCCATCCAGTGGGGGTTGGCCATGGCCTCGGCGGGTGTGATCCCCAGGACCACCTCCACGTAGTCGCTCACGAAGGTGAAGGCGCGCTGACCGTTCGGCAGGGGGCGGCTCTGGAACACGATGCCGGGCACGCTGGCCACCAGGTCCCGGAACTGGCGTTCGCTGGTCTGGAGGGCCGCCTCCCGGGCCCGCATCTCGCGCAGGTCCGCCGCCACCCCGAGGAACCCCACCAGGGTGTCGGAGTCATCCCGGATGCCCGAGACCGTCAGCAGCACCGGCACGGAGTGGCCATCCCGGGTCCGGAAGGTCCAGGGGCGCTGCTCCGTGCCCCCCCGGCGCGCGAGGTGCACGAAGACCTCGAAGCCCGGGGAAACATCCCGACCATAGACCTGGGTGAGCTCCGCGGCGCGGGCCACCACTTCCCCCGGCTCGTGCCAGAGGGCGGGGGTCGCCCGGGTCTCCAACAGCTCGGCCTCGGTCCATCCCAGCAAGGCTTCCGCATGGGCGTTGAAGCTGGTGACCGTCCCCTCCAGGTCGGTGCTGATGATGGCCACCTCCGCGCACTTCAGGAGGCTGCGCTGGAAGGCCGCCTGGCGGGCCCGGTCCTCGGCTTCCAGGTGGAGCGAAGTCGTATCGGTGACGAGTCCATCCCAGAGGATGCTCCCGTCCGGTTGGGGGCTGGGCTGGCTCTGGCACCGGATCCAGAGGAGCTCGCCGGGACGGGCCGTGCGGGTGCGCCCTTCCCACTGGAAGGTGCGCAGGGAGCGGGCGGCCTCGGCATAGGCGGCCTCATAACTGGCGCGGTCCTCCGGGTGGATGGCCTCCAGCGACCACTCCGGATCGTCCCGCCAGGCCTGGGGGGAGATGCCGTAAAGCTCCTGGATCTGGGGGCTGATGAAGGGGAAGCCGACGCGGCCATCGGGCCACACCTGGAACTGGTACATGACCCCCGGTACGTTCTCGGTCATGGCCCGGTAGCGCTCCTCCGCCCGGCGGGCGGAGGCCTCGGCCTCCTTCCGGGCGGTGATGTCGATGAAGGCGGTGGCGACCCCCGTGAGGTGACCCTGGGCATCCAGCAGCGGTTGGCTGTTGACGAGGATCCAGGTCAATACCCCACCGGGCTTGTGGATCCCCATGACCTGGCCCGATTCGGGCCGCCCGTGGCGGAGGGTGCGCATGGCCGGGTGATCCTCGCCCGGCCAGGGGCTCCCGTCCTCCCGGAGGCTCTGCCAGTCGGGATCCACACTGGTGCGCCCCATGAGCTGGTCCAGGCTCAGGCCGAGGATGGCTTCAGCCGCGGGATTGGCGCCGACGATGCGGCCCGACTGGTCCTGGAACACCACCCCCTCCCCCATGGCCGCCACGATGGACTCCAGGTGGGCGAGGGTGGCCAGGGGGAGGTTGCGGTTCAGCTCATCCTCGGCCAGGAGGGCCAGGTCCTGGAGGGCCTCCCGCTGCTCCGGGGTGAAGGTGCGGGGGGTGTAGTCCAGGAGGCAGAGCGTCCCGTAGGGCAGCCCCTGGGGGCTGAGCAGGGGGATGCCGGCGTAAAAGCGAAGGCCCAGCTCCCCGGCGACGAGGGGGTTGTCCAGAAAGCGGGGGTCCCGCAGGGCGTCTTCCACGACCATGGGCTGGTCTTCCAGGATGGCGTGCCCGCAGAAGCTGATGTCGCGGGGGGTCTCCGTGGCCGCGAGGCCCTGGCGGCTCTTGAACCACTGCCGGTCCGCATCCACCAGGCTGATGAGGGCGGTGGGCACTCCGAACACCCGGCAGGCGGTGCGGGTGAGGGCGTCGAATCGCGCCTCGGGGGCGGAGTCCAGCAGGTGCAGGGCCCGGAGCGCCTCGAGGCGCTCGGATTCACGGGGGTGGGGGCCTGGCCTGTCCATGGGTCTGGGATCGTTTCGTCCCGATCCCGGGGCATCGTGAGTCGGGGCCCGGAACGGTCGAGGCCCCCGACCGGGGGCCTCGGGGCGGGGCTGCGAGGCTCAGGCCTCGATGACCCGGGGGGCCATGACCACCTTGCACTTGATGCTGTTGGCCACGAAGCAGTACTTGTGGGCCTTGTGGAAGAGCTCCACCACCTTGGCGGCGTCGGTGCCCTTGGCCACCCGGATGCGGGGGGAGAGACGGATCTCGGTGACGGAGGTGACCTTGTCCACCGTGTCGAGGATGGCCTCGGCCCGGTCGTCGTAGGCGGTCACCTCCAGGCGGGCCTTGGCGGCCAGGGCGAGGAAGGTGAGCATGTGGCAGGTGGCCAGGGCGGAGCCGAGGAGGTCCTCGGGATTCCAGCGGGTGGGATCGCCGGCGTACTCGGGGGCGCTGCTCACAGCGAGGTCGTGCTTGCCTGGGTTGGTGATGCCGGCGTTGCGGGAGTATTCGGCGCTGCTGGTGGTGCCGCGCCAGGAGAGGGTCAGGGGGTAGCTGTGGGCCATGGGGTGCTCCGGGCTGCCGGAAGGCAGACCACCCAGGATGCCTCAGCTGTACGTGATAGCCTAGGCTCCCGAATTCGGAGCCCCCCATGCGATTTGGAATCCTGGCCCTGCTCGCCGTCTTCCCCCTCCAGGCCCAGTTCTGGAGCGAGATCGCCAACCCGAAGGTGGATGCGGTGCTCACCCATCCCCCGGGCCTCGGCCTCAAGATCGACCGGGTGGCCTTTCTCCCCGGCCGCGACCTCAACTCCCGGGAACTGGCGGATCAGCTCACGGCCGCCGTGGTCCAAGGGCGGCAGATGGAGGTGGTGGACCGCAGCCACCTGGACAGCGTGCTCAAGGAGCAGGAGCTGGGGGCCAGCGGCTACGTCGACCCGACCACCATCGCCTCCCTCGGCAAGCTCCTGGGCCCCTCGGCCCTCGTCATCGTGAACGTGAACCGCTGCGACTTCGCCAAGAACCAGGCGACCAAGGAGGAGCGCAGCAAGGACAAGCAGGGGGTGGAGCACATCCGCATCGAGCGGCGGAGCATCCTCGCCCTGGATTTCTCCGCCTCCGTGCAGGTGGTGGACCTGAGCACCGGCAAGGTGTTCGGGGCCCAGCGCATCGAGGAGAACCCCAGCCGCTATTCCAGCTCCTACGATGGCTGGCCCGCCTATCCGCGGGAATCCGAGGTGCGCCGCGAAGCCTTCGACCGGGCGCAGCTCCGGGTGATGCGCATGCTGCTCCCCTGGGAGGAGACGCGCCGCCTCACCTTCTTCGACGACGAGGAGTTCGGCATGGAGAAGGCCTTCAACCGCCTGAAGGCCCGGGACGTCCGCGGCGCCCTGGACATCAGCCTCCAGGGGTTGGAGGACTCCAAGCGCGACACCTCCCGCAAGCCCAAGTACTACCCGCGGCCCTGGTACAACGTGGGGATCATCCACTTCATCCGGGGGAACTACGAGGAGGCGCGGCCCTACCTCCAGAAGGCCCTGGACATGCAACCCGATGCCAGCATCTTCAAGACCGCCTACCAGGAATGCATGGATGCCCTGGATCTCCAGGCCCAGATGCGGAAGGTGGAGGAGCGCAGCGCGGCCGCTGCCCGCCCGGCCACGCCTCCCAAGGCGCCAGCCGCCGAAGCGCGCCCGGCGGAATCCAAGTCCAGCCCCGAGGAGCGGCTGAAGAAGCTGCAGGAGCTCTACAAGAAGGGCCTCCTGGACAAGAAGGAGTACGACGCCAAGAAGGCGGAGATCCTGAAGGAGCTGTGAGCCCCCTGCCCTGGCCCGACCCGCGGGAGGCGCTGCGGCGCCGGCGACTCCTGCGGCAGGCGCATCGGCTGGAGCTGCCCCTGCGGGAAGGCAACGCCCTGCGGCTCCTGGAGTCCGGCGCCGACATCCTTGCGGCCACCCGGGCCCTCATCCAGGGGGCCCGCGGGGCCTTGGCCTTCGAGATCTACATCTGGGCCGACGATGCGGTGGGTCGGGACCTGGCCTTGCTGCTGCGGGAGGCCCACCGCCGGGGCGTCCGCATCCGGGGCGTGGTGGATGGGGTGGGTTCCTGGGCCGCGCGGGGGTTGGTCCAGGAGCTGAAGGCGGAGGGCCTGGATCTGCGGATTTTCCATCCCCCTTCCCTGTTCAATTCGCTGCGGGTCTGGAACCGCCGCAATCACCGCAAGCTCCTCCTCCGGGATGGGGAGGAGGCCGTGGTGGGCAGCGCCAATTGGGGGTTGGACTACGCCACGGACTGGAACCCCCTCGGGTTCCATGACCTGGGCCTGCAGGTGCGGGGGCCCGTGGTCGGGGATCTCCAGGAGGACTTCGAGCGGGCCTGGGCCCGGGCGGGGGGCGTGGGCGAGCCCGTCGCGGTCCCGGCGCCCCCGTCCATCCCGGAGGGCTGGCTCCGCGGGGTGCCCGTGCAGGTGGTCAGCAGCCTCCGCTGGCGGGGGCCCGCGGCCTTCGCCCGCCATGCGCGCCTGATGCTGGCGGAGGCGCGTACGGAGGTCCTGTTGCTGCACGCCTACTTCATCCCCACGCGCGGCGTCCTGCGGGGGTTGGTGCGGGCGGCGCGGCGGGGGGTGGCCGTGACGGTGCTGGTGCCGGGCCACACGGACCAGCCCTTCGTGCAGGCCGCGAGCCGCTACGTCTACGGGGAGCTGATGAGGGCCGGGGTGCGCATCTGGGAGCGGCCCACACGGATGCTCCACGCCAAGGTGGCCGTGGTGGACGGGGCGTGGGTCTCGCTGGGCAGCGCGAACCTGGATGCCCGCAGCGCGCGGTTCAACCTGGAACTCAATCTCCATGTCCACAGCCCCAAACTGGCCCAGCACGTCCAGGCCCTGGCCCAGGAGCTGCGCCACGTGAGCGCCCCCTGTGATCCCGACCAGTGGCGGCAACGCCCCTGGTGGCGCCGCTGGGGGCAGCGGTGGGCCTGGACCTTCCGCGCCTGGCTCTGAGGGGCGGGAATCGGCCTATGCTGGTTCCTTGAACCGGACGTCCCCGGCGTCCCCCCCACCTGGAACTTGGATGGAACCCCGCCTTCAACGCGCCCTCGACCGATGGGGGCTCAGCCACCCCATCCGCCTCACGGGCGATGCCGGAACCCGCCGTTACTTCCGGGTGGCGCACGGGCAGCTGGGCACGGCCATCCTCGTGCTGAACCCGCTCGATGAGCCCGGGAAGAACGACGCCACCCACTTCGAGTTCCGGGCCCTGCAGGCCTACCTGGACCCGGTGCTCGCCGTGCCCACGGTGCTGCAGGTGGACGATGAGGACCGCTGCCTCCTGCAGGAGGACCTGGGGGACATCACCCTGGAGCACCGCCTGATGTCCCACCCCGAGGAGGAGGCCACCTGGGCCGACAAGGCGGGCTGGATCCTGGCCACCTTCCTGGGCCCCCTCAGCTTCGGCGCGCCGTCCGCGGCCTTCTTCATGCAGCGGGCCTTCGACGTGCCCAAGTTCGACTTCGAGTGGGCCTACTGCCGGCAGAACTTCTTCCACGACTTCCTGCAGAAGGATCCGCCCCGGTGGCTGGACCGGATGATGGAGGAGATCCACGCCAGCCTGGAGACCCGGGCCGCCTTCCTGGCCCACCGCGACTTCCACGTGCGCAACCTCATGGTGCAGGGCGATCGTCTGGTGGTCATCGACTTCCAGGACGCCCGCCGGGGTGCGGCCACCTACGACCTGGCCTCGATCTGCTTCGACGCCTACTGGGATTGGAGCCGGGAGGCGAACCAGAACCTGCTCCGCCACGTCCAGGTGGAGCTGGGATGGGGCGAGGCCCAGCTCTGGGAGGAGCTCACCCTCAGCGGCATCCAGCGGAACCTCAAGGCCCTGGGCACCTTCGGCAACCAGGTGGTTCACAAGCGGCGGGCCCGCTTCGCCCCTGCCATCCCCCGGGCCCTGGCGCACCTCAAGGGCCACTTCCAGCGCCTCCGTCACCACGACGGGGTGCTGGCGGTGGAGCACCTGCAGCGGCTCAGTGAGGAGCGCCTCCGGGGCTTCCCCGGCGATGAGGTGGCGGGGGATCCGGCCTGAGGTCGGGTTAAAACCTGGACAGGCCGCCTGGAGCGCCCAGGTGGACCTACCCTGATGCCCGTGCCCTCCCCGCAATCCGATCCCCGTTCCGAAGCGGAACTGCTGCTGGCCGTCGCCGGTCAGGATGGGGAAGCCCTGGAGGTGCTCTACCATCGCCTCGGCGGGCGCCTGGTGGCCTATGTCCGGGCCATGGCGGGCGCCAGCGCGAACGCGGAAGAGGTGGTCCAGGATGTGTTCGTGGCCCTCTGGGAGAAGGCGGGGCTGTTCCGGCCCGGGATCGGTTCCGCGGAAGCCTGGATCTTCACCCTCGCCCGGCATCGGGTGGTGGACATCTGGCGGGCCCGCTCCCGCGTTGGGGAGGTGGGAGAGGAACCGCTCATGACGATGGCTGATCCAGTGGAGGATGCGTTCGGGCTCGACCGCATGGCCCTGCAGCAGGTGCTCGCTCGCCTCGCTCCAGACCAGCGGCGGCCCCTCGAGTTGGCGTATTTCGGGGATCTCACCTATGAGGAGACGGCCCGCCAGCTCAGCCTTCCCGTGGGTACCGTGAAATCCCGCATCCGGGCCTCTCTGGCCCAGCTCCGGCGATGGATGGAGGCCCGCCCATGACCACTCCGGCCCTCCACCCCACCGATTCCCACCTCCAGGGCTACGTGTCGGGTCAGACCCACCCGCCGGTCCGCCTGGTGCTGGAGGCCCACCTCCTGGCCTGCGCCGCCTGCCGCGCGCGGGTGGAGACCCTGGCCGATTCCCAGGTGCCGGAGGTCAGCGCCCCGGCCGTGCCATCGGATCCCGCCCTCCTGGCGGGCATCCGCGCCCGCATCCAGGCGCGCGCCGAGACGGTGGGGACCGATCTGCCGTTCTCCCCGGAGTTGCGTCGCCTGCTGCCCCTGCCGGGCCGGCTGCCTTGGCGCTCCGCCCTGAGGCCCGGCATCCGGGTGGCCGTGATCTCGGAGGATCCGGTCTCCCGAGCCACCTTGTACCTGGTGCACCTCAAGCCGGGTCGTCCCTTCCCCCGCCATCACCACGAAGGGGAGGAATGCTCGGTGATCCTGCAAGGAGGGCTTCGCGATGGCGCGGTGGAGGCCCATGCGGGGGATTTCCAGGAAACGGGCGAGGGTACGCACCACGGCCCGGTGGCTCTCCCCGGGGAGGATTGCTGGGTGCTGGCCTGCGCCCAGGAGGGCTCGGTGCGCTTCGAAGGGTGGCGTGGGCTGCTCCAGTTGGTCTGACCTCGGAGGGCGAGGTGAAATTTTCCCTTCCTGAAGTCATCCGAAAGGCGGGCCGGGGGCGTTGATGGAGTGGGTCCGCCTGGACCCACCCATCCCCCCCGCGATGGGAACGCGCCCCTGGCGGGGTGCGGGCCCCGCCGACTCCAGGAGCTCCCCATGAATGCCACGAACCTCCTCCCGGCCTCGACCGTCCTGCTGGCCAGCCTGCTGCTCGTCGGGTGCAGCAGCAGCGATGACCCGAGGCCCACTGCACCGCCTTCGCAGATCCGCGTGGTCCACGCTTCGCCGGATGCCCCCGCGGTGGACGTGCGGGTGGGGACGCAGGCGGTGGCGACCGGCGCCGCCTACAAGGACGCCACGGCCTTCCAAGCGGTTCCCGCGGGTGTGTCCACGGTTCAGGTGAACGTGGCCGGGACCACCACGACCGTGCTCACCGCCACCGTGGGGCTCCGCGCGGATCGGGTGTACACGGTCTTCGCCGCCAACGCCGTGGCCAACCTCGAGCCCTTGGTGATCGAAGAAGATCCCACCGGCCCCGCCGGCAGCGAAGTGGCCGTTCGGGTGGTCCACGCGGCGCCCAAGGTCGGTTCGGTGGACGTGTACGTCACCGCCCCGGGCGCCTCCCTGGCCGCGGCCACGCCCACCTTGGCGGCCGTCCCCTTCAAGGGGGTCTCCAACCGGCTCACCATTCCGGCGGCCACCTACCAGGTGCGCATCACCGCCGCCGGCTCCAAGAGCCCCGTGTACGATTCGGGCTCCGTCAGCCTCACGGGCGGCAGCAACCTGGTGTTGAGCGCCGTGGAGCAGGATCAGGGTGCCTCCCCCGTGACCCTCCTGGGCCTCACCCGGGTGCCTTCCACCCCCAAGCTGGAACTCCCGGACAACCGCACCCTCGTGCGGGTGATGCACGCGTCCCCGGATGCGCCGGCGGTGGACGTGCTGGTGAACGGGGCCGTGGCGCTGCCCTCCGTGAGCTATCCCACCAACTCCGCCTACCTGCCCCTGGGCTCCGGGGCCACGAACCTGAAGGTGAACCTCGCGGGTACGGCCACCACGGCCCTGAACGCGGACCTCACGCTGGTTCCCACCAAGACCCACAGCATCTACGCCGTGGGGTTCGCCTCGGCGCTCCAGTCCCTGGTGGTCGAGGATGACCTCCGCACCCCCGCCGCCGGCAAGGCCAAGCTGCGGGTGATCCACGCCTCTCCCGACGCGGGCAACGTGGATGTCCTCGTCAACGGCACCGTGGCCCTGGCCAATGTCCCCTTCAAGGGCGCCGCCAACTACCTGGTGGTGGACGCGGGGGCCTACAACGTGAAGGTCAATGCCGCCGGAACGGCCACCACGGCGCTGAACGCCAACGTGAACCTCGCGGCGGGGAGGATCTACACCGCCATCGCCATCGGCTCTGCCACCCCCGGGGCCACCAACGCCCTCAGCCTCAAGCTCATCACCGACAACTGAGCGAACCCCATCCCGGGAACCGGGCCCTCGGGCCCGGTTCCTACTTGGGGTGCCACTCGATGTCGGCCACGCCGGCGGCGGCGTTCTCGGCCCGGGAGAGCGCGAACAGCCAGTCACTCAGGCGGTTCAGGTACTGGACCACGCCGGGATCCACCGGCTCCTCGCTGCGCATGGCCACCACTTCCCGCTCCGCCCGGCGGCACACGGTGCGGGCCAGGTGGGCCCAGGCGGCCCCCGGCGTTCCGCCGGGGAGCACGAAGGCCTTCATGGGGGGCGCCAGGTCGGAGAGGCGGTCGATGTCCCGCTCCATGTCCTCCAGGCTCCAGGTGGGCTTGCTCATCTTCTCGCCCAGCATGTCCTGGCGGCTCTCGGGGGTGGCGAGCACGGCGCCGAGGACGAAGAGGTCGTGCTGGACCTGGAGTAGCAGGTCCTGGCCCACCACCGCAGGGCTGGCGTGGAGACGCAGGAGCCCCAGCACGCTGTTGAGTTCGTCGAGGGTGCCGTAGGCCATGAGGCGGGGGTGGCTCTTGGTGACCCGGTCTCCCCCGAAGAGGCCCGTGGAGCCCTGGTCGCCGGCGCGGGTGTAGAGCTTCAACGGACACCTCCTGGGAATCCCCCATTCTCCCACCCCCAGACACCCTGGAGGGGAGGCAGGTCTGGACGTCAATCGGCGCGCGGGTTCCGCCGCGTGTGCGCCAGCGCCACGGTGGCGGGCAGGTCCGCCAGGGCGGTCGCGGCCACGGCCGGATCGACGCGGTCCCGGACCACCAAGTCCTGCAGGAAGCGGCCGATGGCCTCCGCGGCCAGGCCCGGCCGGTAGGGGCGGTCCTGGGCCATGGCCTGCAGGATGTCCGCGACCCGGAGGATGCGGGCCTCCAGGGGCATGTCCGCGGCCTTGGTGTGGAAGGGGTAGCCGCTCCCGTCGGGCTCCTCGTGGTGGCTGGCGGCCCACCGGGCCAGGTCCTGGAAGCCCGGGATGGGGCTCAGGATGCGCCAGGTCTCGTAGCTGTGGCTGTCCATGAGCCGCCGCTCCGCAGCGGAGAGCTTGGCCGGCTTCTCGAGGACCTCGTCCGGCACCCGCAGTTTGCCCAGGTCGTGCAGCAGGCCCGCGACCTCCAGCTGGTCGCAGGTGTCCACGCCCAGCCCCAGCCGCTCCCCCAAGTGCCGGGCCACCCGACCCACGCCCATGGAGTGCTCCGCCGTGAAGGGGCTCTTGGCGTCCACGATGCGGGAGAAGATGAGGGCGAGCTGCTTGAGCTCGGCGGGGGTCAGGGGCCGGGGCGCGCGGCGGGTCAGGGCGGTCCCCAGGCTGACGTGCACGGACCGGTCTTCGAGGCCCAGCCAGAAGGCTTCGGGCACGGAGGTCTCCAGGAAGGCGGCCACCAGCGCCGGGTCGAAATAGGTGCCCGCGTGGGCGGCCACGGTGGCCCGGATCTCCTCCGTGTGCTGCAGGAGGGTGCCGCCAGCCAGGTGGGCCGCCCCCAGGGCATCCACCCGGTCCGCCAGGAAGGTGAGGTTGGCCCGTCGGGCCACCTCGGGGGCCAGGCCTTCGGCGGCGAGGTGGTCCCAGCGGGTGTGGTGGAACTTCACGGGCAGGGCCAGGTGGGCCAGCGGGGGGAAGGAGGCCAGCAGGTCGTGCCCCAGGAGGGCGTGGGCCTGGCAGCCGGACCAATCGAACTCCGTGACCAGGTGCCCATGCACGCGGGTGGAGGACACGCCCACGTCGTGCAGCAGACCCAGGTCGAGGCACAGGTCGGCCTCCTCGGAGGGCAGGCCCAGGGTGCGGACGCAGGCGGCGGCGATGAGGCCCACCCGCTTCCCGTGGGCCAGGTCGTCGATGCCCACCAGGTCCAGCGCGTCGGAGAGCGCGAAGACCACTTCCCTGAGGTCGGTCTGAAGGGGCACGGGCCCTCCGATCCGGATGGGGCGGGGCTAGGCGCCGCCGCGGGCCTGGCTCCAGGCTTGGGGATCCATCTGCCACTCGAAGAGGCTGGCGCGACCCGCCCCATCCAGGTGGCCTTCGGCCTGGGCCACGGCGCTGAGGTCCTCGAAGGTGCAGAGCACCTGGGGCTTGAGGTCCGCGGCCGCGAAGGCCTCGGCGGCGGCATCGAGCCCATAGCTGAACAGCGCGAGCACGGTGGCGACGACCCCGCCCTCCTCGCGCACGGCCTTCACGCACTTGAGGCTGCTGCCGCCCGTGCTGAGGAGGTCCTCGATGAGCACCACGCGGTGGTTCTTGGCGTTGGGGCCTTCCACCTGCCGGCCCATGCCGTGCTTCTTGGGCTCGGGGCGCACGTAGGCGAAGGGCAGGTTCAGGCGCTCGGCCACGAGGGCGCCCCAGGGGATGCCCGCCGTGCTGGTGCCGGCGATGAGGCTGGGGTGGTGGGCCTTGGCGGCCTCCGCCAGGGCGTCGGCGATGCGGGCGCGCAGCTCGGGCAGGCCCAGGAGCTGGCGGTTGTCGCAGTAGATGGGGGCCTTGAGGCCGCTGGACCAGGTGAAGGGGTCCGCGGGCTTCAGCTTCACCGCGCCGGTGGCGAGGAGCCCCGCGGCCAGGGCATCGGGGGTGAGGGCCGTCACTGGGGCAGCTCCAGGTCGGCCACGGGGAACTTGCTCATGTAGCGCTCGGCGCCATCGGGGAACAGGGTGACCACCCGCTTGCCGGCGCCCAGCTCCCGGGCGATCTCCCGGGCGGCCCAGGCGTTGGCGCCGCTGGAGCCGCCCACCAGGCAGCCCTCGGAGCCGATGAGCTCCCGGGCCGTGGCCATGGAGTCCTCATCCTTCACGTCGATGATGCGGTCGGCCAGCTTCAGGTCCAGGGAGCCCGGCAGGAAGCCATTGCCGATGCCCTCCACCTTCCACTCACCCACGGGTTGCCCGCAGAACACCGAGCCCACGGGCTGCACGCATACGGCGAGGAGGTTCGGGTTCCGTTCCTTGAGGTAGCGCACGATGCCCGTGAAGGTGCCGCCGGAGCCGGCGCCGAAGACCACCGCATCGACCTTCCCGCCGGTCTGCTCCCAGATCTCGGGGCCCGTGGAGGCGTAGTGGCTGTCGGGGTTGGAGGGGTTCTCGAACTGCTGGGGCACGTAGGCGCCGGGGATGGTGGCGGCCAGCTCGGCGCACTTGGCGATGGCGCCCTTCATGCCCTGCTCCTTGGGGATGAGCACCAGCTCCGCGCCCAGGGCCTTCATGAGCATCATCTTCTCGCGGCTGTACTTGGTGGGCACGCAGAGGATGCACCGGTAGCCCATGGCCTTGGCGGCGATGGCCAGGCCCACGCCCGTGTTGCCCGCCGTGGGCTCGATGATGGTGGAGACGCCGGGCTGGATGAGGCCCGCGCGCTCGGCGGCCTTGATCATGCCCACGCCGATGCGGTCCTTCACGCTGCCGCCGGGGTTCAGGTACTCCAGCTTCGCCCACAGGTCGAGGCCCTTCCCGAACTGGTTGAGGTGCAGCAGCGGGGTGCTCCCCACGAGCTCCAGCACGGATTCGACGACGGGGGCGGTGCGCTTGGCCAGGACCTGGGACATGAAAGACTCCAACCTCCCATTCTAGCGGGGGGTCGGGGGCCTGAATCACGGGTTTGCGGGGTGGAAAAGCCCCTGAACCTACTTCCGCTTGGCTTCGATCATGGCCAGCAGGCGGGCATCGCCTTCCGTGGCGACGGTGGCCATGAGGGCCTCGGCCTCGCCCAGGAGGGCCGTGCAGCGGGCCCGCATGGCGTCGTTGAAGGCGTTGTCCTTGATGTCCTTGAGGTTGATGAGCACGTTCCAGAGGCCGCCCCGCACCCCGGCGAAGCCGGCGGCGGCGCCCACCAGGGCATCCGTGAGGGAGGCGGGGTTGCCCACCTTGGCCACGGCCTGGGCCAGCTTCATGGCCTCCAGGCTCCGCTCGGCGGTGGCCAGGGGCACGGCCACGGCCTCCTTGAGCCCCGCCTGCATGGCCGCGCTGCGGCGGGCCTTCTCCTCCTCGGTGCCCTTGGGCATGCGGAGGGCATCCATGTAGCCATTGAAGGCGGCGGTGTCCTCGTCCACGGCCAGGAGCAGGGCGTCCTTCACCCGCTGGCAGCCCTCGGCGATGCGGAGCAGCTCGGTCTCGGTCTCACCCGTGGCTTTGGGCTGGGTGAGGTTGGCCACCATGGAGGCCAGGGCCGCCCCCAGGGCCCCGCACAGGGCGGCGATGGAGCCGCCGCCGGGGGCCGGGGTGTCGCGGCTCACCTCCTCGGTGAAGGCCTTCACGGTCATGCCCCCCAGGCCCTTCTCGTAGGCCTTGGGCAGGCCCAGCACCTTGGCGGGGATGTCGAAGGGGGCCACATCGGCCAGGCCCATGGAGAACACGGCCGTCTTGAGGATGTCCTCCGAAGGCACGAAGGGACTGCGGGCCATGGCCTTGAGGTAGTACTGGCCCGCCTCCTTGAGGGCGGCGTAGGGCACGAGGCCCACGATCTCACTGCCCGTGACGATGAGCCCCCGGTCCGCGGCCATCTCGCGGGTGGCCTCCAGCACGGCGTGGGGCGGGGTCACCTTGTAGTTGGTGAGGTTGATGGAGAGCTGGGCGCGGCCGTACTCCTCCACCACCCAGCCGATGGCCTTGCAGTCGGTGAAGAGGCCGGCCCGGTAGGCCTTGCGTCCCACCACGCCCTGCTCGGCGTCGATGTCGTTGAGCGCCAGGAGCTGCACCAGGTCGTAGCCGTGGGCCTCCTGGCAGTGCTCCACCAGGGCTTCGAAGGAATGCTCGTCGCGGGCGCAGTTGCCGCAGGGGAAGTGCCCCTCCGTGTAGAACAGGATCTCGCCGCTGCTGTAGAAGGCGTTGGTCTGGCCCCGGCGGGCCACTCGGCCCTTCTCCCGCAGCTCGAAGGCCAGGTCCGTGGCGTGGTCCTTCACCTTGGAGTTGAGGGTGATGTTGTAGGCGATGAGGAACTCGCGCGCCCCGGTGATGAGGGCGCCGCTGCGGGCGTTGAAGGCCGCGGGGCCGAAGTCCGGCAGCCAGTGGGGGTTCTGGAGCTTCTCGGCCAGGCCCTCGTACTCGCCCTTGCGCACGTTCGCCAGGTTCTTGCGGTCGGGGCGGCTCGCGGCGGCCTCGTAGAGGTACACGGGTATGCCCAGCTCGTGGCCCACGCGGTTGCCCAGGCGGCGGGCCAGCTCCGCGCACTCCTCCATGGTCACCCCCTCCACGGGGATGAAGGGGCACACGTCCGTGGCCCCCATGCGGGGGTGGGCGCCGTGGTGCTGGCTCATGTCGATGAGCTCCGCGGCCCGCTTCACGCCCTGGAAGGCGGCCTCGAGCACCGCTTCCGGATCCCCCAGGATGGTGACCACGGTGCGGTTCGTGTCGGCGCCGGGGTCCACGTCCAGGAGCTGCACCCCCGGCACGGACTCCAGGGCATCGGTGATCTGCTTGATCTTGGCCCGGTCGCGACCCTCGCTGAAGTTGGGGACACACTCGACGATGCGCTGGCTCATGGGGACTCCGGACGGAATCCCCATGGTATCGGAGCCCCCGGGAACCGAGGTCTCAGGTGAGGCGCACGTCCGAGGCCACCACCGCGCCGGTATCCACCACCAGGGCGGCGCCCGGGCTGGGCTCCGTCACCGAGAAGTGCCGCAGGGCCTGGGTGGCGGGGCCCAGGGTCACGGTGCCCCCCAGGTTGTACTCGCTGCCGTGGCAGGGGCAGGCGAAGGCGGGGCCCCCCTGGCCGATCACGCAGCCCAGGTGCGTGCACACGGCGGTCATGGCGTAGATGCCCGTGGCATCGCGGATGAGCCAGAAGGCCCCCAGGTTGCGGTAGTCCCGGACGGTGCCGGTGGCCGTGGCGAGGAGGGCGGTCTTGGTGTCGGTCGTGGTCTTGGGGCCGGGTGGGGGGATCGCGGGTCCCGAGGGGCTGCTCCCGCCGCCCCCCCCACCGCAGGCCAGGGCCGAAGCGGCCACGGCGCAGGCGCAGAAGCTGCGTCGGTCCAGGGTGGAAGCGGGCTCAGCCATGGAAGCTCCGAGGGGGTTTCCATCAGGCTCGGGCCGCGGTCCCGGGGATTCCAGATCCGGTGCCCAGATGGCGGGGGAGCCGGTCACCCCTCCAGGGGCAGGACCTCGTCCCGTCCCATGGCGTCGCGTCGCAGGGTCCGATCCGCCAGTTCCAACCAATAGCCCCCCTGATCCGGACGTCGGGACCGCTGCCAGAGCCGGAGGGGGGCGACCTCGGTGTCCTCGATCCGCAGGAGGTCATAGGTGTCGGGCAGCCTTCCCCCGAAGCCATTGAGGGTGAGCACCCAGGACCCGCGGGGGCGCCGGGCGAGCCAGGTTTCCAGACGGGTGGTCTCCCGGTGGAAGCGCCTCCGGTTCAACTCCACGGTGCCATCGATGTGGCCGGAGGGTGCGAGGAGGTTCTCCCCGAAGGGGTTGTAGAGGTAGAGGGCGTGGGCCTCCAACTCCTCCGCCTGGGCTTGGTCGCCCAGGTGGAAGGTCACCCGTCCGTCGACTGCGCAGGCCGCAGCCAGGGCCCGGGCCGCGGCCACCAGGTGGGGGCGGTGCTCCACCCCAAGGAAGGTGAGGGGGGAGAGGCAGGCGCCCGCCACGCAGAACTTCCCGGCCCCGGAGCCCAGGTCCAGCACCGAGCGGGCGCCTGCGTCCACCAGCCACTGGACCCCCAGGCGGGTCACCGCCACGGGGGTCCAGTGCCGATGGGCGTGGGCCTGAAGGGCGGGGGGCAGCCGGCCGTCCAGGTCCGCATCGGACAGGGACGGCCCGGGCCCGACCATCAGCCCTTGACCACCAGGCTCACGAGCTTGCCCCCCGGGGGCACGACCACCTTGAGCAGTTCCTTGCCGGCCAGGTAGGGCTGGGCTTCGGGGCAGGCCAGGGCCGCCGTGCGGCGATCCTCTTCCGTGGCGTCCGCCGGGAGCGTGAGACGGCCGCGCACCTTGCCATTCACCTGCACGACCACGGTGATCGCCTCGTCCACGCAGAGGGCGGGGTCGTACTCGGGCCAGGGCACCGCCTGCAGCGAGGGGGCGTGGCCCAGGGTCTCCCAGAGTTCCTCGGCCAGGTGCGGGGCGAAGGGGTGCAGCAGCCGCACCAGGGTCTCCACGCCCTGGCGGGGCAGGGGGTCGGCCTTCGCCAGGTCGTTGAGGAGGATCATCATGGCGCTGATGGCGGTGTTGAGGCGCAGGGCCTCGATGTCCTCGCCCACCTTCTTGATGGTCTTGTGGAGGAGGCGCAGGAGGTCGCCTTCCGGCGCCGTGTCGGAGAGGGGCTTCTGGCCCAGGTTCCAGCAGCGCTCCAGGAAGCGGCTCACGCCCTGGATGCCCGAGGTGCTCCAGGGCTTGGTGGCCTCCAGGGGGCCCAGGAACATCTCGTAGAGACGAAGGGCATCGGCGCCATGGGCCTTGATGACCTCGTCGGGGTTGATGACGTTGCCCCGGCTCTTGGACATCTTGAAGGCGCGAGCATCCACCTGCACCTTGGGGTCGGCCTTGAGGATCACGGCCGGGCCCTTCTTCTCCGTGGCCTCCTCGGCCACGCGCTGGGGGAAGAGCTCCACGCCCGTGTCCCGGTGGCGGTAGCCGCCCTCGGCCTGGGCCACGGCGAGCTCGCGGCTCACCAGGGTTCCGGCGGCGTCGGCGAAGGCGGTGTACTCCACCTCGCCCAGGATCATGCCCTGGTGCACCAGCTTGCCGAAGGGCTCCGGCACGTGCACGTGGCCCTCGTCGAGCAGCACCTTATGCCAGAAGCGGGCGTAGAGGAGGTGGAGCACGGCGTGCTCGGCGCCGCCCACGTAGAGGTCCACGGGCAGCCAGCGCTGGGCGGCCTCGCGGCTCCAGGCGGCGTCGGGGTTCTTGGGATCCATGAAGCGGAGGTAGTACCAGCAGGAGCCCGCCCACTGGGGCATGGTGTTGGTCTCCCGGGCGAACCACTTCCCGTCCTTCTGGAAGAAGCGCCAGTCGATGGCCCGGGCCAGGGTGCCGGCCGGATCGTCACCGGGGTTGAAGTCCTCCAGCTCCGGCAGGCGCAGGGGCAGCTCGGACTCGTCAACGGGGATGGGCTGGTCGTAGCGGATGGTGTGGGCGGCGCCCTTCCGGGGGTCGCCATCAGTCTCCACGGGGAAGTAGATGGGGAAGGGCTCGCCCCAGTAGCGCTGCCGGCTGAACACCCAGTCGCGCAGGCGGTACTCCACCCGCTTCTTCCCGATGCCCTTGGCCTCGAGGTCGGCGATGACCTTGCCCTTGAAGGCCTCGGTGGCCAGGCCGTCGTAGGGGCCGGAGTTGACCGCCACCCCGTCGGCGATGAGGGCCTCGGTGAGCTCGCCGTCGACCTTCGACCCATCGGCGCTCACCACCTGCAGGATGGGGAGCTGGAACTTCTTCGCGAAGGCGAAGTCGCGCTCATCATGGGCGGGCACGGCCATGATGGCACCCGTGCCGTAGCCCATCATCACGTAGTCGGCCACCCACACGGGGACCTTGGCGCCGCTGAGGGGGTTCACGGCGTAGCCGCCCGTGAACACGCCCGTCTTCTCCTTGGCGGCCTTGCGATCCAGGTCGCTGCGGTTCTTGGCGGCGGCCACGTAGGCCTCCACCTCGGCCCGGCGGTCCGGCGTGGTCAGGGAGGCCACGGCGGCGTGCTCGGGGGCGATGACCATGAAGGTCACGCCGTAGAGGGTGTCCGGGCGGGTGGTGAAGATCTCCAGCTCGCCACCGCCCTCCAGGGGGAAGCGCACCTCGGCACCCACGCTGCGGCCGATCCACTCCTCCTGCATGGTCTTGGTGCTCTCGGGCCACTGCACCAGGTCCAGGTCGTCGGCCAGGCGGTCGGCGTAGGCGGTGATCTTCAGCATCCACTGGCGCAGGGGCAGACGCACCACGGGGTGGCTGCCGCGCTCGCTCTTGCCGTCGATGACCTCCTCATTGGCCAGCACGGTGCCCAGGGCGGGGCACCAGTTCACGGGGATCTCCGTCTGGTAGGCCAGGCCCCGCTTGTAGAGCTGGAGGAAGATCCACTGGGTCCACTTCACGTAGGCGGGATCCGTGGTGTCCACCTCCCGGTCCCAGTCATAGCTCAGGCCCAGGCTCTGGATCTGGCGGCGGAAGGTGTCGATGTTCTTCTGGGTGGTGATGGCGGGGTGGGTGCCCGTCTGGATGGCGTACTGCTCGGCGGGGAGGCCGAAGGCGTCCCAGCCCATGGGGTGCAGCACCGCGTAGCCCTTGGTCCGCAGGTAGCGGCAGACGACGTCGGTGGCCGTGTAGCCCTCGGGATGCCCCACGTGGAGGCCCGCGCCGGAGGGGTAGGGGAACATGTCCAGGATGTACTTCTTGGGGAGCTTGGGGTCCTCGGGGGTGCGGAAGGTCTTGTGGTCGGCCCAATAGGCCTGCCACTTGGCTTCGATGAGGGAGGGCGTGTAACGTTCCATCCCACCAGAATCCCAAGGACATCCAAGGCCAGCAAGGGAAAGCGCCACCGGGGGCCCGGCGAAGAGGGGGGGGTTCCTCAAAAAAGCCGCAATTCCGGCTGGCATTGGAAGTCGAACGGTGCAGACTGGAGCAAATCAGTAAAAAACAGGCATCATCGTAATTTGATGGCGCCAATCAACCACCCAACCCCCACCCCCGGAGGCGTCATGTCCATCTCCCCGTCCACCCGCACCCTGCTGGGCCTCTCGGCCCTGGCCCTGCTCCTCGCCTGCGGCGGGGGCGCCACCGCCCGGACCGAGGCCGCCGCGCCCGCCCCGGCGCCCAAGCCCCCGGCCGCCACCGAGCCCTTCTGGACCAGCGACAGCCCGGAGCGCCCCCACCGGGCCCGGGCCCTGTCCTTCACGGCGGCCACCGGCGCGCCCCAGAGGCTCTCCGAGGCCGAGGTGGCCCGCCTTTGCGAGTCCACCGGGGAGACCCCCCGGGTGGCCGCCCCGGAAGCCCCGGCCGCCACCCCCCTGCGCATCGTCACGGGTCTCCGGAGCTTCACCTACCACCAGGAGAACGCCACCACCCTGCAGCCACTGGACCTCACCGCCGCGGTGATCCAGGCCCTGGTGCCCAATGCCGGCGGGGGCTTCGACACGCTGGCGGGCGTGGGCCATGCCGATGGCACCTTCAGCATTCCCAATGTCCCCGTGGGCAACTACTGGCTGCGCTTCGGGAGCACCTACGTGTGGACCTCCGTGGATCACGTGGAGTGGGTGCTCGACGCCTACGGCCGGCCCGACGTGGCCTACCCGGGCAATCCCACCGCGTTGGCGATGAATGCCGGAAACCTGGCCCCCTGGCAGGCCACGGATGAGCTGCTCTACAACGCCCCGAACCAGGGATGGGTGCTCTCGGTGCCGCCCAGCACGGTGGGGGTCACCAATGCCCCGGCGCCGGGGGCGACAGCCCTCACCAGCTACACCTATGATTTCACCACCCTCGGCCTGGGCCTCCTGGAGAGCGCGAAGGGCGACCAGGCCTACCTGAACCAGCTCACCACCCGTACCACCGCCGGGAACACTTACCGGGCCCTGGGGCGGGCCTGGAACCTGCCGGCCCTGACCATGGTCGATGGGGTCAACGGCACGGCCAACGGCGCCTTCCTGGACCTGCCCCAGACCTCCACCCTGCGCCTGAACTGGAAGCGCAGCGCCTTGGCGGCCATGACGCCCCAGGTGAACCCGGCCGCCACGGTCACGGGCACGGAGTTCGGCCTCTGGGCCTCCCCCACCGGGTTGTCCACGGGCATCCCCAGCAGCGCCTTCCAGCTCTTCACCTACGACAGCGGAGCCACCACGGCAGCCACGGACCTGGATCTCGGCGATCTGGCCTATGGCAACCCGTATCCCGCCGCCTGGAACCTCCTGGCCGAGACCTACTTCATCTGGAGCGTGAACTACCTGGCCCCGGGCGCCACCGTGCCCGCCACCCTCCAGCGGTCCAGCTACACCGCCACCAACACCCTGCCCACGGGGGCGGCCCCCCTCGCGCCCCTGGTCGGACCGGTCCAGAACCCCAAGATCAATGGGAAGGATCTCTTCCAGAACCAGCTGGCGGTGGGCACCACGCCGACCCTGGCCTGGGACCTCCCCAGCCTGGGATCGCCCACGGGCTACGTGGTCCGGATCCTGGAGCTGCGCAACAACGCCGGCACGAGCCAGCTCCTCACCCGCGCCACCCTGCGCACCGCGGCCCGCTCCCTGGTGGTGCCGCCCGGGGTCATGACCGCCGGGAGCACCTACGTGGTGAGCATCTCCTCCGTGCGCTTCCCCGGGTTGGCCTTCGCCCAGTACCCCTTCCAGACCAGCTTCCCCTACGCCACCGCCCCCATGGTGAGCGCCATCGTGGCCCCCTGAACCGCGGCCGAATCCACGATCGGGGACCCCTCGGGGTCCCCGTTTTCTAGGTCTCCGGGAACTCCCCGCTCCAGTCTTCGCCCTGCTCCTCGTCGGGCTTGGCCGGCATCCGGTAATCCTCGCTGGCCCAGGCACCCAGGTCCCGGGTGCGGCAGCGCTCGGAGCAGAAGGGTTTCCAAGGGTTGTCGGCCCAGGCGGTGGGGGTGCGACAGATGGGGCATGGGCGCAAGGTCATGGATCCAGGTTGGGTTACCTGAGATGAACACGCAACATACTAAAAAAATATGAGTCAAATAATGTAGATCGAGTTGACAACCCAGGCATCACGTCCTAGCTTGAGAGGTCGCGGGGCCCCTGCCCCGGACCCCTACCCGTTCAAGGAGGACCCCCATGGGCAAGATCATTGGCATCGACCTCGGTACCACCAACAGCTGCGTCGCCGTGATGGAGGGCGGGCAGCCCAAGGTGATCCCCAACCCCGAAGGCGCGAACACCACGCCTTCCATCGTGGGCTTCAACCCCAAGACCCACGAGCGCCTCGTGGGCGCCTCGGCCAAGCGCCAGGCCGTGGCCCAGCCCAAGAACACCGTCTACTCCATCAAGCGCTTCATGGGCCTCCCCTTCGCCGACTCCGAGAAGGAGCAGAAGCTGGTGCCCTACGAAGTCGAGCGCAACGAGAAGGGCGGTTGCTCCGTCGTCATCGACAACAAGCACCTCAGCCCCGAGGAGATCTCCGCCGTCATCCTCACCAAGATGAAGGAGGCCGCGGAGGCCTACCTGGGCGAGAAGGTCACCGAGGCCGTGGTCACCGTGCCCGCCTACTTCAACGACGCCCA
>JBGASN010000009.1:0-98207 GCA_044229665.1 Holophagaceae bacterium
ACGCTGCAGATCCGCGGCGGCCGTGGCTTCGAGACCGCCGACAGCCTCAAGGCCCGCGGCGACATCGGCATCCCCATCGAGCGCATCATGCGCGACTTCCGCATCAACCTGATCTTCGAGGGCTCCTCCGAGATCATGCGCCTCTTCATCGCCCGCGAGGCCCTGGACCTGCACCTGGGCACCGCCTGGGACCTGGTGAACCCCAAGAGCACCGTCGGGCAAAAGATTGGTGCCTTGCCCAAGGTCCTCGGCTTTTACGCCTGGTGGTACCCCACCCGCTGGAACGGCCTCTTCACCGCTTTCAAGTACGGCCAGTACGGCAGCAACGGCAAGCACCTCCGCACGGCCGAGCGCCTCACCCGCAAGCTGAGCCGCGCCCTCTTCCACCAGATGATGAGGTTCCAGGCCCGCCTAGAGAAGAAGCAGATCACCGTGTTCCGCGGCGTGGAGATCGGCGCCGACCTCTTCGCCATGGTGGCCGCCGTGCTGCACGCCGAGGCCATGAAGAAGGCCGGCCACGCCAACGCCCGCGAAGCCGCGGAACTGGCCGACCTCTTCTGCCGCAACACCGAGCGCCGCATCCGCCTGAAGTTCGCCGGCTTCGCCTCCAACGACGACGACCTCAAGGTGAAGGTGAGCCGCGGCATCCTCGACGGCAAGCAGAGGTGGTTCGAGAGCGGCATGACGAACCTCGCCGAGGCGGAGAAGCTCGAGAAGCTCGCCAGTCACTAAAGAAATTTCGACAGCGCGGAACGGGGGCCCGGGTGACCGGGCCTTCGTGTTTGAAAGATCAAAAGATCCACCACGAAGGCGCGAAGGTCGCGAAGGGGCACGAAGGAAAGCAAGGACGCGAAGAAAAGCACTCGCGAATGGGCAGCAGGGGCCCGACCCATCCCTTCCCCAATTCATTTAGTTCTTCTTCGCGTTCCTTCGCGCCCTTCGCGCCTTCGTGGTGGATCTTTTCCTGAGTTGTTTCTTCTTCGCGTTCCTTCGCGTCCTTCGCGCCTTCGTGGTGGATCTTTTCCTCCCCCGGGTTAGCCTGAACCGATGGAGCTCCCCCGCCCTTCCCTTCCCTGCCGTGCGCCCTGGTGGGCTCCCACGGGGCACCTGCAGACGCTGGTGGCGAACTACCTGCCGGAGCCGCCGCTGGAGGAGCCCTGGTCACCGGTGGAGATCACGTTGGCCGATGGGGACCGGCTGGCGGGGCGGATCTTCGGGGCTGGGGGGGCGGAGCGCCTCTGCGTGTTCCATGGGCTGGGGGGCGATGATGAGCGGCCCTACGTGCGACGGGCGGTGCGCCTGGGGCTCGAGCGGGGCATGGAGGTGTGGACGATCAACCACCGGGGCTGTGGCCGCGGCAAGGGGTTGGCCCGGGGCACCTACCACAGCGGGGTGGCGGGGGACCTGGGGGCGGTCATGGCCGAGGCCCGGCGCCGGGGGCCCGGGCGCATCACCGCCCTGGGCTTCTCCCTCTCGGGGAACGTGCTGCTCCTGAACCTCGGCGAGGGGCACGATGGCCCCCACCCCAAGCCCGATGCGGCCATCGCCGTGAACCCGCCCGTGAACCTGGCCCGCTGCTCCGACCTCATCTCCTCCTGGCCCAACAAGGCCTACGACCTCTACTTCGTGCGGCGGGTGGTGCGGTCGGTGCGCGAGCGGGAGGTAGCCGGTCTCATCCCCCGGGGGAAGTACCGCCTCAGCCGCGGCATGAGCCTGCGGGACTTCGACGACGCCTACACGGCGCCCGCCGGCGGCTTCCGCGACCGCCACGACTACTACACCCGGTGCAGCGCGGCCCCCCACCTGGCCAGGATCACCACCCCCACCGTGATCCTCCACGCCGAGGACGACCCCTTCGTGGCCGCCGAGGACCTCCAGCGGGCCACCCTGGGCCCCGGCGTCCACCTGCACCTGGAGCGCACCGGCGGCCACATGGGCTACGTGAGCCGGGACCTGCCGGACCACCGCTGGCTCAGCCTGGCGCTGGGCCACTACCTGGACGAACTGCGCACGCGCTAAACCTCTGGGCCTCGTCTACCGAAGCAGGGGGAAGAGGATCCCCCGTGCCCCTTCCCGCCCACAGCTCCCAGCCCTTCGGCGCCCTGCCCTGGATGCTCTTCCTGGGCTGCGCGGTGCTGGTGCCCTTGGCGGTGGAACCGGCGCGGCCCACCCGGCGCGTCCCCGAGGACACGCTGCCGGGCATCGCCGGCTGGCCCGTGGATGACCAGGGCGAGTCGGTGCCGCTCTTCGTCTGAGCCGGATTATTTGCGGACGGGCCGCAGGTCCAGGTCCTGATAGTCGAAGCTGAAGTCCGCCAGGCCGCTGGTGGGGACCATGCGGATGCTCTCGATCTCCCCGGCCGCGTTCAGGCGGAAGGTGAGGTAGGCGTCCGGGATGTTGGGATCCTGGAACACGGCCCGGAAGGTGTCCTGCTGCCAGGGCTGGAGCTCGCCTACGGCCGCGGGGGTGGGCACCATGCGCAGGCTGGCCTTGCCCTCCTTCACCTCGACCACCACATCGCCATACCAGGGATCCCGGTAGGTCCCCGCGTAGCGGTCCAGGGCCAGGCTGGGCTTCGAAGCCTTGTCCCGCTTGGCCTCGGCCTCCCTCAGAGCCTTGAGCGCTTCCGCGTGGCCCTCGGCGTCCCGCTTCTGGAGGAGGCTGACCCAGTCCTTGGGAGGCCGGCCCAGGGCGTGGTCCAGGAGGCGGTAGACCAGGGCGGTGTACGCGCTGCCCTGCTCCTGGTTGGTGAGGAAGATGAGGGCCAACTTCTGGTCCGGCACCATCACCACCGTGGAGAGCATGCCCGTGAGGGCGCCGCCGTGGCTCACCACCTTGTGGCCCTGGTAGTCGCGCAGGCTCCAGCCCAGGCCGTAGCCTGCGAACTGGGGCCGCAGCTCCTCCAGGCCGGGGGTGGGCTTCTCGGCGATCCGGGTGGGGATCTGGAGGCTCCACATCTCGTGGATGGCCTTGCTGGAGATGAGCTGCTTCCCGTCGGGGAGCTGGCCCTGGGCCAGCTGGCAGGTCACCCACTTGGCCAGGTCCGTGACGTTGGACTTGAGCCCGGCGGCGGCGGCCCACACCTGGTCCCGGGTGCGCACCACGGGGACGAGGGGCTGGTCCTGCTTCCAGCCCTTGGCGTGGGGGAAGGCGACGTTGGCGGTGTCGGGGAGGCCATCACTGCTGATGCGGCTCTCGGTCATGCCCAGGGGCTTGAAGATGCGCTCGGCCACGAAGGCCTCCCAGGGCATGCCCGCCACCTTGGCCACGATCTCGCCCACCACCACGAAGCCGAGGTTGTTGTAGGCGTAGCGGCTGCGGAGGCTGGAGGCCTGCTTGAGGTGGGCGGCCCCGGCCAGCACCCGCTCCCGGGTGAAGGTGGTGTCGGGCCAGTACATGAGGTCCCCGGCCCCCAGGCCCAGGCCGCTGCGGTGGGAGAGGAGGTCGCGGATCGTGAGCTCGCGGGTGACATAGGGATCCGCCACCCGGAAGCCCGGCAGGTGCTTGGTGATGGGGTCATCCCAGCTGAGCTTGCCCTCATCCACCAGGATGGCCACGGAGGCGGCGCAGAAGGCCTTGGAGTTGGAGGCGATGCCGAAGAGGGTGTGGGCGTCCACGGCCCCGGCCTCGCCCAGCTTGCGCACGCCGTAGCCCTTGGCGTGCACCACCTTCCCATCCTTCACCACGGCCACGGCCATGCCCGGCACGTCGAAGGCCTTCAGGGCCTTCTGCACCTGGGCGTCGAAGTCGGCGGGGACCCCCTGGGCGAGCAGGGGGAAGGCGACGAGGGCGGGCATGGCGCGGTGCAGCATGGGGGCTCCGGGGAGGTGCCTCCAGGATGCCCGAAGCGGCTCAGCGCCCGAAGGTGCCCGCCCCGCGCAGCTCGGCGACCGCCCCAGGGAGGAGGTCCTCCAGGGTCTGGAGCTCCCCGGCGGTGGTGGTGCGGCCCAGGCTCACGCGCAAGGTGCCCTTGGCATAGGCGGGGTCCACGCCCATGGCCCGGAGCACGTGGCTGGGTTCCTTGTGGCCCGTGCTGCAGGCGGAGCCCGTGGACACGCAGATGCCGGCCCGATCCAGGCGCAGCAGCAGGGCCTCGCCCTCCACCCCCTCGAAGGCCAGGAGGCTGGTGTTGGGCAGGCGGGGGGCGCCCTGCCCCAGCACCCTCATCCGGGGCACGGCCCCGGCGAGGGTGGCTTCCAGGTGGTCCCGCAGCTCGGCCACGCAGGTCCAGTAGCCCAGGCGCTCCGTGGCCTGGGCCGCCGCGGCGCCCAGCCCGACGAGGCCCGGCACGTTCTCGGTGCCCCCCCGGCGCCCCCGCTCCTGACCGCCCCCGAGGAGGAGGGGCTTCAGGCGCAGGCCCCGGCGGATGAAGAGGAAGCCCACGCCCTTGGGGCCGTAGAACTTGTGGGCGGAGCCGCAGAGCAGGTCCGCGGGCCCCTGGGCCACGGACACGGGCACCTTGCCCAGGGCCTGGGTGGCATCCACCAGCAGCAGGGCGCCGTGGGCCTTCACCCGGCGGCCCACCTCCTCGAGGGGGTTGAGCACCCCGGTCTCGTTGTTCGCGGCCATGACCGCCACCAGGGCGGTGTCGGGGCGCAGGAGCCCCTCCAGGGCCACGAGGTCCAGCCAACCCTCCCCATCCACCGGGGCCAGATCCACGGCCACGCCCTGGGAGGGGAGCCAGGCCGCCAGCGCCTGCAGGGCCGGGTGCTCCACGGCGGAGATCACCATGTGCTTCTTGGCGGGGAAGGCCTCCACCACGCCCTTCACGGCCTGGTTCAGGGACTCCGTGGCGCCGGAGGTGAAGACCAGCTCCGCCGGCGTGCAGCCCACCAGGGCCGCCACCTGCTCCCGGGCCCGGGCCACGGCGGCCTCGGCCAAATGCCCCTGGGCGTGGGCGCTGCCCGCGTTCCCGGGCTTGGCGGTGAACCAGGGCAGCATCGCCTCCAGCACCTCGGGATCCAAGGGCGTGGTCGCGTTGTGGTCGAGGTAGATCATTCCCCCATATTGCCGCATCCTGGGACCCATTCCGCACCCCCGAGGTTCCGATGTCCGAGGACAAGAAGCTCCGCCTGCCGTCCATCCGAGAGGCCATGACCGGCCGGAACGAGGTCATGCTCCTCCAGGATCCCCACCGGGTGCTCAAGGTGGAGCTGGATGCGGAGCCCCAGGGCGCCGAGGTGGCCTACTTCGCCCTGGGCTGCTTCTGGGGCGCCGAGCGGCTGTTCTGGCGCATCCCCGGGGTGCTGGTGACCGCCGTGGGCTACCAGGGGGGCCACACGCCCAACCCCACCTACGAGGAGGTCTGCACCGGGGAGACGGGCCATGCGGAGGTGGTGAAGGTGGTCTACGACCCCCGCCGCCTGCCCTTCACGACCCTCCTCCAGGCCTTCTGGGAGGCCCACGATCCCACCCAGGGCATGCGCCAGGGCAACGACATCGGCACCCAGTACCGCTCCGCCCTCTTCCCCACCACCGAGGCGCAACGCACCGCGGCGGAGGCCTCCCGCACCGCCTACGAGATCAAGCTCCGGGCGGCGGGCCTCCCCTCCATCACCACCGAGATCCTGCCCGCCCCGCCCTTCTACTACGCGGAGCCCTACCACCAGCAGTACCTGGACCGGAACCCCGATGGCTACTGTGGGCTCAAGGGCACCGGGGTCAGCTGCCCCCTGAAACAAAGCTGAGGAGCTCGGCCCAGCCACCCGCCTGGGGGGCGAGGCTGAAGGTGTTGTGGCCCGCCTCCGGCTGCACGAGGAGCCGGTGCGGCCCCCGACAGGCGGCGGCGAGCGCCCGCCCCTGGTCGGCCCCCACCACCTCGTCCCGCCCCGCCACGAGGATGCCCACGGGGCCCGAGTATTTCGCCAACGCGGCCCGGTTGTCCCAGCGATCCCGCATCAGCAGCGACACCGGGAGCCAGGGGTAGGCCCGGGCCCCCACCTCCACCATGGCGGCGTAGGGCGTCACCAAGAGGAGCCCCTTCACCCGGGTGGGCTCCGCCGCCGCCACCTGGCAGGCCACGCCGCTGCCCAGGCTCTCGCCCAGCATCACCAGGGGACCCTCCGGCGCCAGGCGCGCCACCGCCTCCCGACCCGCGGCCACCAGGGAGGCCTCGGAGATCTCGCCGGGGCGGGATCCGTAGCCGGGGTACTCCATCACCACGGCCTCCGCGCCCAACTCCCGAAAGAGCTTCACGTAGTAGGCCCGGTCCAGGGCGTTCCCCGCGTTGCCATGGAAGACGAGCACCCGCAGGGGCGCGGGGGCGCCGCCCAGGGGGCGCCAGCCGAGCAGCCGGCCGTCGGCGGCACGCCACGGCCCCAGGCCCACCGCCGCGGCCCGGCGCAGGGCCCCGGCCTCTTCTCCGGTCTCCGGGAAATACTGGAGCTTGCGCTGCAGGAGGAAGACTAGGAGGCAGAGGAGCGCGTAGCTGGCCGCCAGACCAGCCAAGGCGCGCAGCAGGAAGCGGAGGGACATGTCCCCAGGCTACTCAGTCCAGCAGGTCGGTGTAGTCCTTTTGGCGGTAGTCCCCCACCTGGTCCCAGGGGAGGACCTTGGGCATCGGCGCGAGGCGCACCGTGGTGCGGTGCACCCGGTGGCCATCGGCGCTGGCGGATTCCACCGCGAGGGCCACCTGGAGCCGCTCGGACCACAGCACCCGCAGCCACCCCTGCGCCGTCTTCCGACCATGCCAGCGGGTGCCGGGTGCGGCGGGGCGCTTCGGGAGCGGCGGCAGCTTGACCAGGAGTTCGGGATCCATGAGGTGGGCCACCACGCCCCAGGAATCATGGAAGCCCACCTCCGGGTGATCCCGGGGTTCCGTGGCCACCACGGTGCGCTCCTCCCGGTGGATGAAGGTGAGCTTGAGCTGGCCATCCGATTGGCGTTGAACGAGGCGGGCCGCCCGGTCGAGGTCCAGGTGCCGATGGCCACCCTCGGGGCTCGCCTCTTCCGCGGGGGCGCCGGGGGGGATGATGCGCTCCAGCCACACCCGGTCGCCCACACGGAGGAAGCGCTCCTGAAAGTGCACCTGCTTCGACAACCCATCGGAGGTGAGGTGTCGCTGTTCGGTGGTGATGATGGCCGCCAGGGCCGGAGCCGGGCGATCGGCGGCGCGGAGGCCGGGAGTGAGCAGCAGCAGGGAAAGCAGGGGAAGCACGCGCATGGAAGGTCCTTCATGCCGAAGGGCAGCCCCGGGTGGAGCCGCCCTTGGTGGGGTAATGGGTGGATCAGAGGCCGGTGATGGACCGGATCAGGGCGAAGACGCTGATGTTCTCGAGGGTGCCCTTGAAGCGCTCCGAGCCGGCGCCGGTGGCGAAGAGCTTCACATCGCCGCCGCCGTGGGTCTCGCTGCCGGCGCCCATGCGCACCGAGGCCTCCTGCAGGTAGTCGTCGTGGAGCACCTGGGTGCTGTCGGCGGCGCCGGACACAAGGTCCGTGCGCACGTCCTTGCGGTTGGGACCATTGCCGAAGACCAAGGCGGTGTAGGGTTTGCCATCGGCGTCGAGCATGACGGTGTTGGTTTTGTAGTCCCGCACGATGTCGAGGATGGGGTTCCCCAGCTTCGCGTAGCCGTTGATGGTCAGGGTGTGGTCGTGGTCGGCCGTCACCACGATGAGGGTGTTGGTGAGGTCCACCTTGGCCAGGGCGGCGGCGATGGCCTGGTCGAAGGCGGCGGCATCCTCCAAAGCGCGCTTGGCGTTGGTGTTGTGCAGGGCATGGTCGATGCGCCCGCCCTCCACCATCAGCACGTAGCCATTGGCGTTCTTGGCGAGGATGTCGATGGCCTTGGTGGTCATCTGGGCCAGGCTGGGCTGGTCGAGGGCCTTGTTCACCCGGTCCAGCTCGAAGTCCATGTGGTCCATGTGGAAGAGGCCCACGAGCTTGGAGGTGGTGGCGGGGTTCACGGCCAGGAGGTCGGTACCCGTCTGAACATACTGGTACCCCCCGGCCACCAGCTCGGCGGTGAGGTCGCGCCCGTCGATGCGCTTGCCGCCCGCCGCCTTGGTCACGAACTGGCGGCGGCCCCCGCCCAGAAGCACATCCAGGCCGGAACCCAGGGCGGTGTTGTAATTCAAGCCGCCGGGCACCACCTGGGCGGCGATGTCATTCTCCGCATCCCGGTGGCAGATGTGGGCGTAGGTGGCGGCGGGGGTGGCGTGGGTCACCCGCGTGGTGGTCACGGCGCCCACGGCCCGGCCCTGGGCCTTGGCCAGTTCCAGGAGGGTGGCCACGGGGGTGCCGTTGCCGCTGCCGCAGTTGTTCAGCTGGTCCACGCCGGGGGCGATGGCGCGGGTGTCCGAGGACATGGAGATGACCTCGTTGTTCATCTTCACGCCGGTCATGTAGGCGGCCATGGAGGGGGCGCTGTCCGTGGTCTGGGCGTCCCCGGAAAAGGTCTTGATGCGGGCGGTGCGCGGCAGGGTGTCCATGGTCAGGTTGCCCGCTTCGCCCACCTTGTAGATGCGGGCGGCGGTGATCACGGCGGGGCCCATGCCATCGCCGAGGAAGAAGATCACGTTCTTGGGGGCGCTCTGGGCCTGGAGGCCGAGGGCCACGCAGGCCAGGGCCAGGGAGGTGAGGGTTCGCTTCAACATGGTTCGCTCCGGATGCTCAGAGGCCCGCGGCCTTCTTCACGCGGGTGAAGACCTGGGTGTTGTCGAGGGTGCCGTGGAAGTCCTGCGCGCCCATGCCGATGGCGCCGAGGAACACATCGGTGCCGCCGTGGGTCTCGCTGCCGGCGCCCACACGGATGGCGGCTTCCTGGTGGTAGGTGGGGGCGGACACGGCCGCGTCCGTGAGGTCGGCCACGGTGCTGCGATTGGCGTTCACGCGGCTCTCGCCGTTGCCAAAGCCGATGATGGTGTAGGGCTTGCCGTCCGCATCCTTGGCCAGGGAGCCATCGGTGTAATTGCGGAGGAGGCCGAGCACCCCGGGATTGGTGGGCGTGGTCTTGCCCGTGCGCTTGGCGTAGCCGTTCAGCACCAGGGTGTGGTCGTGGTCCGCGGTCACCACGATGAGGGTGTTCTTCAGGGTGGGATCGGTCTTCTTCACTTCGGCCAGGGCCGCCTTGATGGCGTTGTCGAAAGCCACGGTGTCCTGAAGGGCCTTGGCGGCGGTGGTCTCGTGCAGGGCGTGGTCGATGCGGCCCCCCTCCACCATGAGGAAGTAGCCGTTGGGGTTCTTCTGGACCACCTGCAGGGCCTTGAGGGTCATCTCGGCGAGGCTGGGCTCCTTGGCGGGATCCCGATCCAGGTCGTAGCTCATGTGGCTGCCGGTGAAGAGGCCCACCACCTTGGTGCTCACATTGGGATCCAGGCCGTCGAAGTCCGCCCGGTTCAGGGCCACGGCGTAGCCCTGCTTCTTCAGCTCGGTGGTGAGGTCCCGGCCATCGGCCCGCTTGCCGCCCGACACGGTGGTGGGCTGGAAGAAGCCCTTGCCGCCGCCGAGAAGTACGTCCACGCCATTGCCCAGGGCCGCGTTGTAGCCCACGCCACCCGGCACGAACTGGGCGGCGATGTCGGCCTCCGCATCCCGGTGGGGCACGTGGGCGTAGGTGGAAGCCGGCGTGGCGTGGGTCACTCGGGTGGTGGTCACCACGCCAGTTCCCCGGCCCGCGGCCTTGGCCAGCTCCAGGAGCGTGGTCACGGCGGTGCCATTGTTGGGCATCACGGTGGTGGTGAAGTCCGCCTTGGGGGCGTAGGCCTGGGTGTTGGCAGTCATGGCGATCACTTCATTGTTCGCCTTCACGCCCGTCATATAGGCGGACATGGAGGGCGCGGAATCCGTGACCTGCGCGTCGTTGGAGTGGGTCTTGACGAAGGCCGTCTCCGGCAGGGTGTCCATGGTGAGCTGACCATCCTCACCCACCGCATAGATGCGGGCGGCCGTCTGGGTGGCGAGACCCATGCCGTCGCCGAGGAAGAAGATGACGTTCTTGGGCTGGACCGGCGCGCCTTCGGACGAGGCGCCCCCGCACCCGATCAGGGCGAAGACGAGGCCCAGCCCCAGGGCCAGGCGGGTGGAGCAGGATGAACGCAGCATGGACGGAATCCTCCAGGGGTTCCGTCCAAGGTGCGGGCCGGGCATTTCCGGGCTGTGGCCGGCCCGTGAACTTTCTGTGCGGTGCGGAAGGTTTACTTGAAGAGCTCACCCAGGGGCGTGACCGTCACCGCCTCGGGTTTGAGGTCCATCTTGAAGCGGGCGATGGCGGCATCCTCGGCGGCGAGGTCGGGCTTGGGGGCGTCGTATTTCGGCGTGGGGCTCGCATCGGCGAAGAAGTCGGCCTTGAAGGCCTCGGCGTCCTTGGTGATCACCACGATGTCGAGGGCCGAGGTGCGCAGGTACTTGCGGATCACGCGGTCCACGTCGGCCTTGGTGAGGGCCTTGAGCTTGGCCTTGAAGGCTTCGCCGTACTCCGGGAGGCCGAAGGTGGCGTTGTCCAGGGCGTGGCCCAGGCGCTTGGCGCCGGTGTCCGTGAGGTGGTCCAGGAACTTCACCAGGAAGGTGCGGGTGTCCTCGAAGCCGCGGGCGGGGATGCCCTGCTTCACCAGCTTGTCCACTTCGAAGAGGGCGGCCTTGAGGGCGAAGGCGCCATTGGCGGGCGCCACCGGGCGGATCCACACCTGCCAGTGGTTGAACACGCGGGCCACCCCCGGATCCGGCTGGAACTGGAACATGCCGCCGGGGAAGGCCTCCAGGTAGGCGTAGTTGCCATAGTTGAGGCCGCGTTCCTCCCGTAGGCGCTGATAGAGCACGCCCGTGCTGTTGCGGTGCTGGCCCAGGTAGGAGGTGGCCACCCAGAGGGCCGGGAAGTCGGGATGGGCGCGGTTCACGCGTTCATCCAGCAACTCGCCCTTCTCATTGCGCTCCCGGAGGGGGATGCCGAAGGAGATGGCCGTGGCCCGGGTCTCCTTGGTGACGATCTGCAGGCGGCTGGCGGGCTGGTGCTCCGCCTCGTTGAAGGCCACCGGGGGCGCGGCCGTGTCCGGCAGGCGACCGAGGCCCCGCAGGGCCGCGGACTTGAAGGCCGCGTCGAAGCCCCCGCCCAGACCCACCACCAGGCGCTTCCGGGAGTAGAAGGTGCGGGCGAAGGTCTTCACGTCCTCCAGGGTGATGGTCTCGAGGCCGCTGGCGGTGCCCAGAACGGGGTGGGCGTAGCTGCCCTCGTACATGCGGGCCTCCAGGGCCAGCTTGCCCAGCTCCTCATCGTTGTTGGCCTTGAGGCCCACGTTCAGGGCGTTGAGCTGCTGGGCCTTGAGGCGCTTGAAGTCGCTCTCGGAGAAGCCCGCTTCCACCAGCTGCTCCAGGGCCAGCTCCAGCGCCTCGGTGGCCTTGGCGCGGGGGGCGTTCAGGGTGAAGGAGGTGCGTTCCTTGTCCACCAGCACCCCCAGGCGGCTGCCCGTGGCGCCGTAGGCCTTGGTGAGCTCCTGCACGCTGCGCTGGCGGGTGCCGGCGTCCGTGATCATGGCCGCCGTGAGCTGGGCCAGCCCCTCCTTGCCCTTGGGATCGTGGAGGCTGCCCACTCGGAAGTTCAGGCGCAGGTTCACCAGGGGCGAGGCCGCCGCGGGCTGCTCCAGGAGCGGGAGCTTGGGCAGCTCCAGCAGGCGGGCGGCCCGGGCTTCCACGCCGACGTAAGCCTGGGCGTAGCCTTCGGGCAAGGGCCCATGGGTGAGGGTGGTCTCCACGCGGCGGGCGTCCTGGAAGGTGGCCCGGGCGATGGCGGTGAGGTCGGCCGGGGTCACGGACTCCCGGAGGGCGGGCAGCTTCTCCAGGACCGCGGGATCGCGGTCGTAGCTCAGGAGGCGGGCCGCGTAGCTGGCCACCGCATTGGTGGAGTCGAAGCGGCGGGCCATGGCCAGGCGGTCCTCGGCCTTGGCCTCTTCCAGGCGCGTGGCGGAGAAGGGCAGCGCCCGGGCCTGGGCGCAGGCCTCCAGCAGGGCCTCGCGCACGGCGGCCATGTCCTCGGGCTTCTTCACCCGGGCGGCCAGGGTGAAGAGCCCCGGATCCTTGCTGGTGCCCCCCATGGCGAAGAGCTGATCCACCTTCTGCTCCCGCACCACGAGGCGCTGGTAGAGCTCGCTGCGGGGGCCGAAGAGCAGGTCGCCCACGAAGCTCAGGGCCACGCCCTCCTTCGAGGTGGTGCTGAAGCGGGCGGGGCTGTGGAAGGCCAGCGACACGTAGGGCAGCGTGGGGCTGTCCCAGGGCACATGGGCCGTGACGGGGGCCGTGGGGGCCGGCTCCGCGGGGATCACCGGGGGCTTGGCGGTACCCCGCTTCCAGGGGCCGAAGTACTTCTCCACCAGGGCGAAGGTCGCGCCGGGCTCCACATCGCCGGCCACCACCACCGTCACGTTCTCGGGCTTGTACCAGCGCTGGAAGAAGGCCTTGGAGTACTGGAACTGGTTGGGCATGTCCTCGATGTCCTTGAGGAAGCCCATGGTGGTGTGCTTGTAGGTGTGGGTGGTGAAGGCGGCGTTGCGCTGCACCTCCAGCAGCTTGGAGATGGGGTTCGCGCTGTTCTTGTTGTACTCGCCCAGCACCGCACGGGCCTCGGTCTTGAACTCATCCTCGGGGTACTGGAGGTGCTGGAAGCGGTCCGCCTCCAGCTTGATCCAGGTCTCCAGGTCCTCCTTGGCGAAGAGGGTGTGGTAGTTCGTGAGGTCATCACTCGTGAACGCGTTCTGGCTGGCCCCGGTGGTCTGCAGGAAGCCGTTCCACTTCTCCTTGGAGACCGTGGGGGTGCCGCGGAACATCATGTGCTCGAAGAAGTGGGCGAAGCCGGACTTGCCCGGCTCCACCTCGTTGCGGCTGCCGGTGCTCACCGGGATCTGCAGGCTCACGAGACCCGGCATCCCGGTGGGGATCACCACCACCCGGAGGCCATTGGCCAGGGTGCGGCTGTGCACGGGGAAGGGGAAGGCGGAAGGGGCCTTGGGTGCGGGGGCGGCGGGGCCGGCCACGAGCACGGCGGGGATCAGGGCCAGGGGTAGGTTGCGCATGGGGACCTCGGGGGTTCCCCCTACCCTAGCCAGGGCCTCCGTGCCCCCGATCCCCACTCACCCCACGGGACACCCCTCATGGGCCAGGAGCCACGCCTTGCGCGCCAGGCCCCCGCCGTAGCCCGTGAGGGACCCATCGGCCCCCACCAGCCGATGGCAGGGGATCACCAGGCTGATGGGGTTGGCGCCATTGGCGTGGCCCAGGGCCCGCACGGCGGCAGGGCGGTCGATCTGCGCGGCGAGCTGGGCGTAGGTGCGGTGGGTACCGGGCGGGATGCCCCGGAGGGCTCGCCAGACCGTCCGCTGGAAGGCGGTACCCCCCGGCTCCACCGCGAGCGGGTTGAGGGCCAGCAGATCCCCGGCGAAGTAGCGCGCCAGGGCCTCGGATGCCGCACTCCGGGCCGGCCCCGACCGGAGGGCGATCCCCGCCCCGTGCCGCCGCCGCAGGTCCCCGCGCCAGCGGTCCTCCAGGTCCGACCACCCGAGGGTGCGCAGGCGATCCTCGTCATCCACCACCAGGACCACCTCCCCGATGGGCGAAGGGATCCGCTCCAGTCGGTAGGTGGGGGTCTCCCTCAGAGCCACCGGGGGACCCGCCGCACGAAGTGTTCGTAGTCCTCCCCGAACTTGGCCCGCAGGGCCCGCTCCTCGGGGCGGATCTGGAAGCGGGTGAGGTAGGCGATGAGCAGGGGCGGGAACAGGGCCCCCAGGGGGTGGGCCAGGGCCACCGCCCAGCCCGTGAGCGCCACGGCCATGCCCAGGTACATGGGATTGCGGGTGAAGCGGTAGGGCCCCGTGTCCACCACGCGGCTGGCCCCTTCCGGGTGGAGCGGATCCACCGTGGTGCCGTGGCGGCGGAAGGCCCCCACGCCGGCCAGGGCGATGACGAGGCCCAGGGCCCCCAGGGCGACGCCCCCGCCCTGGGTCCATTCCCAGGGCAGCGGCTCCGTGAGGTCCGGAAAGGCCCGGGCCAGCCCCCACATGGCACCGGCGGCCAGGAGCACCACCACCGCCGGCGGCACCTTCAGCTCCAGGCCCCGGGGGGTGGGGTCCTCGGGGGGAACGGGGGTCGGGACGTCCGGATCCATGGGGGCATGGTCCCATGAAGCAGCGGCCGGGCGCAGGCCCCTGCCGAGGCGGTAGGCTGGAGGCTGTCCATGACTCCCTCCTCGTCAACTCCCCTAGCTGAAAGAATGCGCCCCCAGACCCTCGCCGACGTGGCGGGCCAGGGGCACCTGCTGGGGAAGGCGGGGATGCTCACGCGCCTCACCTCCGGGGGTCGCCTGCCTTCCATGGTCCTGTGGGGTCCGCCGGGCACGGGCAAGACGACGCTGGCGCGGATCCTCGCGAAGGAGACCGGCCGCGGCTTCCTGGAGTTCAGCGGCGTCACCGGCTCCGCCGCGGAGCTGAAGAAGTTCCTGATGGAGCAGTCGAGCATGCCCCTCTTCCGGGGCAACGCGCCGGTGCTCTTCCTCGACGAGATCCACCGCTTCAACCGGGCCCAGCAGGACATCCTCCTGCCCTTCCTGGAGCGGGGCGAGGCGGTCCTCATCGGCGCCACCACCGAGAACCCCGCCTTCTACCTGAACCCGGCGCTGCGCAGCCGCTGCCAGCTGGTGCCCGTGAAGGCCCTGGAGCCCGCGGCCGTGGAGTCGGTGCTGCGCCGGGCCTGGGGCCTGGAGCGCCCCGGGGCGGCGGAGCCCGAGGGCGTGGTGCCCTGGCTGGCGGACTGGAGCGGCGGCGACCTGCGCGCGGCCCTCACGGGGCTGGAGACCTTCCTCGGCATGCCCGAGGCGGATCTGGAGGCCCTCCGCACGGCCCTGGGCGGCCGCGTGATGTACGACCGCGCCGATGGCCACTACGACCTGGCCTCGGCCTTCCAGAAGAGCCTGCGCGGCAGCGACGCCGACGCCGCCCTCTACTACCTGAGCCGCATGATCCGCGGCGGGGAGGATCCCCGCTTCATCGCCCGGCGCCTCATGGTGTGCGCCGCCGAGGACGTGGGCAACGCCGATCCCCAGGCCTTCATCCTGGCGGAGACCGCCAGCCGCGCCGTGGAGCGCATCGGCTGGCCCGAAGCCCGCATCCCCCTGGCCCAGGCCGTCATCTACGTGGCCAACGCCCCCAAGAGCAACGCCACCGTGGCCGCCATCGACGCGGCCCTGGCCGTGGACGACGCCCCCGTGCCCGAGAGCCTGCGGGATGCCCACACCAGCACCTCGAAGCAGCGGGGCCATGGCGAGGGCTACTTCTACAGCCACGCCGACTACGACCGGAAGCAGCGATTCCTGCCGGAGAAGCTCCAGTCCACCCGCTTCCACCAGCCCACCCGCCCCCAGGAGCGCAGCTGGCAGGACCGGGAGGAGCCCGATGCCGCGAAGCTCGGCGACCTCTGGGAGGCTTGGATCGCCGAGCACCCCGAGGGCGGCGAGCTGCCCCTGGAAGTGTGGTGCACGGAGCTCACCTGCAGCCGCGAGGCCCTGGCCCGGGCCGTGGCCCGGTTGGGTGGGACGCGGTTCACCCTGCGGCGGGCCCTGATGGTGGAGCCGAAGGCCGAATGAATCCCGGTCCGAAGGGCATGCTCGGCCCCTGATCCACCTCCGCCCCTTCCGCCACCGGCATGCCGAAGGCGAGCCAGTGCCCGTCCGGCAGCCGGAGGTGGAACTCCCGCTGCCCCCAGGGCTGATTGCGGGGAGGCATGACGTCTTCGAGCGGCAGGGTGGCGAGGCCCGGACGCAGGCGGGCATAAAGCGCATCCACATCGGGAACATCGAGGTACACGGTCATGCGGGCCTGCCCGGGTCCCGGGAGGGCCCGGCCGGGTTCCTCGAGCACGCGAAGGCCCACGCCGTCCCACTCGAGGTAGGCATAGCCCGGCACCTGATACTTCACTTCGAAACGCAGCACCCGCGTAAGCCGGTGCAGGGCCGCGTCCAGGTCCGGCACGTGGAGGAACGGTGTGATCTGGTGCAGGTCGGTCATGGCCGTTCACCCCCCGCCGGTCCGGCCGGCCCCCCATGGTCACCGACCTCGTCTGAGGAGGCCATACTGGTCCCATGCACCGGTGGGCCCCCTCCCGCAGTCTGGAGATCCTCTACCAGCGCCTGTTGACGGCGTTCGGATGGGGCATGGCCCTGGCGAGTCTGCTGCAGCTCATGTCCCGTTTGGCCGCACCGGCCTCCCCCCAGCGCGCAGCCTTGGTGGTCTCCTCCGCCGCGGCGGTACCCATCTGGGTGGCCATCACCCTGGCCTACCGGACCCGGGTGCCTTCCAAAGGCGTTTCGGACCGCTTCGCCATGCTCGCCCTGACCTTCGTCTCCCTGCAGCTGCTCGTCGTCACCGCCTTCGTGCCCGATCCCATGCGCATCGCCGGGTACTTCAGCCTGCTGGCGGTGGTGGGGGTCTTCGTGCGGCGGGTGCGCCATTACGCCCTGTCGATCGCCATCATCCTGGGGTGCGTGGTGGGGACCTGGCGCCTGGCCCCGCCCGCGGGCCCGACCGCCCTCTGGCTGGCCACGCAGCTTGGGATCACCCTGGCGGTGGGCATCCTCATCCACATCCTCATCCGCCGCCTGCTCCATCGGGTCGGCGCGCTGTTGGCGCGCCTGGTGGAAGCCCGGCGCACCGTGGCCGAACTGCGGAGCTTGATCCCCATCTGCGCGGCCTGCAAGAGCATCCGTAGTGACGAGGGCACCTGGGAGAAGGTGGAGGTCTACGTGGAGCGCCACACCCGCAAAGCCCTCACCCACGGGCTCTGCCCCACCTGCCTGGCCCAGGCCCGGGAGGAGCTGCGCCAGCTCTGAGCCTCAAGCCATGGCCGCTTCCACGGCCTCGGCGGTCTTGGGGATGGGCGGGCCGAGCACCCGGGATCCGTTGTCGGTGATGAGCACGTCGTCCTCGAGGCGGATGCCGCCGAAGTGCCGGAAGCGCTCGAGGGCATCGTAGTCGATGAAGTCCTTGAAGCGACCTTCCGCCCGCCACTGATCCAGCTGGTGGGGGATGAAGTAGAGCCCCGGCTCCGTGGTGATCACCATGCCCGCCTTGAGGGGCTTGGCCAGGCGCAGGGAGCGCAGGCCGAAGCGGGGGCTGCGGGTGAAGCCCTCGCCGTAACCCACCAGGTCCTCCCCGAGGCCCTCCATGTCGTGCACGTCGAGGCCCATGGCGTGGCCCAGCCCGCACTGGAAGACGATGGCGTAGGCGCCGCTGGCCACCACCTCCGCGGGATCGCCCTTGAAGCAGCCATGGGCCTTCATCCCCTCCACCAGATGGCGGCAGGCGAGCTGGTGCATCTCCAGGTGGGGCACGCCAGGGCGCAGCGCCGCAAGCACCGCCTCCTGGGCGGCGAGCACCACGTCGTACAGCTCCCGTTGCAGGGCTGAAAAGCGGCCCCCCACGGGCAGGGTGCGGGTGATGTCGCTGGCGTAGCCGTAGCGGGAGCTGCAGCCGGTGTCGTTCACCACCAGATCGCCGACCTCGAGCTTCAGGTCGTGGTGGTGGTTGTGCAGCACCTCGCCCCGCTTGGAGAAGATCACGGGGTAGGCCAGCTGCCGGTCCTGGGCCCGCATGAGCCCCTCCATGGCCCCCACCACCTCCCGCTCGATGACGCCGGGGCGCGTGGTGCGGAAGGCCGCCTGATGCATGCGGGCGGTGAGGGCCAGGGCCCCCTCGATCTCGGCGACTTCCTCCGCCGCCTTGCACTCCCGGAGCGCCACCACGGCGGCGGTGAGCTCGGGGCTCCAGCCGGCCGTCACCCCCGGCGGCGCGAACCCCAGCAGCTCCGCCAGCAAGAGCACCGTCTCCCCCCGGAAGGGGGCGAGGTAGTGGATCGGTCGTCCTTGGGCCTGGGCCGCCTGGATGCGGGGAGCCAGGGCCGCGAAGGGGGCGGTGCGGCTGATGCCGACCTCGGCCGCGCGCTCGGCCACCGTGGGCAGGGGCCCCGTCCACACCACGTCCAGCAGCGAAGGATCGTTCCCGAAGAGCCAATCCTCCCCGGCATCCAGGTCCATGAGGCCCACCAGGTCCGGCTGATCCAGTCCAAACAGGTAGAGGAAGCTGGAGTCCTGGCGGAAGGGGTAGGCGTTGTCCCGGTAGTTCATGGGACTCTCACCGTGCCCGGGGATGAGCACCAGGCCGGCGCCCAGTCGGCGCCGCAGGGCCTCGCGGCGGGCAGTGAAGGTGGTGGCTGGGAACATCGGGACCTCGGTCTTCATCATTCCCGGGAGGCCCGGGGGCGGCCTTGTGCCATTCCCGCGGGCGGGACGGGAACTTCGTCCTCAGGGGGTGGCGGCCTCGCTCCAGCCCAGCAGGGCGCAGCCCCACCGCTGCCCCGCCACGTTCACGGGCACCGTGAGCACGGTCATGATGGCCCCCGTGTCCCGGGCGTAGGTCTGCACGAGGAAGGTCTCCGCGTCCTGGGCCCGGGCCTCCAGGCGCACGCCCGCCCGGGCGAAGGTGCCCCGGTCCGTGCGGTCCGGAAGGTCCATGGCGCGGTCGCCCAAGCCCACCCGCGCCCCCCGCACCAGCACGTGGTTGTCGTGGAAGAAGCGCTTGATGCGGTTGCCCGCCAGATCCTGCTCCGGATCGCCGGTCCAGTCCTTCGTGAAGGTCCGGTTGTGGATGGGGGCGTAGGCGTTGAGGTCCAGGAACAGGGCGAAGGTGAGGCGGGGCTCCCGGGCCAGCACCGCGTCCATGGCCTCCTGGAGGTCGAGGTCCACCAGGGCGTCGTAGGGCGTGGCGAACTTGGCCGGGGTGAAGCCCTCCGCCGGGACCCGGGACACATCGAAGAGCCGCGCCAGGGAGGCGATGTCGGAGCCCCGCAGCTCCCGGTAGCTGAGGTCCAGCACCTGCTCCGCCCGCAGGCGGCCGCTCCGGATGGGGGCCTGGAGGATGGCGGCGCCTTCGGCGGCCAGGCCCCGGCCCAGCGAGAGCGCCCGATGGAAGAGGGTGTCGGTGTCCAGGAGGGTGAGCTCCTGGTGGGCCGCCTCCGTGAGCCGCGACTGCTGGAAGGAGGCCTCCGCCAGCACCGCGGTCTCCGCCTGCATGGCCTCCGTGGCCTGCAGCGTGTCCCGGGCGGAATCCAGGAGCGTCTCCGCCGCCTCGCGCTGTCGGGCCGTGGCCCCCGCGATCTCCGTCATCCGGCGGGCGGTGTCCGTGGCGAGGTGATCGAGCACCTCGAGGCGCTGTTTCACAGCCTGCACCTGGCCCGTGGCCGCCTCGCCCAGGGTGAGGCTGCGGGCCAGGGCGCCCTGGGCCGGTCCCAGGTTCTTGAGGATGACGCTCAGCAGCCCCTCGATCTCCACGGTCTGGCGCCGGGTGGATTCCGCCAGGGCCTGGACCTCCTGGGCCACCACCGCGAAGCCCCGACCCACCTCCCCGGCGCGGGAGGCCTCGATGGAGGCGTTCACCGCCAGCAGGCGGGTCTGCATGGCGATGCCCTTGATGGCTTCGGAGATCTCCGTGACCGTCTGGAGGCGGTCGAAGAGCACATCCAGCCGGGCCACGGCCTGGCCGCTCTGATCCAGCCACTCCCGCACGGATTCCACGGCGCCGGCGCTGGCCTCGCGCCCCTCCCGGGCCTGGGCCTCCATGGTGCCGGCGTCCTGGGCCGATGCCTCCGACGCGGCGGCCACCTGCCCCACGTCCTCGTTGAGGATGCGCACCGCCCGGGCCATGGCCTCGGCGTTCCCATGCAGGGCTTCGTACCCCCGGGAGAAGGCCGCCAGCCGCACCGAGGTGCGGGCGCTGCCCACGGCGCCGGCCGTGAGGATGCGCTCCAGGTTCACGAAGGCCCGGCGGAGCTCCCGCAGGGGCGGACGCCGCCGCCGGCCCCAGGGGAAGGTGAGGTGCCAGGCCATGGAGGCTCCGGGAGACCCCATCCCATCGGTCGGCGGCGCGGCTCCGCTGAGTTCAGGCCGGGATGGCGCCCATGCGGCCCGCCCGGTAGTCCTCGAAGGCCTGGTGGATCTCCGCCTCGGTGTTCATGACGAAGGGGCCGTAGCGGGCGATGGGCTCCCCCAGGGGCTGGCCCGCCAGCAGGAGCGCCGTGGCGCCCCATTCCGTGGCCAGGCGCAGACCGCCGCCCTGGGCCTTGAGCACCACCAGGTCCCGGGCCTTCACGGGCCGATCCGTGGGCCCCGCCACCCCTTCCCCGCTGCGGAGGTAGAGCGCCGCGTTCCAGCCTTCGGGCAGGTCGTGTTCGAAGGTGCCGCCGGGCCCCAGCTCCAGGAAGGCGTACCCGAAAGGTCGCAGCTGGGGCACGGGTCCCGTGACCCCCGACCAGGTGCCGGCCAGAACCCGGAGCGTGCCCCCGGGGAGGGTCACGGCGGGGATGTCCGTGACCTGCACATCCTGGTAGCCGGGCGTCATGCCCTTCAGCTCCGCGGGCAGGTTGATCCAGAGCTGCAGCCCCTCGATGGCGCCGCCGGACGCCCGGACCTCGGGCATGGGCATCTCCGAGTGCACAATGCCCGAGGCGGCGTTCATCCACTGGGCGCCCCCGGGCTCCAGGCGGCCGTGGCCGCCGCGGCTGTCCTTGTGCTCCATGGCGCCTTGAAGCAGATAAGTGAGCGTCTGGAAGCCCCGGTGCGGATGGTCGGGGATGCCGCCATCGGTGCCCGGCGGCAGGCTCACGGGCCCGAAGTGGTCCAGCAGCAGGAAGGGATCCAGCAGCGGCAGGTTGCGGGCCGGGATGGCCCGCTGGATGGGCATGCCATCCCCCTCCACGGCGGCGTGGGCGGGTGCGACGAACGCAATTTCGCGATAATTCATGGGGCCTCCCAGCTCCAGGTGCGCAGGCTCATGGTGCCCAGCTGGAATCCCTGGTGCACGGTGCGCACGGGATCGCCCTGGGCGGCCCCCAGGGCCACGAAGAGGGGATCCAGGTGATCGGTGGTGGGCGCGGCCTGGTGGCTGCCGGCCCAGCGTTCGCGGTGATCCGCGAGGGATTCGAGGTCGCCCGCCTCCAGGTGCTGGGCGAACCAGGCCTCCGCTTCGGCGGCCCAGGGCAGCACTTCGCCATCGGGCGCCTCCCAGGCCACGGCGCGGAGGTTGTGGATGAGGCCGCCGCTGGCCAGGATCAGCACGCCCTCGGCCCGCAGGGGCCCCAGGGCCGCGCCGAGGCGGAGGAGGTCCCGGGGCGCCCAGCGCGGCAGCGAGAGCTGCACCACGGGGATCTGCGCCTCGGGATGGCTGTGTCCGAGCACGCTCCAGGTGCCGTGGTCCAGTCCGCGAACCTCGTCGGCTTTTGCGGGCAGGCCCGCGGCCGTCAACAGGGTGAGGATGCGCTGGGCCAGCTCCGGATCGCCCGGGGCGGGATAGGTGATCCGGTAGAGCGCCTCGGGGAAGCCGCCGAAGTCGTGGATCGTGGGTGGCTGCGGGGAGGTGGTGATCCGGAGGTCCGGCGTCCACCAATGGGCGGACACCGCGAGGATCGCCTTCACCGGGTGCGTGCGGCCCCAGGCCCGCAGATCGCGGGCCCAGGGGTGGTCCGGCTCCAGGGCCAGCAGGGGCGAGCCGTGGGAGGCGAAGAGAACGGGCGCCTGCGCGCTCATTGCAGATCGAACCAGAGCACTTCGCTGGCCCCCTCCGCCGTGAGGGTGGGACCCCCCTCCTCCCAGATCTTGAGGGCATCACCGGCCTTCAGCACGGTGCCGTCCTCCAGCTTCACCTGGCCCGTGGCCACGTGGAGGTAGCCGTAACGGCCCGCCGGCAGGATGGCCTGGAGGATGGTACCCGGGGCAAGCCGCGCGGCATGGATGCGGAGGTCCTGGAAGATGACCACGCTGCCCTCGGCCCCATCGCGACTGGCGATGAGGCGCCAGCGGTTCGCGAACTCCGCGTCCTCGTAGCGCACCTGCCCGTAGCGGGGCGCCAGGTCCTTGGCCTCCGGCAGGAGCCATATCTGGAGGAAGTGCACCGGCTCGGTGGCGCTGTGGTTGAACTCGCTGTGGCGGATGCCGGTGCCGGCGCTCATGACCTGGGCCTCGCCGGGGCGGATGACCCCTTGGCTGCCCAGGGAATCCTTGTGCTCAAGCGCGCCGGAGAGGACCCAGGTGAGGATCTCCATGTCCTTGTGGCCATGGGTGCCGAAGCCCTGGCCGGGCTGCACCACGTCCTCGTTGAGCACGCGGAGGCCCCGGAAGTGGTGGTGGTCGGGATCGAAGTAATCCCCGAAGGAGAAGCTGTGGCGGGTGTCGAGCCACCCGAAATCGAAGTGGCCGCGGGAATCGGACGAACGAAGGACGCGCATGGAAGCCTCCTGGCTGTCTTCAAATTAGGTGTTACAACTTCTATTGTCAACCCCCTGTGATCGGCATCTTCCACCCGGGGCCTATCTTGGGGGCGGGCCCGGGCGGGCCCCTGCAGGAGGCCCCATGATCACCAAGGTGCTGGTCGGTGTCGACTTCTCCGAGGCCAGCCGCCAGGCCCTGGCCCGGGGGGCTCAGTGGGCGGAGCGCTTGGGCGTGCCCCTCCGGGCCCTGCACGTGCTCCAGCCCCCGGCCCCCATGCTGCCGGAGGCCCAGCTGGCCCTGCCGGATCCCGTGTGGCTCCAGGGCATGGAGACCCACGCCCGCACGCAGCTCACCACCTGGGTCTCGACCTATCCCGGCGCCACCGCAGAGGTGAAGTGGGGCAGCCCTGCGGAGGAACTGGTGGCGGCAGGTGACGCCGAGACCCTGCTGGTGGTCGCCCAGGTGGGCCACAGCACGCTGGAGCGGCTGCTCTTCGGGAGCACCGCCGCCCGGGTGGTGAAGCACGCGCCCTGCGATGTGCTGGTGGTCCGCACGGAGGCGGGGAAGAAGTAGGCTCCGCCTACCAGCGCTCGTGATCGGCGGCGGGGGCCAGGGGCCAGGGCGCGCTCCCCTGCCCGTTGATCTCCGTGCCGGCCTGCATGACGGAGGCGGTGCCCGGCAGGAAGCTGTGGGGGAAGATGGGCGTGGGGGCGCTGGCCTCGTCCAGTCGGCGCAGGTGCTCGGCGGAGAGCTTCACTTCCAGGCAGCTCAGGTTCGCCTTGAGCTGGTCCAGGGTGCGGGCACCGAGGATCGGGCTGGCGACCCCAGGACGGCTGAGCACCCAGGCCATGGCCACGCTGGCCATGGGCAGGCCCGCTTCCTTCGCCACCGCTTCGAGGGCGTCGATGATGGCGTAGTTGCGGTCCGTGAGGCTCTTGCTCTGGCCGGGCTGGTGGCGCCCCTCGCCCTTCCCGGGCTGACGGTCCTTGGCATATTTGCCGGTGAGCAGGCCGCCCTTCAGGGGGGACCAGGGGGTGACGCCCAGGCCGAAGGCGCGGGCCATGGGCATGAGGTCCATCTCCACGGTGCGCTCGATGAGGCTGTACTCGATCTGCAGGGCGATGAGGGGGTGCCAGCCGCGCACGCGGGAGATGACCTGGGCCTCGCTGCAGCGCCAGGCGGGCGTGTCGGAGAAGCCCAGGTAGCGGATCTTCCCTGCGGCCACGAGGTCGTCCAGCGTGCGCAGGGTCTCGTCGATGGGCGTGTGGGGATCGTTGAAGTGCATCCAGTAGAGGTCGATGCAATCCGTGCGCAGGCGCCGGAGGCTCTGCTCCAGGTTCTGCTGGATGGACTTGCGCCCCGCCCCGCCCTGGTTGGGATCCCCGGTGTGCAGGTTGCCCCCGAACTTGGTGGCGATCACCCAGCGGTCGCGCCCGCCCCGGTCCTTCAGGTAGTCCCCGAGGATCACCTCGCTGTGGCCCTTGGTGTAGATGTTGGCGGTGTCCAGGAAGTTGCCGCCCCGCTCGCCGTAGGCGTCGAGCATGCGGAAGGCCTCCTCCGGCGCGCAGCCCCAGGCCCAGTCCTGGCCGAAGGTCATGGTGCCCAGGCAGAGGGGGCTCACCCGCAGGCCCGAGCGGCCCAGGGTGCGGTAGGAGGCGAGGGAGAGGGACATGGGGACTCCGGCGGAGCCCCAGTTTAGAGCGTCTTCAAGGCTCCAGGAGGTACCGCATTCCGAACACGATGGTGCTCTCGTCCTTCTCCAGGGAGCTGTGCCGCGCCCAGGCCCGGCTGAGGGCGCCCTCCACGTAGAACCCATCCGGCGCGAGCCAGCCCAGCAGCTTCGTGCCGCTGGCCGCCCGCACCGCGAGCCGGCCCCGGAGCAGGAAGCGGTTCTTCTCGAAGCTGTAGAACCGGTCGTAGAGGTGGGCCACCTCCAGGAAGGAGCCCGAGAGCTTCTCCCCGGTGGTGCGGTCCCCCAGGCGGAGGCCCAGCTTGTCCAGGGCCCTGGACTGGTCCGAGAACTCCACCACCGCATCGGCATCCACCGGGGCGCCGTTGGTGTCGAAGCGCTGGGCCTTTTGGCTGGCGTTGCGGAAGGTCCATGAACCCACCAGCCACACCCGGGCCTGGGGCGACCACTCGAAGAGCCCGGCCTTCAACCCCACTTCGGCGCTGTAGTTCGCGGTCTCCTTCACGACCCGCTTCACGTAGGTCTGGGTGGAATCGGATTCCTGCACCGAGAAGGCGGATTCGTTCTTCCCATCCACGGAGATGCTGCCGAACAGGCGGAGGTCGCCGAAGGGCTTGGAAGCCTCGCTGCGTGGGTTCCAGATGCGCTCGGTCTCCACCTGGAACATGCCCCGGATGCCGAAGAAGTTGTCCCCGGCCTCCCGGTTCCGGTAGAAGTTCGAGGCCCGGAAGCCCAGGTTCACACTGGCGCGAAGGCCACCTTCCTGGGCTTCCAGCGGCGCCCCCAGGGCGCAGAGGGCCAGGGCCGCCCCCACGATTGGCCGAGCATTCATGCGTTCTCCTTGAGCATGGAAGGGTGCGTGGGGCTGGGGCCCCCCGCATCGGGGAATCCGGAGTCGCGACGATCGCGGCTCAGGCGGTTCCGAGGATGGGCTTGAACCAGGCTTCCGGGTGTTCGCCGGCGTGTTCCCCGATGAGCTCCACGGCGATGAACTCCCCGAGGCGGCGGTAGCTCTCCCACTGGGCTTCATCGAAGAACTGATCCGCGGTGGTCTCCTGGGGGAAGTCGGGGTTCACCCGGTGGTACGCGGCCACGTCCATGGGGACCCGGGGCGACATGGTGGGCTTCACCACCACCATCAGCCCCGTGAAGTCCACGGCGCCGGAGGGGTCGAGGTAGTCGACCTCCGCCAGGAGGGCCACCGTGGGCTGATCCGATCGGCGCAGGTCCCCCAGGTCGCCCAGGCACCCCGGAACCCCCTGGGGGAAGCGATCCGCCAGCGCCTTGGCATCCAGCACCCGGACCTCCGCGGCCAGGTCGAGGCGGGCCTTGGCCACCAGGTTGGCGAGGTCATCCATCTGCCGGGCGGAGTCCGCCCCGTCATCGCACACGAGGATGAAGGGCAGCCGCCTCCGGATGAGCTCATAGGCCGCCGTGTTCTCGAAGTGGCCCCCATCCGTGAGGTACCAGTGGCGGCTGTGGGACCCGGGGAAGTGGGCGGTCCACTCCTCCAGCAGGTGGGCATGCACCGGGAGGAGGTCCTCCACCAGGGTGCGGAAGGAACGGCGGGGCATCAGGTCGCTCCACCACCAGTAGCCTAGGCGCACGTTCAGCATGCCCAGCCAGAGGCTGTAGACCAGCGAGGTCCGGGAACCCATGCCCGTGGACGCGGCGGCCCCGCTGATGCCCATCCACTGCCCCAGCGTGAGGAGCTCCGGCTTGAAGGGGGCCCGGTCCGACCCGAACACGGAGTATCCGCTCACCTTGGCGATGCCACGGGCCTCGCCGGTCTCCCGATCCAGGAGGGCGTGGTGCCGCGCGCCGACGCTGAAGCCGGCCGGCCCCGCCGCCAGGTTCATGCCCTTCCGATCCTTCTGGACCACCTGGCTCTTCCCCCCGGTGGTCTCGTTGAGGGTGGTGTTCACCAGGTGGAGGGGGCCCCCGGCCTTCCAGGGCATGTAGGCCTTCCAGGGCAGGTCGTCGCTCTCCAGCAGCCGGGGGCTGTTCTCCCCTTGGCGCCGCTCCGAGCTGCTGGCGCCCACATAGGCGCGGGTCAGGGCCGAGGTGTAGGTGGGCCCCAGGGTGCTGAGGTTGAGGAACCCGATGGTGCGGGCCATGACCAGCACCAGGAGCCCGAGCCCCAGGGGGAAGAGCCAGGCATGGAACCCCGTCCAGGCGAACCGGAGCCCCCCGCTCGCCGGATCATAGGGGCCGAAGGCCAGGCCATGGGCCAGGGCGCTGAGGGTCCCCAGGCCCACCACCACCAGGAACAGCGCCACGATCGCCACCAGCAGCTGGGCCGCGAAGGCGGCAAGGCGCTTCCAGACCCCTTCCGCCTCGGCCTTGCCGAAGACCCCTTCCAACTTCTCCCGGAACGCCATCACCGCCCCCACCGCGGCCGCGAAGGCCCCCTTCTCCGACATCAGGCCGGACCCCAGGGACTTGAGCCATTCGAAGGGGCTGGACCCGAGGTCCCCCACCCCCCGCTTGAACCAGGCCGCCCAGAGGGTCCAGCCCACACTGTCCACCAGGCCGTAGGCCGCCACCGCCAGGGAGGCGAGGAAGACCCAGCGGAGCCAGGTGGTATCCCGGGTTCGCTGGCCCTCGGCGGTGGCTGGCTGGGATCCCACGTTCCAGAGCAAGGCCACCAGCCCGGCGATGGAGGCGAGGTCGAGCACCGGCCGGAGGCCTTGCCAGCCCTGGGCCGGCGTGCCGGACAGGTGGAGCGTGAGGGTCCAGCCCCAGAGGGGAAGGAGCCCCACCCAGGGCGAGGTAATGAGGGTGCGCCCCTTCACCTGGGCATGCGGCACGAGCCAATAGGCCCAGCCGAAGACGATGAGGCCCACCGCGAACACGGGAAGGGCCGCGGGGAACCAGGCGCTCCGGAAGCAGGCCAGCCCGAAGGGGAGGTGCTCCATGCGCTCGGGCCTCAGCAGGCCCAGAGCCCAGGTCAGCCGGTCCCCGAGGAAGAGCAGCAGCAGCCAAAGGAGCCCCATCACGAGGTGCACGGCCAGGAAGTTCCGCACCATCATGGCGGCGGCGAGGAATCCATCGCCGCTGCCCCCGGGGGTGAGGTAGCGGCCGTTCTCCCGCAGCCAGCGGACGCTCCGGTAGATGTCCCGGGCGGCCGGTTCCTGGGGTCCGGAAGGGGCCGAGAGCCCGGCTTCCACCTGGGCCGCCGTGGGGGGCTGATCGCCTTCCCCGGCCGGGCGGCTGAACACACCCCCCAGGAAACTGCCCACGTAGCCGCCCCCGCTCACCGTGCTGAGGTAGTCGAAGTGCCGCAGGACCCCCAGCTTGGCGAGCCCCTGGAGGACCCCCAGGCCGAAGGTCGCGCTGCGGATGCCGCCGCCGGAGATCGCCAGCCCGCAGACCTGGGCATCCGACCGGGGGGCGGGCCCGCCGGAAGCCTCCGCCTGATGGGCCAGGGCCTCGCGGCGCTCCCGCACCAGCTTCCGCTCCGCCGCGGCCAGTTCATCCGGAAAGGCACTCCCCCAACCCGAGGGGAACCCTTCCGCACCGATGGGATGATGCATATCCACCTCCGGGACCGCCTTGGCCGTAACCCTTCGACACAAGGCTCCAAATTGAATTTTTCTGATTAGCTTTCAAGCAGTATTTGCCCCTTTAACCCAAAGTCAACCCTGACAATTCCGCCCCGCTCCACCTAGGCTGGGGGCATGGAAATTTGGGTGGTGGGAGCAACCGGCCTGGTGGGGCGTGCGGCGATCCGCGAGCTGGCCGCCCGGGGTGGCCACCGGGTGCGCGCCCTGGTGCGCCGCCCCCAGGATCTGCCCGGCGCCGAGGCCCTGGTCTTCGATTTCGAGCACCCTGCCGCCTACGGGCCGCTGCTGGAATCCCGCCCCCCGGATGTCGTGCTCTGCGCCCTGGGCACCACGTTGCGCGTGGCCGGAAGTCCAGAGGCCTTCCGCCGGGTGGACCTCGACTACCCCACCCACCTCATGGGGGCCGTGGCGCGCCACGCACCCCAGGCCGTGTTCGGCCTCGTGAGCAGCGTGGGCGCCGACCAGCCCCGGGGCCTGTACCTCGTGGTGAAGGCCCAGGCCGAGGCCACCTTGGCCGCCACGGGTCTCCGGCACGTGATCCTCCGGCCGTCCCTCCTCCTCGGGGCCCGCACGGAGTCCCGCCCCGGCGAATCCATCGCCCAGGCCCTCAGCCCCGCCTATCTGGCCCTGGCCCGATGCTTCCCACGAAGCCGGACCCTTTGGCGCTATGCGCCCATCACCGTGGAGCAGGTGGGGCGCAAGCTGGTGCAGGCCTGCCTGGACGATGCGCCCACCCAAGGAGGCCGCATCCTCGAAGGCCTGGACCTGCGGTCCTGATCAGCCTGCGGCGACGGTTCCGTGGGTTTCCACCCGCTCGTCCGGGTTGGCCCGGAGGATCTCACGGAAGCGGGTGATGTTCGCCAGGAAGAGGTCGCAGAGGTGGGGGTCGAAATGATTGCCCCGGCGCTCGCGGATGAAGGCCTCCACATCCGCATCGCCCCAGGCGTCCTTGTAGTGGCGCTTGTTGGAGAGGGCATCGAAGACATCCACGATGGCGGTGATCCGGGCCTCCAGGGGGATGGCTTCGCCGGCGAGGGCATTCGGGTAGCCCGTGCCATCCCATTTCTCGTGGTGCCCCACGGAGATCCGGGCCCCCATCTGGATGAAGGGGACCTTGGATCCCTTCAGGATCTGGGCGCCCATGGTGGTGTGCTGGCGCATGAGCACCCACTCCTCGTCCGTGAGGGCGCCGGGCTTCTGGAGGATCGCGTCGGGCACCCCGATCTTGCCGATGTCATGCATGGGCGCGGCGGCCTCGATGGTCTCCACCTCCTCGACATCCCAGCCCAGGAGGCGTCCCATCTCGGCGGCGTAGAGGCCGATGCGCTTCACGTGCATCCCGGTCTCCTGATCCCGGTGCTCGCTGGCGGACACGAGGCGGAAGGCGATCTCGGCGCGGCTGTTGCGGATCTCCTCCGTCTGCTCCCGCACCTTCTCCTTCAGCACGTCCTCCCGGTTCTTGAAGTCGATCTCCAGGATGCGGCGGCGCAGGGCCCCGTTCACCTGCACGATGATGTCGCGGGGCTGGAAGGGCTTCAGCACGTAGCCGAAGGCGCCCAACTGGAGGCAGTCGATGGCGGTGGTGGTGTCATCCATGGCGCTCACCATCACCACGGCCACTTCGGGGAAGCGGGGCTGGAGGTGGCGCACCAGATCGAGGCCGCTCTCACCCGGCAGCTGGATGTCGCAGAGCACCAGGTTCACGGCGTTGGCCTCCAGCAACTGGATGGCCTTGGCGATGCTGTCCGCCTCGATCACCCGGTAGCCCTCCTTGGCGAGGATGGCCTTGAGGGTGAGCCGGATCATGGCCAGATCATCCACCACGAGCACCGTGGTGTCCGCAGGTCGGATCTGGATATCGCGATAGCTCATGACTTGGAGCTTAACGGCCCTCCGGGGGACGAACTCAAATCCAGGGTGTCAGGCATCCAGGGCCGGACCATTCCGGTGCCAGCGGGGCTGTCCGGTGCGCGCTTCCAGGAACTCCGCCAACATCAGGTCCAGCCCCCGGGAGAGCGCCTGGTGGGCCGCATCCGCCGTGTCGTAGGGGAGCCCCGGAAGCGCCTCCTGCTGCAGGAGGGCCAGGGCCTCCAGCCGGCCCGCGAGGATGGGATCCATCGGAATGCTGAGCGGTTCCATGGGAGCCTCCGGGTCTGCACCATGGATACGGCGGATCGCCCCCAGGTGTTGAGGTCCGGGAGGAAAAGCACTTCCATGGGGGCGGAATCTGGACAGGGACCTAGCGGGCCCAGTCGAGGCTGTCAGCCTTTGCCTGGTAATGCGCGCCCAGTTCCAGGGCCACGGCCCGCTCCGCCAGGCCGAGGGCCTCGTGGAACTGGCCCAGCTCCGAGTGGGCCTGGATGCCCCGCTCGAAGCAGGTGAGGGACTCGAGGAGGGCCCGGTAGCCGTGGGGGAACTCCGCCTCCAGGTCCGGGAGGTGCTTGAGCACCATCGCCACGCTCGCCCCGCACGCCTCCCAGGCGCCGGTCTGGGCCTGGGCCTCCGCCTGGAGGTCGTAGGCCACGGCCTTCACGGCATTGGGCAGGTTCACCTGGCCCTCGAAGACGCGCCGCAAGTATTTCAGCGCCGACTCCGGGCCGCTGAACGCCGCCTCCTTGTGACCCGTGAGGAGGTCATCCAGGGTGTCCTTCACGGACTTGCGCACGGGTTCGGGACGTCGGGCCATGGGGTTTCCAATCGGGGGGATTTATTGAACACGCAGAGGTGAGCAGAGGTGCAGAGGTGAGCAGAGAAAGGCAAAAGAAGGACTGATGCTTTTCTCTGCTTACCTTCTCCTTGCTCTGCTCACCTCTGCGTGTTCAGGAACAGCAATGCCTATTCGTACTCGATGGTTGCGGGCGGCTTCGAGGTGATGTCGAAGACCACGCGGTTGATGCCCTTCACTTCACGGACGATGCGCTGGGCGATGCGGTCCATGAGCTCGTGGGGGAGGCGGGCCCAGTCGGCGGTCATGAAGTCCTCGCTTGTGACCGCGCGCAGGGCGCACATCCACTCGAAGGTGCGTTCATCGCCCATGATGCCCACGGTCTGCACGGGCAGCAGCACGGCGAAGGCCTGGCTGGTCTTGCCGTACCAGCCACTCTCCTTGAGCTCCTGGATGAAGATGGCATCCGCATTCTGGAGCACGGTCACGCGCTCCTCCGTGATGGCGCCGGGGAGGCGCACGGCCAGGCCCGGACCCGGGAAGGGATGCCGCTGGTTCATCTCCTCAGGGAGCCCCAAGGCGAGCCCGGTGGCGCGGACCTCATCCTTGAACAGCTCGCGCAGGGGCTCCACGAGCTTCATGCGCATGCGCTCCGGCAGGCCGCCCACGTTGTGGTGGCTCTTCACCAGGATGGCGCCGCCGATGCCGCTGCTCTCGATGACATCGGGGTAGGTGGTGCCCTGCCCCAGGAAGTCGGCATTCGTCTTCTTGGCCTCGCGCTCGAAGACCTCGATGAACTTGGCACCGATGATCTTCCGCTTCTGCTCGGGGTCGGTCACCCCGGCGAGGGCGCCCAGGAACTCGGCGCGGGCGTCCACCCAGTTCACCTTCAGCTCGAAGGGGGCGAACATGGCCTGCACCTGCTTCATCTCGTCTTTGCGGAGCAGGCCGTGATCCACGAACACGCAGGTGAGGCGGTCGCCGATGGCCCGGTGCAGGAGCAGGGAGGCCACGGAGCTGTCCACCCCGCCGGAGAGGCCCAGCACCACGGTGCCCTGGCCCACCTGCTCGCGGATCGACTGCACCTTCTCCTCGATGAAGTTGCCGGTGTTCCAATCCAACGCCATGCCGCAGGCCTTGAGGAAGTTCAGCAGCAGGGGCGTGCCCTGGGCGCTGTGGGTGACCTCGGGGTGGAACTGGATGGCGTAGAGCCTGCGGGAGGCATCCTCCATGGCAGCCACGGGCACCGTGGGGGTCTTGGCGGTGACCGTGAAGCCAGCGGGGGCCGCCTCCACATGGTCACCATGGCTCATCCACACGATCTGCTGGTGGGGCAGGCCTTCGAAGAGCAGGGAGCCCTCGGGTTGGGCCGTGATCTCCGCCTTGCCATATTCGCGGCTGGTGGACCGGTGGATCTGCCCGCCCAGGTTGCGGGCCAGGAGTTGCTGCCCGTAGCAGATGCCCAGCACGGGCACGCCCAGCTCCAGGATCTTCGGGTCCAGGTCCGGTGCCCCGGCCTCCAGCACGGACATGGGGCCGCCCGACAGGATCACGCCCTTCAGGTCCGCCCCACCGATCTCCGCGGCGGTGGCGTTGGAGTTGTACACCAGACCGAAGGCCCCCAGCTCGCGCAGCCGCCGCGTGATCAGCCGCGTATACTGGCTGCCGAAGTCGATGATCGCAATGCGCTCATGATGCATGGGGCCCCCGAATCCTCCATTTTCACAGGCCGGCGGCCTTCCTTGAAGCGGGAATCCGGCCCGGGTGCCTAATCGTCAAGAGAACCCGGGACTTACTGCCACTGGCTGAAGTCGGCCACCCGCAGGAAGGCCAGGCGCAGGCGATTCAGCAGGGAGAGACGGGCGCCCCGGAGCTTGGGGTCCTCGCACTTGACCATGACGCCCTCGAAGAAGGCGGCCAGGGGGCCGATGAGGCCCGCGAGGTCCTCCAGGATGGCCTTGGGCTCGGAGAGCCCTTCCAGGTGCAGGAGGTGGGCCGCCAGGAGGCGCTCGGTCTCGTGCTCGAGGACATGCTCGTCCACCGCGTGGGCGGGGGACTCATCCTTGAGGATGTTGGCGATGCGCTTGGCGCTCTGGCCCAGGGACTCGAAGCGGCTGTCGTTGGCGAAGGCCGAGAGGGCCTGGCAGCGGGCCTTGAGGTCCGCCAGGTCCTGGGCGCCCACGGCCAGGGCGGAACGCCGCACGGCCGGGGGGATGCCCACCAGTTCCAGCTGGAAGGCGATCCGGTCACGGAAGAAGGCATCCAGGGCGGTGAGGGTCTCCCCCTCGCCCTTGGTGGCCTTGGCCTTCACCTGCTGGAAGGCCGCCTTGGCGAGGTCCAGGGGGCGCAGGGCCCAGTTCTTCTCCCAGAGGATCCGGATGATGCCCATGCCCGCCCGGCGGAGGGCCAGGGGATCCTTGGAGCCGCTGGGGATGAGCCCCACGGCGAAACACCCCACGAGCGTGTCGAGCTTGTCGGTGAGGGCCAGAAGCGCACCCTGGTCCGTGGCGGGCACCTCGTCATCGGCCCCCTGGGGTTGGTAGTGCTCCTTCACGGCCTTCCAGAGGGCCTCAGAGGCTCCCTCGGCCTTGAGGTACTCACCGCCCATGATGCCCTGCAGCTCCGGGAACTCGCCCACCATGAGGGTGACCAGGTCGGCTTTGGACAGACGCCCGGCCTCCGCGGCCACCGTGGCATCCAGCCCCAGGCGCTGGGCGAAGTCCGTCGCCAGGGCGGAGATGCGCTTGGACTTGTCGGCATATGAGCCGAGCTCCCGCTGGAAGGTGAGGTGGGTCAGCTTGTCCAGGCGGGTGGCCAGCTTGGTCTTGCGGTCCTCCGCGAAGAAGAAGCGGGCGTCGTAGAGGCGGGCCCGCAGCACCCACTCGTTGCCGGCCTTCACGAAGCCCTGGGGGTCGTCGGGGCGGTTGGAGGCGGTGATGAAGGTGGGCAGGAGCTTGCCCTGGGCATCCTCCACGCAGAAGGCCTTCTGGTGCTCCTTCAGCGAGGTGACCAGCACCTCCTTGGGCAGTTCCAGGAAGTCCGCGGGGAACTCGCCGCGGATGACCTTGGGCCACTCCACGATCTCCGCCAGCGTATCGAGGAGGCCGTCATCCTTGACCACGTGGCCCTGGAGTTCCCAGGCGAGACCCTCCATCTCGTCCTTCATTCGGCGGCGGCGCTCGGCGAAGGAGCAGACGACGCCGGCCGCCTCGAGGTGGCCGTCGTAGTCCGCGGGATCGGTGATGGGGATCCCCTCCGGGTGTTCCCGGTGATAGAGGCGGTGGCCCCAGGTGCTGTGGGAGGCCTTGACGCCATCCACTTCGAAGGGCACCACGTGCTCGCCCAGGAGGCAGAGGATGTTGCGGATGGGCCGCACGAAGCTGAACTCGGAAGCCCCCCAGCGCATGGCCTTGGGCACGTGCAGCTCGGCGATGAGACCGGGCAGGGCCTCCGACAACAGCTCCAGGGTGGGACGGCCCGGAAGGCTCTGCACCACCATGGCCACGGGCTCCTTCTTTCCGGCCACGGCTTCGAAGCGCAGGGACTCGAAGGGCACGTTCCACTTCTCGGCGAACTTCTGGCCCGTGACCGTGGGCTTGCCATCGGCGTCCACGCACATGCGCTGGGGCGGACCCACCTGGGTTTCGGTGCGATCGGGCTGGGCGGTGGGCAGGGCCAGCACCCGCCAAGCCAGCTTGCGGGGGCTGTAGAAGACCTGCACGCCGATGGACCCCAGGCCCTGGGCCTCGGCCCAGCCCTTGAGTCGGCTGGCCAGATCCTCGGTGAGCAACTTGAGGAAGCGTGCGGGGATCTCCTCGCAGTGGAGTTCCAGGAGGAAGTCCTCCTGGGCGCGCAGGGGGGCAGGCCCCTTGGCCACGGCTTTGGCAGGGATGGTCTTGGGGGTGGTCGCCTTGGGCGCCGGGGCGGGCTTCGCCTTGCCCTGGGCGCTGCCGGTCTTGCGGGCGGGGGACTTCTTGCTCATGCGACGACCATCTTTCCGGTGGGCCCCTGGGGGGTCTCCAGTTCCATGCCGAGGTAGAGGCGGGCGCAGGCGCAGGCCAGATCGCGCACGCGCTTGATGAGGCCCGGGCGCTCCGTGGTGCTCACGGCGCCACGCGCGCCCAGCACGTTGAACACATGGCTCATCTTCAGGGCCTGCTCATAGGCCGCCAGGTGGAGCTTGTGGCTGCGCAGCAGGCGCCAGCCCTCCCGCTCGTGGGCCTCGAAGAGGTCCCAGTGCAGCTTGAGGTCGGCATGCTCGAAGGAGTAGGCGCTGAGCTCGAACTCCTCCCGCTGCCGCACCTGCCCGTAGGTCACCGGGGTCACGCCGGCGTCGGTCTTCACCTCGCCCCAGGTGAGGTCGAAGATGTTGTCCTGCCCCGTGAGGAACATGCAGATGCGCTCGATGCCGTAGGTCAGCTCGGCGCTCACGGGCTTCAGGTCGATCCCGCCGCTCTGCTGGAAGTAGGTGAACTGGCTGATCTCCATGCCATCCAGCACCACCTGCCACCCCACGCCCCAGGCCCCGAGGGTCGGGCTCTCCCAGTTGTCCTCCTCGAAGCGGAGGTCGTGCTTCGAGAGGTCGATGCCCAGGGCCTCCAGGCTCTCGATGTACATCTCCTGCACCTTGGCGGGGGAGGGCTTGAGGATCACCTGGAACTGGAGGTGTTTGTAGACCCGGAAGGGGTTCTCGCCGTAGCGGCCGTCGGCGGGGCGCCGGCTGGGCTCCACGTAGGCCACATTCCAGGGCTGGTCGCCCAGCACCCCGAAGAAGGTGAGGGGGTTCATGGTGCCCGCCCCCTTCTCGAGGTCGTAGGGCTGGCCGATGAGGCAGCCCCGGTCGGCCCAGAAGCGCTGCAGGCGGAGGATCAGTTCCTGGATATGCATCGTGACCCGCGGAAAAGGGCCATTCTACCGCGATTCCGCCAATCCCGCAGCCGGACTCCCACCGAGCCCGGGCCCCCTCAGACCTTCACGACGTGGGTGTCGGCCAGGACATCGTGGAGGCAGCGCCGGGTGGGGCCGAAGATGGCAAGCGCATCGACCAGGGACACCAGGTGCCCTGCTGCCTGATTGCGGAAGATCACCGAGAGGAGCCCGCCCACCAGGGCGAAGGGCAGCCAACGCAGGAAGATCACCCGCGGCAGACCCGGCAGGCTGCCATCGCTGCGGATGATGCGGATGCCCACCGTCCGCTTGCCCAGGGTCTGCCCCTCCTGGTGCAGGAGGACGCCGTTCCAGATCAGGAGCCCCAGGAGGGCCAGGAGGGAGAGCCCACCCACCATCAGGCCGGCCAGGGGGCTGATGGCCATGGACACGGCCGGAACACCCAGGGCGGCCGCCACGCCCACCAGGCCGAAGAACACGCCGTCCAGAAGGGCTGCGCCCAGGCGGCTCAGCCGGGTGGCCGCTTCGATCTCCGGTGCGGGGGCCCAGTCCTCCACATGGGCGCTGGGGGGGCGGTAGGCAGATGGCGTATCCATGGCGTCCTCCCCTCCATGCTGCCCGGGACCTCACGGTGGGGACAGGGCTGGCGTCACCCGGGGTTTCGGGTAGACTCCCCCTTTCCTGAAGGCTCCCCATGTCCCGCAAGATCGCCCTCCTCGCCATCGGTGGCAACGCCCTCCTGAAGGAGAAGGAGCGGGGCCTGCAAGAGGAGCAGCTGGAGAACGCCCGGGACTGCGCCGAGATGCTGGCCAACGTGGTGCAGGCGGGCTACGCCCTCTGCGTGGTGCACGGCAACGGGCCCCAAGTGGGGAACATCCTGATCCAGCAGGAGACTGCCTCCAACCAGATCCCCCCCTACACGTTGGATGTCTGCGGGGCCATGACCCAGGGATCCATGGGCTACATGCTGGAACGCATGCTGCTCAACCGCCTCCGCTTCCTGAAGGTGGAGGCCCCCGTGGCCAGCCTCCTCACCGAGGTGGTCGTGGACAAGAACGATCCGGGTTTCGAGAACCCCACCAAGCCCGTGGGCCCCTTCTATGCCGAGTTCCGCGCCATGGAGCTCATGCGCACCAAGCGGTGGAAGATGAAGGAGGACAGCGGCCGCGGCTGGCGCAAGGTGGTGCCCTCCCCGAAGCCCCTGGAGATCGTCCAGCTGGGTGCCATCAAGGCCCTGCTGGAACAGGGCCAGTGCGTGATCGCCGGCGGTGGGGGCGGGATCCCCGTGATCCGCGATGCCTCCGGGTACCTCGTGGGCGTGGAGGCCGTGATCGACAAGGATCGGCTGTCCGCGCTGCTGGCGGCGCAGCTGGGTGCCGAGCTCTACATCATCCTCACCGGCGTGGAGAAGGTGGCCGTGGACTTCGGCAAGCCCACCCAGCAGAACCTCGATCGCATCACCGCCTCGGAGGCGCGCCGGCACCTGGCCGACGGCCAGTTCCCCGCGGGTTCCATGGGGCCCAAGATCGAGAGCGCCCTGGCCTTCATCGAAGGAGGTGGCCATGAGGTGCTCATCACCACCGCCGAAGCGCTGAAGCATCAGGATCCCGCTACGGTGGGCACCCGCATCGTGCGGGACTGATCCGCTCAGGCCAACGGCAGCTCCACCCGGAAGGTGGTGCCGATCCCTTCCCGGCTCTGCACGTGGATGGTGCCCCCATGGCCCTCCACCAGGGCCTGGACGATGCTCAGCCCGAGCCCCCACCCCTGGGCGGCATCCCGGACCTCACCCTGCTGGAAGGGCCGGAACAGGCCCTCCACCATGGCGGGCGACATGCCCCGCCCGGTGTCCTCCAGCTCCAGGTTCCAGGTGCGACCGGCAATGAGGGACCTCAGCACCACGTGGCCTCCGGGGGAGGTGAACTTGAAGGCGTTGCCAGCGAGGTTCAGCATCACCTGCTGGATGCCCAGGGGATCCACCTCCACGGTCGCCACCGAGCAGCCCGGCCCCTCCGTGAATTCGAAATGGAGCCCCCGCCCCTCGGCTTTGAGGCGGAGCACGTCGGGCAGCCCCTCCAGGACCTGGCGGGGGCTGAGCCGCTTTCGGTAGGCGCTCTGGAGGAAGCTCTCGGCCTTGGCCTGATCCAGCAGGCGCTGGAGCAGGGCCTCGATGCGGGCGGATTCCTGGCGGAGGAGGTCCAGCTGCGAGGCACGGGGGATCTGGCCTTCCGCGCCATCGAGGGCCAGCTGGTCCGCCAGGAGCATCAGGGTGGTCAGGGGGCTGCGGAGGTCATGGGCCACCATGCGGGTGAAGGCGGCCTTGGCCTCCAGCCCCTCCTGCACCCGGGAGTGTGCCCGCTCCAGGTCCTCATTGCGTTGGAGGAGGGCCCGGGTCCGCTCGTCCACGGTGACTTCGAGTTCCTGGGCGGTGCGCTTGAGGCGGCGGGTGCGCCACCGCACGATCCCGGTGAGCCCCCCGAGCACGAGGCCCAGGGCCGGGAGCCGGAACCAGAGGGATTCGAACCAGGCGGGAGCCACGCGGATGGCGAGGGGGGGACCATCCACCCACTTGGCCCCATCGACGGAGGCCCGCAGGCGGAAGGTGTAGTGGCCGGCGGGCAGCTTGCCGAACCGCATCAGATGGTCCCGCCCGACCCTTTGCCATCCGGGCGTGAGCCCTTCCATGGCCAGCTCATACATGGGGCTGTCGGAGCAGAGCGGCTGGGCGACTTGGAACTCCACCTGGAGCCCCGTGCTGCCCGGCGGGAGGTCCAGCCGCGTGGGCTGGTGCGCCTCCCCCTCCGGCCACCGGGCCTCCACGACCACGGGGGGATTGAGCCCGGGTAACACCGAGTCCTGGTCGAGGTCCAACGTGCAGAAGCCGTTCACCAGGCCGAACCAGAGTCTGCCACGGGAATCGAGCACCACCCCGCCCTGGTTCGTCTCGTCGGAAAAGAGGCCCAGGTTCTGGTTGAGGTGGGCCATGGGCCGGCCGGGCCGGATGAGGGTGACGCCCTTTCCGTGGCCCGCGGCGATCCCGCCCCCACTGAGCGGTTGGATGAAGTAGAGGTGCGCATCGGGTAGCCCCTCGGCCACCCCGAAGGCCACCCATTTCCCCGCCACCCGCTGGAAGAGCCCCCGCACGGTGCCCACCCAGGCGAGCCCTGCGGGGTCAGTCGTCATATGGATCACGCGCAGGCCTGCGAAGGGCGCCTCCCCGTACACCCGCACCACCTTCCCGTCGGCGTAGGCGAAGATGCCCCGCTGGGCGCCCACCAACACGCGGTCCCCTTCCGCCACCAGGACCGAGGCCTCCGTACCCCCGGCATCGGGGGGCAGCTCCACCTTCCGCAGGACACGTCCCTGGGCATCCAGTTCGGCCAGGCCCCCGCGGTAGGCCACGAGCAGTCCTTGCCGCCAGGGAAGCACCTGATAGATCCGGGAGTCCGGGAGGAGCACCGGCCCCAGAACCCTCCCATCCCGCCACCGCACGAGCCCACGCACCGTGCCCACCCAGAAGGCGCCCCGGCCATCGGGCAGGATGTTCCAGACCTCATTGGAGGGGAGCCCCTGGGCCTTCCCCCAGCGCCCCGCCACCCCGCGCCCCTCGACCACCCGCAAGATCCCCCGGGTGGTGCCCAGGAGCATCCGACCCGGGGCCTCCTCCTGGAACCCGAGCACCGCTCCGATGGGCTCCGCGCCGATCCGCTGCAGGCCCCGCAACCCGGGGATGGCCCGGGCGTGAAGCCCTTCCCCATCCGTGCCCACCCAGAGGGTGCCCTGCCGATCGATGAAGCCCAGGTTCACCTGCTCCTCGGGCAGCCCATCGGCCGCGCTCCACAGGCGCACGTCCCCGCCCACGGACCGCACCCACAGGCCATCCTCCCCCAGGCCCAGGAGGAGGTTGCCCCGGGGATCCATGGTGAAGCTCCGCACCTGGGCCCTTGGCGGCGCGCCCTGGAGGGCTTCCGGCACCCACCGCCCGGGACCTTCCCGGTACAGGAGGCCCCTGGGGGTCGCCGCCCGCACCATCCCCGCGGGATCGGTGTGGATGGCCAGGATCTCCTCACCCTGGAAGGGACCCGGCAGCTGCTCCTCCTCCGGGGCCCGGCCCGGCACCCAGTGGCCGATGCGTCCCTTGGGGCCCCCGATCCAGAACCCCCCCGTTCGATCCGGATCCAGCGCCGTCACAGGCAGGTTCGGCCAATCGCCCCCCAGGGGTGCCGCGGAGAAGCGCCCCCCTTCGAAGCGCCACACACCCCGCCGGGTGCCTACGAGCACCCGGCCCTGGGCGTCCAAGGTCAAACAGAGTCCATCCGGATCCCCCAGGCCATCCTCGGGGCCGAAGGCCCGGATCCGCGAGCCCCGGATCAGGGCCAGGCTCGCATCAGCCTGGGCCACCCACACGCCGCCATCGCGATCCTCGAGCAGGGCCCGCACCCGGCCCACGCCCAGGCCCTGGGCCAGGCCGTAGGATTGGATGCCGGAGGCCCCCATGCGCGCCACACCGCCATGGGTGCCCACCCAGAGGAACCCCATGCGGTCTTCGAGGAGGGACACCACCTGGCTCTGGGGCAGGCCATCCCGGCCATCGAAGCGGCGGAACACCGGCACCTGGGCCACCAGCGGGAGGACCAGCAGCAGGAGGGCCAGGTGGAGGGGTCGGAACATGGGCTCAGGTTCCCATCGGTCGGGGAGGCGGGGGGATTGAAGGCTGCGACAATGCCAGCATGTACGCTCTAGCCATCCTCCGCTATCGCAAGCCCCTTGAGGAGGTCCTGAAGGTCGTGGACGACCACCGGGCCTACCTCCGGGATCTCCAGGAACGCGGCCTCCTCCTGGCCTCCGGCCCCTTTGAACCCCGGAACGGGGGCGGCCTCCTGCTGCGGGTGCCCGATGCGGGCGCGGCCGAGGTCCTGGATGCCATCCGGGAGGGGGATCCGTTCACCCGCACCGGCTGCGCGCAGTACGAGCTGCTGCCCTGGACCCCGGTGATCGGGAAGGAAGCGCTCGACCGCCTCTAGGGGGTCGAAGGCTTGGCCGTGGCCTTGCGCTTGGCCTCCACGGCCTTGCGGGCCTCGGCCTTCTCCTGTTCGCCCGGGGTGCCGAAGACCACGCGGTTGGGCTTCCGCTTGAGGATCTCCAGCAATTCCTCCGCCGACTCCAGGTCCCGTCGGAGGGTGTGGAGGGTGGCTTCCAGCTCCGGTCGCTCCTGGGCCAGGAGGTCCTGAAGCGTGGCCGTGAGGGCCTTGAGCTGGGCCATCACCGCGGGCAGGTCGGCCAGGGCCCGATCCAGATCCGGTCCCCGCTTCTCCAAGAGCCCCTGAACCACCTTGGTGGACACCTCCACCTGCGCCAGGGTGCGGTCGAGGGAATCCAGGCTGTGGCCGCCCTTCCGGGCCAGGTCCCGGGCCTCAAGCCCCAAGGCGTGGTAGGCCTCCAGGGTGGCACCGAGGTTCTGCAGGATGGGCTTCACCTGGGGGTGGTCGAGCACCACCCCGGCCCCCTTCTTCCGGAGGTCGGTCACGGCACCGTTCAGGTTCTCCAGGAGGGCATCCACCTTCTCCAGCACGCCGCCGAGGCTCACGCCGCTGTCGCCGGGAAGCAGCACGCCGGAGGGGAGTTCCGCGCGGCGTTCGTCCTCCGGGGGGAGTTCGAAGGAGACCGCCACGCCCCCCAGGCCCTTGGGGACCACCACGGCCTTGGTGCCCTCCCAGAGCTTGATGCCCTCCTTGACCGAGAGGGTGGCCACGAAGTGGTAGGCCGTGCCCTCCCGCTGGAGTTCCACACGTTCCACCCGGCCCACGCGCCAACCCTGCAGCTGCACCTCGGTGCCCACATCCACCCCCTCGAGCCGGGCGAGCTTGGCCCTCATGGCGTAGGTGCGTTCCGTGACCTGCTGGGCCGTCTTCAGGAAGACGAGGCCGATGAAGAGTCCCAGCCCCACGAGCACGAAGGCTCCCACCTTGGCGTCGTTGCGTTCCACGATCATGGCCGCTCCTCGTCGTCCTCGAGATCCAGGCGCAGGGCCCCCAGATCCCCATGGTCCTCGGGATGCTCCGTGGCCACCACCAGGAGCTTGGCGGGATCGCCGGCCCAGGCGGTCATTACCGCCCGCACCCGGGGCAGATCGCGCGCATCCAGACCTTCCAGCGGCTCATCCAACAGCACCAGCTCCGCATCAAAGGCGAGCACCCGCGCCAGGGAGGCCAGTTTCCGCTGGCGATCGCTGAGGGCGTGGGGACGGAGGTCCTCCACGTCCTGCAGGCCGAGCTGGGCGAGGGACTCCCGGCCCCGGACGAGGGCCTCCTCCCGCTTCATGCCCTGGAAGCGGAGGGGCAGCATGAGGTTCTGCATCACGGTGCTGTTCATGAGGAGGCCCCCCCGACCCAGGGCCAGCCCGACCCTCAGGGGCCGCTCGCAGCGGACGCAGCCGGTGAGCGGCCGGGCCGAACCCGCCAGGGCCTTGAGGAAGCGGGTCTTGCCGCTCCCGCTGCCCCCGGTCACGAGCACCGCCCGCTCCGGGCCGAAGGCCAGGTGGAGGCCCCGCGCCAGAGGGCCCCGGAGGGCACCCTCCAAGCGCAGATCCTCCACATGGACCCTCATCCGTACACCAGGGCGGCCAGGAGGCCATCGAGCACGAACACCACACCGAAACAGGCCACCACCGTTCGGGTCACCGCCTGGGGGATCTCGGTCTGGCTGCGCTGCACCGCGAGGCCGTAGTAGGCCGCGTGGAAGGCGATGGCTCCCCCGAAGAGGAAGGCCTTCAGGGGGGTGATCCAGAGGTCCGAGTAGGAGAGGGCCGCCCGGACCTGACCTAGGAACGCTTCCAGGGGAAGCCCGAAGCGGAGCCTCGCCACCAGGAACCCACCGCCCAGGGCCGCGGCATCGAAGCAGGCCATCAGGGCGAAGAGGCTGATGATGGCCCCGAGGGCCCGGGGCAGGAGCAGGTACTGGTGGGGATCCACCCCGAAGGCCTCGAGTGCATCCACCTCGTCATTGAGCCGCATGGAGGCGAGCTCCGCGGCGATGGCGGTGGCGCTGCGGCCGATGACGAGGATCGCGGCCAGTAGGGGACCCAGTTCCCGGATCACGATCAGCACGAGGATGGTGCCGATGTAGGACTCCCCACCCAGGGCCGAGAGCTGGGTGAAGGCCTGGATCACCGTGACGGCGCCCAGCCCCAGGCCCACGGCCGCCACCAACCCCAACGCATCCAGGCCCGTGAACCGGATCTGCATCCGCACCTGCTCGTTCACCACCTGGAAGCGGCGGAAGTCCATGAAGAGCCAGCCGTGAAGGGTCCTCGCCACCAGGTGGGCCAGATCACCCCGCACCTCCAGGAAACGCCGGAGCGCGCGGCCGGTGTGGCGGGAGAGATCCAGGAAGGGGGAGGCCATGGGGGGTTCGTGCCCTCCAGCTTGCCTCAAGTCGGAGGGGCGGACAGCCCCTTCCTCATTTCGGCGGCCCGGCTTCCTTCCGGGTGGGCACGAAGCCATCGGCGAGGTCGATGACGCAGACCTGCCCCCATTCCGGGTGGGGCGCCAAGGCGGCTCCCGCCTGATGCAGCTCGAAGGAGAAGAGGGTGCGCCGATGCCCCCGATCGGGCACGCCATCATCCACCACGAGTTGGATCGCGATCATCCGGGCGTCTTCCACCCCGTAGTAGATGCACTCCCCGGCCGCCGAGGCCAGGGTCCCCTGCCGGTCCAACCGCTCCCGCATCCGGCTGCCGCGGGAACCCACGTGGCCGGTGCCCCCGCTCCCGGCCTGCTCAAAGGCCAGCTCCCGGGCGGCGCGCCAGAGGCCATCGTTCCAGCGCAGGGGACCCGGGGCTTCCACGGATTCCAGGAAGGCGATGGCCTCGTCCAGGGCCTTCACCCCCTCCTCGGTCTTGATCGCCATCCGGTTGGGGAGGCGCAGGACACGCCCCTCGTAGAAACCGCGGAGTTCCCGGAAATATTTCACATAGACCCTGGGCCGCCACCGGAGGTCGCTCAGCTCCTGCACCACCGCCCGCTCCAGGGCGGAAGGCTGGGGGACCTCCGGGGCTTGGCCCGGGAGGACGGCGGCGACCGCCAGGAGGGGGATGCAACGCATGGGGCCTCGCATGGAGGCCCCATCGTCGCAGGTTTCCAGGAGGATTAGAGGGAGGGTTCTTCCATCTCGGCATAGAGCGGGTGGCTGAGGTAGCGCTCACCCGTGTCGCAGAGGACGGCCACCACGGTCTTGCCCTCCCCCAGCTCGGCGGCGACCTTCAGGGCCGCGAAGACGATGGCGCCGGTGCTGATGCCGCTCAGGAGGGCCTCCTCCCGGGCCAGGCGGCGGGCGGTGGCCACCGCATCTTCGAAGCTCACGTCCTCCACCCGCTGGAAAGCCTCCCGGTTCAGGATGCCCGGCACGAAGTTGGGCCCGATGCCCTGGATCTTGTTGGGGCCGGGGGTGCCCTTCGTGAGCAGGGGAGAGCTCTCGGGTTCCACGGCCACGCGCAGCACGGAGGGCTTCTCCTGGGCCAGGACCTCCCCCACGCCCGTGATGGTGCCGCCGGTGCCGACGCCGGCCACGAAGGCGTCCAGCTCGGGCACCTGGGCCAGGATCTCCCGGGCCGTGGTGCGGCGGTGCACTGCCGGGTTGGCGGGGTTTTCAAACTGGCGCACGAGGAAGTACTTCCCGTCCGTGGCCGCGATCTCCTGGGCCTTCTCCACGGCGGCCTTCATGCCGCCGGCGCCGGGGGTGAGCACGATGTGGGCGCCGTAGGCCTTGAGGAGGGCGCGGCGCTCCAGGGTCATGGTGTCGGGCATGACCAGGGTGATCGGGTAGCCCTTGGCGGCGGCCACGAAAGCCAGGCCGATGCCCGTATTGCCGCTGGTGGCCTCCAGGATGTGCTTGCCGGGCTTCAGGGCGCCGGTGGCCTCCGCATCCTCGATCATGCTGAGGGCGATGCGGTCCTTCACGGAGCCACCGGGGTTGGCGCTCTCCAGCTTCACGTAGACGGTGGCGGACCCCTTCGGAACCACCCGATTGAGCTTCACCACCGGGGTGTACCCGATGAGCTGCCAGGCGTGGTCCACGCGGGCAGGACGGGCTAGAGCGGGATCGATTTTTGACATGCACAGCTCCTTTAGGACCAAGCGAATTCCAACAATCTATAATCCCGACAAAAAGAGTCGTCATTAGTGTGTAAATTCCGGATCCGGCCGCCCCCCAAGGCCCCATGCCATAGTGGGAAATGACCTTGCGCAAGTGGACCTTCACCGTGGGACCCGGAGACGTGGGTCTGCGCCTGGATCAGCTCATCGCGGCCCATACCGAACTCAGCCGGCGGCAGGCCCGGGAGGCCCTCAAGCTCGGGGGGGTCCAGGTCCAGCGCCAGCGGGTGCGGGTCGCCTCCAAGATCATCCGCGAGGGGAACGAGGTCCGGGTGGCCTTTGACGCCCACCTCGCCCCCCTGCCCGACCTGGAGATCCCCGTGGTCTTCGAGGATGAGTGGCTGCTGGCGGTGCACAAACCCGCGGGGATCCCGACCCAGGGGACCTGGGCCACGGACCAGCACGACCTCCTGGCCCTCCTCCGCCGTCAGCGGCCCGGGCTGCACCTCTACCTGCACCATCGGCTGGACCTGGGCACCTCCGGCGTGCTCGTCCTCTCCAAATCCAAGGAGGCCAATGCAGGGCTCACCCAGGCCTTCGAGGGTCGGGGCCTCACCAAGACCTACCTGGCCCGGACCCCGCTCGCCCTGCCCGGGCCCATCTCCGTCGAAGCACCCATCGGCCGCCTGCGGCAGGCCAACCCCGGCCGCTTCGCGAGCATCGGCGATCTCCTGGAGCCCCGGGAGGCCCGCACGGACTTCCGCCCCGCCACCGCCGAAGAGACCCTGGGCCTGTTGCCGGGCCACTACGTCGTGGCCACCCCCCACACCGGCCGCACCCATCAGATCCGGGTGCACCTGGCGCTGCTGGGGTTGGGCCTCCTGGGCGATCCCCTCTACGGCGGACCGGAGGATGAGGGGGGCCTGGGCCTCCACGCCTGGCGCCTGGAACTCACCCACCCCGTGACGGGTCTCCACCTCCGATTGGAGGCCCCGCCCTTGCGCTTCCGGGAGGGGGCGTGAGGCTCTTCCGTCAGCTCGGAACCTGGGGCAGTGCCCTGGTCATGGCCCCCATCCTCTGGCTCCTCGCCTGCGTGGGAGCCCGGGCCCTGGCCCAGCACGCGTACGAAACCAACATCACCCCCTGGACCCGCACGCATCGGATCCCCTCCGGCGCCATTCCGCCCGGTGGAACGCCGATCACGGACCGGCGGGTGCTCACCGAGCTCTCCAAGTACGTGCAGGTCTGGTCGCTGGAGGTGGGCGCCAGCGCCGCCTTCCCCGACGCGGACCGGGTGCCCTTCGCGTTCAACCCCTTCGCCCCCTCCGCCCTCATGCTGCGGCTGAAGCAGAAGCAGGCCTTCCTGATGATGCAGAAGCACGTGGTCCTGCGGAATGGCACCACCTGGTATCTGGCCCCCGATGGCCAGGCCGCCTTGGGTGGGCGCCGTTTCCGCCTCGAGGTCCGAGGTCATGAACTCCTCAAGGCCTACGAACTGTGACCCGCCTCCCCATCCTCTTCAACCCCGCCGCCGGCCGTGGCACCAAGGATCCGGACGCCCTGCTGCGCCGCCTCCCGAGCGCGCACCGGGAGCGGGTCGAGTGCATCCCCTTCGGCGCCCCCTGGGATTTCGAGCCCCACATCCGGGCTGCGCAACGGGCCGGGGGTCCGATCATCCTCTGGGGGGGCGACGGCACCAACCACCACGCCATGAAGGCGCTCCGGGCGGCGGGTTGCCCCGTGCCCATGGCCTCCCTGCCCGGGGGCAGCGGCAACGGCCTCGCCCGGGGCCTGCGGACCCCCCTGGATCCCGCCGGGGCCCTCATCCGGCTCCTGGAGGGCCAGGAGCGGACCATCGACCTGGGCCTCCTGGATGGGGAGCCCTTCATCAACCTCTGCGGCACGGGGTTCGAAGGGAAGGTGGCCCACGCCTTCCACCACGGGAAGGGGCGTGGCCTCCCGGGGTACCTGCGGGACATCCTCCGGCTCTGGAACGATGGGGAGCGGGCCCGCCTCCGGTGGGAGGCCGAAGTCCCGCCGCCCACGGAGCCGGTGTCCCCCCGGGAGCGCCTGCGGGCCGCCTGGCAGGGGCCCGAGCCGGGTCTCCCGACGGAGGCCTGGAGCCTCTGCCTCGCCAACCTGCCCACCCACGGGATGGGCCTCTGGCTCACACCCCAGGCCAATCCGGTGGATGGTCACCTCACCTGGTCCACCCTCCGGAAGCCCGGACCGGTGGAGATGGTCACTCAGGGGCTGAGCCTGTTCAGCGAATCCGCCGCCAGCACCCTGCGGGCCCAGGGCCGGGTCACCGGTGGGGTGGTCACCCTGGACCGGGCCCTGCCCTGGCACCTCGATGGGGAACCCATCGCGGCCCGCGATCGCGCGGAGTTCCGGGTGGAACCCCGCGCGTTCCGGATCCAGGTCACCAACGCCTGTCCCTGGTGAGCCCCAGGCGGGCCTTCGGACGTCAGCGCCCCAGGGTCGCGCCGCGGGGGCTCCGGAATTCGGCGCTGATGGCCGGGTGGGTGGCCCAGATGCCCGAGACCAGCTTCACCGAGGCGAGGTTCACCTGGGCGGGATCCCAATCCCGTTGGAGGTGGAGGACGTAGGGATCGTTGCCCTGGGACCCGCTGGTGGACCACCAGGCGGGATCATCCACGATCACGTAGACCGCCGCCGCTTCGGTGGTGGGGTTCGTGAGGGTGAAGGAGGTGGGCTGGTGCTTCACGATGGATTCCAGCATCCCGGGGCCGGCCATGCCCAGGCGGTTCACCGCCATCAGGCGGAACCAACCCAGCTTCGGGTGATCCAGGGCCACCCGGAGCTTGCCACCGGGGGGGATGGCGATGCCGTAGGCGCGCCAGCCGGAGGGGAACTCCGCCCGGTCCGTCACCGCGTCCGTGCCATCGGCCACCGGCGTGACCGGGATCGACCCGCTCCGGGACATGTACTGCATGTCCGAGAGGATGTCGCGCCGCATCCAGTAGTTGGAATCCGGCATCACCGTCAGGCGTTCCCAGGGGCAGGGTTGGACGATCCGCGTACCCGGGAAGAACCCGATGGTGGCCTTGGGCGCCCCGTCGGGACGGAAGGCCGGGCGGTTGGAGAGCACGCCCATGCTTCCCCGGGGCGCCATGCGCACTCCCCGAGGCGCGCCGAATCCGCTGGCGGTTCCACCACCCGCGATCTCCCCGGAGGGATGGTAGGGCGAGGCGCTGCGCCCGCGGGCGCCCCCTCCGATGGGGCCGGAACCGGCGGAATCCCTGGGCGTGGAGGGACGATCGGCGAAGAGCAGGGTCGGGATGAACAGCAAGGGGAGGATCTTGTTCATGGTGCCTCCGTACGTTGGGGTGGATTGCCCAGGGACCTACCAGCCAAGGATGTGCCATTCCCGCCCCCGATGCCAGGGGAGGCTATCCTGGACGGTCAACCCGTCGAGGAGCGCCCGGTGTTCGGCAAGATCCAGCACATCCATTTCGTAGGCATCGGGGGCATCGGCATGAGCGGCATCGCCGAAGTGCTGGCCAACCTGGGGTACCACGTTTCCGGTTCCGATGCGAAGGCCAGTCCCACCACCGATCGGCTCAAGGGCCTGGGCATCACCGTGCACCAGGGCCACGATGCAAACCACATCACCGGCGCCCAGGTCGTGGTGATCAGCAGCGCGGTGAAGGGCGACAACCCCGAGGTCGTGGCGGCCCACCTGCAGAAGGTCCCGGTGATCCCCCGCGGGGAGATGCTGGCGGAGCTCATGCGCATGAAGTACGGCATCGCCGTGGCCGGCTCCCACGGGAAGACCACCACCACCAGCATGGTGGCCCAGATCCTCAGCCAGGGCGGGCTGGATCCCACCATCGTCATCGGTGGGAAGCTGGGCACCATCGGCTCCAACGCCAAGCTCGGCAAGGGCCCCTACCTCGTGGCCGAGGCGGATGAGAGCGATGGCTCCTTCCTGCTCCTGAATCCCAGCCTGGCCATCATCACGAACATCGACCGCGAACACCTGGATCACTACAAGGACCTCGCCGAGATCGAGGCGGCCTTCGAGACCTTCGGCAACAAGGTGCCCTTCTACGGCTCCGTGTTCCTCTGCATGGACGACGCGAACGCCGCGGCCATCCGCCCCCGCCTCAAGCGCCAGGTGCACACCTACGGCACCAACCCCCAGGTGGACATCCGGGCCCGGGAGATCCGCCAGGAGGGGTTCCGCACCCACTTCAAGGTCACCGCCTTCGGGGAGGACCTCGGCGCCTTCTCCCTGGGTGTGCCGGGGCACCACATGGTGCTCAACGCCCTGGCGGCCCTGGGCGTGGCCCTGGAGCTGGGGGTCGATCGGGAGATCCTCCGGGCCGCCCTGGCCTCCTTCACCGGTGCCGAGCGGCGCTTCACCCGGAAGGGCGAGCGCGACGGCGTGCTCGTGGTGGACGACTACGGTCACCATCCCACGGAGATCGGCGCCACCCTGGCCGGTGCCCGGGCGGGCTTCCCGGACAAGCGCATCGTCGCCGCCTTCCAGCCCCACCGGTACACCCGCACCAAGGCCCTGCTGGAGGAGTTCGGCCGCTGCTTCTTCGAAGCGGACGTGGTGGTGGTCACCGACATCTACCCGGCGGGCGAGCCCCCCATTCCCGGGATTACCGGGGAGACCATGGTGGAGGCCCTGCGCGGCCATGGCCAGAAGGAGGTCCACCTGGTGGGCCGCGTGGAGGATCTGCCCGGAGCCCTCCGCAAGCTCACCCACCCCGGCGACCTGCTGATCACCTTCGGGGCGGGCACCATCACCCAGGTGGGGCCCGCCTTCCTCGAGGCCTGACCCCCGGGGGAAGGCCCCCGGCCCCCGCGGGCTTCCCCCGGTCGGCCGCTCCGTGGTTGGCTGGAGACGGAACCCCACCATGCGAACGAACCGGTCCCTCCCCGCCCTCACCCTGGCGCTCGCCGGCCCCCTCTGCGCCCAGGTGGCGCCGGGGGGGGGAAGCCCTGAATTCCTGCAGGGACGCCCCGTGCGGCCCGAGGTCCCCCAACCTCCCCCTTCGCTGGGATCCCGCTACACGCCCCACGAGGCCCTGGTGGCCTATGCGCGGCGCCTGGCGGAAGGCGCCCCGGACCGCGTCCGATGCGAGCCCCTGAACGTCACCGAAGAGGGCCGGGAACAGCTCCTCCTCATCATCTCCCACCCGGACAACATGGCCCGCCTCGAAGGTCTCCGCGCGGCCAATGCGAAGCTCGCGGACCCCCGGACCTGCACCCCCGAGGAGGCCCAGCGACTCACCGCGGAGAACCCCGCCTTCGTCTGGCTGGGTTACAGCATCCACGGGGCCGAACCCAGCGGCAGTGAGGCAAGCCTCGGCGTGGCTTACCACTTCGCCGCGAGCAGCGACCCCGCGGTCCTCGAGCAGTTGCGGAAGGTGGTGATCATCCTCGACCTCACGCAGAACCCGGATGGGCGGGCCCGGCTCATCCGCGACGTGGAGGAAGCCACCCAGGGCACCAATCCCGCGGACCCGGAGGACGCCCAGAACCGCCCCCGCTGGCCCTCGGGCCGCTTCAACCACCGGCTCTTCGACCTGAACCGGGACTGGGCTTGGCAGACCCAGGGGGAGACCCGGGCCAAGACACAGGCCTTCCGCCGGTGGAACCCCCAGGTGTTGGCGGACCACCATGAGATGGGCGCCGAAAGCTCCTATTACTTCCCCCCGACGATGGCGCCCCTGCACGCGGCGGTTCCCGACGCGTTCAAGCACCGCTGGCAGCAGACCTTCGGCAGCGGCGTCGCCCGGGCCTTCGATGCCCGGGGGTGGGCCTACTTCAGCCGGGATGTCTTCGACCTCTTCTACCCCAGCTACGGGGACAGCTGGCCGAGCCTCCAGGGGGTCGTGGGCATGACCTTCGAGATGGCCGGCCAGACCGGCCTCGCCTACCAGCGCCGGGATGGCGAGGTGCTCACCTTGATGGATCGGGTCAAGCGCCACTTCACGGCCAGCCTCGCCACGGTGGGCACGGCTGCGGAGCATCGCCAGGCCCTGCTGGGCGACTACGCGAAGGTGCGCCGGGATCAGGTCTCCCGGGGCCCCGGGGCCGGTGCCTTCCTCCTGGGGGAAGGGGCGGATCCGGGCCGCTCCCGGGAGCTGGTGGCCCTCCTCGAGCGCAATGGCATCGAGGTGCACCGCACCACCGCCCCGGTGACCACCGGCCTTGAACCCATCGCGGTGGAGAGACTGGAGAACAAGGCCCCGGCCGGGAGCTACCTCGTGCCCCTGGACCAGCCCCGCGGTCTCCTGGCCCAGGCCCTCCTGGAGCGGGAGGCCACCTTCGGCCCCAAACCCAGCTACGACGTCACCGCCTGGAGTCTGCCCCTCACCTTCGGGGTACCGGCCTGGTTCACACGCTCCCGCCCCGTGGTGGGCACGGAGCCCCTGAGATCGAACGCGGCCCCCACGGTGGCGGAATCCCGATGGGGTTACCTCCTCCCGGCCGGATACGAAGGACGGGAGGCCACCCTCGCAGCCCTGCTGCGCCGGGGAGCCCGGGCCTGGGCCGTGACTGAGGAGGTCCAGGTGGGCGGGGTCCGCTACCTGCCGGGCAGCGTGGTGGTCCGACCCGGGCCCGGCCAGGGTCCCTCCGACCTCCAGGGTGCCCTGCGGGACCAGATCGCCCGGCAACCCCACCCCGCCGTGGCCCTGGCCGGCGCCCAGGTGGAGGCGGGCCCGGATCTCGGCAGCGGCCGGGTGGTGCCCCTGCACCGCCCCCGCATCGCCGTGCTGACGGACCGCCCCACGGATCCCGCCGCCTTGGGCGCTCTCATGCACACCCTCCGGGAGACCGGGCTCCCCTTCACCCAGATCCGTGCCTCCGAGCTGGGCCGAGCCCGCCTCGCCAAGTTCACCCACCTGCTCCTGGTGGACGACAATGCCGCGGGCCAGGCCTGGAAGGGTGCCCTGGGCGACCCGGCCCGCCTCAAGGCCTGGGTTCAGGACGGCGGCTGCCTGGTGAGCTTCCAGGGTGGCGCCTGCTTCGCTAGCCGCACCGGGCTCCTCCAGGCGGGGTTCCGGTTCCTCCAGAAGCGGGCCGAGGAGGCCCGTCTGCGGGAGAAGGATCCCAAGAAGGAGCCTGAGAAGCCGGGCTTGGAGGAACTCACCCGCCCCTGGGGTGAGCGGGAGGATCGGGCCCTGCGGGAGAGCATCCCGGGCAGCCTCCTGCGGGTGAAGGTGGATGGCACCCACCCCCTGGCCTGGGGTCTGCACGGCGCCGAAGGCGCGGTACTCAACCTGAGCGACCCCATCCTGGAGCTCTCCCCCGGCGGGGAGAATCCGCTCTTCTTCCCCAAGGGACCCCTCAAGGTGAGTGGCCTCCTGCCCCCCGCCCTGGAGGAAAAGGTCCAGGGCACCGCCTACGCCCTGCGGGAACCCCTCGGACAGGGCACCGTGATCGCCTTCGCCGGCGATCCCGTGTTCCGGGCGAACCAGCCCTACACCCGCCGCGTGCTGCTCAATGCCCTGTTCTTCGGGTCCTACCGCAGTCAGCCGGAAGATTGAGCACACGGTAATCCCGGACAGCCCCCCAGGGCCCCTCCGGCCCAGGTAGGCTATCGGGATGGGCCGCCGCCTCGTCCTCGCCATCACCGGAGCTTCGGGCTCCGCCTTCGGCGTGGCCGTGCTCCGGCGCCTGGTGGCCCACCCGGAGGTGGACCAGGTGGCCCTGCTGATCTCCCCCACCGGCCGCCGCTGCCTCCTGGATGAGACGGGCCTCAAGCTGGATGACCTCCTGGGATCTTCAGCCAAGGTGGTGCACCGCAGCGAACAGAATCTGGGTGCGGACATTGCGTCCGGTTCCTTCCGCCACGATGGCATGGCGGTGGTGCCCTGCAGCGCCGGGGCCCTCGGCCGCATCGCCACCGGCATCAGCGAGAGCCTCGTGAGCCGCGCCGCCGACGTGGCCCTCAAGGAGCGGCGCCCATTGGTGCTCTGCCTCCGGGAGACCCCCCTGAACCGCATCCACCTCGAGAACATGCTGCGGGTCCACGATGCCGGCGCCATCGTCATGCCCCTCATGCCCGGCTGGTACAGCGGACCGAGCTCCTTCGCGGACCTCTTCGACACCTTCGCACTGCGGGTGCTGGACCAACTGGGTTTGGCCCAGGATGATCCCCGGCGCTGGCAGGGCTGAGTTCCGCTAGGATGGTTCCGACCCTTCCGGAGCCCCCATGCGCCTGGCCCTCTCCCTCTGCCTCCTCTGCCTGCCGGTGGCCGCCCAGAAGGCCAAGGCCCCGGAAAAGGCCCCCGCCAAGGTCGAGGAGAAGACCCCCACGATCGACTGGGATGGGGAGTGGAAGCTGAAGCCCTCCCAGAGCGACAAGCTGCCGGAGGCCATCGAGGACCACCTCAAGGACCTCAACTTCATCCAGAAGGCCTTCTGGAAGAAGAAGCTCGAGAAGGCCTGCCCGAGCTTCGAGAAACTCGACATCTTCGCCTCCGACACCTTCAGCACGACCCTGGGCAAGGAAGTCCCCCTCGACACCCCCTTGGATGGCACCGCCAGCGAGTGGAAGAACCGGGAGGGGGAGAAGTTCATCGCCAACCTGAAGAAGGAAGGCACCAACCTCACCCAGGTCCTGAAGGCGGAGGGGTACAACCTCCTCCTCCGCTACGCCATGCGGGCGGATGGGAAAACCCTCGCCCTCCAGATCACCTACGAGAGCCCGAAGCTGGCCAACCCCTTTTCGTACAAGCTTGTCTTCAAGAAGGAAGACTGACCTCCCGTCGGATTCCTTGAATCCCAAGGGGTTCCGGCCGAAACTGGAAGGTCGGAGGCTCGATGGCCCAGAAAGGCGTGCAGGTGATCGCGGTCGAGGCGGACAGCCTCGCCGCGGAGGCGGGCCTGGAGCCGGGCGATGTCATCCTCGAGATCAACGGGGAGCCCGTACTCGATCAGCTGAACTACCAGTTCCTGGTGAGCCAGCGGGACGAAACGCTCGTGCGGTGGCGGAAGCCCGACGGACGGGAGGACCTGGCTGAGCTCGAGAACTGCGGGGATGGGCTGGGCGTGGATCTCGCCGCGGACGAGGTGAAGGTCTGCAAGATGAACTGCGTCTTCTGCTTCGTGCACCAGATGCCCAAGGGCTTCCGAAAGAGCCTCTACCTCAAGGACGAGGACATCCGCCTCAGCTTCCTCTACGGCCACTTCAGCACCCTCAGCAGCAGTAACGAGGCCGAGCTGGACCGCATCATCCGCGAACGGCTCTCCCCCATCCACGTCTCCGTCCACGCCACGGATCCCGAGGTGCGGGTGAAGCTCACGGGGAACCCCCGGGAAGGCCACATCCTCCGGAAGATCGACCGGCTGCTGGCGGGTGGCATCGACGTGCACACCCAGGTGGTGCTCACGCCCGGTCTCAATGACGACTGGGTGTGGCAGAAGACGCTGGATGAGCTCTGGGAGCGCCGGGCCTATCAGACCTCGGGTCCCCGGGCCGGCCAGGGCGGCGTGCTCTCCCTCTCCTGTGTGCCGGTGGGTCTCACCGCCCACCGCGAGGGCCTGCCCCAGATCCCCGAGATGACCCAGGCCTTCGCCGAAGCCTGGGTGAAGCGGTGGACCCCCGAGGTTCGCCGTTACACCGAAGCGAATGGTGGGGAGCCATGGTTCCTGCTGGCCGACGAGTGGTTCACCCGGGCCAAGGTGGAAGTCCCGGGGCGGGCCTTCTACAGCCGGTCCTGGGCCCAGCTGGAAAACGGGGTGGGTCTGGTCCGCAAGTTCCTGGATCATGCCCGCCGCTTCATGAAGACCCCGCGCGCCCAGGCCTTCAAGGGCCGGAAGGCCCTCCTGCTCACGGGCGCCAGCTTCGCCCCCATCCTGAACCGCACCCTCATGGAGCTCAACCGGACCACGGGCAGCCACCTGAGGGCCGTGGCCGTGCCCAACCTGGCCTTTGGGGAGAGCGTCACCGTGGCGGGTCTGCTCTGCGGGCGGGACCTCCTCCAGACCGCCCATGCGGACCGTCTGGATCATGGGGGCCGGACGGACTGGGTGGATGCGGTGGTGGTGCCCAGCGCCAGCCTGCGTACGCACACCGGCCCCACGGACCAGTACACCCTCCACGGCGTGGAGGCCAAGGCCGAGGGCACCTTCCTCGATGACCTCACCCTGGCGGACCTCCACCGGGACCTGGACCGCCCCGTCGTCCCCGGCGGATCCAACCTCGCGCAGCTCCTGGATCACCTGGAGGCCGCGGACCGCGCCGCCGGGCTGAGGGGCGACCTCACCCGCGTCTTCCACGTGGAAGGCCTGAACCTTCCCCAGGGGGCCTACAACCCCTGATCCCTGGCCTGGGATCCCGCAGAAAAAGGGGGGTGCCGAAGCACCCCCCTTCGCACGCCAGGGTCGCCCCTAGGCGTCCTTCTTCTTCACGGCCACGGCGACCTTGGTGTCGCCACCGTCCTGCATACCGCCACCGGCGCCTTCCAGGGTCTCCTTGCGGGCCTGGTCGGAAGCGACCCGGATCACGTCCAGGGCGTTCACGGCGTACTGGAAGGGCAGGTCCTCCTCGATCTTCAGGACCACCTTGCGCTCGCCGTAGGGCTGGAGCTTGATGACCGGAACGAGCTTGGAGGCGAGTTCGCCGATGGCGACCTCATCCTGCTGCAGGAAGTACTTGCCATCCTTGTCGATGGTCACGACCACCGAGTTGTTCTTGGAGGGCGGCGTGCTGGTCACGACGACCTGAGGCACGACCACCTTCTGGGCCTTGGTGAGGCCCGGCACCATCACGATGAAGACGATCAGGAGCACGAGCACGATATCGATGAGGGGCGTGACGTTGATGTCGCTCTTCGCGCCGCCCTTGTCATTGCCGACACTGGCACCCATTACTTGCCCCCTTCCTTCTTCGTGTCCTTGTCTTCGCCGGTCACGATGGAGGCCTCGTCGGCCCCGCTCTTCTTGATGACCTTGAAGAGCTTGTCGACCTCGGAGTAGGGCATGTCGCCGTCGGCCTTCACGAACACGCGCTTGTCCATGAGGTAGGACACGTTGCGGTTGATGAAGTCGCTGAGCTTCTGCTCAGAGGCGCCGCCATCGAGGGTGAACAGCTCCCCCTTGGCGTCCTTCTCGTCGATGGAGAGGGGACCGGGACCCAGGTACTTGCCGTTGGCGTCCTTCTTGGACTGATACACCACGGTGAGGTACTTGGCGCCCTGCTCCTTCTCCACCTTGGGGGAGTGCTTGGCCAGGGGCAGCTTCACGCTGGCGTCCACGGCGGGCGTGATCACGATGAAGATGATCAGCAGCACCAGCACGATGTCCACGAGGGGCGTGACGTTGATGTCCGACTTAACCCCACCCTTCTTGCCGCCTACACTTGCTCCCATAGGCGTCCTCCTTTCAAAGGGGCGGGGGAAGGGGATGCCTCCCCCCGCCTAGGTTGGTTGGGGTCTTAGTTCTGGCTCTCGCGGCGGATGAACTCGTCGATCATCTGGGAGGCCGCGTTGTTGATGTTGGTGGTGACCATGTCCTGCTTGGTGGTCAGCAGGTTGTAGAACCAGGCGGCGGGAATGGCCACGATCAGGCCGAGGGCGGTGGTGGCCAGGGCCTCACCGATGGAGCCGGCCAGGGCGTTGATGTCGCCGGCGCCCTTGGTCTTCAGCTCGCTGAACACCGCGATGATGCCGATCACGGTACCGAGCAGGCCGATGAAGGGGGCCAGGGAGGCGATGGTGGCCAGGGAGGACATGCCCTTCTTCAGGAGCTCGTGGACCTCGGCGGCGCCGCGCTCGATGGCACGCTCCACGGGCTGGATCACGTCGTGGTTGGCGTTCATGTTCTTGAGCTGCTTCTCGTACTGGAAGATGTCCAGGCCGTGCTTCAGCACGAGGGCGACGTGGGACTTGTTGTGGGTGGTGGCGGCGCGCTTGGCGGCCTCGAAGTCACCACGGCGCAGGGTGTCCATGAAGAGCTTCAGGAACTTGTCGGAGGCGGCGGTGCTCTGGGCGTACATCACGAAGCGCTCGATGGCGACGTAGATCTGGTAGGCCAGGAGGATGAAGAGGGTGCAGATGATGATCTTGTTCGGCATCGTCGCCGCGACCCAGATTTCCTTGGGACCGAAGCCGCCTTCGAGGAGCGCGAGGGAGAAGAGGTTCATGGGATGTCCTTGTAGTTGAAGGAGGAAGGTTGAAAACGGATTCGGGTTAGTGGGCAGGAGCCGCGGACTTCGCGGGCTCGGCGGGCTTGGCGGCGGCTTCCGCGGCCTTGGGATCCGTCATGAAGGCCACCTTCTGGAGGGGGGCTTCCTGGAGGGTCCGGGGGGCGGGTGCCGCCTGGGGGGCCGGGGATCCGCCCGCCACCACGAGGATGACGAGGAGGATGGCCGCGGCGAGTCCGGCACCGATGATCGTGGAACGGCTCATCGGGTGCTCCTTAGTTGGTCAGGCGGAAGGGCATGATCAACTTGAACTTGGCCCACTGGGGCTGGCCGTTCAGGAGCGCGGGTTCGAAACGCCAGGACATGGCGTAGTTCTCCGCGAACTTCCGAAGGAGCGGGGGACCTTCCACCGCGGTCGCCTGGGTGGGCACGCCCTCGGGGTTGATCACGATCTCCACGACGACCTTCCCCTGGATGCGCGCGGCGCGGGCCACGGCGGGATAGGGCGGGACGGGGGGCTGTTCCTTGATCTTCACGTTGGCGAAGTCGAAGTCGATCACCTTGCCGGTGCCGCCGACCACACCACCCATGACACCGCCGGGAACACCGCCGGGGACGCCACCCGTGGCGCCACCGACCTGCCCGACGCCGGCACCGCCGGAGGTCGAACGATCCTCCTTGGGCAGTTCCTTCGGGGTCTCGGGGATCGCATCGGGGGAGACCGGCGCGGTGGGCTCGGGATCCTTCTCCACGGCCCGGCTCACCGGGGCCGCAGCCGGCGGCGGCGGCGGGGGCGGCGGCGGCGGGGGCGGCGGCGGCGGGGGAGCCTCGGCCTGCTCGTTCAGGTTGATGCCGACCGTCTTCTGCAGCTTCTTGCCTGCATCCGTCTGCGTGAGCATCAGGTACGCGGTCATCCCGCCGAGGCCGCCATACATCGCGATCGTGAGGGGGATGGTGATCAGCGGGTTGCCCCGCTTGATGTCCGCGTTCCCCGAGGACAGCGATGATTTGTAGACGGCGTCCTCGAGGCTCTCCGGCTTGGCCGGCGCCGCGGGGGCGGGGGTCTTTTTGGGATCTTTACTCATGCGGCTCCCTGAAAGATCCGGGTGGAGGTAAAGGAAAAAAGCCAATCCCGGGGAGATTCCGCGCGGATCGGCTTGACGACGAAGGATAAAGATCTGGGGCAGGCCCAAGGGGTAAGATGACAAGTGCACCGGGGTCCGTCAAGCCTCGGAAATCCGCGCCACCCCTTCATTTGCGCGTTCCGCACCACAAGTTCCAACCGCGTGACAGCACACCCGAGGAACATGATGCTGCTGTGACGCAAAACCCTTTGGGACCCCGCCTTGGTCACGCCTTCGTCACAGTCCTCCCCATTCGCCTTCCAAACCGAAGCCACAGCCCCCGCTGGACCGGGCAGAGCTGGCCGGTTCGAGACGGCCCACGGCACCGTTCTCACTCCGGCCTTCATGCCCGTGGGCACCCAGGGAACCGTCAAAGGCATCAGCCCCGATCAGCTCAAGGCCATCGGTCCCCAGGTCATCCTGGGCAATACCTACCACTTGGGTCTGCGCCCCGGCGACCATCTCGTGGCAAAGCTGGGCGGCCTGCACCGGTTCATGGCCTGGGAGGGCCCGATCCTCACCGATAGCGGGGGCTTCCAGGTCTTTTCCCTGTCATCCCTCCGGAAGATCACCGAGGAAGGTGTGACCTTCCAGAGCCACCTGGACGGGTCGAAGCAGTTCCTGAGCCCGGAACGGAGCATGGAGATCCAGCGGAACCTGGGCTCCGACATCGTCATGGCCCTGGACGAGTGCCCCCCGGGGCGCTGCGAGCGACCCGACCTGGAGCGGAGCATGGCCCGCACCACGCGCTGGCTCAAACGCTGCCGTGAATACGAGTTGCTGCCTCACCAAGGGCTCTTCGCCATCAACCAGGGGGGCACCCACCTGGACTTGCGGCGCCGCCACCTGGCGGAGGCCCTGGAACTGGACGCCCGCGCCCCCTTCCAGGGCTTCGCCGTGGGGGGCCTGAGCGTCGGGGAGCCCAAGGAGCTGATGAATGCCACCCTCACAGAATTCGTTCGGGACCTCCCCGCGGAGCGCCCCCGGTACCTCATGGGGGTCGGCACCCCGGAGGATCTCCTCTTCGGGATCCAGCAGGGGGTGGACCTCTTCGATTGCGTCCTACCCAGCCGGGAGGCCCGCCACGGAACCCTGCTCACGAGCCGGGGACGGGTGCGCATCAAGAACGCCCGCCACCGCGAGGCCGACCTCCCGGCGGATCCCGAGTGCACCTGCTACACCTGCCGGACCTTCAGCCGGGCCTACCTCCACCACCTCTTCCGGGCCGGGGAGCTGCTGGCCTACACGCTCAACACCATCCACAACCTGAGCTACACTGTTGGACTTACCCGAGCCGCCCGCCTGGCCCTGCTCGAGGGCCGCTTCGAGGCCTTCGCGACCGCCACGCGTGAGGGCTGGGCCACCGAGGAACCCTGATGAACATCGCCCTGCTGCAGGCCGCCCCTGCCCCGAACCCCCTGATGCAGTTCCTGCCGCTGGTCGGCATGGGGGTGCTCTTCTACTTCCTGATGATCCGCCCCCAGTCCAAGGCCCGAAAGGCCATGGAGGAGCGCCTCGCCAAGCTCAAGTCCGGCGATGAGGTCATCCTGCACGGCGGGCTCTTCGCCACCGTGGACCGCCTCGACGAGAAGGACGCCAAGGTGATCTGGCTGAAGCTCGGCAGTGCCACCGTGAAGGCGCGCCGCACCGCGGTGGCCCAGTTCGCAGGCGAGCCCGAAGTCCAGAACTAACGTCGGCGGAAGCCGGGGGTGCGAGGCCGGAGGGCCTTCCCCCCGGCCTCCCGCCTCCAGCATTGAATGGAGTACCCCATGAGCAAGCGCAGCCTCTGGCGCCTCCTCCTCACCCTGGTCGTGTGTGCAGGGTGTGCCTTCTTCTTCACCCCCCTCAAGAAGGTGCGGCTGGGCCTGGATCTCCAGGGTGGCGTGCACTTCGAGCTGGAGGTCCAGGGGCACGAGGCCCTCGAGGCCCACGCCCGGGACACCCGGGACCGGTTGGAGGACAAGCTCCGGGCCGCGGCCATCACGGGCGTTTCCGTCAAGGCGGAGGGCCCCCTGGTGATCCTGGACGGCCTGCAGGACTCCCAGCGCGCCTCCTTCGACAAGGTCCTCAAGGATTCCATCTCCGGGTACGACCTGAAGGTCGAGGGCACCCAGGCCACCTTGACCCTCAAGGACGTCAAAGCCAACGAGATCAAGGACGACGCCAACAAGCGCGCCCTCCAGATCATCGAGAACCGCATCAACCAGTTCGGCGTGTCCGAGCCTGAGATCACCGCTACCGGTGACGAGGGCAACCGGATCGTCGTGGAGCTCCCGGGTGTGGAGGAAGGGGACCGCGAGCGCATCAAGGGCCTCCTCAGCAGCCCCGGACGCCTGGAGCTGCGGCTCACCGCCCCCATGAAGCAGCCGGGCGGATCCTTCTCCACCCGGGAAGCTGCCATGGAGTTCTACAAGGGCCAGCTTCCCCCGGGCTACGAACTGCTGCCTGAGCCCGAGAGCGACCGCAGCGCCCGCGCCGCCGGCAAGACCAAGGCCAAGAACGTCAAGGGCGAGGAGCACTTCGTCCGCTGGTGGCTCGTCCAGTCACGCGTGGACGTGAACGGCACCCAGATCACCGACGCCCGCCGCTCCAGCAACGACCTCGGGGCCCACACCGTCTCCTTCCAGCTGAACCGGGATGGCGCCGATGCCTTCGCCACGGCCACCGGCACCGCTGCGAACGAGGAACGCTACCTCGCCATCGTGCTGGACCGGAAGGTCGTCAGCGCTCCCACCGTGCACGAGAAGATCGTGGGCGGAAGCGTCCAGATCACCGGCTCATTCACCTCCGATGAAGCCGACGACCTGGCCCTGAGCCTTCGGAGCGGCGCCATGCGCGCTTCCATGAAGTTCCTCGAGGAGCACGCCGTGGGCGCGAGCCTCGGCGAGGATTCCATCAAGAGCGGCGTTTTCTCCGCCGCCCTGGGTTTCCTCGTGATCCTGGTGTTCATGGTGTTCTTCTACCACTGGAGCGGCATGAACGCGATCATCGCGCTCACCGTGAACGTGATCGTCATGCTCGGCCTGCTCGGGTCCTTCCGCGCCGTCATCACCTTGCCTGGCATCGCCGGCTTCGCCCTCACCATCGGTATGGCCGTGGACGCCAACATCCTCATCTTCGAACGCATCAAGGAGGAGCTGGCGGCGGGACGGTCCGTCGCGGCGGCCATCGACGCCGGCTTCGATCGGGTGTTCTGGACGATCGTCGACAGCCACGTGACCCAGCTGGCCGCGGCCCTCCTGCTCTTCCTCTTCGGTACGGGCCCGGTGAAGGGCTTCGCGGTCTCCCTGGCCGTGGGCGTGGTCGCCTCCCTCTTCACCAGCATCTACATCAGCCGGTACATCTACGACTGGGTGTTGGAGCGCCACCCCGGCACCAAGACCCTCAGCGTGGGCAGCCACAGCTTCTTCAAGGGCGCCAAGTTCGACTTCATGAAGTACAAGGGCACCGCCTTGGCGGTCTCCTGGGGCTTGATCCTCGTCTGCGTGGCCCTGGTGCGTCCCTGGAAGATCGCCGACAACCCCCGCATCAAGCTGGGTATGCAGTTCGTGGGCGGCAACGACATGACCGTGCGGTTCACGAAGGATGTGGATCAGGGGAAGCTCCGTAGCGCCCTGGCCGCAGCGGGATTCCCGGACGCCTCGGTGGTCGCCTACGAGAAGGGCGAAGGCGGCACCCAGGATTACGCCGTGAAGGTGAAGGCCGCCAAGGGGGGCGACCAGAAGGATTCCTCGGCCCAGGCCACGGTGCTCAAGGGCATCTTCCGCACCCTCGATCCCGAAGCCAGCGCGTCCCCCCTGCCGGCCCTGAACCTTGAAGGCAGCAAGGGCCTGTTCGACCACTTCACCCAGGCCAACCCCCTGAACGCCCCCACCACCGAGGAGGGCCTGAAGGCCGCCTACCAGGCCCAGGCCGACCTCGTGATCGGGACCCGGGATCGGCTCCGCGCGGGCCTCTACCGCACCTTCGATGAACTGCCCGGGGGTCTCAACCCCGTGCTCAAGGCGGAGATCCAGAAGAGCTACCGGCTCGGCGGTGTGGTGATCCGGAAGAACGAGAGCTTCAGCCCCAGCATCTCGGGCGAGTGGACGAGCAAGACCCTCACGGCCGTGGCCCTCGCCACGGCGGCGATCCTGCTCTACGTGATGCTCCGCTTCACGATGAGCTTCGCCGTGGGCGGCATCGTGGCCCTGATCCACGACGTCCTCATGGCCCTGGCCCTCTTCGCGGTGTTCGGGTACGAGTTCAACGTCCCCGTGGTGGCCAGCTTCCTCACCCTGATGGGCTACTCCATGGCCGACACCATCGTGGTGTTCGACCGCATCCGCGAGAACAGCCACAAGCCGGAGTACCGGCGGGCCACGATCACCCAGCTGGTGAACGACTCCATCAACCAGACCCTGAGCCGCACCATCCTCACCAGCTGCTCCGTGCTGTTCGTGAGCGTCTGCCTCTGGCTCTGGGGCGGCCCCGCCCTCAAGGATCTGGCCTTCCCCCTGGTCGTGGGCGTCATCACCGGCACCTACTCCTCGATCTACATCGCCAGCCCCGTGGTCGTTTACTGGGAGAAGTGGTTCCCCCCCAAGGACAAGCTCAAGCAGAAGCATGCTTGACGGATGGGGCCGCGCGAGCGGCCCTTTCCCTTCACTGGACAAGCCCGGATCCCGATGGCCAGATGGAGGGATGCGCCTCCGCCCCATCGTCCCGGCCCTGATCCTCCTCACCGCCTGTGGCCCCAAGGAGGGCAAGGTCGTGCAACTGGACGCCAAGCACAGCGTCACCGTCCTGCGCGGGGGGCAGGTGAAGTTCGAGAAGACGGGCGAGACCGCCGCCCTGGTGCTCTACCTCACGGAGCGCCAGCCCGGCGACGCCAAGGGCCTTGAGACCGAGGCCCAGGCCCTCTTCGACCAGCTGCGGACCGACATCGACCGCACCGGGCAGACCAAGGCCATCCTCCAGGCCGAGGCCAAGCCCCGGGGCCCGCTCCCCGGGGACAAGGCCGTGTTCGGGTTCCTGTTCGAGAAGCAGGCCGACGGTACCTGGATCAGGCAGGCCCAGGCCGCGAACTGAGTTCAAAGCCCCAGGACGCCAAGGCACCAGGAAAAGCGGGTCCGGGCCTCACCCCGATCGTTTCCTGGCGTCCGGGCGTCCTGGCGGTGATCTCGTGCGCTACGCCCAGCGGAACTGCGCCGTGAAGTGGCGCAGGTACTTGCTCTGCTTGGTGATGCGCACGCCCTTGACCTGCTCGGCCTTGGCCTTGAGTTCGCAGATCACCTCGGCGGCGTAGTCGAAGTGGCTCTGGGTGTACACGCGCCGGGGGAAGGCCAGACGCACGAGCTCCATGGCGTGGTAGTGCTCGGTCCCATCGTCATCCCGCCGCCCGAACATCACGGAGCCGATCTCCACGGCCCGCAGGCCGCCCTCGAGGTAGAGGGCGTTGGTCAGGGCCCAGGCCGGGTAATCCTCGGCCTTCAAGTGGGGCAGGAAGGCCCTGGCGTCGATGTAAACCGCGTGGCCGCCCGTGGGCTCAACAATCTGCACCCCACCGGCCTTGAGCTTCTCGCCCATGTACTCGGCGGTGCGGAGGCGGTAGCGGAGGTAGTCCTCATGGAGCACCTCCTCCAGCCCCACGGCCAGGGCCTCCAGATCGCGCCCGGCCAGGCCGCCGTAGGTGGGGAAGCCTTCGGTGAGGATCAGCAGGTTGCGGGCGGCCTCCACCCAGCGCTCATCCTTCAGGGCGATGAAGCCGCCGATGTTCACCATGCCGTCCTTCTTGGCGCTCATGGTGCAGCCGTCGCCGTAGCTGAACATCTCCTGCACGATGGCTTCGATGCAGACGTTCTCGTAGCCAGCCTCCCGGAGCTTGATGAACATGGCATTCTCGGCGAAGCGGCAGACGTCCATGACCAGGGGTTTGCCATACTGCTTCAGCAGCGCCGAATAGGCCTTGAGGTTCGCCATGGAGACCGGCTGGCCACCGCCGCTGTTGTTGGTCACCGTGATCATCCCGAAGGGCACCTTGTCCGCGTCCTTCTTCAGCAGGGCCTCCACCCGGGCCAGGTCGATGTTGCCCTTGAAGGGATGGATGGTCTGGGGCTGCAGCCCCTCGGGGATCACCAGATCCAAGGCGGTTACCCCACTGGCCTCCAGGTTGGCGCGGGTGGTGTCGAAGTGGGTGTTGCTGGGCACGATGTCGCCGGGCTTGCCCGCCACGCTGAAGAGGATGCGCTCCGCCGCCCGCCCCTGGTGGGTGGGGATGAGGTGCTCATAGCCCGTGAGGCGCTTGATGACGGCCTCCAGGCGGAAGAAGCTGCGGGCGCCGGCGTAGCTCTCGTCGCCCTCCATGATGGCGCCCCACTGCTTGGCGCTCATGGCCCCGGTGCCGGAGTCCGTGAGGAAGTCGATGAGCACGTCGTCGGCGTGCAGGAGGAAGGGGTTCAGGTGGGCCTTCTCCAACAGGGCCTCCCGCTCGGTGCGGGTGGTCATGCGGATGGGCTCCACGGACTTGATGCGGAACGGTTCGATGAGGGTCGTGGGCATGGCAGGCCTCGTGCGGGCGCGCGACGGCGCCCCGGAATGGATGGTTGGCGATGGAAAGGGGGGATCGGGGTCAGACCCGACCGCCCTCCTCGCACGCCGACCGCGGCTCATGCTCCGCCCGCCGGCTCTTCCGCCGGCCCTCGGGGATCTGGAGCGCCTCCTGCGACATCCCTCCATGATGCCGCAGGCCTGGGCACGGGGATCACCGGAATTGGGTGGTGTGACCCCCATCATTGTCAGGACCGCCCCCATCCGAGGGAGGATTGAACGGTTGGGACCCAGGATCCGCCTGGGATCTCGGCCTTTCGCGTCGCGATCCCCACCCCTCTCAGGGGGGCCTTCGGTTTGGAGCTCCCATGCTGCGATTCCTCCAGACGCACCTGCGCGCGAAGTTGATGGTGCTGGTGGTCCTCCCCCTGGCGGCCGGGGCCGCCCTCACGGCCCTGTGGATCTATCGGCAGAACCAGGTGGTGGTGGGCCTGGCCCCCCTCACCGCCAGCTCCCGCCTGAGCGCGCGCATGGGTGACCTGCTCCACGCGCTCCAGGCCGAGCGGGCCGCCACGGCCCTCTACCAAGGGGTCCACGGCCGGGCCATGGCCTCGGAGATCCGGCTCCGGCGGCAGGAGACGGATCAGGCCCTGCAGGCCTTCGAGCTGGAACGCCAGGCCTCCGGCCTCCCGCTGCTGGGTGATGCCCCGGCCTTGGGCTCCGAACGGCTGAAAGCACTCCGCGTCTCCGTGGAAGGTGCGCGCACGGCCCCGGACATCCTGGATGACTACACCCGCCTCACCGGCGACCTCCTGGATCTCCAGGACCGCCTGGTCCAGCCCGCCGAAGGCACGCCCCTGGAATCCCGATTCCATGCCCGCGCGGCGCTCATGCATCACCTCGAGCAGGCGGAGCTGGAGCGCGCTGTCCTCGCCCACGCCTTCGCCACCCAGGCCTTCACCGGCGACCTTCGGGAGCATTTCGTCGCCCTGAGCGCCGCCCAGGAGGCCGAGGCCAAGGCCTTTCTGCGCGTGGCCCCCCTGGACTGGCGGAAGCCCTTCACCTCCGCGCTCCAGGGGCCCTCCCTACCCGACTACGACCGACTCCGGCTGCTGGCCACGACCCCGACGACCAAACTCCCGGATGTGGATCCCTTCGTCTGGTTCCGGATCGCCACGGAGCGGATCGAGGCCCTGCGCCGGGCTGAAGCCGGCTTCGCGACCGCCCTCACGGCGCAGGCTGAGGGGATGGAGAACTCCGCCCGCCGCACCCGCCTGATCCTGGCCATGGGAAGTCTGCTCTTCGGGGCCCTGGTGCTCACCTGGACCCACGTCACGGGGGAGAAGGTTCTCCGTCCCATCCAGGCCCTGGAAGGCGCCTTCGCGCGCCTACGGAAGGGGGACCTCAGCGTGCGGCTCAAGGTCGAGGGTGCCGATGAGACGGCCCGAATGACCGAGGCCTTCAACGTGACCTGTGCCCAGCTTGGGCTCATGACCCGGCTGCTCCAGGAAGCCGCCCAGCGGGTGGCCAGGGAAGCCCAGGGCTTGTCCGGGAGTGCCGACCGGGTGGGTGAGAGCACCACCCAACTGGCCCGGTCCACGCTGGTCCAGCGGGAGGCGGCGGAGCAGGTCGCGGCGGCCATGCTCCAGCTCAGCGCCTCCGTGGAGGACCTGGAGGACACGCTCCGCGCCGTTCGCCTCGAAGGGCGGCGGGCCGTGGATCTGGCCCGAGAGGCCCAACGCCTGGGCGAGGAGGCCCGGGTGCGGGTGGAGGGGATCCGCTCACGCTCCGATCAGGCCCGCGAGGCGTCCGCGGTCATCACGGAGCTGGGGCGGCGCCTCACCCTCGCCCTCCAGAACGTGCCCTCCGAACCCATCCGGCTGGCCTTGGAACGCACGATCCAGGCCTCCGAATCCGCCGCCGACCTCGCCCGGCAGAACGGGGAGGCTGTGGACGTGGGCTGCAGCCATCTGGTGGATCTCGCCGCCGCCCTGGCTGAGAACCTCAAGGCCCTGGCGTCCATGGACCTGCTGGCCCACGGCATCGCCCAGGTGGCCCAGGATCAGGTGGCCGCGAGCCGTGAAGTCTCCCGCCGCATGCAGGACACCTCGCGGGGTACCGGCGAGGTCCAGCTGGCGGCGGCCCAGCTGGCCAACACCGTACCGGAGGTGCACCACGCGGCGCAGGAACTGGCCGGGGTGGCCCTGGGCATGGCCAGCACCGCGGAGACCTTCACCCTGAGTTAAGGTTCCCAGCTCACCCAGCCGGCCCGGCCCGGGAGTTCCCTCCGTCCCATCGCCTTGGCCGGGGGATTGGCGGCCTTCAGCTCGGGCACCCAGTCCGCGTGGGTCCGGGCGATCACGCCCCGTTCATTCAGCCCACCCAGGAACGCATCGAAGGTGTCGTGCAGCGCACCGCCCTCCACCTCCGTATGCAGGGCGTAGACGTTGAGGGCGTCCTCCCGGATGAGGTCCAGCACCTCGCGGTTCACGTCCGCTCCCGTGCGGCCATCCAGGCCCCAGAGCTCGTCCAGGGTCGGCAAGGTGGTGGGCACCTGGAGCGTTTTCAGCGTGCGGCCCTTCACGATGGGGTAGAAGGGCTCCAAGCCACGGCAGTCGCCGGCGTAGTCCATGCCGTACTGTTCCTGGATCTCCAGGGTGGCGTCGTTGCTGCGCCAGGCAGGACTCACGGCCCCCCTCGCGGGCGTGCCGAAGATGTCGGAGAAGGCCCTGTGGGCGTCGTGGTACCAGGCTTCCAGCCACTCCCGGGACTTGCGGTCCAGGAGGTCGTGATACTGCACGTGGTCCCAGGCGTGGATGCCCACCTCATGGCCCGCGGCGGCGGCCAGCTTCATCTCCGCGGCGGCCTTCTTCCAGATGATGGGGGCCGGCAGGAGCGTGCCGTACATCATGGTCTTGAACCCATAGAGCTTGCCGGGGTTCGTGCGGCGCATCTTCTCCAGGAAGCCCTTGCGGAAGATGCGTCGCACGGCCTTGCCGCTGTTGTCGGGCCCGAAGCTGAAGTAGAAGCTGGCCCGCATGCGGTGCTTCTCCAGCAACCGCAGGAGGGTGGGGATGCCGGTGAGGGACCCCTCCAGGGTGTCCACGTCCACGCGCAGCGAGATGGCCTTCGTCATGCCCCCAGTCTGACACCTCAGGCCCGGTAGAGGCTCCGCTGCCCGCGCAGGCCGTAGGCCAGGGCCCCCACCAGCAGCACCGGGGCCGCGAAGGGGGCCCCGAAGAGCTCCACGCCGAGCAGCAGGCTGGTGAGCGGGGTGTGGGAGGCCGCCCCGAAGAGGGTCACGAACCCCAGGGCGGCCAGGAAGGGCACCGGCAGGCCCAGCACCGGCGCCAGGGCGGCCCCCAGCAGGGCGCCGCTCACGAAGAGGGGGGTCACTTCCCCGCCCTTGAAGCCCCACCCCAGGCACCAGGCCGTCAGCGCCAGCTTCACCGCGAAGTCCATGGGAGGCGCCTGCCCCAGGTCGAAGAGCCGGGGGAGCCAGTCGGTCCCGAGATTCAAATGGGCATTGGAGAAGAGGGGGCTCAATCCCACGAACACGGCTCCTCCCAGCAGGGGGCGCACCCACCAGCTGAACCGGAGCCGGGTCCACCCTGCGAGGCCGTGGCTCGCCTGGAGGTAAGCCCAGGCCGCAAGGGCCACGGCCGGAGCGAAACTCACCAGCTTGAGCCAGACCATCCCGGTGAGCTCGGGCAACGCTGCGACCCAGTGGGCATGGTGGATGCCCAGGGCCTGGGTGGTGCGGTCACCCACCAGGCTGGCGACCAGACAGAGGAGCAGGCCCCCGGTGCGGAATCCACCCCGGCCCACCGCCTCCAACCCGAAGAGGCCTCCGGCCAGGGGGGTTCCGAACACGGCGCCGAAGCCGCCGGCCAATCCCGCCTGCATCAGGAGGCGTTGACGGCTCCGGGTCAACCGCATCCAAGCCCCCAGGCGCCCCCGCACCTTGCCCAGGGTGCGCCCCAGGGCGGCCCCCATCTGGACGGCGGTGCCCTCGCGCCCGACCGACGCGCCGCCCAGGTGGGCCAGCAGGGTGCCCACCAGCACCAGGGGGGCCATGCGGGAGGGCACCTGGCCCCGCCACTCGGTCACTTCATCCAGCACCAGGGCCGTGCCCCCCTCGGCACGGCCGCCCCACCGGCGGTAGAGCCACGCGCTGAGCAGGCCCGCCAGCGGCAGGATCAGCAGGAGGGCGGGATGGGCCTTGCGGAGGCCGATGACCCCACCCAGGAGGTGGAGGAAGCCCGCGGCCGCCCCCCCGCACAGGAGGCCCACGAGGGATCCCATCAGGAGGTCCCAGGCCAGCCGGGTCAGGCGGAAAGGCAGGGGCGCCGCGGCCTCCACCTCACTGGCCCACGTAGGTGAACCACATGTACACGCCCAGCCACTCGGCCTCATAGCCCTCGGGCAGGCGGGGGAGCTGGGCCCGCTTCACCGCCATGCGGGCGCTCTCATCCAGAGCCGCATTCCCGCTCTCGCTCACGAGCTTGGGATCCCCCACGAGCCCCCCGTCCCGGCGGATCCGGAAGTAGACCTGCACCCGGCCCTGCTGGCCGCCCATGCGGTTCCAGTTCGCGGTGATCTGGGCCTGCACCTGCTGCAGGTACCAGGCGAAGGGGAAGTTCCCGCCCTCCACGCCCCCGATGAGGCCCACGCCGCCCTGGGCGTTGCCCGTGGCCCGCAGCCCCGGCACGGGGGTCCCCATGCCGATGCCGCCGCCATTCCCACTGCCCGCGGCGCCCCCCTGGGGCACGGGGCTGGGGGTGGGGCTCTTGGCGGCCTTGGTGTTGGTTCCCTTGCTCGTGTCATCGGGGTTGGTGCCCTTGATGGCCCCCTTGGTGACCCGGCTGGCGAAGGGATCGGATTGGGTGAGGGCCCCGGGCGTGGCCTCCTTCCGCTCGGGGGCCACCTCATCGGCCTTCCGCAGGCGCTGCCCCTTCTCCTCGCCCAGTTCCGTACCCGCCGCACCGCCGCTGGGTCCCGCCTGGGCCGCGGGGAGGTTCACCCAGGTGACCTTCACGGCCTCAGGCTCAACCCCGCGGGTTGAAGGCCACAGCAAGGCCGCGAAGGGGATGATGTGCAGGGCCAGGGCCACGCCCAGGCCCACGCCCAGGGGCGTTTCCCCCTGGTGGGAGCGCTGGCGCAGGTAGCCCTGGAGATCCTGGCTCAAGGCGCCTCCGGCACCTTCGCCGCGGCGGGCGCAGTGACGAAGCCCACCTGGGTGAAGCCCGCCTCCCGGATGGCATCCACCACCTGGATCACCCGACCGTAGGGGACGGCGGCATCGGAGCGCACCATCACCGGACGCTTGGCCCCCTGCCCGGCCTTGGCTTTGAGCTGGTTCTGCAACGTGGGCAGGGCCACGAACTTCTCCCCGAACTGGATGCGCCCATCATTGACCAGGGTCACGGTGAGCGCCTCGCTCTCGAGGTTCCGCCCCGTGCGGCTCTCCGGCAGGTTCACATCCACGCCCGTGGTGAGCATGGGGGCCGCCACCATGAAGATGATGAGCAGCACCAGCATCACGTCGATGAGGGGCGTCATGTTGATGTCCGCCATGGCGCCGCGCTTGGATCCGGGATTGAAGGCCACAGGTACTCCGTGGCCCCAGGTTACCGCCCCCCGCGGATCCCTGGCCATGGGCGAGCACCCCGGACCCAAAATCATTCCCGGATCCCGGCGGCCGATGAGCCCCTGAACCATGACCGCCCTGCTGACCACCCCTGCCTCCGCCACCGCCTTCGCGGGCTGGATGGCCATGGCCGCCCTCGGGGGGGCCCTCGGGACCCTGGCCCTCTTCCTCCTCTGGGCCTTCCGCCGGGAGCGCAAGGGCCTGGAGCGGGAGGTGGCCGAGCGCACCTCGGAGCTGGTGGCCGTGAACACCCAGCTCATGATCGCCATGGAGCAGGCGCAGATCGCCTCCAAGGCCAAGAGCGCCTTCCTGGCCAACATGAGCCATGAGCTGCGCACCCCGTTGAACGCCATCCTCCTCTACAGCGAGCTCTCGGCCGAGGATGCCAAGGAGCGGGGCGATGAAGGCCTCGTGAACGACCTGGGCAAGATCCAGGGCGCCGGCCGGCACCTGCTCTCCATGATCGACGATGTGCTGGACCTCGCCCGCATCGAGGCCGGCCGCATGACCCTCCACCCCGAACCCACGGACCTCCACGCCCTGCTGGTGGATCTGGCCGAACAGCTCAAAGGGGTGGTCTCCAAGAAGGGCAACCGCTTCGAATTGAACATCGACCCCTTCCTGGGCACCCACACCCTGGATGGCGGGAAGGTCCGGCAGATCGTGGTCAACCTCGTGTCCAACGCCGCCAAGTTCACCGAGGGGGGCGAGGTGGCCCTCCAGGCGGAGCGCCTGCCGGGTTTCCTCCGGATCCGCGTGCGGGACACCGGCATCGGCCTCGACGCCCAGCAGGCCCAGCGCCTCTTCCAGGCCTTCGCCCAGGGGGATGAGGGCACCGCCAAGAAGCACGGGGGAGCCGGCCTCGGGCTCGCCCTGGCCCAGCGCCTCGTGGAATTCATGGGGGGCGAGCTCGGTGTGGAGAGCGAACCCGGCCGGGGTGCCACCTTCACCGTGGACATCCCGCTCACCGAATCGGCGGCCCCCGTCATCGTCCGTCCCACCGCCTCCTTGCCCACCAAGGCCAAGGCCCTGGTCATCGACGACGATCCGCTCATGCGCGACATGCTGGTCCGCGCCCTCACCCGCGAGGGCCTCTGGGTGGGCAGCGCCGCCAATGGCGAGGAGGGCCTCGCCCTGGCGCGGGCCCTCAGCCCCGACATCATCACCCTCGACCTCCTCATGGAGGGCATGGATGGCTACGAGGTGCTGGCCCACCTCAAGCACGACCCCTTCACCGCCAAGATCCCCGTGGTGCTCGTCTCCATGATGGATGACCGGGCCCGCGGCTTCGCCATGGGCGCCGCGGAGTTCCTCCAGAAGCCCGTGTCCCAGGAGGACCTCACCAACCTCCTCAACCGCTTCCGCAAGGGTGCACCCCCCAATGAGGTGCTGGTGGTGGAGGATGAACCCGCCATCCGCGAAGGCATCGTGGAGATCATCCGCCGCGCCGGGTGGTCCCCCCTCGAGGCCCCCGATGGCGAGACGGCCATGGAGCTGCTCCGGACCCACACCCCCGACCTCGTGCTGCTGGACCTCATGCTGCCGGGCCTCGATGGCTTCGGCCTCGTGGCCGAGTTCCAGAAGGAGCCCCGCTGGCGGGACATCCCCGTGGTGGTGCTCTCGTCCAAGGATCCCAGCCCCGAGGAGCGCAAGCGCCTCGAAGTCCCCCAGGTGCACCGCATCCTCCGCAAGGGCGCCCAGGGCCGGGCCGAGCTCATGGCCCTGGTCCGGGAGCTGGTGCAGGGCAAGCTCAGCCCCGGCTGAGTGCCCCGGGAAGGGTGCACTCCGGGCCTTCCGGGCCTCCGGGGCGGTAGCCTAGGGGCATGCGCCTCATCGTCGCCGAGAAACCCAGCATGGGCCGGGCCATCGCCCAGGCCCTGGGTCTGAGCGGCTCCGGGCGCAATGCCATCACGGGGAAGGACCTCGCCGTGACCTGGTGCGTGGGGCACCTGGTGGAGGCCCTGCAGCCCGAGGGCTACGACCCCGCCCTGAAGGCCTGGCGCATGGAGCGCCTCCCCATCCTGCCCGAGGCCTTCCAGTACGCCCCCATCGAACGCACCAAGGACCAGTACGACACCGTGGCCGGCTGGCTCAACCGGGCCGAGGTCACCGAGGTGGTGAACGCCACGGACGCCGGGCGGGAGGGGGAGCTCATCTTCGACCTGGTGTACCGGCTCAGCGGCTGCACCAAGCCCGTGAAGCGCTTGTGGACCAGCAGCCTCACGGAGGAGGCCATCCGAGAGGCCTTCCAGAAGATGAAGACCGGCGAGGCCTACGCGGGCCTGCGGGATGCCGCCCGCAGCCGCCAGGAATCCGATTGGCTCGTGGGCATCAACGCCACCCGCGCCCAGACCCTCCTCATGCGCCGCGCCGGTGGCGAGGGCGTTTACAGCGTCGGCCGCGTCCAGACGCCGACGCTCGCCATCCTGGTGAACCGGGAGCTGGAGCTGCGGGACTTCAAGCCCCAGACCTTCTGGGTGCTGTGGGCGAAGTTCCAGGTGCCCGAAGGACAGTGGCGCGGCAAGTGGCAGAAGGTGGCCGACGGCGAGACCGTGGAGCGCTTCAAGACCGAGGCGGAGGCCAAGGCCCTGGCCGAGAAGCTCACGGGCTTCGGCGCCAAGGTGGCCAGCGTCCAGGCCAAGACCGAGAAGAAGGCCCCGGAGCTGCTCTACGACCTCACCGCCCTCCAGAAGGCCTGCAACCAGCGCTTCGGCTGGAGCGCCGAACGCACCCTGGAGATCGCCCAGAGCCTCTATGAGAAGAAGGTGCTCAGCTATCCCCGTACGGCGAGTCGCCACCTCACCAAGGCCGACGTGGCCAAGGCCCCGCGGTGGATTAAGGCCCTCGCCGACGGCCAGTTCACGGAGCTCACCCCCTTCATCCAGGACCTTCGCAAGCGCTGGCCCGTGGAGCTGGGCAAGCGCTTCGTGGACGACGCGCAGGTGGAGGACCACAGCGCCCTCGTGCCCACGGAGGTGCCCGCCCAGGGCCTCCACGGCGACGAGGCGGCCCTCTACCTCCTCGTGGCCCGCCGCTTCCTGGCCGCCCACTGGCCGGACCGCATCGTGGCCCGGACGACGGTGATGACCGCCATCGAGGGCGAGCTCTTCAAGGCCACGGGCGCCGTGATGAAGCAGGTGGGCTGGGCCGAGGTGGATCCCCCCCAGCGCAAGGCCCCCAAGGAGGCAAGGGCCAAGGGTCCCGAGGCCGAGGGCGACACCGGCGAGGAGGACGAGGAGGAGGACCAGGGCCTGCCCCTGCTCAAGAAGGGCCAGCCCGCCGATGTCCTGGGCTTCGATCCCAAGGAGGGTAAGACCTCGCCCCCCAAGCGCCTCACGGAGGCGGACCTGCTCTCCGCCATGCAGGGGGCCGGCCGCTTCGTGGATGACGAGGCCCTGAAGGGCGCCCTCAAGGACCGTGGCCTGGGCACCCCCGCCACCCGCGCCGCCATCATCGAGACCCTGCTCCAGCGCGGCTACGCCGAGCGCAAGCGGACGGCCCTCGTCCCCACGGAGAAGGGCATCGCCCTCATCCAGGCCATCCCCGACGAGCGCATCAAAAGCCCCCAGCTCACCGGCGAGTGGGAGGCCAAGCTCGAGTCCATGCGCCGCGGCGAAGCGGAGCGGACCACCTTCATGGGGGAGATCCAGGGCTTCGTGCAGGACCTCATCCGCACCCTCCAGGGCTCGGCGCCGCGGGCCGCACGGCGGCCCGTCACGGGCCCCGAGCTCGGCCCCTGCCCCCGCTGCGGCTCCACCCTGAGGCTCCGCACCTGGGACGAGCGCACCTACGCCCGCTGCGACGGGTCCAAGGACCCCGACTGCCCCGTGGCCTTCGATTGCGATGGGGAGGGGAGGCCCGCCCTGACCTGCGAGGGCTGCATGGGCCCCGTTCGCACGGAGAAGTCCGGCCGGAAGGTGTGCCTGTCCTGTCACCGGGAGCAGGGATCCCAGGCCCCCCTGCCCCGACCCTGTCCCACGTGCGGCGTTCCCATGCGGGTGATCCCCAGCACCCGCAGGGGAGAGTTCTTCCATCGCTGCGGCCCCTGCGGCATCGTGGAGGCTGTCCAGCCAACCTAAGGGAGCCGCCATGCGCGCCTGCATTCCCGCCCTCGTCTGCATGCTCGCTGCCGCTCAGCAGTCCCCCGAGTTCGGTGGCTTGCGCTGGCGCTTGGTGGGGCCCTTCCGCGGAGGGCGCACCGTGGCCGCCACGGGTGTGCCAGGTCAGCCGCACACCTTCTACATCGGTGTGAACAATGGGGGCGTGTGGAAGACCACCGATGCGGGCCGCACCTGGATGCCGGTCTTCGACGACCAGCCCACCGGCTCCATCGGCGCCCTGGCCGTGGCACCTTCCAAACCGGATGTGGTGTACGTGGGCAGCGGCGAGGGCCTCCACCGCCCCGACCTCAGCACGGGCAACGGCCTCTACCGCAGCGACGACGCGGGGAGGACCTGGCGGCACCTGGGGCTTGCGGACGCCCAGCAGATCGGGGCCGTGCTCGTGGATCCCCGGGATCCAAACCGTCTCTTCGTCGCGGCCATGGGCCACCCTTTTGGCCCCAACGCCACCCGCGGGGTCTTCCGCAGCCGCGATGGCGGGGTCACCTGGGAGAAGGTCCTGTACCGGGATGAGCATACCGGCGCCACGGCCCTGGCCTTCGACCCCTCGAACCCCGACATCGTCTACGCCGCCCTCTGGCAGGCCCGGCAGGGCCCCTGGGAGAACGGACGTTTCAAGGGCCCGGGCACGGGCTTCTTCAAGTCCTCGGACGGCGGCTCCACCTGGACACCCGCCATGGAGGGTCTGCCCACCGAGGATCTGGGCCGCATCGGCTTCGCCGTGGCCCCCAGCGATGGCCGCCGGATCTACGCCCAGGTGGAGGCCGGGAAGCGGAGCGGCACCTACCGCAGCGACGATGCCGGCGCCCATTGGACCCAGGTGAACGCCGAAGCCCGGGTCTCCGGGCGGGGCGACGACTTCGCGGAGATCAAGGTGCATCCCCGGAAATCCGACACGGTCTTCGCCGCCAACACCTCCACCTACCGCAGTGAGGACGGAGGGAAGACCTGGACCGCCATCAAGGGCGCACCGGGCGGCGATGACTACCACACCATCTGGATCAGCCCCGAGAACCCCGAGATCATGCTCCTCGCCGCGGACCAGGGCGCCGTGGTGAGCCTCAATGGCGGCGCCACCTGGAGCAGCTGGTACAACCAGCCCACGGCTCAGTTCTACCACGTGGCGGTGGACGACCGTTTCCCCTATCGCATCTACGGGGGCCAGCAGGAGAGTGGCTCCGTGGTGATCAAGAGCCGGGGCGACCATGGGCGCATCACCTTCCGGGACTGGATGCCCGCGGGCTTCGAGGAGTACGGCTACGCGGCGCCGGACCCCTTGCACCCGGGGGTCGTGTACGGCGGCAAGCTCACCCGCTTCGACGAGGCCACGGGACAGGCCCAGAGCGTGGCGCCCAAGGCGCTGAAGGGCGAGGCCTGGCGTTTCCTGCGCACCGCACCCATCGTCTTCGACCCCCTGGACCCGAAGACCCTCTACTACGCCGGCAACGTGGTGTTCAGCACCCGCGATGGCGGCCGCACCTGGACCACCCTCAGCCCCGACCTCAGCCGCCCCACCTGGGAGGTTCCCGCCACGGTGGCGCCTTATGCGGCCAAGGTGACCCGGCGCGGGGTCGTCTACACCCTGGCGCCCTCGCCGAAGGTGAAAGGCCTCCTGTGGGCGGGCACCGACGATGGACTCATCCACCGCCGGAGCCCGCAGGGGAACTGGAAGGACGTGACCCCGAAGCAGCTGACACCTTGGATGAAGGTGTCCCTGCTCGAGGCCAGCCGCTTCGATCCCCAGGTCGCCTACGCGGCCATCAACACCCTTCGCCTGGACGACCTGCGCCCCCACATCCTGCGCACCCGCGATGGCGGAGCCACCTGGGAGGAGGTGCGCCAGGGCATTCCCGATGGGGAGACCGTGAACGCCGTGCGGGAGGATCCCGTGCGCAAAGGCCTCCTCTACGCCGCCACGGAGCGCACCGTGTACGTCTCCCTGGACGATGGCGCCCACTGGCGCTCCCTGCGCCAGAACCTGCCCATCACCTCCGTGCGGGACCTGGTGGTGAAGGGCGACGACCTGGTCATCGGCACCCACGGCCGCGGGTTCTGGGTGCTGGATGATATTTCACCTTTGCGCGAGCTGGCCGAGGCGGGCCCCACCCACCTCTTCAAACCCCAGCGGGCCACCCGCGTGCGGTGGAACCTGAACCCCGACACCCCCCTGCCTCCGGACGAGCCCGCGGGCGAGAACCCGCCGGATGGCGCCGTGCTCCACTACCGCCTGGAGGCCCCGGCGCAGGAAGTGGTGGTGGAGGTCCGCGACGCCGCCGGGCGCCTCGTGCGGCGCCTGGCGAGCGGGGGGACACCCCCGCCCCCGGAGCCGGAGCTCAACATCCCCACCTATTGGATCCGGCCCACCCGGGGCCTCCCCACCACCGCGGGACTGCACCGCGTCGTCTGGGACCTGCACCACAGCCGGGGCCAAGGGCAGGTGGGGGAATACCCCATCGCCGCCGTCGCCCGCGATACGGCCCGCTCGGACCAGGGCCCCTGGGCCCTGCCCGGCCGCTACACCGTGACCCTGAGGGTGGACGGTCGGTCCTTCACCCGGCCTCTGGAGGTCCGTATGGATCCCCGGGTGAAGACCCCGCTCCCGGCCCTCCAGCGCCAGCTGGAGCTCTCCCTGCGCCTGCGGGATGCCCTCGATGCCCTCGCGGGCGCCGGGGCCACCTCCGAGGCCGAGGCGGCGCGCCAGGCGCTCCGTGAGGAGCTGAGCGGGCATCTGGCGGCGCTGCAGGAAACGGACATGGCGCCCACCCCCGCCACGGTGGCCGCCGCCGAAGCGGCCCTGGCCAAACGCCCCTGATCAGGTCACCGGGAGGGAACCCATGAGGACCCACCTCCAGCGCCTCGCCCTGCCCGCCCTGCTCGCGTGCCTGAACGGCTGCGGGTACATGGTGCAGGTCAACAAGAAGGTCGACTATCGGACCGTGGCCATCGGCACCCGGCGCGGCGATCTGTGGCGGGACCCCGCCCCGGGCTGCCAGCCCTGCACCGAGGCCTTCCTGCGCACCCATTGGGGCGAGCCCGCGAGCCGCACCGTGGATGACTCGGGAACGACCATCTGGACCTACCCCAACGGGCTCCGGTGGGTCGGTGCCTCCCCGGTGATCCTCTTCCCCCTCCCGCTGTTCGTTCCCTCCGGGAAGGAGGAGATCCAGTTCGGCCTCCGGGAGGGGCGCCTGGTCTTCGTCCGGCACCACACCATCCGCAGGGTCCTCGTCTATCTCCCGGTTGCGAACGAGGGCAACATCACGGGGGGCCTGAGCTACGCCTCGGCCCCACCCACGGCCTGCGTGTTCAGGCAGGAACCCTAGTCACCGGCTCAGGAGCGCTTGGCCTCGAGGTCCTTCTTCAGGGCCTCCAGCTTGCTCAGGGTGCAGCCGCCCTTCTCGCAGCCTTCACACCCTCCACTGCAGCCGCCCAGGAAGCCCTTGATGAACCCACGGCCGAACCACAGGGCCGAGAGGGCCACCAGGGCGAGCACGATTCCCAACTGCAACGTCATCAAACCACCTACCTCATTCCCATCATACGGCCGATCACCACCGTGCCCCAGCTCAGGAGCCAACCCAGCACCGAGCCGTACACGATGGTGAAGAGCGCCCAGCCCCAGCTGCCCGTCTCCCGCTGGATCATGCTCACGGTGCCCAGGCAGGGCGTGTAGATGAGGATGAACACCATGAAGGCCAGGGCCGTGAGGGGGGTGAGGCCCGCCCGGTCCCGCAGGGCCACCTGGAGGGGACTCAGTTTCTCGCCTTCCTTGGGCTCGTCGCTGGCCCCGTGGATCACGCCCATGGTGGACACCACGATCTCCTTCGCCACGAAACCGGCCGTGAGGGCGATGACATCCTTCCAGGCCTCGGTGCGGGTGTGGTCGGGGTCGAAGATGGGACGCAAGGTGGGTTCCAGCACCCGACCGAAGCGGGCCGCCAGGCTCGTGTTCACGATGCGGCTCTCGTGGGCCAGATGCAGTTCGGCGAGCTTCTCGTCCTTCTCGGCCTGGGAGATCTGGAGGGCCTGCACCGCCTGCTGGTTGCGGAGCAGCTCCGCGGACCACTCGCGGTTGGCGATGCCCGGGTAGCGGCTCAGGAACCAGACCAGGGTGGCGCCGGCGAAGATGGTGGTGCCCGCCCGCTTGAGGAAGATGCTGCCCTTTTCCCACATGTGGATGGCGGTGGTCTTGGCCACGGGCAGCCGGTAAGGCGGCAGTTCCATGACGAAGGGCGCCGTCTCCTCGCTGAAGAGGGTGCTGCGGAGCAGCCGGCCCATGAGCATCGCCAGGATGAGGCCCAGGAAGTGCATGCCCACGATGGCCAGCCCCGCCTTGATGGGCGTGAAGAAGGTGCCGGCGAGCACGATGTAGACCTGCAGGCGCGCCGAGCAGCTCACCAGCGGCGTGACCAGGATGGTGATCAGGCGGTCGGTCTTGGACTCGATGGTGCGCGTGGCCTGGATGGCGGGCACGTTGCAGCCGGAGCCCATGATGAGGGGGATGAAGCTCTTCCCATGGAGGCCCATGAGGTGCATCACGCGGTCCATGATGAAGGCCGCGCGGCTCATGTAGCCGGTGTCCTCCAGGAAGCTGATGCAGCCCATGAGGATCATGATCACGGGAAGGAAGACGATCACCGCCGACACCCCGGGAACCACCCCGTCCACCAGCAGGCTCGTGAGCTCGCCCGGAGGCAGCTTGGCCCCCAGGAAGGAGCCAAAGGTCTTGAAGGCGTCCCCGATCCAGTCCTGGGGGTATTTGCCGAGCACGAAGCTGAGCACGTACACCAGCGTGAGGATGGAGATGAAGATGGGGATCCCGAGCCAGCGGTGGGTGAGCACCGCGTCCAGGCGCCCCGTCAGGCTCTCCGCCGTGGGGGCTTCCGTCTTCACCATCTCCTTCACCAGCCCGTGGGCGAACCCGTAGCGCTGCTCGGCCACGAGGGTCTGGCCGTCGGCGCCCAGATGCTTTTCGAGGAAGGCGAGGCTCTTCGTCAGTTGGGCCTCGATGGCCTGGCGGGCGGAGCTGCCGGCCACCAGGGCCTGCCCCTCCTTGGAGCCTTCCAGCAGCTGCAGGGCGAGCCAGCGGGAGGCCACCGTGGCGGCCAGCTTCTCGTCCCGGCCGATCTCCGCCTGGAGCTTCTTCAGCTCCCCTTCGATGTCGTGGCCGTAGTCCACGGGGATGGTCCGCACCCGCGGGTCCCCACCCTTCGCCACGGCGGCCAGGGCCGCCTTGAGCTCCGCAATGCCCTCTTCCCGGTTGCCGATGGTCTCGACCACGGGACCGCCCAGCAGGGTCTCCAACCCGGCCCGGTCGATGGCGATGCCTTTTCGCTCCGCGTCGTCCACCATATTGAGGACGAAGACCATGGGCTTGCCCAGCTCCAGAAGCTGGGTGGTGAGGAAGAGGTTGCGCTCCAGGTTGGAGGCGTCGAGCACGTTGAGGATGAGGTCGACCTTCCCCTGGCTCACGAACTGGCCGGCGATGCGCTCGTCCTCGCTCTTGGCGGAGAGGCTGTAGGTGCCCGGGAGGTCCACCACCTCGAGGCGCAGGCCCGCTTCGGCCTCCAGGGCACCGCTCCGCTTCTCCACCGTGACGCCCGGCCAGTTGCCCACATGGTGGCGCGAGCCGGTGAGGGCGTTGAACAGGGTGGTCTTCCCGCAGTTGGGATTGCCCGCGAGGGCGACGACGAGGTGCGACATGGGCGGACCGCCTCCAGGGATCGGGAACTAGGCGGTGAGCGCCACGAGGATGCAGGCACTCTCCTCGCGCCGCAGGCTGAGGTGGTAGCCCTTGATCACCAGCTCCATGGGATCGCCCAGGGGCGCCAGCTTCTCCACCTTCAGGCGGGCCCCCCGGATGAAGCCCATCTCCAGCAGGCGCTGGCGGATGGGGCCCTGGGCCTGGAGGCCCACGACCTCGCCCTCCTGGCCGGGCTGGAGGGTGCTGAGGGGAATACCCTGATCCTGAGTCATTGTCTCAACTCCGAATCCAAGTTTATCGACCCCGGGGGCTTAAGCAAGGTGATCCGGCGCACAGATGGGAAGGAACCGGCGCCAGGCTGCAGCTTCGACCGGGTGGACCCGGCCATTCCCGCCCCGGGCCCCTGCCGTTAGGCTGAAGGCTCCCATGACCGTGCCCAACGCCCTCACCCTGCTCCGCATCCTGGCGGTCCCCTTCTTCGCCATCTCGGTCTGGTACGGGCACCACCTGGAGGCGGTGCTGCTGTTCGCTGGCGCCGGCATCACGGACCTGCTGGACGGCTGGATCGCCCGCACCTTCGACCAGAAGAGCGCCCTGGGGGCCATCCTGGACCCCGCCGCCGACAAGCTGCTCACCACCACCGCCTTCATCCTCATGACCTGGCGCACGGCCGGCATGGCCGCGCCCGTGCCCGTGTGGGTGGCCATCCTCGCCATCACCCGGGACGTGCTCATGAGCTTCACCGCCCTGGCCCACATGGGGAACTGGCGGAACGACATCTTCCGCCCCTCCTTCCTGGGCAAGCTCACCACCACGGTGCAGTTGGCCGCCCTCAGCTTCGGGCTCCTAGCCAACGCCACGGGGGTCCGCCCCTGGACCGAACGGCTCTTCCCCGAGCTCTACTGGCTCTGTGCCGCCTTCGTCTTGGCCTCGGGCATCCACTACTTCTGGCGGGCGACCACCACGCCGAGGCCCGCATGACGGAGCCCGGCCACCGCCTCCCCCTGCGCTTCCTCGCCGCGGGTCTGGGAGTGCTGGCCGCGCTGTGGTTCCTCCGCTACAGCCTGCTGCCCTTCATCGTGGCCACGCTGCTGGCCTACCTCCTGGCGCCCCTGGTGGACCGCCTGGGGCGCCACATGCGCCCGGCCTTCGCGGCGGGCCTCACCCTGCTGGGTACGGTGGCCAGCCTGGCCGGTCTCCTCTGGGTCCTGATCCCCTGGCTGCTCGTCCAAGGGGCCTCCCTGGTGGAGAGCCTGCCCCGGTGGCAGGCCCAGGCCCAGGCCAAGGTGGGCCCCTGGCTCACGGCCCACCCCTGGATCACCGCGAAGCTGCAGGCCGCCGTGGAGGGCATCGAGCCCGGCACCATCCTCCAGGGCCTGAAGGTCACCGGCGGCGGGGTGCTGGGGGTGCTCCTGGGGACCGTGGAACTGCTCCTGGTGCCGCTGATCCTCTGGTTCCTCCTGCGGGAAGGCCGTGACCTCCTCGCCCTCCTGCTGGACGTGGCCCCGCCCCGACATCGGGACCTGGTCCAGTCCATGGCCCTGGAGATCCACCAGCGGCTGGGCGGCTACATCCGGGGCCAGTTGGCGGTGGCCCTGGTGATGTCCCTCCTGCACGGCTTCGCGCTCACCCTGCTGGGCGTGCCCTGGGCCTGGCTGCTGGGGCTCATCGCCGGGTTCTCCAACTTCGTGCCCTACACCCCCTACCTCACGGCCCTGGTGCCGGCCCTCCTGCTGGCCGCCTTGGATGGCGGCCGCTCCGGTTACCTGGGCGCCATCGCCCTGGTCTTCACCCTGGTGCAGAAGGTGGAGGCCCTCTACCTCACCCCGGTCTGGGTGGGCCGCGCCTCGGGCCTTCACCCCCTGGAAGTCCTCCTGGCCCTGGTGGCCTTCGGGCACTGGTTCGGCCTGGTGGGCCTCCTCTTCGCCGTGCCCCTCATGGTGGTGGCCAAGGTGGCCTGGCATGCCCTGCTGGCGGATTACCGCGCCAGCGAGTGGTTCACGCGGGGCTGAGGTGCGGCGCAGCTCCAAGGTCTTCGCCGGATTGGCCGCCCTGGGCTTTCTCGCGGCGCTGGCCTGGGCCCTGGTCACCCAGGCCGACCTCTGGCGTGCCCATGCCCGCCCCGTCCACCGCCCGACCCCTTCCCTGCCGGAAGGTGAAGTCCCCCCGCCCGAATCCACCACCGGCGTGGTGGGCTCCGTGGAGACCGACACCCTGAAGGCCCTGGAGAAGAACCTGAAGGCGGAACGGGAGGCCCGGAAACGCCTGGATGCACCGCCCCGGAAACAGCGCTAGGGACTGCGGCCCATCCATGGGAAACTGCAAGGTCCGCGTCGCGACGACGCCGAAGGAGCCGCCATGAACAGCCGCCGCCCCAAGCCGGGCCCCACCTCCGCCAGCGCGAAGCCCGCCCGCGGTCCCCGCAAGCCGGCCCCGACGACTTCACGCCCCGCAGCGGCCGCGAGCAGCCGCCCGACCTCCTCCACTTCGCGCCCTGCGACCGGCGCCCGTCCGACCTCCGGTCCTCGCCCCGCCCCCAAGGCCGGTGCGCGCCCCGTGAGCAAGCCCGGTCGCGTGCACACCTCCAAGCCCCGCCCCGGCACCCCGGGCAACCTGGAGCGCCTCCAGAAGATCCTCGCCCATGCGGGCATCGCCAGCCGCCGGGCATGCGAGGAGCTGATCCTCGAGGGCCACGTCCACGTGAACGGGAAGGTGGTCACCGAGCTGGGCGCCAAGGCCGACCCCCTGCGGGATGAGATCACCGTGGACCACAAGCCCATCCAGCGGGAGGCTCCCATCTACGTGCTGGTGAACAAGCCCACGGGCTACATCACCACCGTGAAGGACGACCAGGGCCGCCCCACGGTGATGGCCCTCGTCTCCGGCATCAACGCCCGCCTCTACCCCGTGGGCCGCCTCGACTTCAACAGCGAGGGCCTGCTCCTCCTCACCAATGACGGGTCGGTGGCCGAGCGCCTCACGAGCCCGGACCATGAGCTGCCCAAGGTCTACTCACCAATGACGGGTCGGTGGCCGAGCGCCTCACGAGCCCGGACCATGAGCTGCCCAAGGTCTACCTGGTGAAGGTGCACCGCGCCCTCACCAAGGAGCAGATCGAGGAGCTCAGCGGCGGCTTCCGCCTGGATGGCCGCCGTCTCAAGCCCTGCGTCATCGAGGTCATGGACAAGCAGCAGAACCCCTGGCTGAAGGTCACCCTCACGGAAGGCAAGAACCGCCAGATCCGGCGCATGTTCGAGGCCATCGGGCATCCGGTGCACAAGCTCCGGCGCATCCAGTTCGGCCCCATCGCCGATCCCCTGCTCAAGCCCGGGGCGTGGCGCTTCCTGCACCCCAACGAGATCGCCGCGCTCCAGGCGCTCTGAGGTCGCGCCCTACGCGACCGGGAGCCCCGCCCGGGCCGCCGCCAAGGCGGCCTGATCGCGTTCCCGCTGCGCGAGGATCCGCATGGCCAGCGCCGCCCGGAAGGCCAGCCTGCGCATGGGAGGCTTGCGGTGGGGCAGGCGGGTGGTGAGCGCCTTGACCACCGCCTTCGGGAGGACCCGCTTGAGCCAGGTGCGGAAGGCCGGCGCCTGGGCCGCCACCTGCGAGGTCAAGCTGAGCAGCAACCTCGCCCGCACCCCTTCCGGGAGGAGGGCCTGGGCCCGTTCCCCCTCCAGCTCGGCGCGCATCCAGGCCTCGAAGGCCGGGGTGTGGATGAAGGTGGATTCCTGATCGTCGGCCGGTTCGGTGGCGAAGGGGATCGGCGGCGAGAGCCGCTCCACCACCTTGCAATAGAGGGCGCGGTCCGCCCGGAGCGCGTCGGGCATGGCCCGCAGGGTCGCTTGCACCGACCGGGCGAGGAAGGGGTTCGCGATCTCCACATGGGGCGCCTTCACGTCATTCAGGGCCGCCAGGCCGTAGGGCAGGCGGTAGGCGTGGTAGAGGCGATCCGCATAGGTCTGGTCGCTCTCCCCCGCCTGGAGGCGGAGGGACTCGGGGACCTGGGGCAGGCCCTCAGCCAGGGCTTCGACCTCCGCCTCCGGAAACAAGTCCTGGGGGAGCAGCAGCCCCACGGCGATCTGGGCATCCTTCACGGGGCGGGCGGAAAAGCCGAACCCCTGGTCCCCCCGGAGGATGCCCTGAACCCCATCCCGCGCGAAGCCTCGCCACATCGCCATGCCATCCAGGTAGGAGAAGAGGGACTCGGTGGTGCCGCCGTGGGTGGCGATGAAGGCATCCACCACGGCTTCGGCATTCCCCTCGGGATGATCGGTGACCAGGTACCGGTGATCGAGCCCGGCATGACGTGCCAGCTGGACCGCCACGTGCGCATCGCTCCGGGGATTGCGCACGGCCGCCTCCCTCCCCCAGGTCACGGCGGGGAGTCGGCGCCCCTGGGCTTCCAACAGGGCCAACAGGAGGCGGCTGTCGTAGCCTCCCGAGAGGGGCAGGATCCAGCCCGTCCCAGGCAACTCGCAGGACCGCACCGCCTGGTCCAGGACCTCGGCGAAGCGCCCGGCCCACGCTTCTTCCGGGGCGGGCTCCGCCCGGAAGACCACCGGACGGTCGGTCACCCGCAGGGCCCACTCCCGGCGATCCAGGGAAACGATGGCATCGGCCGGGACTTGCCGGATGCGCCGGTCCCAGGTCCCCTCGGGCCCAGGCGCCCCGCTGCTGATGAACCAGGCCAGGGATCGGGCGTTGCGTTCGCATCCCGGCAGCAGGGCGAGCAATGCCCTCAGCGATGTGCTGGCCAGAAGGCGTTCCTCGTCGAAGGCGTACCAGATGGATCGGGAGGCGACGAGGTCCGTCACCAGTTCCACGACCCCCTGTCCCGAGCGCACCAGGGCATAGGTACCCTCCGGAGAACCGCCCCCCACCTCCCGCCAGGCGGCACCACCCGGATGGAGCACCCCCACCCGACCGGCCAGCCCCCCGGCCACGGGCCCCGACTCACCGGGCCCCACGGGGCGGACCAGGATCAGGCACTCTCCCGGAGCCTCCACCACCCGATGCTCACCGATCCCGCCAACAGGCGGAGCGATGAGGTCCGCCGCGGCTCGAAGGTCACCGGCCCATCCACCCGGACTAGGGTTCCGCTCACAGGCGTAGATCCATTGAGTCATTGGGCGCTCAGGGCAACACGTCGGGCAAGGAAGATGTCATCGAATGGTTCTGAGTCTATCCGGCCGACCGGCAGGATCAACCTTCAAACCTTGAAGCTCGCAGCCTGACGCCGGAAGGGCGGGGCCTGGCCGTAGGTCAAGCTCCGCCACACCCACTCCAAGGGGCCGAAACGGAAGCGCTGGAGCCACCACACGCTCAGGGGGATTTGAAGGCTGAAGAGGGCCAGGCCGATCAGTGCGCCCGCCAAGGGGCCTACCCGGTTGTACAGCCCCAGGCCGAATCCGTGGAAGATCCAGGTGCACACGAGGCTCTGGGTGATGTAGTTGGTGAACCCCATCCGTCCCACGGCGGTGAGGGGGCGAAGTCGAGCGCGCCAGGCCGGCTGAAACCAGAGCCAGACCAGCCCGGACAGAAGCCCCAGGGCGAGCACCAGCGCCCCGAAAGCCTGAGAGAGGCCCACCAGGGGCAGGGCCACCCAGGCCCAGGCCCAATGGGACTTCAAGACATCCGTGAGCCAGGGGGCGACCTCCACGGGGAGGCAGAGCAGCACGCCGGCCGGGATCCCCGCCCGCGCCCACCCCCCCAGGCGGGCCAGGTGGGGCACCGGATCCTGGAGGATCCCGGACTTCCAGATGCGGACCCCCACCAGGAAGTTCACCCAGGTGAAGATCACGATGATCAGGAGTACGCCCGCCATGCCCGTCCGGTAGTGGAGGAGGCGGGTGCGGGCCACCGCCCACCAACCGGGCTGGGTGTAACCCCGCACCAGGGTGTCCACCAGGCCTCGGGCCCGCTCCAGCTGTTCGGGGCTCGGCCCGAAATCCGCCGGCCCTTGCAGCACCCTCGCCACCGCAAAGCCGAGGAGGGCCACGATCGAGAAGCCGAACACCCCCCCGAGCCACCGGGTCAGGGTTTCCGAGTCCCGATTGAGGAAGGGGAGGATCAACAGGGCCGTGAGCGCGTACTGGTGCAGGATGTCCCCCATCCAGAGGAGCAGGACGTGCAGCGCGCCGAGGAGCATGGCCACGGCCAGCCGGCGCAGGGCAAAGGGCAACCACCGCCCCCCCCGAGCCAGCATGCCGTCCCGCTGGATGCAGAGCCCGATGGCGAAGAGCATGGAGAAGAGGGTCACGCTCTTTCCCGAGAACCACACGCCCAGGACCAGATCCGCCGTGATGTTCCACCAGCCGGGGAAGGGGTGGGGGGTCAGCGTGTACCGCTCGATGGGGGCCCGGAACCAGAACTGGATGTTCATGAGCAGCACGCCCAGCAGGGCGTAGCCCCGCACCAGGTCGATGTGCCCGAGACGTTGCTCCGCAGGCGAAACCGGCAGGGCGTCGGGTGGCATGGAATCTCCGGGAGGTTCCTGGAGCATAGCCAGGAACTTCGGGATCCTGCCGCCATTCAAGAGGCTTAGAGCGCTTCTTCCTTGAAATCCAGGAGGTGACCGCTCTTCTTGGCCTTGGTCTTCAGGTACCGCAGGTTGTGCGGATTGGCCTCCAGCTGGTGCCGCTCCCGCTCCACCTCGATGCCCGCCTGCTCCAGGGCGCCGATCTTCTTGGGATTGTTGGTGAGCAGCTTCACCTGATGGATGCCGAAGAACTTGAGCATCTCCACCGCGCACTCGTAGCTGCGCAGGTCATCGGGGAAGCCCAGGGCGTGATTGGCTTCCACGGTGTCCATGCCCTGCTCCTGCAGGGCGTAAGCCTTCAGCTTGTTCAGCAGGCCGATGCCGCGGCCCTCCTGGCGGAGGTAGAGCACCATCCCGCCATGCTGGGCCACATGGGTGAGGGCGGCCTCCAGCTGCTGCCGGCAGTCGCACTTCAGGCTTCCCAGCACATCCCCGGTCCAGCATTCACTGTGGATGCGCACGGGGATCCGCTTCCGGGCATCGATCTCGCCCGCCACGATGGCCAGGTGCTCCTTGCCCGTCTTGTGCTCCAGGAACCCGTACACGGTGAACTTCCCGAACTGAGTCGGGATGTTCGCCTTGGCGATGAACGGAACCGTCTCCCCCTGCAGCTTGCAGAAGAGTTCGAGCTTGGGGGCTTCGGAGGGAGTGGCCATGGAGGTGGGATGCCCGCGGTGAGTCGACGTGACCGGTCCATCAGTCTGGGGCCGGGGGGGGTCCCTGGCAACCCGAAGGATCCAGATCTTTATCTAGACAATGTCCGCATGGATCTGCGCTTCGACCTCGGCTTCCACCGTGGCGATGGCCTGGACCAGGGTTCCCTCGACCTTGCACCCGGAGGCCAGGCGATGGCCCCCGCCCCCATGACGGCGGCACACGGCATTCACGTTCACGCGCTCCCGGCTCCGCAGGGAGACCTTGATGAGGCCTTCCCGGTTCTCGTACATCAGGCCGGCCACTTCGACCCCCTTGAGCTTCAAGGGCAGGTCCACGAAGCCATCCAGATCGTCGTACTCGGCCCCCGCGGCGGCGATGTCGGCCTTGCTGAGGGCCAGCAGCCCGAAACGCCCCCCGGCGGTCACCCTCAGGCCCTCCAGCGCCCTGCCCATGAGCTTGTACCGCTCCGGTCGGTCCTGGTGGTAGAGCCCCTGGTAGATGCGGGCGGGCTCCACGCCCTGCTCCACCAGCTGGGCCGCCATGCGCAGCACCTTGGGCGTGGTGTTGGAGTGGCGGAAGTTCCCGGTGTCGCTCACGAGGCTCACGTACAGGGCATCCGCCATGGCCGGAGGCAGGGGCAGGCCCATGCGGGGCGCCGCGAGATCGTAGACCAGCTCGCCGCTGGCCGTGGCCGTGGCGTCCGTGAACTCCACGTCATAGCCCTGGGGCGCATCCTTGATGTGGTGGTCGAGGGTGGCCCTCACGGCCTTGGTGGCCTCAAAGGCCCCGTGGAGCTTGCCCAGGCGCCTGGGCTCGCTGGCATCCACCATGATCCAGGCATCGGGCCAGGCCGCGAGATCCCCGTGGACGCCCTCCGGCGCATAGGCCTCGATCCAGGCTTCCGTGTCCAGCCAGGCCAGGTTGTCGGGCACGTGGGGATACACCACGATGCGGACCTCTTTGCCCTGCCCCTTGAGGTAGCGGGCCAGGCCCAGCATGGCGCCCACCCCATCCCCATCCGGGTTCTCATGGGTGGTCAGCAGGACCTTGGTGTGCTGGTCGAGGAAGGCGGCGAAGCGATCGAGCATCCGACTATTTCACCACCAAAAGCAGAACGCGAATGGCGCGAATAAAGGCGCGAATAGCGCGAATGTATTCCGAATCGATTTTATTCGCGTCATTCGCGCCTATATTCGCGCTATTCGCGTTCTAAAGGCTCTCCCGCTTGGATTCGAGGCTGCCGGGCTTGAAGGCCTTGAGCTCGGCCACCACGTCCGCCAGCATGGCCCGCTTGATGGCGTAGGGCAGGAAGGCGCTCTTGAAGCCCATGATGATGATCTCCTTCATCTCCTCGAGGTTGAAGTTGAGGGTCTCGTGGAGCTTCAGGAACTCCTCGCTCACGGTGGTGCCGGTGACAAGGCGGTTGTCGGTGTTCACGGTGACGCGCAGGCCCACATCGTAGAAGAGGCGGATGGGGTGGTCCTCCAGCTTCTTCACGGCCTTGGTCTGCACGTTGGAGCTGGGGCAGCACTCCAGGGGGATGCGGTGGTCGTTCACGTAGTTCATGAGGTCGCCGTCCTCCACCAGCCGCACCCCGTGGCCGATGCGGTGGGCGCCGCAGAGGTGCACGGCCTGGTGGATGCTCTCGGGGCCGAAGGCCTCTCCCGCGTGCAGGGTACAGTTGATGTTGTTGGCCAGCACGCGCCCGAAGGCCTCCTTGAACTTCTTGGCGGGGAAGTTCTCCTCGGCCCCCGCCAGGTCGAAGCCCACCACGCCCTTGTTCTTGAAGGCCACGGTGAGGTCCGCCAGCTTGAGGCTCACCTCGGGGCTGATGTGGCGGATGCCGCAGAGGATCACGCCCGTCTTGATGTCGTACTTCTTCTCCGCGAGGCGGAGGCCCTCCAGCACCGCCTGCACGATGGTGGACAGCGACAGCCCCTGCTGCTGGTGGAGGATGGGCGCGTAGCGCACCTCCATGTAGCGGACGTTTTCCTTCGCCGCGTCCTCCGCCAGCTCGAAGGCCGTGCGCACCAGGCTGTCGTAGGTCTGCATCACCGAGAGGGTGATGTCGAAGACCTTCAGGTACTCCACCAGGGAGGGGCAGTCCTCGCCCTTGGTCACGTGGGGGAGGAGGCCCTCCACGGTGTCCGCCGGCAGCTTCACCTTCTGCTGCTCGGCCAGCTCCAGGATGGTGGTGGGCCGGAGGGAACCATCCAGGTGGACATGCAGGTCCGTCTTGGGCAGGCGTTGGATGTCGGCGAGGGTGAGCTTCGGCATGGCCCAGGCTACTCCCAAACGGAAGGGGCGGCCATGGGCCGCCCCTGTTCGTGACCGGCAGCCGGATCTAGGTGTTCAGCTGGCTCACCCGATGGGCCACGAGCCCCGCATCGGCCTTGTCCTTGCAATTGCCGCAGAGCCCGAAGATCTGGTGGCTGTGGTGAAGGGCCTTGAAGCCATGCTCCGTGCAGATGGCCTCCTGGAGGGCCTCCAGGTCGGGGCGGAAGAACTCGATGATGGTCTGGCAGTTCAAGCAGATGAGGTGGTCATGGTGCTCCCCCTCCCGCACGGCCTCGTAGTGGGCGTGCATGTCGCCGAAGCTGCTCTTCCGGACCAAGCCGCACTGCACGAGCAGATCCAGGGTCCGGTAGACCGTGGCGCGGCTCACATCGTGGCCCTCCCGCTTCAACTCCATGTGGAGCTCATCGGCGTCGAAGTGGTGCCCGGCGTCGAAGACCGCACGGAGCATCGTGCGCCGTTCATCCGTGAGCTTGAGCTGGCGGGACCGGAGGAAGCTCTCGAACCGGACCTGTTCCTCGGGGAGGCTGGGAGTCTGAGTCATGTTCGCCCTCTTGCCCACAGTCTACTCCCGTCAGGTAACCGATCTTTGGATCCATCTCTGTGCGTTATATCATTTCTTCCCCGAATTTCATTGACCCGGAGTCCACATGGCCATCATCACCCTCCAGCTTCCTGCCCTCACCAAGGAGCAGAAGAAGAAATTGGGCGATGGCATCCTCTATGAGCTCCAGAAGGCGGGGATCGCCCCCGCCAGCTCCGTGATCATCTTCAAGCCCCTCGTGGAGGACCTTTACCTGGACAGTCTCCTGGTCGAGGCGCCCACCCAGGTCCAGGCACCGGCCCCCACCCCCCTCGTGATCACCCCGGTCTTCGAAGCCGCCCTGCCCCCGGCCTCGGCGGGCCCCCGCAAGGGCGGCCGCCTGAACAAGGCCGACAAGCAGGACCTGCGCGGCAAGCTCCTCCACGAACTGCGTACCCGGGGCTCCCTGAGCAGCTTCGAGGCCCAGGAGGCCTTGGGGTTGAAGGACCAGGATGGTGCCCCGGCCACCCTCCGGCGGCTCTTCTCCGACCTGGAGGAGGAGGGGATCATCGGCAAGACGGGCCAGAAGCGGGGCACTCGGTATGTGTTGAAGGGCGTCTTGGAGGCCAAGGTGAGCCCCACGGTGAAGCTCATCAAGGCCGAATCCGCCGACCTCCAGTGAATGCATGAAACTGTCAGGAGGCGCCCGAAAGGGCGCCTCCTGACTTCCGCACGATTAACGCCGGCCGCGCACCGCGGCTTCCACCGCCTCCGGCTTGCGGGGCAGGCGCTCACTGAGGTTCCGATGGCCCTGGGGCGTGATGAGGATGTCATCCTCCAGCCGGACCCCGATGCCATGCCACTTGGGATCCACGTCCTTGGCCCCCTTGGGGATGTAGATGCCTGGTTCCACGGTGAGCACCATGCCCGGTTCGAGGAGCCGCTGCCCGCCGCGCTGGCCGGGGGTCATGCCGTAGGACCCGGTGTCGTGCACGTCCAGGCCCAGCCAGTGGCTGATCCCGTGCAGGGTGTACTTGTTCCAGGCTCCGCTCTTGAACACCTCCTCCTTGTCGCCCGAGAGGATGCCCAGATCCACCAGCCCATCGCTGAGGATGCGCATGGCGGCGTCGAAGCCTTCATGGTGCTTACGGCCGGGCGCGCACAGCGCGATGGCCGCATCCTGGGCCTTCAGCACCAAGTCGTAGATGGCCCGCTGCTCCTTGGAGAAGGCGCCCGACACGGGCCAGGTGCGGGTGATGTCGGCGGTGTAGTAGCCCACCTCCGCGCCGGCATCCATGAGGAAGATGTCGCCTTTGCCCATGGGCTGGTCATTGAAGGGGTAGTGCAGGACGCAGCTGTTGCCCCCGGCCCCGGCGATGGTGTCGTACCCGGTGTACCGGGCGCCCAGGGAGCGCACGGTGCCCTGGAAGGCCCCGGCCACTTCGCCTTCATTGGCGGCCTTGAATGAGGCCCGCATGGCGGCGAGGTGACCTTCGATGGAGGCATCCACCGCCCGCTGGAGCATGTCGACCTCGGCGGGTTGTTTGATGAGCCGCATCTCCGCCACCAGGTTCCGGCCATCCACCAGGGTCCGCTTGAAGGTGGCGTGGTTGTTGTCGCTGCCCAAGGGGTAGACCCAGTCCAGCACCTTCCGCCGGAAAGCCTCGTCGAAGTTGGAGATGAGCACCACCCGCTGCGCCTTCTGGACCAGGGTCTGGAGCGACCGCTCCGCACCCGGGAAGGGCTCGGACCGGTCCGCCCCCGCCTTCAGGGCACCCTCGGGGCCCAGGCTGGGCCCATTGAACGCCTCCGCCCGGGGGTTGCGGGCCTTCACGAAGAGCGCGTAAGGTTTGTCGCTGTCCGCCTCCAGTACGGCCACGGCCTCAGGTTCCTCCACCCCCGTGAGGTAGTAGAAGTCGGAGTCCTGGCGGTAGAGGTGGGTGCTGTCGCCATTGCGCTGCTGCTCCGGCATGGACTTGATCACCGCCACGGTGCCGGGGCCCAGCTTCTTCAGCTCGGCCATCAGGCGGGCGCGGTTCCCGGCGAAGAATCCCGCTGGGAGCTTCACGCCGTGGTGGGACACGGGCGCCTGAGCCAAAAGGGCGGGCGCGAGCAGGAGGGTGGCGAGCCGCATGGGGCCTCCAAGGGGACCTTCCCAATGTGACACACTGCCCTCCATGGATTGGTTCGTAAGGGATTTCGACCACCCCGCCTACTTCGCGGTCTACCACGACAAGGAAGCGGATGCCGCCTCCGAGGGCCCCGCCTTGGCCGCCCTCTTGGACCTGCCGGCCGGGGCCCGGGTGCTGGACCTGCCCTGCGGGTGGGGGCGCCTGCGCCCCCACCTGGAGGCCGCGGACCTGTCGGTGGTCGGCGGGGACCTGAGCCCCCTCAACCTCCGCCGCCACCAGCGGGAGTTCCCGGGCCCCCTCGCCCGGCTGGACCTGCGCGCCCTGCCCTTCGGTGACCGGTGTGCCGATGGGGTGCTCTGCGCCTACACCTCCTTCGGGTACTTCGCCACGGAGGCCGAGAACCTGGGACAGCTCCGGGAGTACGCCCGGGTGCTCCGCCCCGGGGGCCCCCTCCTCCTCGACCTCGTGGGACGCGACCATCTGGAGGGGCTCGTGTCAGACGTGGTGGGTCGGTGGTTCCCCTACGAGGGCTACTACGAGCGGGTCACCTGGAGCCCCGATGGCCGCCGCATCTGGACCGAGCGCAAGGTCCAGGGGGAGCGGTTCCGACATGACATCTGGATCCCCACCCACGAGGAGGTTCTGGAGATGCTGGACCGCGCGGGGTTCGCCTTCGATGCCGCCTGGGGTGGCCTGGCCCTGGAGCCCTGGTCGCGAAGCGCCGACCGCTGGATCTACCGGGCCCTCAGGCGCTGACGCCCCGCGTGGCCAGGAGGTAGGCCCCGTACCCGAGCCCGCACACCGTGAGGGCTACCGGCTGGCCGAAGGCCGTGACGAGCGGTCCGCCCACGTAGGGCCCCACGATCATCCCCACGCTGTAGGCGACGTTGAGCACCGCGAAGCCCGAGGCGAAGGCCTTGCTCTCCATGCGCTCGATCTGGTCGGCGATGGCGGGGCTGCAGGGGCTCATGATGAAGGAGCAGCACACGCCCAGGGCCCCCATGGCCAGCCCCACGGTCCAGATGTTGGGCAGGATCGCCGGGAGCGGCAGGAGCACTGCCACCAGGGGCAGGCCCAGGCGCAGCACCTTCACCCTGCCCCAGCGATCCGAGAGGGCGCCCATGAAGGGGGAGGTGGCGGTGTGGGCCAGGGCCACGCCGGAGAAGCAGAGGCCGATGGCCGGGGCTCCGGCCTTGAGGCGGGCGTCCATGTCCAGGGGCAGCGTGGACTCGAGGAGCGCCCAGAGCCCTGACCCCAGCACCATGGCCCCCGCGAAGAGGCGGATCACGGGGTTGCGCAGCAGGGTGCCGAAGGGGATGGCCTCCTCCCGCACCGCCTCCACCTCCGGCAGCAGGAAGGCCCGGCCCGCCGCATCCAGCGCCACCAGGGCGATGCCCAGGGCGTAGGGGGCGAAGGGCCCCACGTGGTGGTCCAGGAAGCCCGAGAGGGCCGGCCCCAGGAGCACGCCGAGGTTCGCCGCGGCGAAGGCCGTGGCCATGGCCTTGCCCCGCTGCTCCGAGGGGTAGTGGTCCGCCAGCAGGGCCATGCCCGGCAGCCAGGTGAAGCTGCCCGCCACGCCCTGGAGGGCGCGGGCCAGGAGCAGCAGCCAGTAGCTCTTGGCGAAGGCGAAGATGAGGGTGGTGGCCCCCAGCCCCGCCAGGCCCCACAGCATGGGGGCCCGGCGGCCGTGGCGGTCCGTGAAGCGGGCCACGGGAAAGGTGGCGGCCAGCAGCGCCACGGCGTAGCTCCCGAAGAGCACGCTCACCTCCATCTGCGAGAGGTGCAGCTCCCGGGCGTAGCGCGGCAGGAGCGGCACCAGCAGGTAGTAGAGGAGCATGTCCACGTGGAAGGCCAGGGCCGTCACGAGCAGGGCGGCGGTCTTGGGCTGGAGGCGGCGCATCCCTCCATCATCGCCGATCAGCCCTTCGCCATCTCCACCTTGGGATAGGCGGCCCGGAAACCGCAGGCCTCGTAGGCCCGCTGGCTGGGGGTGGAGGGCGCCGTGCCGGCGCAGGCCACGTCGCAGCCCCGGTCCCGGGCGAAGGCGAGCCGGGCGCCGATGAGGGCCTTCTGGAGGCCGCGCCCCCGGAACCGCGGCAGGACGCCGTCCCCGGAGAGGAGGGCAACGCCCTCCACGATCCCCAGCATGCCGCCGCCGGCGGGCTCCCCGTCCACGAAGGCCAGGAAGCCCCAGGCCCCGGGGAGCCCCAGCGGGGTGTGGAAGGGCGGGTCGAAGGTGCGCCAGTCATCGCGCTCGAAGAAGCCACCGGCCACCACCCGGTTGAAGGTGTCGGCTTCGGTGGGGTCCGCCACCCGGATGTGGGAGGGATCCGGCGCGGGGTCCACCGACTCCAGGGGGCGCACCCACAGCTGCTGGAAACTGTGCAGGCGGTAGCCCCGGCGGGCGAGGAGGGGCCACAGCTCCGGGTCTGCGGCAGGGCTCAGCTCCAGCACCGTGGGCGCGCCGAGGAAGGCCTCCACCGCCACCAGCTCGGCCTCGGCGATGGGGTCGATGAGGCCGAGGGCCTGGTTGAGGGGGTGGCCTTCGCCGCGGTGGTGGGCGAAGCCCCCGCCCACGGGCAGGCTGGTGCCCCCCGAGGCGAGGGTGAAGCGGTCATTCTGCAGGGCCTGCGCGCGCTCGAGGCGGCGGGCCAGGGTCAGGTAGTCATTCGACATGGAAGTCGGTCTCCGAAGGGATCACACGGGGCCGCGGATGCGGCCGGTCCAGGGCGGTGCGCGCTCAGGCCCGGGCGCGCAGGCCTTCGGCAATCGGGGCGGACTGCGGCTGTCGGTGCGTGATCAGAGGCCTACTCGGAAGAAGCTCCAGCCTATCAGGGCTGGGAACCCACCACCACCTGCCCGTCCTTCATGACGAAGGCCACCCGCTCCGTGACGGTGATGTCCTTCGTGGGATCCCCGGGCACGGCGACCACGTCGGCCAGGAGGCCCGGGGTGAGGGTGCCCACCTCCTTGTCCACGCCCAGCAGCACGGCGTCCACGGAGGTGGCGGCCTTCAGGGCGTCGAGGGGCTTCATGCCGCCCTTCACCAGGAGGGCGAACTCCATCGCATTCTCCCCATGGGGGGTCACGGCGCTGTCGGTGCCGAAGGCGACCTTCACGCCCTTGGCCAGGGCGCGCTGGATGAGGTCCGCCTGACGCTTCGCCGCGGCGCGCGCCTTCCCTTTGATGCGCTCCGGAGCGGAGCCCTGCTGCAGGGCGACCATGCGGCGGCCCGTCACGAGGGTGGGCACGAGCATGCAGCCCTTCTTCGCCATGAGCTCCAGGGTGGGCTCCTCCAGGAAGGTGCCGTGCTCGATGGAATCGCAGCCGGCCTGCACCGCCCGGCGGGCGCCGGTGTCGCCATGGGCATGCACCGCCACCTTGCGGCGCAACGCATGGGACTCCTCCACCACGGCATCCACCTCGGCCTGGGTGAGCTGGGGGGTGTCCACGTCGTCGGTCTCGGAGAGCACGCCGCCCGTGGCCACGAGCTTGATGACACCCGCACCCAGCTTGATCTGGCGGCGCACCATGGCGCGCAGGGCGTCGGGACCATCGGCCACGCCATCGCTGCTCTCGCGCGCCAGCAGCCCGGAGCGGAAGCCCGCGGCATCATCCGCATGACCGCCGGTGGCCCCCAGGGCATTGCCCGCGGGGATGATGCGGGGGCCTTCCACATCGCCCTTGGCGATGGCCTCCCGCAGGCCGATGGCGATCTGGTGCTCCCCGCCCAGGTCCCGCACGGTGGTGAAGCCCGCGCGCAGGGTCTTCCGCGCATAGACCGCGGCCCGGAGGCTCAACTCCGGGATGCTCTGCTTCATCCCATCCAGCTGATCCTGGTTCCAGTCATGGGAGGCCTCCCCCGAGATGTGCACGTGGGCGTCCATGAAGCCCGGCAGCAGGGTGGCGTCGCCCAGATCGATGATCCGGGCCCCGTCCGGGAGCTCCGCGCCGGGGCCCACCCCGGTGATCCGCGTGCCCTGGATGACGAGTAGGCCCGGAGCCTGCATCCGGTCCGACTTGCCGTCGTAGAGCCGCGCCGCCTTCAGCACGAGGGGGCGCACCGGCGTGCGGGGCGCCTGGGCGACCAGGGACAGGGCCGTGAAGCCGAGCAGGGACAGCAGGCGCATGGGGACCTCGAGGAGTTGTGGCCCCCATCATGGACCCGGTCGGCCTCCTGGCCCAAGCCTCCGTAGCGCGGCCCCCTTGCGGGGGCCGTGGTGGATCGGTAAGCCGGATTCTGTCCCACCTGTTGGGGTCTGGGGCGCCATTCCTCTGGGATGACGATCACTCGCCACCTCAAGCAACCTACCCGCTGGCTCGATCGGGCCAATCCTCACTCTTGCGAGCACGCCAGCCTATTTGGTCTTGCTCCGTGGGGGGTTTACCATGCCCGGCCTGTTACCAGGACGGCGGTGGGCTCTTACCCCACCCTTTCACCCTTACCTGATCCCCTTGCGGGGCCATCGGCGGTCTGCTCTCTGTTGCACTTTCCGTCGGGTCGCCCCGCCCAGTCGTTAGCTGGCCCACTGCCCTGCGGAGTCCGGACTTTCCTCAGGTGTTGCCACCCGCGGCGCCCTGATCCACCGTTCCAGTCTAACCGGCCTTGGCCATCACCAGGGCCACCGTCACGTCCGGGTGCCGGCCCTTCACCGTGGAGAGCAGCTCCGCGGCCCGCTTGAAGGGGTGGCTGGGATGCACGGCCACCACCGCCTTGCGGTCCGCTCCCAGCCGGTCCCGAAGGGCCGCATCCACGGCTCCGGCCACGCCCTCCTCACCCAGGCTCCGACCATCCAGGCTCAGGGCCCCGGATTCCGAGAGCTCCAGGCGCAGGGGGGCCAGGCCCTTGCCCCCTTGTCCCTGCTCGGGCAGCTTCACCATGAGCGCGTGGCCCAGCCCCGGCACCATGACCATGAAGACGATGAGCAGCACCAGCACGATGTCGATGAGGGGCGTGATGTTGGGTTCACAGCGGGGCGCGGATTGAGCCGCGGCGCCCCGGGCGCGGAATCGGTCAGCCATGGGGATCCTCCTCAGGGTTGGGATGGTGAAGGCAGGGGTGGGTTCAGGCGGATCCGCTTCCGGATCCAGAGGATCAGCGGTGCGGCGACCAGGGCCCAGGGAAGGAGGAGCGAAGCGAACTGGAGGAGCCCGATCGCGGAGCCCAGGAGCGCCTCCAAGGAGGCCCGGGCACCTTCCTTGACGGGCGTCCACCACGGGGGGGACTGGGCCAACACGGGCCGGGGCCGGAGCGTGAGGTCGAGCACCCCGAAGGCCACTTCATGATCGTAGGTCCGGCGCTGGGCCTCCATCCGTTCGATCTCCTCGGTGACCCCGGAGAGGGCCTGCTCCGCCTCGACCACGTCTGCGATCTTGCCCGTGCGGGTGGCGAGGATCTCCCGGAGGCGGGCCTGGGAAACCCGCTTGTTCCGCAGGCGGGCTTCCAGATCCACATAGGCCCGGGTGATGTCCTCCTCGGAGCGGCTCAAGGAGAGCACCTTGCCCATTCCTTCGAAACGGTTCAGGGCTTCCATGAAGCGACCGGAGGGGATCTGGAGGTTCATCCCCACCTCTCCTTGGCTCCCCCCGTTGGCGCTCCGGCTGGAGGCCACATATCCGCCCAGGCTTCCTGCCGCGGCGTCGACCTCCCGTCGGAGGGCGTTCGGGTCGTCCACTTCCAGGATGAGGGTGGCTTTCTGGATACGTTTGAGGGCCAAGTCCACTTGAGTGGTCAGGTACCCGGAGGGTCCCGGGGCGGGGGCCTGCATCGCGACGGACTGGCTCTGCTCATTCAAGTTGATCCCCACCGATTCCTGGAGGCGCTTGCCCACCTCGATTCCGCCGAGGGACCGCATTCCCAACCCCACCAGCCCAAGGGCCACACAGGTTCCGGCGATCGCCCACCGCTTCCGATGGCGGGCCTCCGGCCGCTCTTGTATCCCGGTCGACATCTCGGCTCCTACTGCAGACGGAACTTCAAGGTGAGGAGGAAGGTCGCAGGCACGGCCTGGCCATTGAGCATCGCGGGGGAGAAGCGCCACTGGCGGGCGGCGGCTTCGGCGGCGGTCCGGAGGAGGTTGGGACCCTGCTCCACCTGCACCGAGGTGGGTACCCCATGGGTGTCGATGGTCATGCGCACCACCACGTCGCCCTGTTGCTTCACGGCGCGGGCCACGGCGGGATAGGGCGGGACGGTCTGGTGGAGGATGCGCACCGCATCGCTGGAGAGGTTCACCAGGGGGCCCTCCCCGGGTCCACTCGGCCCCACCGGACCCGAGGGCCCCACGGGGCCACGGAGGTTGGAGCCGTTGGGGTCGCCCCCCACGGGACCGGCGTTCCCCGAGGATGGGGTTCCGAGCAGGGCGGATGAGGGAAGGGCGTTGGGGGTCTCCACGTTGGCCAGGTCCGCCAGCGCGGGTTGCGCCACCTCAGTCAATGGATTCAAAGGGCTGGTCTCCGGCCGGGTCTGTGCGGGGGTTCCGCCGCCCAGGGAGATGCTGCCCACGGGGGTGGGGATGTAGATGGTGTCCCCCCCAGTGGTGGGGTGCACGAGGTGCGGACGCTCGGGGATGACCCGGCTCAGCGCGAGGGCCGCCGCGGGGAGCAGCAGGTAGATGACACCGCTCATGAGCAGGGCGGTGCGCTTGTCGGTACGGGGGGCGGCCAGGGCGAGG
>JBGASN010000010.1:0-97844 GCA_044229665.1 Holophagaceae bacterium
GGCGGCAAGATCTGGATCCGCATCTTCCCTGATCGCCCCACCACCTCCAAGCCCGCGGAAACCCGCATGGGTTCCGGCAAGGGCGCTCCCGACGGCTGGGTGGCGGTGGTCCGCCCCGGTCGCGTCCTCTTCGAGATGGAAGGCGTGACCGAGGAGATCGCCCGCGAGGCGCTCGCCCTGGCCCAGATGAAGCTTTCCGTGGCGTCTGAGTTCGTCAGCCGCACGCCGCCGGAGGAATAAGCCATGTCCAAGAAGAATCCTTTCAGCGAAGTCGCCAACAAGGGCATCGAGGAGCTGGCGCAGCTGGAGGCCGAACTGGCCGCCAAGCGCTTCACCCTCCGTTTCCAGCACGCCGTGGGCCAGGTGGAGAACACCGCCGAGATCCGCAAGACCCGCCGCGAACTCGCCCGTGTCAAGACCGCCCTGCGTCAGAAGCTGGGTTGAGGAGCGACCATGTCCCTTGAAAACAAGATGATCCGCAACGGTGTCGTGGTCTCCAACAAGGCCGATAAGACCGTCGTGGTGGTGGTGGAGCGGAAGTTCCAGCACCCCGTGTACAACCGCACCGTGAAGAACAGCAAGAAGTACATGGCCCACGACGAGACGAACGCCTGCAACATCGGCGACGTGGTCAAGATCGTCGAAGGCCGCCCCATGTCCAAGAACAAGCGCTGGGTGGTCCTCGAGATCGTCCAGAAGTCCGGCGAGTAAGGAGCGACCATGATCCAGATGGGAAGCATGCTTACCGTCGCCGACAACTCGGGCGCCAAGAAGATCTGCTGCATCCTGCCCCTGGGCGGCGGTGTCGGCAAGACCGCCCAGCTCGGTGACGTCATCACCGCCTCCGTCAAGGAAGCGATCCCCGGTGGCACCGTCAAGAAGAAGGCCGTCGTGCAGGCGGTCATCGTCCGCCAGCGCAAGGCCTACCGTCGCAAGGACGGTTCCTACATCCGCTTCGACGAGAATGCCGCCGTCATCATCAAGAAGGACGGCGAGCCTGTCGGCACCCGCGTCTTCGGTCCTGTGGCCCGCGAGCTCCGCGAGCGCAAGTACATGAAGATCGTGTCCCTGGCCCCTGAGGTGATCTGATGAACAAGATGAAGTTCAAGAAGGGCGACCAGGTCGTTGTCATCACTGGCAAGGACAAGGGCAAGACCGGCGAGATCACCAAGACCAGCCCCAGCACCAACAAGGTGACCGTGGCCGGCGTGAACGTCGCCAAGAAGGCCAAGCGCGCCAACCCCCAGACCGGGGAGCAGGGCGGGTTCCAGGAGAAGGAGGCCCCCATCCACGCCTCCAACGTCGCCTTCGTCGACGCCTCCGGGAAGGCCAGCCGCAAGCGGCCTGCCTGATTGCCGTAAAAAAGCCTTGGGCCATCATCCCCGTTGTGGGATGATGGCCTTTCGGTCTCCCTCGGGAGACCGCATTCCAGGTCCGCCTAGCTAACGGACCTCCTTCCAACCTCCCGGTGGGAAACGGCCCTTTCTGAAGGTGCCAAGCCCCATTGGTCTCCCGAACCCCTGGGAAATGCATCGCGTCCCTCGGAAATGGAGGAAATAACATGACCGCTACCGCGGAACCGCGGGTCAAGACCCGCTACGTCAAGGACGTCGTCCCCAAGCTCAAGTCCGAGTTCGGCTACACCAGCGCGATGCAGGTGCCCAAGCTCGAGAAGATCGTGATCAACATGGGCGTGGGCGACGCCATCCAGAACATCAAGATCCTCGACACCGCCGTTGAGGAGCTCACCGCCATCGCCGGCCAGAAGGCGATCGTGCGCAAGGCCAAGAAGAGCGTGGCCACCTTCAAGCTGCGCGAGGGCATGCCCATCGCCTGCATGGTGACCCTGCGTGGCCCCCGCATGTGGGAGTTCTTCGACCGCCTGGTGAGCCTGAGCCTGCCCCGCGTGCGCGACTTCCGCGGCGTGCCCACCCGTTCCTTCGACGGTCGCGGCAACTACACGCTCGGCCTCAAGGATCAGCTGATCTTCCACGAAATCGACTTCTCCAAGGTGGACAAGCAGAAGGGCATGAACATCACCTTCGTGACCTCCGCCCCCACCGATGCCGAGGCTCGGGCGCTGCTGGCGCACCTCGGGATGCCCTTCCGCAAGCCCCAGGCTTAAGCAGAGTCAGGAGAATCCATGGCCAGTACCTGCAAGATCTACAAAGACAGCGTCAAGCCCAAGTTCAGCACCCAGCACCGCAACCGCTGCAAGTGCTGCGGTCGCCCCCGGGGCTTCATGCGCAAGTTCCAACTCTGCCGCCTGTGCTTCCGCAAGTTCGCCCTCCAGGGTGAGCTGCCGGGCGTCCAGAAGGCCAGCTGGTAAGAGGAGTCGACATGTACACTGATCCCATTGCCGATTACCTCACCCGCATCCGGAACGGCATCCAGGCCGGCCACGACGCCGTGGTGATCCCCGCCTCCAAGATCAAGGAGCGCATCTCCGGCATCCTGAAGCAGGAGGGGTACATCCACTCCTACAAGGCCGTGAACCACGAAGGCCGTGACTACCTGATCCTCAACCTCAAGTACGTCAAGGACAAGCAGAACGTGATCCACGGTCTGCGCCGCATCTCCAAGCCCGGCCTGCGCATCTACGCCGGCGTCACCGAGATCCCCGAGATCAACGGCGGCTTGGGCATCACCATCCTGTCCACCCCCCAGGGCATCCTGTCGGGCAAGGACGCCAAGAAGCAGAACGTCGGTGGCGAGATCCTCGCCTCCGTGTGGTAGTCCCTTCTCCTGAAATGGGCTGTTAGCCCTCATCTAAGGAATCAACCATGTCTCGAATCGGAAAGAAGCCCGTGACACTGCCCAAGGGCGTCAAAGTGTCCGTCAACGGGGCTGAGGCCGTCGTCGAGGGCGCCAAGGGCAAGCTGACTTGCCCCATCCCCGCGGGGATCTCGCTCGACATCCAGGCCGACTCCGTCAATCTCCTGCGCGCTGACGATCAGCCGCAGACCCGCGCCTACCACGGCCTGACCCGTGCCCTCCTCCAGAACGCCGTGACCGGCGTGGTGGAAGGCTGGAAGAAGGAGCTCGACATCGTGGGCGTCGGCTACAAGGCCGCCATCGAAGGTGGGAAGCTCGTGCTGAGCCTCGGCTACAGCCACCCCATCCACTACGAAGCTCCGGCCGGCATCAAGATCGAAACCACCACCCCGACCCACGTCGTGGTGACCGGCTTCGATCGCCAGCTCGTCGGCCAGGTGGCCGCCGACATCCGCAAGTTCCGCAAGCCCGAGCCCTATAAGGGCAAGGGTGTCCAGTACACCGGCGAAGTCATCCGCCGCAAGGCCGGCAAGACCGGTAAGTAAGGGGAGACCATGGCCAACGATCTCAAGATCCGTCGCCAGAAGACGAAGGCCCGCATCCGCGGCCGCGTCGCTGGTACTCCTGAACGCCCCCGGCTCACGATCTTCAAGAGCCTCAAGCGCATCTACGTCCAGGCCATCGACGACACCAAGGGTGTCACGCTGGCCACCGCCTCCAGTCTGGAGAAGGACCTGCGCGCCAAGCTCTCGAACGGTGCCAACATCGATGCCGCCAAGGCCGTCGGTGCCGCCGTCGCCGCCCGTCTCATCGAGAAGGGCATCAAGGCGGTTGTGTTCGACCGTAACGGCTACCTCTATCACGGCCGCGTGAAAGCGCTCGCCGATTCCGCCCGCGAAGCCGGGCTCCAGTTCTAAGGGGCGCGCAATGGCGAACGAAAACAAGGAACACCGCGAAAAGCGCGATGCGCAGGTTGCCGCTCCTGAGGCTTCCAGCGAATTCAAGGACCAGGTCATCTACGTGGGCCGCGTCACCAAGGTGGTGAAGGGGGGCAAGAACTTCTCCTTCTCCGCGCTGGTGGTCGTGGGCGACGGCAATGGCAAGGTCGGCTTCGGCCTCGGCAAGGCCCTCGAAGTGCCCAGCGCCATCAAGAAGGGCATCGAGAGCGCCAAGCGGAACATGATCAAGGTCCCCGTGACCTCGAACGGTTCCCTGCCGCACCCCGTGACCGGTCGCTTCGGCTCCGGCTCCGTGCTGATGAAGCCCGCCCCCCAGGGTACGGGTATCATCGCCGGCGCCGCCGTGCGCGCCGTCATGGAGGCCGTGGGCATCCAGAACGTGCTCACCAAGAGCCTCGGTTCCTCCAACCCGCACAACGTGGTTCGCGCCACCTTCGCGGGCCTGCAGGAGCTGATGGACCCCTACACGGTCATGACCAACCGTGGCATCGACCAGGCGGAGGCGTAAATGACCAAGGTCGTCTCTCCTCTGCTCGGCAAGCAGGTCATCGTGACCCTGAAGCGTTCCACCATCGCCACCACGCCCAAGCACCGCGCCTTCATGCAGACCATGGGTCTGAAGAAGGTCGGTGACTTCCGCGAGATGGTCTACACGGCCAACATCCACGGGATGGTGAAGTTGATTCCCCACCTCGTCGACGTCCAGGTCAAGGGTTAGGTGATCCCATGAAGCTCAACGAACTCAAGCCGGCCGCCGGCGCCACCCAGTCCCGCAAGCGCCTCGGTCGCGGCAAGGGCTCCGGCCTCGGCAAGACCTCCGGTCGCGGCGAAAAGGGCCAGAAGTCCCGCAGCGGCTACCGCTCCAAGCGCGGCTTCGAGGGTGGCCAGATGCCCCTCGTCCGCCGTCTGCCCAAGCGCGGCTTCACCAACATCTTCGCGCCGATCACCAAGGAGATCTCCCTCTCCCTGATCAGCACCCACTTCCAGGACGGCGACACCGTCTGCCTGGAGAGCCTGCAGGACAAGAAGCTCATCTCCGGCCGCATCGAGCGCATCGTCGTTCTGGCTTCCGGCGAGCTGACCTGCAAGGTCACCGTGGTCGCCGACCGCGTGACCAAGGGCGCCCGCGAAGCCATCGCCGCCAAGGGTGGCAAGGTCGAGGAGCCCTGCGCTCCCTCGGCCGAGTAACTGAGGTCTGGCAGGGATGAGCAAACTCTCCCAGCTGTGGAACAACCCGGAGCTGCGCAAGCGGCTCCTGTTCACCCTCGCCATGCTGGTGATCTACCGGCTCGGCGTGCACGTCTCCGTGCCCGGGGTGAACGCGCAGAACCTGGTCACCGCTCTCAAGTCGAGCGGTGGCCAGTTCTTCGATGTGGTGGACCTCTTCTCCGGCGGCGCCTTCAAGAAGTTCAGCGTCTTCGCGCTGGGCATCACCCCGTACATCACGGCCAGCATCGTGCTGCAGCTGATGGGCGCGGTGGTCCCCCAGCTCGAGCAGCTGCAGAAGAAGGAAGGCGAGGCCGGTCGCCAGAAGATCAACCAGTGGACCCGCTACCTGACCGTGATCCTGGCCTTCGTCCAGGGCATGGGCATGGCGTCCCTGGCCCTCGGCATGAACCGGCCCGGCCTCGAGGTGGTGAGCCACCCCGAGAACTTCCGGATCATGGCCGCCTTCACCCTGACCGTCGGCACCGTCTTCGTGATGTGGATCGGCGAGCAGATCACCGAGCGGGGCTTCGGCAACGGCACCAGCCTGCTGATCTTCGCCGGCATCGTGGCGGGCCTGCCCCAGGGCATCCTCACCATCGGCACCATGTTCATGAAGTCCCTCAAGACGGATCCGACCGTGCCCCCCGCGGGTGTGTTCGTGCTCCTCATCGCGGCCATGTTCGCGGTGGTCGTCGTGGTGGTGCTCGTGGAGAACGCCTACCGGCGCATCCCCATCCACTACGCCCGCCGGGCCGACTCCGCCGGCATGAGCAGCCAGCGCAGCTCCTACCTCCCCCTGAAGCTGAACACCAGCGGCGTGATGCCGGTGATCTTCGCCAGCAGCGTGATCTTCTTCCCCGCCACCATCGCCCAGTTCACCAAGTGGGAATGGCTGGGGAAGGCCGCCAGCTGGATCAGCCCCCAGGCGCACTTCTGGATCTACACCCCCGTGTTCGTGGGGGTCGTGGTCTTCTTCGCGTTCTTCTACACCTCCATCGTGTTCAACCCCGATGAGACGGCCGAGAACATGAAGAAGTCCGGCGGCTACATCCCCGGCATCCGGCCCGGCAAGGAGACCTCCGTCTACATGGACGGGATCCTCTCCAAGCTGACCTTCGCCGGTGCGGTGTACCTCGCCGCCGTGTCGATCGTCCCCCTGGTCATCCAGGGGAGCGTCCAGGGCCTCAACTTCTACTTCGGCGGCACCAGCCTGCTGATCGTGGTGGGCGTGGCCATGGATACCGTGGCGCAACTTGAGTCTTATCAAGTGATGCGTTCCTACGATGGCTTCATGGAGCGGGGTCGCATCCGCGGCCGCGGCTCCCGCCGCCCCGGGGTGCCCGCATGACACGGAAGGTCCACATCCTCCTCGGGGCCCCCGGCTCCGGCAAGGGGACCCAGGCCAAGCGCCTGGTGGAAACGTTTCGTTTGACTCACCTGTCCACAGGTGACATTCTGAGAGATGCCGTCTCGAAAGGGACGGAGCTCGGTCTTCGGGTCAAAAGCCTGATGGCCGAGGGTAAACTGGTGGACGACGACACCGTCAATGGCCTTGTCTTCGCGCGGCTGCAGGACGAGAACCAGGACGTGTTGTTCGACGGCTACCCCCGAACCCAAGCACAAGCTCAAGCCTTGCAGGACTTCCTCTCCCAAAAGGAAATTGAGCTGGGAACGGTGGCGGACGTTCATGTCCCCCAGGCTGTTTTGGAGGCCCGTGTGGTGGGCCGTCGCGTGTGTTCCAACAATGCCTGCGGCGCCATCTACCACATGACCAACAAGCCCCCGAAGCAGCAGGGTGTTTGCGATCTGTGCGGCAGTCCCCTGAAGCACCGATCGGACGACACCTCGGAGGCCTTCCAGGCCCGGATGGGCGAGTTCAACTCGACCTTCCAGCCCCTCCTGGCCTTCTACAAGGACCGGCTCACCTTCCGGAGCGTCGATGGCAATCGCGCCCCGGATGACGTGTTTGCCACCCTCGAGACCCACTTCAAGGAGAACGCTTGAGTAAGGAAGAAGCCATTGAGCTCGAAGCCACAGTGGTGGAAGCCCTGCCGAACGCGGTCTTCAAAGTAGAACTCGAGAACAAGCACCAGGTGTTGGCCCACATCAGCGGCAAGATGCGGAAGAACTTCATCCGCATCCTCCCCGGTGATCGGGTCCTCGTCGAGGTGACACCCTACGATCTGTCCCGCGGACGCATCATTTACCGCTTCAAGTAACGAGAGGAACCCATGAAGGTACGGCCTTCCATCAAGAAGCTGTGCGAACACTGCAAGGTGGTCCGCCGCGAAGGCGTGATTCGGGTCATCTGCAAGAAGAACCCCAAGCACAAGCAGCGACAGGGCTAAGGAGCTAACGCATGGCACGCATCGCTGGCATCGACCTGCCCATCGGTAAGCGCGTCGAAATCGCGCTGACCTACATCTACGGTATCGGCCGCCACAAGGCCCATACCATCCTCGACCGCGCCAAGGTGAGCTACGCCACCAAGGTCCGCGACCTCACCGAGGACGAAGTCAACCGCATCCGCCGCGTCATCACCGCCGAGGAGACCGTGGAGGGTGACCTCCGCCGTAACATCGGCCTCGACATCAAGCGGCTCATGGACATCGGCTGCTACCGTGGCCTGCGCCACCGCAAGGGTCTCCCCTGCCGCGGTCAGCGCACCCACACCAACGCCCGCACCCGCAAGGGCAAGCGGAAGACCATCGCTGGCAAGAAGAAGTGAGGGCTGAGGTAGACCATGGCTAAGACCCAGACCAAGACCACCGGCAAGAAGGTGGTCAAGAAGAAAGAAAAGAAGAGCATTCCCCACGGAGTTGCTCACGTTCAGGCCAGTTTCAACAACACGATCATTTCGATCAGCGACCCCATGGGGAACATGATTTCCTGGGCGTCCTCCGGTAACCAGAACTTCCGCGGCACGCGCAAGGGCACCCCCTTCGCCGCCCAGGTTGCTGCTGGTGTGGCCGCTGAGGCTGCCAAGGAACACGGCGTGCGTTCTGTCGACGTGCGCGTGAAGGGCCCCGGCGCTGGCCGCGAGAGCGCGATCCGCGCCCTCAACGCCGCCGGCATCCAGGTGACCAGCATCCGCGACGTCACCCCCATCCCCCATAACGGCTGCCGCCCCCCCAAGCGGCGCCGGGTCTAAGGCAGGAGGACGACACACATGGCACGTTACACCGACGCCGTCTGCCGACTCTGCCGGCGCGAAGGCATGAAGCTCTATCTCAAGGGCGAGCGCTGCTTCAAGGAGAAGTGCTCGTTCGAAACCCGCAAGGGCAAGATCCCTGGCCAGCATGGTTCTGGCAAGAAGATCAAGAAGCCCACGGGCTACTCCCTCCAGCTGCGTGAAAAGCAGAAGGTCAAGCGCATCTACGGCGTCCTCGAGAAGCAGTTCCGCCACTACTTCGAGAAGGCCGACCAGAAGAAGGGCGTGACCGGCCACAACCTGCTCGGCTTCCTCGAGCAGCGGCTGGACAACGTCGTCTACCGCCTGGGCTTCGCGTCCAGCCGCGCCGCCGCCCGCCAGATGGTCATGCATGGCCACATCCTGGTGAACGGCAAGCGCGTGGACATCCCCTCCTTCCAGGTCAAGCCGGGCCTCAGCGTCGAGCTGGGCAAGCGGGCCAAGGAGAACGACACGGTCAAGGCTGCTGTGGAGACCGCGGCTGGCCGCGGGATCCCCCAGTGGCTCTCCCTCGATGCCGCTGCTTTCAAGGGCCAGGTCGTCTCCGTTCCCTCCCGTGAGGACGTGACCCTGGACATCAACGAGCAGCTGATCGTCGAACTCTACAGCAAGTAAGGGGGACGGATGCTGAACCTCAGCGATTTCCAGCGACCGCGCTTTGCCGAAGTGAACCCGTCCAATGCGTCGGATTCCTACGCGGAGTTCGTCGCTTATCCCTTCGAGCGTGGCTTCGCCACGACCGTGGGCCACAGCCTGCGCCGGGTGCTGCTCAGCAGCATCCAGGGCGGTGCCGTGACGAACGTCCGCATCAAGGGCGTTCAGCACGAGTTCACCACCCTCCCCGGCGTCTGGGAGGACATCACCCACATCCTCCTGAACTTGAAGGAAATCCCCTTCAAGCTCCACTCCAACGAGCCCCAGATCGTGACCCTTCACGCCAAGGGCGAGGGCGTGGTGACCAGCGCCGCCATCCGCACCAACCAGAACGTGGAAGTCGTGGACCCCAACGTCCACATCGCCACCCTGGGTGAGGAAGGCGAGCTGGAGCTGGAGATCGTCGTGCGCATGGGCCGCGGTTTCACCACCGCCGACCAGAACCACGATGAGACGCTGGGCCATGGCTTCATCCCCATGGATTCCAACCACAGCCCCATCGTTCGTGCCAACTACCTCGTCGAGCCCGCTCGCGTCGGTCAGAGCACGGATTACGAGAAGCTCACCCTGCAGGTGTGGACGAACGGCACCGTGAACCCGAAGGAGGCCGTCTCCGACGCCGCCCTCGTGCTTCGCGACCACTTCCTCGTCTTCGCCCGCCAGGATGAGGACTACGTGGAGACGGAGATGTCCGCCGTGTCCACCGCCGAGGGCGGCAACGCCTGGCTCGGCAAGTCCGTGGAGGAGCTCGAGCTCTCCGTCCGCGCCAACAACTGCCTGCGGAACGCCAACATCACCACCATCGGCGAGCTGGTGCAGCGCACCGAGGCTGAACTGATGAAGACCAAGAACTTCGGCAAGAAGTCCCTCCAGGAGATCAAGGACGAGCTCGCTCGCATCGGCCTCTCCCTGGGTATGCGGCTCGAGCAGGAAGTCTAGGAGCCACCATGCGACACAACGTTGCCGGCAAGCGCCTGGGCCGCGGTACCAACCAGCGCAAAGCCCTGATGAAGAACCTCGCGATCGCGCTCATCACCCATGAGCGCATCGAGACCACCCTGGTGAAGGCGAAGGAACTCCGCAAGTACGTGGAGCCCTTCATCACCCTCGCCAAGACCGACACCCTGGCGAACCGCCGCCTGGCTGTCTCCCGCCTCGGCAGCAAGTCCGCCGCGGCCAAGCTGTTCAACGCCGACTTCCGGAAGCGGTTCGAAGGCCGCCCCGGCGGGTACACCCGCATCCTGAAGATGGCCCACCGCCTCGGCGACGCGGCTGACACCGCGCTCATCGAGTTCGTGGACTACACCCTGCCGGAAGCCACCGAGGCCGCCGAGTAGGACCCGCCCGGACTTCCGGGCAAGGAAGGCGCCCTCCGGGGCGCCTTTCCCGTTTTCCGCCCACTCCGGGCGGGTTTCCCGGCCTGGAAGGGCCCGGTCGATCGTTCTATCCTGGAACCTGGCACCACCGGGGATCATCCAGGATGGGAATGCCCTTGTGGATGGAGCAGCTTTGTTCAACCGTCGGTTCCTCACCTTCCGGACCCCTGGCATCACCCGCGCGGCTGGGACCCCCCTTGCCCTGGTGGGGGGGCTCGCCCTCCTGTCCATGCTGGCCTGCGGAGGGGACAACACCTCCTTCAACCTGTCGGCGCCCACCATCGAGACCCAGCCCACCAGCCAGACCATCCGGACCACCCAAACGGCGACCTTCACCGTGACCGCCAAGGCCGTTCCGGATCCCCGGTACCAATGGCAGAAGGACGGAGTGGACATCCTGGGCGCCAACAATGTGTCCCTGGTGATCGCGGGGGCCTCCCTGGCCGACGCCGGAAGCTACCAGGTGGTGGTGAAGAACAGCGAGGGCTCCGTGACCAGTGCGGTGGCCACGCTCACCGTCCAGCCCTCCCTCCTGTTCGCCACCCCCACGGGGGTGGGCTCCGATGCGGCGGGCAACCTCTATGTCGCGAACTCCGCCGACCACACCATCTGCAAGGTGACCCCGGCCGGGGTGGTGAGCGTATTGGCGGGAGCCTCGGGCCAGGCCGGCAGTGCCGACGGTCCCGGCCCCAGCGCACGGTTCTCCTGGCCCACCAGCGTGGCGGTGACGCCGGCCGGTGTCGTCTACGTGGGCGATGCCCACAACACCATCCGGATGATCAGCACGGGCGGCGTGGTGTCCACCCTGGCCGGCAGCGCCGGTCAGTCGGGAGCCACGGATTCCGCCACCGGCTCCCTGGCCCGATTCGGTGACCTCATCCAAGGCCTCGCCCTGGATGGGTCCGGGAACCTGATCGTGGCCGACACCTACAATCACACCCTCCGGCAAGTGACCCCCGCCGGGGTGGTGACCACCCTGATCGGCACCGCAGGGCTCCCGGGCTCCGCGGACGGGGCCGCCGGCACCGGGCTGTTGAGCAACCCTGGCGGCGTGGCGGTGGGCACCACCGGAACCATCTACGTCGCGGATTACGGGAACCACACCATCCGCACCTTCAACGGGACGTCCCTGGCCACCCTGGCGGGAACGGCGGGTTCGGCCGGAAGCACCGATGGCACCGGTTCGGCGGCCCGGTTCGGGGGTCCCATCGGCCTCGCGGTGGATGCCGCCGGGAAGGTCTACGTGCTCGATGCTCTGGGACAGACCCTGCGCCGGGTGGACCCTGGCGCGCTGGTCTCCACCCTCGCCGGCACGACCCTGTTCGCCGGCAACGTGGATGGCCAGGGCACCGCGGCCCGCTTCAATCACCCCACCGGTATCTGTTTCGACCCTGCGGGGAACCTCGTGGTCGCGGATTCGACCAACGGGACCCTCCGGAAGGTGACCACCTCCGGGTTCGTGAGCACCTACATCGCGCCCTGAACGGTTCGCCCGATCGGATGGAACCCCGGCCTCAGGCCGGGGTTCTGCGTTCAGCCTCAGCTCACCCCACCGTCCAGGTGTCATCTGTGGAAGCGGGGGCGCCTTCCGAGCGTCCCACCTTGCGGTGGTTGCGGACGATGGTGACCGTGCAGGGGGCGTGGGCCGCCACCTCGCCGGAGACGCTCCCCAGCAACGTGCGGCGGAAGGACTGGTTCCGGGCTCCCATGATCAGGTGATCCACATGGTTCGCGTGCAGGTAGCCGAGGATCGCCGTGGCCGGGCTCACCGCCTCCAGAACATGGAAGGTGGCCTGGCCCACCTCGAGCTTGAGGGGCTCGGCCCAATTCCGGAGTTCGGCGAGCCGCTGCAGGTGCTTGTTCCGTCCGGCGGCATCCAGGGTCTCGTCAAGCGTGATCACGCCTTGCTTCAGGACGTGCAGGCAGGCGAGCCGGGCGCCGGGGTGGGTGGCCAGGATGCGCCCCACGGTGCTTCGCACCAGTTCGATCCCCGGCAGGGCAGCCTCCGACAGGTCCACGGCCACGGCGACGATGGGCGCCTCCTGGTGGTGGGCCGCCACCCTGGGGGTGCGGATCTGCTGGAGGTGATCGTGATTGAACCGGCGGCGGAGCACGGTGCCCAGGGAATCCCGCCGGAGCCGCTCCGACCGCATGGTGAGGCGCACCTGCGCTGCGTGCTGGAGCTCCAGGGCCAGCTGGCCGGCGGTGGGATGGCGCCAGGCCGGGTTCACCTCCAGGCAGTGCAGGATGATCTCCTGCAGCCAGGGGGGACAGTCCGGCCGGAGCACCCGGGGTGGATGGGGGTCGCGCCAGAGCCGGCGCTTCAGGCCGGAGAGCCGTTGGGGGTCTCCAAAGGGGCGCACCCCCGTGGTGAAGAAGTAGAGCAGGACTCCCAGCGCGAAGAGGTCGCTGCGGGGATCCCGCCGCTGACCCAGCACCTGTTCCGGTGCCATGTAGGGGCCGGTTCCGTAGGGCAGGCGGAACTCCTCCCCCATGAGGTCCGGCAGCTGGTCGTGGTAGGAGAGCCCGAAGTCGATGAGCACGGCCTCGCCGGTGGGCCGGAACATGAGGTTCGAAGGCTTCACGTCCAGATGGACGAGGTGCTGGCGGTGGAGGTCGTCCAGGGCCGTGGCGATGCGGGCCCCGAGGGAGGCCACCTGGGCGATGGGCAGGGGTAGCTCCCGCAGCTTGGGCAGGAGGGTGGGCCCGGGGATCCGCTCCATGACCAGGTAGGGCTGCACGGAGAAGGCGCCGCGCGCGATCAGGCGGGGCACGTGGGGGCCCGTGAGGCGGGGCAGGATCATCTGCTCCATCTCGAAGCCGACGATGGCCGCTGGATCGGCGCCTTCGGCGACCACCGGAGCCTTCAGGAGCAGGGGCTGCGGGTGATCCGGGTGGGTCACCTCCCACAGGGTGGCCATGCCCCCGGTGTGCACGCGGGCCCCCACATGGAAGCCGTCGAGCTCGAGTCCCTGGCGGATCTGGAGGGCCCCCATGGTCACCGTCCCTCGGCGAGGCGATCGGCGAGGGTGGGGGGCAGGCCGGCCTCCAGGATGGCGCGCGCGGCCCGCCCGTGGTCATAGGGCACCCTCAGGAAGGTGAGCTCCTCCGCCGCCTCATCGAGGAGGGCGTAGGCGGCGGCGGTGTTGCGATCCCGGGGTTGCCCCACGGACCCGAGCACGGCGAGCCACCGCCGGTGACGGGGAATGGGGACGGGAACGCCCGGTACGGGGCGGAAGGCCAGCTTCCGTCCGCTGCGGTCGAGGCCATAGAGGGCCGGGATGTGCACGTGACCGCAGAACACCGAATCCGCCTCGCAGCGTGCGAGGGCGCGGCAGGCCGCTTCCGGGCCATCGAGGTAGGGCCACTTGGCCGTGGGTTCGGGGGTGGCATGCACGAAGAGCCGACCGGAGTCTTCCACCCGCGTCGGGAGTCCCGCCAGGAAGGCCCGGGCGGCCGCATCCAGGCGGCCACGGGTCCAGGCGAGGGTCTGGTCGGCTTCGTAGGCATGGGTCTCCCCCACCGCGGCCAGGGCCTGATCATGGTTGCCTGCGAGGGCGAAGCCGCCCGCCGCCACTTCCGCCCGCACCGTGTCGACCACCCACTCCGGATCGGCCCCGTAGCCCACGTAGTCCCCCAGGAAGCCGATGCGCTCGGCGCCCCGGGCGCGGGCATCGGCCAGGCAGGCCTCCAGCGCCGGACGGTTGGCGTGGAGGTCGGCCATGAGAGCGAGGCGCACGGGGATCCTAAAAAGGGGGGGTGGGGCCATTCTAGCCATCGGCGCCCTGAAGGCTCCCATGGGGTCGGGGGGCGGCAATGCGATTCCCATCACAGGTGGGCTTGACGGAGGGGGTGCGCGGGAAATTCCAAATAAAAGACAAGGTTCTCAATGCATCGGGTCGGATGACCTCGTAATGCGATTCATTATCGGCCCATAACCGGATTCAAGGCTCTTGAACCTTGCTTGACCCGGCGGAAAGGACAGGGGTAAATCAGAGCCCAGATCTCCAAGTGAACCGACGCAGTCCTCCGCCCGGCCTCCCTTCCCCTTTCGGAAGGGGCGGTCCCAGGCTCCGTTCCCGTACCTCCCCGGAGGGGACCGACATGGGAATCACCCGCGACCAGCACCCGATGGGGCCACGGCGGCCCCGCGAGGTGCGCGCGCCGGGGGGCCTGCGGAATCGCATCACCCCGACCCTCCGGGTCGCCCTCGCACGTCCAGGAGTCCCCACCCACCTTTTTTGAACGGAGGCGCACGCCATGGCCATTGCAACGGAACAGGTCTCTGAGAAGACCCCGATCACCAAGGAGGAACGCCTCGTCATCATCGCGTCCTCCGTGGGCACGGTGTTCGAGTGGTACGACTTCTACCTCTACGCCACGCTCGCGCCCTTCTTCGCGGCCCTCTTCTTCCCCAAGGGCAATGAGACGGCAGCCCTGCTCTCCGCCTTCGCCACCTACGCGGCGGGCTTCCTGGTGCGCCCCTTCGGCGCCCTGGTCTTTGGTCGCATCGGCGACATCATCGGCCGCAAGTACACCTTCCTGGTCACCATCATGGTGATGGGCCTCTCCACCTTCGGGGTGGGCCTGATGCCCACCTATGCCACCATCGGCTGGGGCGCGCCCGTGATCCTCGTGATCCTGCGCCTCCTCCAGGGCCTGGCGCTGGGCGGGGAGTACGGTGGGGCCGCCACCTACGTGGCCGAGCACTCCGCCCACGATCGGCGTGGCTACAACACCAGCTGGATCCAGACCACGGCCACCGTGGGCTTCTTCCTGGCCCTGGCCATCATCCTCGGCTGCCGCACCGGCATGACCAAGGAGAACTTCGCCACCTGGGGCTGGCGCATCCCCTTCTGGGTGTCCATCGCCCTGCTGGGCGTGTCGGTGTGGATCCGCCTGAAGCTGCATGAATCCCCCGTGTTCCAGAAGATGAAGGCCGAAGGCAAGACCTCCAAGGCCCCCCTTTCCGACAGCTTCCTCAAGTACCCCAACAACAAGTACGCGCTCCTCGCGCTCCTCGGGGCCACCGCCGGCCAAGGCGTTGTGTGGTATACGGGGCAGTTCTACGCCCTCTTCTTCCTCCAGATCACCCTGAAGCTGGACTTCACCACGGCCTACACCCTGATCGGGGCGTCCCTCCTGCTGGGCACGCCCTTCTTCATCTTCTTCGGCTGGCTGTCGGACAAGATCGGCCGCCTGAAGATCATCCTGGCGGGCTGCCTGATCGCCGCGCTCACCTACTTCCCCCTCTTCAAGGCGCTTACGCACTACGTGAACCCGGCCCTGGAATCCTTCCGGAACAGCACCACCATCCAGGTGTCCGTGGATCCCAAGGATGAGAACTTCGTGCTCTTCGTGATGCCCAACACCAAGTTCAGCGAAGCCGACCGGGTGAATGACTTCTTCGCCAAGCAGGGCCTCGATGTGAAGAAGCTCCCCCAGGAGCCCGGCAAGCCCGTGGTCACCACCATCAATGGCAAGAACGCCGCGGGCCAGGAGGTCAACGTGCGCGTGGAGGGTTGGAAGGAGGCGGACCTCAAGAAGGCCCTGGCCGACCTGAACTACCCGAAGGAAGCGGACAAGTCCCAGGTGAACTACCCCATGACGCTCCTGATCCTCTTCATCTTCCTCATCTACGTGACCATGGTGTACGGGCCCATCGCGGCCTTCCTGGTGGAGCTCTTCCCCACCAACATCCGCTACACCTCCATGTCGCTGCCCTACCACATCGGCAACGGCTGGTTCGGCGGCATGCTGCCCCTCTTCGCCACGGCCATTGTTGCCCTCAAGGGCAGCATCTACTACGGCCTCTGGTACCCCGTCATCGTGGCCATCATGACCTTCGTGATCGGTGCGCTCTTCCTCAAGGAAACGAAGGACCGCGACATCGCGACCTACGAACACTGAGGCGGACCAGCCTCCTGAACCGAGGCCGGAGCCGCGCCCTGCGCGGTTCCGGCCCTGGCGACGGGGCCTGAGCACTGGCATGCTGACTTCCATCCCCACCCTTTGACAACCCGCCCCACCGCGGAGAGGCCCATGTCCCAAGACCTGTTTCCCGTGAAGCCGCACATCGCGGAGCGCGCCCACATCCGGAGCTTCGAGGAGTACCAGCGGCTCTACCGCCTCTCCCTGGACAACCCCGAGTGGTTCTGGGGGGAGCAGGCCAAGACGCTCACCTGGTACCACCCCTGGAGCCAGGTCTTCGATGCGGACTACAAGGAAGTCGACTTCGCCTGGTTCGGGGGCGGGCGCCTCAACGCCTGCTTCAACTGCGTGGACCGCCACCTGCCGGAGCGGGGCAACCAGACCGCCATCATCTGGGCCCAGGATGAGCCCGGGGTCTACACCCACATCACCTACCGGGAGCTCAAGCACAACGTCTGCCGGGTGGCCAACGTGCTCCTGCACCATGGGGTGAAGAAGGGCGACCGCGTGTGCCTCTACCTCACCATGATGCCGGACCTGGTCTACGCCATGCTGGCCTGCGCGCGCATCGGCGCCGTGCACTCCGTGGTGTTCGGCGGCTTCAGCGCCGAGGCGCTGCGGGACCGCATCGTGGACGCCAAGTGCAAGGTGGTGATCACCGCCAACGAGGGCCTCCGGGGCGGCAAGAAGGTGCCCCTCAAGAAGACCGTGGACCGCGCCATCGAGGGCATGTCCATGGTGGAGACGGTGCTCGTGGCCCGCCGGACCGACACCGAGGTGGAGATGCAGCCCGGCCGGGACCTCTGGCTGGATGAAGAGGCCACCCGGCAGCGCTCCACCTGCACCAACGCCTGGATGGGCGCGGAGGATCCGCTCTTCATCCTCTACACCTCGGGAAGCACCGGGAAGCCCAAGGGGCTCCTGCACACCACGGGCGGGTACATGACCTACGCCGCCTTCACCCACAAGATGGTGTTCGACTACCACCCGGGCGACATCTACTTCTGCGCGGCCGACATCGGCTGGATCACGGGCCACAGCTACATCCTCTACGGGCCCCTGGCCAACGGCGCCACGACCGTGATCTTCGAGAGCACGCCCCTCTACCCGGATCCGGGCCGCTACTGGCGCATCATCGACGACCTCGGCGTGAACATCTTCTACACCGCGCCCACCGCGCTGCGGGCCCTGGCCCAGGCGGGGGATGGCCCGGTGAAGGAGTACAAGCGCACCTCCCTGCGCATCCTCGGCACCGTGGGCGAGCCCATCAACCCCGAGGTCTGGCGCTGGTACCACGACGTGGTGGGCGAGGGCCGGTGCACGGTGGTGGACACCTGGTGGCAGACGGAGACGGGTGGCATCCTCATCACGCCGCTGCCCGGCGTCACCCCCACCAAGCCCGGATCGGCGACCCTGCCCTTCTTCGGGGTGAAGCCCGTCCTGGTGGAACCCGGCAGCGGAGCGGTGATCGAAGGCAACGACGCGTCCGGCGCCCTCTGCCTGGGTTCCCCCTGGCCGGGCCAGGCGCGCACGGTTTACGGCGACCACAAGCGCTTCAAGGAGACCTACTTCACCCAGTACCCGGGCTACTACTTCACGGGGGATGGGGCCCGGCGCGATGAGGACGGCTACTACTGGATCACGGGCCGCATCGACGACGTGATCAATGTGAGCGGCCACCGCCTGGGCACCGCCGAGGTGGAGAGCGCCCTGGTGGCCCATGAGGCCGTGGCCGAAGCGGCGGTGGTGGGCTACCCCCACGCCATCAAGGGCCAGGGCATCTACTGCTACGTGCTCCTCAACCACGGCTACGCCGCCGAGGACCGGGGCCAGCTCATCGGCGCCCTCAAGGAGCAGGTGCGCCAGGCCATCGGCGCCTTCGCCGCGCCGGACATCATCCACATCGCCTCGGGTCTGCCCAAGACCCGCAGCGGCAAGATCATGCGCCGCATCCTCCGCAAGATCGCCGCGAGCGAGTACGACGGCATGGGTGACATCTCCACCCTGGCCGAGCCGGACGTGGTGGCCCGCCTCATCGAGGAGCACCAGGCCTCCCAGGCCTGAGGTCGGACCGCAGCGAGGCCCTGGCGCTCCGGCGCCGGGGCCTCAGTGCTTTCCGACGTAGACCCGGTTCCGGCCGCCTTCCTTGGCCTGATACAGGGCCTGGTCGGCCGCCTCCCAGACCTCGTCCGGGCCCGTGAAGGGGCCGGTGCTGCCCACGATGCCGGCGCTGAAGGTGGTGTGGGCGGGGCCCTGGGGGCCCACGTGGGGCAGGTGGGCGAAGGTCTCCCGGAGGCCATCCATGAGCGGGAAGGCCGTCTTGAGGGGCGTACCGGTGAAGATCACGCCGAACTCCTCGCCGCCCAGTCGGCCCACCAGGTCCGACCGTCGCAGGCGCCGCTGGAAGAGCCGGGACAGGGACTGCAGCACCTGGTCGCCGAAGGGGTGGCCGAACCGGTCGTTCACCTGCTTGAAGTGGTCGATGTCCACCATGGCGAAGGCGAAGGGGGTCTGGGTGCGCTGGGCCCGTACCCACTCCTCCTCGATGCGGGACTTCATGGTGCTGTGGTTGCGGAGCCCCGTGAGGCTGTCGCGGCTCATCTGGGCGCGGATGAGCCGGGTCCGCTCCGCCCGGATGCGCACGGAGGAGATGAGGTGGTCCGGCTGGATGGGCTTGGTGAGGAAGTCGTCGGCCCCGCGCCCCAGGGCCTCCAGCTGGGTGCGCCGCTCCACCTCGGAGCTGAGGAACACGATGGGGATGCCCATGAAGGTGGGATCCATGCGGATGGCCGAGGCCAGCTCCAGGCCCGTGCAGCGGGGCATGTAGAGGTCCATGAGGATCAGGTCGGGCTTGAACTCGGCCAGGCGCTCCAGGGCCTCCTCCGGGTGGGTGAGCAGGCTCACCTCCATGCCCGCACCCTGGAGGATGCCGCCCAGGTACTTGGCCTGCACGGGACTGTCCTCCACCACGAGGATGCGCTCCGGCTCCCGCGCCGGCGGGTCCAGGAGCAGGTCCAGGCGGTGGGCCAGGGCGGCCACGTCCACGGGGTAGGGCAGGTAGATGTCGCAGCCGGAGCGCACGGCCTGGAGGCGGGCCGTGAGGTCGTTCTGGGCGGAGATGAGCACCAGGGGGGTGCCCGCGTCCCGGGCCTGCAACAGGGCCGTCAGCCCCTGGGGCGTGGGCCCGGTATCGCCCCGCTCCAGCTCCACCATGAAGACCTGGGGGTGCAGGTCCACCTGCATCTTCAGGAACTCGGGGAGCTCGGCGGTCCAGCGGAGGGTGTACCCGAGGGTGGCCAATTGGGGCGCCAGCGAGGCCCCCAGCCCGGCGTGGGTCTCCAGCAGCAGCAGGTGGGGCTTCGGGTCCAACGGGGAGGTCATGCTCCCTTATCGGACGTCGGAGTCCGAAGGTGAACTCAGAACGCGGTGGTGCCCACGAAGCGGCGCACCAGGGCCTCGAAGCGGCCTGCGGCCGCCTGGCCGGCCTCCAGGACCTCCTGGTGGGTGAGGGGCTGATCCAGGATGCCGGCGGCCATGTTGCAGAGGCAGCTGATCCCGGCCACCCGCATGCCCTCGTGGCGCGCCACGATCGTTTCCGGCACGGTGCTCATGCCCACGGCATCGGCCCCCCAGGCCCGGAAGGCCCGGATCTCGGCGGGGGTTTCGTAGCTGGGGCCGGTGACCCCGAGGTACACGCCTTCCTGGAGGCGCTGCCCCAGGTGCTCCGCGGCGCCATGGAGGGCGGCCCGCAGGGCGGGGTCGTAGGCCGCGCTCAGGTCCGGGAAGCGGGGACCCGGGCCCGGGTTGGGTCCGATCAAGGGGTTCTGCCCTGTGAAGTTGATGTGGTCCCGGATCACCATCAGGTCGCCGACCTGGTGTTCGGGGTTGAGGGCCCCGGCGGCGTTGGTGAGCAGCACCGCCTTCACCCCGAGGCGCCCGTAGAGTCGCATGGGGGCCGTGACCACGGCCATGGGGTGGCCTTCGTAGAAGTGGAAGCGGCCCGCCTGGAGGACCACCTTCTTGCCCTCCAGCTCACAGAAGATGAGCTGACCGCTGTGCCCCTCCACGCTCTGGGGCGGGAAGCCCAGCTCGGCGAAGGGGATGGCCTTGCCGGCCCGGGCCTCGGAGCTGGTGGCCAGCGCCCCCAGACCCGAGCCCAGCACGATGGCGAGTTCGGGTACGAACGGGGCGAGGGCTTTCAGGCGGGGGAGGGCGGATTCGGCCACAAACGCCTCCTCAGGGGGCAGGTACGAGGCTGATCTTCACGGTGGTGTCGGGCTGAAGGGCGATGGGGCTGATCATCCGCACCCGCACCAACCAACTGGATCCCCCATTGTTGGCGGCCTGGAAGGTGATGGGGATCCCGGTCAGGGAATCGGACACCTCGTAGGTCTGCATCACGGTGCCATCGGGCGTGTTGAATCCGATGAAGCTCACCTGGACCTTGCCATTGGTGAGGGGGCCATTGGGGAGCTCGATGCCCAGGGTGTAGACCCGGGTGGGAAGGATGGCGAACCGGGCGAAGCGCAACTCCCCGGCGGAGGTGTTGTCGTAGCGTCCCGACACCGGAACGGCCTGGGCCATGGAGAGCGTCAGGGGCTCGATGGGGGTGGTGCTGGGGGGCCCGGGCAGGGAGGTGGGGTTGGTGCCCCAGGACACGGCGTAGCTGGCGTCGGGGCCGGTCACGGGGCGGGGCCAGGGCAGGGCTCCGGCGGGGATCCCCAGGCCCGAGAGCACACCCTGCAGGGTCGCGTCGGTGAAGGGGGCGGTGGGAGCGGCGGTGAGCCCGGGCAGGTTCCCCTGCATGGCGCCCAACTGGGTGTACAGGTTGATGGGCTCCCTCAGCCCGCCGGTGTCCCGCAGGGTCATGAGGGGAAGGAGGGTGGCGGGGAGGATGTTGGCCCAGGTGGTGGGGGTGCCGGGACTGGTGATGCCCTTCGCCTTGAGGGCCATTTCCCAGGCCAGGGCGCTGATGAGCGGGGCCGAGAGGGCGGTGCGATCGCCGGCGGGCACCGTCGAGAGGTCCCTGACATCCACGTAGGTCACCGGGCCCGTGGAGGTGTCCTCCAGGTAGGGGTTCTTCTGGACGGAGGCCGCCAAGCCGGCGGGCAGGCCCTCCGTGAGGGCCATCAGGGGCTCCAGGTTGGAGCGGGAGACGCCCAGGGGGAAGGGCGTGTACGGGCCCAACTGGGTGGACTGGTAATAGAAATTGGTTGAGCGGGCCTGGAGGTAGACGTGGGCGCGGGCGGCCAGCAGGAGGAGCTGCCCCCGGTCCCAGGCATCGTCGTTGGCGGCGGCACCCCGCACGGCCCCGAGGTAATGGTAGGAACCGTTCCGGGTGTCCACGGCCACCGACTGCCCGGTGGGTGCGGGCAGGCCGGTCCCGGGGTCCACGACCTGGCTTTCCGGATAGGTCGACCGGTCCCATTCGATGAAGGTCCCCTTGGCCTCGGATCGGCCCTGGAGGTAATGGATGTCCAGGGTCGCGGCGGGGCCCATCGCATTGCTGGCGATGCTGGTCCCCTGATAGTAGGCGAGGTCGGAGAAGGCGTTCAGGATCGAGAGGATCTTGCTCCCGGTGGGGGCCGCTTCCAGCTGCCCCGCTTCGGAGTACCGGTTCAGGTTGGTTCCCTCCACCACTCCGGGACTGTAGGCGGGCACCAGGCTCGGAACGATCCGCCCCTCGGTGTGGTCGGTCTCGGTCTCGGACAGGAACCAGGAATCGGTGAGCCCGATGTGGAAATCCACCGTAGTGGAGGTCATCGCGGCAGTGACCTTGGAGGTCGCGACGTGGTTCACGCCCGGGGCGGTGGGGGGTGTGGTGCCATCGGGGGCCTTCCGGATGCAGTAGCGGAGTCGATACTGCTGAGGTTCCGTGCTGGCCAGGCCATTGGGATCCGCCAGCAGGTTGACGGTGTCGAACACGGCGCCGAGGCCGGACACGGTGCTCTGGACTTCGACCATCCACTCCTGATCGGGGATGACGTTGAAGGAGAAGTCGCCTTCGTTGGTCCGGGCGGTACTGACCAGGGAGAAGAAGGTGCGGTCCTTGCTCCGGTCATTGGGGAAGGCCGGGTCCGTGAGCACCAGCTTCCGGTACAGGTTCACATTCACGAACCGGGCGGGGACGTTCAGCTCGTATTTGGTGGGATCCGTTTCCAACCCCAAGGGAACCCCGTTCACATCCCGCTTCACGGGGATCCGGTCGAAGGTCACCTTCCCCTTGATGGTCACACTGGGGGTGGCCGCAGCCTCCTCCTTCGAGGAACTTTGGCAGCCGACCAGGGCGACGAGGGCCAGGGCCCCCAGGACGAACCCCAGCCGGCGGATAGATAGGGAAACGGACATGCGTACCTCGAAAACCCGAACCTAAAAGGCTAACACGGGGGCTGCCGCGGGCTTCGGCGTGAAGCCCTGGGCAGCCCCCATGGCTGGGATGCGGCGATGGTGCGGGAGGTTCAGTGGGTGCCCAGGCGGGCATTCACAGCCTGAAGCTCCTCGGGGATCTCCTCCTCGTCGTTCAGGAAGGGGAGGGGATTCTCGCGCTGGCCGTGGAGCTGCAGCTCGAAGTGGAGGTGGGGGCCCGTGGCGTTGCCCGTGCGGCCCACTTCGGCGATCTTCTGGCCCCGGCGGACGATGTCGCCCACGGACACCAGGTTCAGCCGGTGGTGCGCGTAAAGGGTCACCACCCCATTGCCGTGGTCGACCATCACGTAGTTCCCGTACTGGCGGTGGCGGCCGGACACGACCACCTCCCCATCCATGGCGGCGTAGACATCCGTGCCCTGGGGGGCGTTGAGGTCCACCCCCCGGTGGCGGCCCTTGTAGCGCACCCGCTTCTTGCGGTTGTTCTTCACCCGGACCGTCTTGGAGCGCATGCGGGGGCCCCAGTTGGAGCTCACCGTGCGGGTCTCCACCGGCCACAGAAGGTCGATGTGGTCGGGATCCACGGGGACGAAGGCCCGCAGGGGCTCTTCGGCCTCCAGGACCGGGGCGACGATGCGGTTCAGGCCCAGGCCGCGGGCTGCGGAATCCGGCACGGGCTTGGCCGGGGCGAAGGCGCCGGTGGGCTCGGGCATCCGGGGCTGGAAGGGCAGCAACCGTTCCAGGTGGGCCAGGCTTTGGAGCCGGGAGGCGGGGGTGGGGGGAAGAGCCGCGATGGGGGCCAGGGTCACCGTGGGGGCGGTCGAAGGCTCCGCCGCCACAGGCAGGTGCAGGCGCTGGCCGGCCTTCACCCGCTTGGGGTTCACCCCCGGGTTGGCGGCCAGGAGCTCGGCCAGGGACAGGTCGTGGGCCTTGGCCAGGCTGTGCAGGGTTTGCCCCTTGGCGAGGGTGATGGTGGGCCCGGTGACCACGGGGGCCTTGTCCGTGAGCTTGGTGGCCTTCACCCGGAGCTTGGCGCCGAGGGCCAGCTTCCCCAGGTCCAGGGAGGGGTTCATCGCCTCCAGCTGGGCCAGGCTCAGCCCGGCCTTCCGGGCGATGGCGGCGGCGGTCTCCCCCTTCTTGACGACGTGGACCTCGGCATTCGAGGTCGCGGCGCGGGGCTTCTTCTTGGCAGGGGCGGCTTGCAGGGACAGGCCTGCAAGGGCCAGGGCAATGAGGGAGAGACGCACGAGGCCTCCGAACAAGGGAGGAAGAACCAGCTTCGCTAGGACTCCTGGGGATGATTCCCGGATGCAGAAAGAACGGGGGAGGTTCCTGCTAACGCGATGAACCTGACAAGGGGTTCACACCCAGTCTACCGCGCCCCGGAAGAAGGCGCGAATGGGAATATTTTCCAACTGGGCTCCTGGCCCCACCGGGGCCTGGGCCCGGCGATCCACTTCACCCCGGGGGTTCGGGGCGGTTTCCGGTCCCGTTCACTCCCGCCAGGGAGCGTCCTCCCACGGCCAGGCGACGGTACCCCGACGCCCGCCTTCCTTCAGCAGGAGCCGTACCGGGCCCAGGCTCATGCGGTGGGTCACGGCCTTCAACATGTCATAGAGGGTGAGGAGGCCCCCGGTCACCCCGGCCAGGGCCTCCATCTCCACCCCGGTCTTCCCGGTCACCTTCACCTCCACCTTGATCCAGGCCCGCCGGGTGGCGGGGTCCCAGTGGTGGTCCGCGGTGATGGCATCCAGGGCCAGGGGGTGGCAGAGGGGGATGAGGTCGGCGGTGCGCTTGGCGCCGTTCACGGCCCCGATGCGGGCCACGGACCAGGGGTCCCCCTTCTTGAGGGTGGGGGCGGCGGGGGCCAGGGCCGCAGCGGCGAGCTCATCCAACTCCAGGTAGCCAGCGGCCACGGCCCGGCGGGGGGTGGGGGCCTTGTCGCCCACATCCACCATGCGGGGGCGGCCTTCGGGATCGAGGTGGGTGAGCTGGGGGTCCGTCATACCTTCATCCTCCCGAACAGGCCCTTAGCCGACATAGGCCAGCAGGATATCCCGCAGCGCCGGGGTGTCGGGGGCACAGGCCCGGGGACCGTAGGGGAGCAGGGACTCGGCGTCGGCGAAGCCGTGGGTCACGGCCACGGCGGGCACCCCGGCCGCCTGGGCCATGCCCAGGTCGAAGGCGGTGTCCCCCACCATCAGCAGGTCCTGGGGGCCCAGGCCCGTCATCCGCTGGATCAGCTCCAGGCTCTCGGGGTGGGGCTTGCCCTGGGCCACCTCATCGGGGGTCACGATGGGATCGAAGAGGTCCGTCCAGCCGAACTGCACCAGCTGGCGCTGGAGGGGGAGGCGGCGCTTGGAGGTGGCGATGGCCTGGCCGAGGCCCCGGCCTTTCAGCTCCCGCACCAGGGCTTCCATGCCCTCGAAGGGCTGGATCAAGCCGGCCTCGTGCTCCACGTGGCCGAAGCTCCGGTAGGCCGGCAGCACCTCGTCAACCGTGAGGCCCAGGGGGCCGAAGGTCCGCTCGATGCCGGCCTCCACGGGCAGGCCCACGCTGGTGAGCCAGGTGGCCATGTGGGTGTGGGGCAGGCCCAGGCGATCCAGGGCGTGGCGCATGCCCGCCTCGATGAGCGGCCGCGTGTCGGCCAGGGTGCCGTCGAAGTCCCAGACGATCATCCGGGTCATGCGGGGCTCCCGGGCTCCTGGTCCGGCAGGGGCTCCGTTTCGGTGCCGAAGACGCCCTCCCACTTGGCGATGACCACGGAGGCCAGGCCGTTGCCGATCACATTGATCATCGTCCGGGCCATGTCCATGATCTCGTCCACGGCCAGCAGCATGGCGATTCCCGCCTCGCCGGGCAGGTGGAAGCTGGCGATGGTGGCGCTGATGATCACCAGGGTGGCCCGGGGCACGCCGGCCACGCCCTTGCTGGTGAGCATGAAGGTGAAGACCATGGCCAGCTGGGTGCCGAAGCCCATGGCGGGGTAGAGGGTGGGGTTCGCCGCATGCGCCGCCTGGGCGATGGTGAGGCTGGCCAGCACCAGGTAGAGGGTGGAACCGTCGAGGTTGAAGCTGTAGCCCGTGGGGATCACGAAGCCCGCCACCCGGCGGGGCACGCCGAAGCGAACGGTCTCCTCCAGGAGCTTGGGCAGGGCCGCCTCGGAGCTCGCCGTGGAGAAGGCGGTGAGGGCCGGGTCCTTGATGGCCTTGAGGAAGGCGAAGATCCGGATGCCGAAGACCAGCATCACGGGCACGAACACGAGCACGAAGAGGGCGGACAGGGCGAAGTAGAGGCTGCCCACCAGCAGGCTGTACTGCTTGAGCAGGTGGCCCACCGCGGGCCATCCCTGCACCCACACGCCGTTCACGTTGTGGCCGGCGGCCATGTGGCTCACGTTGTAGGCCATGGCGCCGAAGACGCCCAGGGGCGTGAGGGCCATGACGAAGTCCGTGTACTTGAACATGGTCTGGGCCACGCCATCGAAGAAGGCGAGCACGGGCTTGCCCCGATCACCCACCTTGGTGAGGGCGATGCCGAAGAGGGTGGCGAAGATGACCACGGGCAGGATGTCGCCCTTGGCGGCGTGCTCCACCAGGTTGCTGGGGAACATGTGGAGGGCGATCTCCCAGCCCGTGAGGGGCTTGGCCGCGGCCACCGCCGTGTGGGCCCCCAGGTCGATGGGCAGGTGGGCGCCGGGCTGCAGCCAGTTGGCGATGCCCAACCCGATGAAGAGGGCCAGGGTGGTCACCACCTCGAAGTAGAGGAGGGCCTTGCCCCCCATGCGGCCCACGGCCTTGATGTCGCCCGTCTGGGCGATGCCCACCACGATGGTGGAGAAGAGGAGGGGCACGATGAGCCCCTTGATGAGGCTGATGAAGGCCTTGGAGAAGAACTTGAACAGGTCGTAGGCCTGGAAGCCCTTGAAGGTCGGATCCGTGTTCTGGGGGAAGAGTCCGCCCAGCACCACGCCCAGGGCCAGCCCCGTGAAGATCCAGAAGGTACTCGACCGGTACCAGGGTCCCTTGCTCACCGACATCGCATGCACCATTGGAAAGGCCCCAGTGTCCCACGGTTGGCGGGCCCCCCCGAAACCCGGACGGCCCCACCCCGGGCCCGGGATGGTGGGATCATGGGCCCATGCGATGCCCCGCCTGCGATGTGGACCTCCCGGAGAACGCCCGCTTCTGCCCGGCCTGCGGCCTGGAAGCCGTTCCTGAGGGTCCCGGGCAGACCCCCTTGACGGTGGAGGGAGGCGAGCCCGGCGCCTGGCGGTGGGTGCTCGTGCTCCTGCTCGTCGTGGAGCGACTGGCGGTGGCCTGGGGGTTCCCCCTGGAGGACCCCACCCGGGAGGTGGGCGCCTGGGAGCGGACCTTCGTCCAGGGGTGGGGATGGGGTGGATTGCTCCTCTCGGTGCCCCTGCTCCTCGCCCGCAAGCGGCCGGGGGGGTGGGTGGCCGGGCTCTCGGGGTTCGCCCTGATGATCCGCAGCTGTGTGCCCCTCCTCGGGGAAAAACCGGCCGACGCCGCGATCTGGACCCTGATGGTGGCCTCCGCCACGCTCACCTTCGCCTTCTTCCACGAACAGAGCTGGTGGGGGCGTTCACAGTCCGCACAAGGACAAACTCCAAGTCACGATTGACAAGGGTTTAGCTCCGGAGGAGAGTGGGGCCACTTCAGCCCTTTGCACCGCGATGAACCAGGCGCTCCTCCAGGCCTGGCAGCGCCTTTTCCGGAGGTTTCATGCACCGCCGCATTGCCGGCTTGGGCCGGCTTCTACCCATCCTCGTTCTGGGTCTCCCCGCCCTGGCCCAGGGCACCCAGTCGGCGAACATCAACGGTGAGGTTGTCGACAAGAACGGGGTGCCCGTGGTGGGTGCCCGGGTGGTCCTCACCAGCCCGGCCCTGCAGGGAACCCGGGAGTACCGGACGGATTCCTCCGGCCGCTTCGGGGCCCGCCTCCTGCCGCCCGGGGAGTACAAGATCCAGATCTCCAAGGAGGGCCTGGAGACCCGAACCCTGACCCAGCGGGTGGGCCTCGAGCAGACCTTCAGCCCCCGCATCACGCTCTCCCCCACGGCGGGTGCCGTGGTGGAGGTCGTGGCCGCCAACATCGCCGCGGACAAGGCCGAGTTCAAGCAGGCCGTGAACTACACCAAGGAGACCATCGACACCTTGCCGGTGAGCCGCTCCAACCTGCTGGATCTGACCTACCTCGCCCCGGGCGTGGTGGAGAACGCCAGCTCCGCCCGCGGCGGGGTGAGCATCCGCGGATCCATGGGGACCGGCAACCTGTTCCTGGTGGATGGCCAGAACGTGCAGGACAACCTCTACCAGGGTCAGCGCATCCCCATCATCTTCGACAGCGTGGAGGAGACCCAGGTCCTCACCGGGGCCCTGCCTGCGGAATACGGCGATGTGGAAGGCGGCGTGGTGAACTCCATCACCAAGAGCGGTGGCGATGACTTCATGGCCTCCATCCGCTTCGACATGAAGAACGCCGGCTGGAACGCCGTGAACCCCGCGCAGGACCGCACGGGGATCCCCAACAAGATCCAGACCGAGCGCAGCATCCAGGTGGATGGCCCCATCATCAAATCCAGGCTCTGGTTCCACGTGGCCCACTTCTACGCGGATCCCAACACGCCCTTCATCGGCGGCAGCGGGAACCTGGCCTATCCCAATGGGCCCGTCAACGACCCCCGGCCCAACGGATTCTCCTACTTCCGCAAGGAGGACGACACGCGCCGGGAGATCAAGCTGACCTGGGCGATCAACCAGGATCACACGCTCTCCTGGAGCTATCACGACAACGACAAGCTCCAGAAGAACATGGACTATGGCGCCGGGGATACCGCCAACCTGGTGGAGCTGCAGACCAAAGGGCACTTCTGGAACGTCCAGTGGAAGGCGATCTTCGGCCAGAACGCCACCCTCAGCGCCAAGGTCGGACACAAGGACCAGTTCCTCGGCGGGGGCTACACCCCGGATGTGAACGTCTTCACCCTCTACAACCTGGATGATTCCTACGGGTACCGGAATGTGTGGTTCGATCCCAATGATCCCAACCCCGACCGGCGGAACAACGACACGGCCAATGTGAAGTTCAGCTACTTCCTGAACGCCATGGGCCACCATCAGATCGATGCGGGCATCGACCTGTACCACGGGACCACCATCGCCTCGGGGGCCAGCACGCCCAATTACTTCACCCTGGGCGGCATCCGTTACAACAGCTACGGGATCAACATCTACGGGCTCGACCTGGATGCCGGAACCGCCAGCGTGGACAGCATCGACGGCCTGCAATTGATGGACGACAAGGCCGAAGTCCGCACGCGGGGGATCTACATCAACGACCGCTGGGAGCTCGACAAGCACTGGAACTTCCAGATCGGCTTCCGCCTGGATGGTTACAAGGCCGAAAGCAAGCTGGGAGGGACCTCCGCCGAGCATTCCAACGCCTTCAGCCCCCGACTCGGGGTGAAGTACGATCCAGCGGGCGATGGGAAGTGGACCTTTGCGCTGAGCTACGCGAAGTACAACGGCCGGGTGCTGGAATCCATCCTCCAGAACGTGACCTATGTGAACAACCCGATCCTGAAGGAGTTCATGTGGGCTCCCGCTGCGGTGGATCTCGCCACCCAGTATGACGGGAGGTACGATGGCACTCCCGTGGGCTATACGGCCATGCAGGACATGGCGAACTACTTCATCAATGGAACCGGCGGGTACGTGGTGCACAACGACGCGCACCTGAACTACCGCCTGGATCCGAACCTGAAGCCGCCCCAGGTCTCGGAGATCCAGTTCAGCACCACGCGGAGCTTCGAGTCATCCCTGGGGAATGGCTTCATCCGCCTCAACGCCATCATGAAGAAGTGGTCGAACCTCATCGACTACACCCAGGGCAACAGCGGGACCGCCGTGGACGCCGGCTTGCTGGACCCCGATGATCCCTCCTACATCCAGGCTCCGGTCGGGGTGTACATCCGCGAGTACCACAACAGCTCCATTCCCACCCGCGAGTACAAGAGCGTGGAATTGGAGGGGGCGTGGAGCAAGGGGCCCTGGTCGGTCAGCGGCAACATGACCTGGGCCAGCCTGGAGGGCAATTTCGTGGGTGAAGGGGCCGCGAACCCCGGCCGAGGCCAGGGCCTCGAATACTACACCATCCAGGATGGGGTCGTCATGTACGACCGGAACATCACCAATCCCTCCGGCAAGCTGCCGGGCGACAACCCCATGAAGGTGAACCTCCTGGCGAGCTATACGCTCCAGACCAGCTGGGGTCGCACGGTGTTTGGCGCCCTGGCCCGTTACAGCAGCGGGGACGTGTACAGCAACACCCGCAGCATCCGGCGGAGCAGCCTGAACCCCCTCCTGAGCAACCAGTTCGGTTCCCGCGCCACCCAGTACCTCAACAACACCCGGGGCGATGGCCGCTTCCCCGCCCAGCGGAGCCTGGACCTCAGCGTGCAGCACGAGGTCAAGTTCCCCAAGCTCCCCAATGGCCGGAACGTGAGCGCCTACGCCAAGCTCGATGTGCGGAACGCCTTCAACCACCAGCAGGTGATCGAGACCAACACCGCCTATGACAGCCTTCCGACCGGCGGGGCCCTCAGCGACCCCTTCGTGCCCGATGCCTCCTTCGGTCAGCCCGTCCGGTATTCCGACGCCCGGACGATCCTCCTGTCCTTCGGCATCCGGTACTAGGCAGCCCGCGCAGCTTGGAAAAAGAGGAGGGGGCTCACGGCCCCCTCCTCTCGTTACGATAGAGGAGGTATACCAGGGGTCAATCCCTGTGGAGGATTCATGGCCCAGGGTCGCCGCAACTGGCTGAACACCCTTTTCCTGTGGGGTACGCTGCTCGCCGCGGTGGTGGTGCTGCCGATCCATCTGGCCCTGAACGGGTTCCGGTGGAGCGAGTGGATCGTCTCCCTGTCCATGGTCTTCGTCATCGGCACCGCCATCTCCGCCGGGTACCACCGGCTCTTCTCGCACCGTGCCTACCGGGCCGCCGCCCCCTGGCGGGCCCTCATGCTCTTCTTCGGGGCGGCCTCCTTCGAGAACTCCGCGCTGAAGTGGAGCAGTGACCACCGCATCCACCACCGCCACGTGGACGACCTGGAGAAGGACCCCTACGCCATCGGCAAGGGCTTCGGCTGGGCCCACTGGGGCTGGGTCATGGAGGGGAAGGACTTCCCCCTGCAGGGCGTGGAGGACCTCAAGAAGGACTGGATGGTGCGCTTCCAGCACGACCACGTCTTCGCGGTGGGGGCCGTGGCCGCGTCCATCCCCCTCGTGATCGGCCTGGCCACGGGCAACTTCTGGGGCCACCTCGTGGTGGGCCTCCTGGTCCGCATCGTCCTGACCCACCACACCACCTTCCTCATCAACTCCGCCGCCCACGTGTTCGGCACCCGCCCCTACACGGAAGAGAACAGCGCCCGCGACAACTGGTTCCTGGGCTTCCTCACCTACGGCGAGGGCTTCCACAACTTCCACCACATGTGGCAGTGGGACTACCGCAACGGGGCCAAGTGGTGGCAGTACGACAGCACCAAGTGGATCCTCAACGCCCTGCGTCCCACGGGCCTGGTCTACGACTTCCGCCGGGTCCCCGCCGCCGTGATGCGCCGGGCCGAGCTGGCCGTGGAGGCCCAGCGCCTGCAGGCCAAGCTGGTCGCCCGCAGGGCCGCCGGCACCGAGACCCTGCAGGAGCGCATCGCCGCCGCCCGGGTCCGCATGGATGCGGCCCTCGCCAACATGCATGAGCGCCGGGAATCCTGGGCCCGCAAACGCCGGGAGCTGAAGGTGCTGGGCCGGGCCAAGGCCGAGGCCTTCCAGATGGCCAAGGCCGAGTGGAAGGAGTCCATGGCCCGTCAGAAGGCCGAGCTGGCCGAAGCCTGGGCCGAGTGGAAGGCCACCCGCCAGGCCGTGCTCGCCCTCGCCTAGCCTTCCCACCCCCGAACGGCCCCCCGGGATGTCCCGGGGGGCCGTTTCCATTCCCGGGCCCATTCCGGGGGGTCCCGGTCTGTCCCGGTCGGCGGCGGGGGCTTCGATGGGCCCGGCCTCCATGGGATACTGGCCCGTTCGCACCTTGGAGGCAGCATGGCCCAGTTCGACGTGATCGTGATCGGCTCCGGCCCCGGCGGGTACATCGCCGCCGTGCGCGCAGGCCAGCTCGGCCTCTCCGCCGCCATCGTCGAGAAGGACCCCGCGGGCCTGGGCGGCACCTGCCTCCGCCGCGGCTGCATCCCCGCCAAGACCTGGCTGGAGACCGCCCACCGCATCGAGCAGATGCAGGATGCCGCCGACTACGGCATCGACGGGGTGGATCCCAAGGGGCTGCGCGCCAACCTCGAAGCCATCGTCAAGCGCAAGAACCGCATCGTGCTGAAGAACGGCAAGGGCATCGAGTTCCTCATGAAGAAGAACAAGGTGCAGGTGCTCAAGGGCTTCGGCAAGCTGCTGGGCGGCGGCCGCGTGGAGGTGGCCGGCGAGGCCGGCACCGAGGTCCACACCGCGAAGAAGATCATCCTCGCCACCGGCTCCGTGCCCCGGGAGCTGCCGGGCCTGGAGACCGACGGCCTGCGCGTGCTCAACAGCGACCACATCCTCGACATGACCACGCTGCCCGAGCACCTCGTGATCCTGGGCGCCGGCGCCATCGGCGTGGAGTTCGCCTCCACCTTCGCCCGCCTGGGCGCCAAGGTCACCCTCGTGGAGCTGGCGGACCAGATCCTCCCCATCGAGGACCAGGCCATCGGCGAGGAGCTGGCCAAGATCCTGGCCAAGTCCTACAAGATGGACATCCGCGTGAAGACCAAGATCGCCAAGCTGGACCGCTTCCCCGACAAGGTGGTGTGCCACCTGGAGGGCGAGAAGGCCGGCCAGATCGAGGCCAGCCACGTGCTCATCGCCGTGGGCCGCGGCCCCGTGACCGCCAACCTGGGCCTGGAGGCCACCAAGGCCGTGGTGGACCGTGGCTACGTGGGCATCGACGGCTTCATGCAGACCGCCGAGCCCGGCCTCTACGCCATCGGTGACATCGTGCGCACCCCCTGGCTGGCCCACGTGGCCTCCGACGAGGGCGTGGTGGCCGCCGAGCACGCCGCCCAGAGCCTGGGCAACACCACCGTGCACCCCCACCCCATCGACTACGGCAAGGTCCCCGGCTGCACCTACTGCGACCCCGAGGTGGGCTCCGTGGGCCTCACCGAGAAGGCCGCCAAGGAGAAGGGCTACGACGTGGCCATCGGCCAGTTCCCCTTCATGCCCATGGCCAAGGCCAACATCGTGGGCGAGCCCCATGGCTTCATCAAGATCGTCGCCGACAAGAAGTACGGCGAGATCCTCGGCATCCACATCCTCGGCCCCAAGGCCACGGAGCTGGTGGCCTCCAGCGTGGCGCTGCTGGCCGGTGAGATGACCGTGGATGCCCTCATCAACACCATGTACCCCCACCCCACCCTGAACGAGGTGTTCCCCGAGGCGGCCCGCGCCGTCTACGGCCGCGCCTTGAACATGTAGGCCCATGCGTCGCTGGCTATTTGCGCTCCTGGGTTGCATGGCTGTCCTCGGCCAAGCCCCCCAGGGGCGCTTGATCTACCGCACCGCCGCGGGCCGCGCGCTCACCTTCCAGGTCATCGATGGGGGCCACCCGGCCTTCGTGACGCTGGCGCCCGAGCAGGGGGATGCGGAGGTGGTGCGCCAGTTCGTGCTGGTGCACAGCGGGCCGGAGAAGATGGTGGCGCCCGGGGCCCTGCCCCAGAAGGACCTGGCGCCCCCGGCCTGGAAGGTGACCCACAAGGGGGACCGCACCCTGCTCAAGGGGGCCGAGGCCACCTTCTGGCGCTACACCCCCGGGCTCGTGCTGCCCGTGGCCTTCAAGGCCCTGAAGACCGAGTGGCGCTTGATGGCGGCGGAGCTGCCGCCGAAGATGTTCGTGGAACGAGGAGGCCAGCCGTGAAGGTGTTCGAGCGCAGTGCCGCGATGACCGCGTGGTTCGACCAGTACGCCAAGGACCACACCCACGTGCTCACGCACCGCACCCACGCCCTGTGCATCCCCCTCATCGTCTTCACCGCCATGGGCTTCCTGCACCAGATCCCGGGCCGCTATCCCGTGTTCGGGGTACCCATGGGCTGGGCGGAGCTGCTGCTCTCCCTGGTGGTGTTCTTCTACGCCCAGCACGACCTGAAGCTGGCCCTGGTGGCCGGCCCCCTGGGGGCCCTGATGTGCGTCGGCGCCCGCTACCTGAGCTGGCCCGTGCACCTTGCCCTGGCGGTGCCCGCCTGGATCCTGCAGCTGGCCGGGCACGCCATCTGGGAGAAGAACCGCCCCAGCTTCGCCACCAACCTGGTGCAGCTGCTGGTGGGCCCCGCCTACTTCCTGGATGGGCTCTTCAAGCGAAGCTGAGGCTCAGTCCTCCAGCCCCTTGAGCAGCCGCTCCCGCAGGGGGGCCGGCAGGCGCTTGCGCTTCTGGTCGCCCTCCAGCATGGCCGTGTAGGGGTCGTTGCCCAGGAGCTTCATGGGCGTGACGCCGCGATCCTTGGCCTCGCCCAGCACCTCGCCGAACTTCACGAGGTCGTTGGCCTTGTAGTGGGCCACGAGGAGGAGGGCCAGGATGTCGGGATCCGTGGCGTCCCTGGGGGCCGCCTCCAGCACCGTCTCCAGGATGTGCACCGCTTCCCGCGGGCGACTGTCCAGGGCCCGCTCGGCCTCCTTCAGGAGGTTGTCGTAGCTGCGGGGGGCCTTGGCGGCCTGCAGTCCGGGGACCTTGCCGCCCGTGGCGAACCAGAGGCCCACCCCGGTGATGACCAGGCCCAGGACCACCACGCCCAGCCCCAGGCTCAGGCCCCGCTTGGGCGGGGCGGGCGCGGCCACGGGGCGGTTGGCGGTGGTGTCCACCTGCACCCGCTGCAGGGCCGTGGTGGCCTCGTCGGCGGGGGCCCAGCGGGGATCGAGGGCGGCGCGGAGGCTCCGGGCCAGATCGCCCAGGCTGGGGAAGCGGGCGATGGGGTCCTTGGCCAGGGTGCGGGCCAGCACGCCCTGGAGGGCGGGGCTCAGGCCGTCGAGGTCGCCGGGGGCCAGGGCCTTCGGATCGTCGTGGATGATGCCGTAGACCACGGCGCCGGAGGTGTCGCCGCCGAAGGGGCGCTCCCCGCGCAGGGCCTCGAAGAGCAGCACGCCCACGCTGAACTGGTCGCTGGCCGCGGTGGCCTGGGCCGTGCGCAGGTACTCCGGGGCCATGTAGGCGAGGGTGCCCACCACCTGGCCCGTCTGGGTGAACTCCGCGCCGCTGATCTTGGCCACGCCGAAGTCCAGGATCTTGGCGACGGGGCGGCCCTCGTCGCGGCCCACCATGATGTTGGCGGGCTTGATGTCGCGGTGCACGATGCCCTGCTTGTGGGCGTGGTGGAGCCCCTCGCAGATCTGGGCCACCACCTCCACCAGCTCGGCGCGGCTCAGGGCCCGCTGGTCCAGGAGCTCCGCCAGGGTGGCGCCCTCCACGAACTCCTGCACCAGGTAGAGCAGGTCGCCCTCGCGGCCGAACTCGTAGACCGTGACCACGGCGGGGTGCTTGAGGCGGGCGGCCGCCTGGGCCTCGCGCTCGAAGCGCTGCACCACGTCGCCCCCGAGGCTGGCGCCCACCAGCTCAGGCCGGATGGTCTTCAGGGCCACCTCACGACCGAGGCTCGGGTCCTTGGCCAGGTACACCTCGCCCATGGCGCCACGGCCCAGGGGGCGGAGGATCTGAAAACGACCGAGGGACTCCATGGCGGACATCTTCTCAGGCCAGGTGCCTCCAGAGCCACGCGAAGCTGAGGGCGTTGAGCAGGCTGTGCCCGAGCATCACCAGGCCCAGGCCCCCGCTCCAGCGCACCACGCTCCGGGCGGCCACGCCCCCCAGGGCCGTGTAGAGGAAGGCCAGGGGCGCGGCGGCCCACCCGAAGACGAGGCCATTGGCCACGAGGTGGTGGAGGCCGAAGGCGGCGCCGTGCTGCAGGTCGTTCCAGCCGGGGCGCTGGCGGGGCAGGGCGTGGCGCCAGTACACCTCCTCACAGAGGGAGTTCACCGTGAGGGTGTAGCCCACGTAGCTGCCCAGCCCCCCGGGCCAGTGGGCGAGGAAGGTCTGGGCCCCGGCCACGGGGAGGGCGGGCCCCGGCCGCTGCACGAGCCAGGGCACGATCACCGCCACGGCGGCGACGGGCAGGAGGGTCCACCGGGGCAGGCGGCCCCAGGCGGGGCGGGGGTGGCGCGCCGCGGCGACCAGGCAGAGGGCGTGGTAGCCGAGGAGGGTGAGCCAGGGGGCCGTGGGCAGGAGGGCCAAGGTCCCCCCGATCCACAGCGCCGGCACCCAGAAGGGCATGCCACCTCCCCGTCACACCTTCGTTCCAAGGTGGTCACATCGGGCCGGCGCGCCAGGCGAATGAGCTTCAGCGACCCCGTCTGAACCAGGCATCCAGGTCGAACCCCACCTTGAGCAGGATCCAGCGCCCGGGCTGGGGGTAGGGGAAGGTGGTGCTGCCGCCCTGGCGGTAACGGTGGTCGGTGGCGTTCCAGGCCCGCAGGTCCAGGAAGGTCCCCGCCCCGGCGAAGCCCTCCCAGCGGAGCCCCGCATCCAGGGTCGTGGCCGAGGGCACCTCGTGCCCCAGGTCCCGGTAGGTCACGGCGGGGCTGGGAATTGAGCCTGTGTTCGCGGGGAAGGTGACATCGATGGGGGCCCTCTGGCGGGAGGTGTGGTGCACCTGCAGGTTGGCCCACAGCGCATGCCGACCCACCTCCAGGGCCTTGAGGTCGAAGATCAGGTGTCCGGCCAGGGGCGGCACATGGTCGATGCGCCCGTCGCCCGCGCCCACGCGCTCCGCACTGAGCATGCGCTGCCAGGTGAGGGTCCCGCGCACCTGGAGCCGGGGGTCCAGGTGGCCCGCTTCCAGTTCGGCGCCCCAGGTGCGCAGGCGGCCGCCGTTGGTGTAGATGGGGTCCGAGGGGAGGGCCTGGTTGTTGCGGTAGATGACCTCGCGGAAGGCATTGTGGAACAGGTTCAAGACCACGCGCCGCTGGCCATCGGGGCTGGTCCAGCTGGGGGTGACCTGGAGGGCCTCCAGGTGCTCGGGCTTCAGGTCCACGGCCCCGCGGTAGCTGGCGAGGCTGTTGTAGCGGTACCAATAGGGGGCATCCACGAAGCTGCGGGCATAGCTGACCTTGAGCTCCATGTCGGAGGACGGGAGCCAGATCCAGGCCAGGCGGGGGCTCAGGTCCGAGACGGGGTCTCCCAGGTGGCGCCGCTTGCGGTCGAAACGAGCCCCCAGGTTGAGGATGTGCGTGGCGCTGAGGTGGTGCTTCACCTGGGCGAAGCCGCTCAGGCTGGACTCGGTGCCCGGCGCGAGGAGGGGGACCGCGGCGGAATCGCCGAAGCCCGTCCACTGCCCCCCGGTCCCCCGGGGGAACTCGCTGGACCGGAGATCCAGGAAATCCAGCTCCCCACCCACGAGGAGGGAGCCCTCCCCGACGGCGTCATCGTAGGGCCGCAGCAGCTCCAGGCGGGCGGTCTGGCTCCGCTCATCCCAGGCGGGCATGGCGAAGCTGCGGGTGGCGGGATCGGTCACGATCACCGCGTGGAGCTCGTTGGTGTCGAGGCCCAGGCGCAGGTGCACGGCCCACTCCCCGACATCCTGGCGCAGCGTCGCCCCCAGGTGCTGGCTGCGGCTGCTGAGGCCGGGGCCCTCGCCCTGCAGGAGCCGGTACTGACCGTACCCGTAGGCCTCCCCCGTGACCCCGCCCCCGGAGAAGGGCTCCACGTAGTGGCTGTAGCGCTGGTTCCCCATGAAGGTCACGGGGCCCATCCGCGTCGTGAACCCCAGGTCGTAGCTGGGCCGATCCCGGAACCCAAAGAGGAGGGCCTGGCCGTCCTTGGGTAGACGGCTGAGGTCCTCGGAGGCCGGAACCGGCCGGGCCTCGCCATCGTTCCCGTACCACTGACCCCAGAACACCAGGTCCTGATCCCCGGCCCGATCGTGGCCGGCGAGCACGCTGAGGAGGCGCTGGCCGTGGTTGCCGGTGCCCAGCGTGACCTGGGTGGCGCCGATCTCCCAGGGCCGCTTGGTCACCAGGTTCACCACGGCCGTGAGGGCCACGTTGCCATAGAGGCTGGAGCCGGGGCCCCGGAGCACCTCCACCCGGGCAAGGCGATCCAGGGAGATGCTCCAATCCGGTGCGGCCTGGGCATAGGCGCGGCTGTTGAGCCGATGCCCATCCAGCAGGATGAGGATCTTCTGCTGGGCGCTGGCGTAGGCCCCATGCATGGCGACGTTGGGCTCGTTCTGGTCCTCCACGGCGGTGATGCCGGGTACGAAGGTCACCAGGAGGTCCTTCAGGGTCCGGGCCCCGGAGCGCTGGATCATCTCCGCGGTGATGACCGTGACGGGCACCGGGGCTTCCCGGATGGATTCGGGCTGGCGGGAGGAACTCTCCACGCGGGTGGCGAGGAGGGCCTTGAAGGCTTCCAGTCGGGCGACCGGCTCCTGGGCGCCCAGGGTCGCGAGGCAGAGCAGGGGCAGGGACCGGGAGGCCAGGGGCATGGAGGTGCTCAGTAGTGGGAAAATTTTGCTCAAACCTGGAAGCTGCTTCCAAGATAACCGAATTCTAGACATCGGCATTCTGCCCTTCCGGCTCCAGTCGGAGCGCCCGGGGAAGCCGTGCGATTCAGGTCCATCCCAAGGTCAGCTTACGCAGGGCCCGACTGGCCGTCTCCCGGTAGGTGGTCTCCCCCATCAGCACCTGGGCCATGATCCGGGGTCCCGAGGTGTGCTTGACCGCCAGGCGCCAGGCCAGGTCCGGGGCCGCGTAGAAGGCCCGGGCCAGGCGGCGCGACCAGCGCATGTCCTCCCCCCAGGTGGCGGCCATGGTGCGGCTGTAGCCGGCCAGTTCGGCACCCCCCAGGGCGGCGTGCAGGGCCTCGGCGGCCTTGAGTCCGCTCCAGATGGCGGGGCGGATGCCTTCCGCGGTGAGGGGATCCACCACCCCGGCCGCTTCGCCGATGACCAGGCCGCCCTCCGTGTGGAGGGGGCGGTCCCCATCCCACAGCAGGATGGGGTGGGCCACCCGGTGGCACTGGTCCAGGCGCAGGCCGAAGCTCCGGAGGTAGCCGTCCAGCTTGGCATCCAGGGAGCCCTCCGCCTTTCCGCGGAACACCCCGATGCCGCAGCTCTGCCCGTCGGCTTTGGGGAAGTTCCAGAGGTAGCCGGCCTTCACCGTGCCGAAGTCCAGGTGCACGGTGGTCGGGTCCGAGGGGGGCACCGGGCTCTCCGCCTCGATGGCCCCGGCCAGGGCCCGGGCGGCGGGACGCAGGCCCAGGAGCTTCGCCCCCACCCCCAGGGCGCCATCCGCGGCCACCACGTAGCGGGCATGGTGCGACCCCTGGGAGCTGGCGATGTCCCATCCGCCGCCCACCCGTCGGAGGCCCTGCACCGCGTCGCCGAAGGCCAGCGTAGCTCCCGCGGCGCGGGCCTGATCCACCAGCAGCTGATCGAAGGCCGGCCGGCGGACCATCCACAGGAGGTCGCGGCCCAGCTCCAGGTCCACGGCATCCTCCGTGGCCTTCCATGTAAAGCGCACGCGGGAGGGCCGCAGGGAGATGGCGGGGCTGAAGTCGAAGGGGAGCCAGTGGGCGACCTGGGGGCTCACGCCCCCGCCGCAGGGTTTGTCCCGCGGGAAGTCCGCCTTGTCGAGGAGGAGGACGGAGACCCCCGCCCGGGCCAGGGCCCAGGCGCACACCGCACCGGAAGGGCCCGCGCCCAGGATGGCGACCTCGAAGGGCGTCATCGGCGGGGGGAGGGGGCAACCGGGAAGTCGGGCATCGTTCCAGGATAGGGGGAAGCCGCCGTGGACCGCATCGGAGTCCCAGGCGCATCGGGCGTGCGGTGTGGACCTTCTCCAGGATAGGCCTTGGGGGTGGCGCCGCGTCGCGGGATCTGTGATCTGCGCTCCCTGCCGGCCCTGGCACACCCCCACCCTGCGAGCACCCTTCCCGCTGCTTCATCCTTTCGAGGAGGTGCCATGCGATGCACCCTGCTGATCCTGGCCTGTGCGGCCCTGCCGGCCACGGCCCAGACCTTCGACGCCCAGCTCTTCCTGGGCCGCCAATCCTACAACAGCTTCAACCGCAGCGGCCTGGAGGCGAAGGCGGAGGGGAAGACCCTCGCCACCTTCCGCTTCGAAGCCGGGCTCGCGGGGCTCCACCAGGTGACCTTCGGAGCCTCCCTGCAGCCCAAGGTGAAGACCCGCGTGGACCTCGCGCTGGGGGGCACCCCGCTGGGCTCAGGTGACCTGGAACATGAGGCCCTGGGGCTGGGGGTCGGGTACCGGTACAACGCGACCTTCCAGGTCGGGTTCGCCCTGGACTTCCGATGGGACAAGCTCACGGATGGCGACACCCGGACCACCTACGCCCGTCCCTGGCTCCGGACCCAGGTGGGGTGGAGCCCCACGGGCAAGCCGATCCGCCCCGTGCTGGGGGTCGAGCTCGCCCTGCCGCTGGCCACCACCAACGATGACGTGGCCTCAGCGGAGGCCGTGCTGAAGAGCCTGGCGCCGAGCTTCCAGGCGGGCGTCTACGCGGGGGTCCGTTTCTAGCCTTCGGCTTCGAGATCGCGGCGGCGGCCCGCCAGGCTGAGCCGCCGCCCGCTGTTGAGCACCACGCTGAGGCTGCTGGCCATCATGGCCGTGGCGGCGAGGATGGGATGCACGTGGCCCGCCAGGGCCAGGGGGATGAGGGCCAGGTTGTAGCCGAAGGCCCAGAAGAGGTTCTGGCGGATGCGGCCCACGGCCATGCGGCCCAGGCGCAGGAAGGTGGGGATGCGGCGCAGGTCGCGGTGCACGAGCACCACGCCGGCGCTCTCCAGGGCCACGGAGGCGCCGCTGCCCAGGGCGATGCCCAGGTCCGCCTGGGAGAGGGCCACGGCGTCGTTGATGCCATCGCCCACCATGGCCGTGGGGCCCACGGTGGCCTGGATCCGGACCAGGTGCTCGGCCTTCTCCTGGGGCAGGGCCCCGCCCACCACGCAGGTGGGGTCGATGCCCACGGCCGCGGCCACCTTCGCGCAGGCCTCGGGTCGGTCGCCGCTGAGCAGCCAGGGCTGCACGCCCAGGGCCTTCAGCTGGGCCACGGCCTGGGCGGCTTCGGGACGCACCTGGTCGCCCAGGGCGAAGAGGGCGAGGGCCTCGTCCCCATGGGCGAGCACCACCAGCGATCCATCGAGGCCCTCCCCGGTGAGCCAGCCCTCGGGCAGTGCGACTCCTTCATCCCGGAGCCAGGCGGGGCGGCCGATGCGCAGGGGCCGCCCCTCGAAGGTGCCCGCCACGCCGAGGCCCGCCTTGACGCTGCGGTCGGTGACCTCGGGCAGGGGCTGGCCCGCGGCCCGGGCCATGCCCTCCCGGAAGAGGCGCTCCGCCAGGGGATGGGTGCTCACCTCCTCCAGGGCGGCGGCCAGGCGGAAGGCCTCATCCTCCACGATCCCGTTCAGGCGCAGGCCGAGCAGCTCCAGGCGGCCCGTGGTGAGGGTGCCGGTCTTGTCGAAGACCACGGCCTTCACTTTCGGGGCGGCCTCCAGCACCTCGCCCCCCTTGAGCAGGATGCCGCGCCGCGCGCACTCGCCCACGGCCTGGATGAGCACCATGGGGGTGGCGAGGCCCAGGGCGCAGGGGCAGGCCACCACCAGCACGGCCACCCCGGCCATGAGGCTCTGGGTGGGTGTGGCCTGTTGGGCGAACGCGAGGAGGCCCGCCAGCAGGGCGAGGGCCAGCACCGTGGGCATGAAGATGGCCGCGATGCGGTCGGCCAGGAGCTGCAGGGGCGGCTTGGCCGACAGGGTCTGACGCACCCGCTGCACCACCTGGGCCAGCAGGGTCGCTTCGCCCACGGCCGTGGCCTGCAGCTCCAGGGTGCCCTCCTGCAGGAGCGTGCCCGCCAGGGCCTCGGCGCCCCCGCGCACGTGCACCGGGCGGGGCTCCCCGGTGAGGGAGGAGGTGTCGAGCCAGCCGTTGCCGGCCACCACGCGCCCATCCACGGGCACGCGCTCGCCGGTCTTCACCCGGAGGCGGTCGCCGGCCTGCACCTGATCCAGGGGCACCTCGGTCCAGGCGCCTTCCACCTGCTTCTCCGCGCCCTTGGCGGACAGGTGCAGCAGGCCCTGCACGGCCCGCTGGGCCTTGCGCTTGCTCCCCTTCTCCAGGGCGCGTCCGATGACGAGGAGGCTCACCAGCATGGAGGCGGTGTCGAAGTACACGTGGTGGCTCTTGAGCACCACCATGGTGTAGAGGCTCACGCAGAAGGCCATGATGGCGCCGAAGCCCACGAGGCTGTCGGTGTTGGGGCTGCCCAGGCGCACGCGGCGCCAGCCGTTCACGAGGATGGGCCACCCGCAGTAGAGCAGCACGGGCAGGGCCGAGATGCCCGTGACCCAGGTGAAGATGCCGCGCACGTCATCGGGGATGGGGTTGGGCTCGTAGACCCGCTCCATGAAGAAGAGCTCGCTGAACCAGCTGCGGCCGATGTCGTGGGCGAAGGCCGCGTACATCACCATGGCGTTCATCATGGCGTTGGCGCCCAGCACGATGGCCAGCACCAGGCGCACCGCCGAGTGGAGGTCCGGGGTGTCGTCATCCGCGTGCTGGAGCTCCTTGGCCCCGAAGCCGTACTTCGCCAGGTGCGTGGAGAGTTCGTCCTTCCGCACCACGCTGGGGGCGAAGAGCACCTGCGCCACCTCGGACACGGGCTCCACCACGGCCTTCACCACGCCCGCCCGGCTCTGCAGCAGGCCCTCCACCAGCGGCGCACAGGAGCCGCAGGCGATGCCCTCCACCTTGAGCCACACCTCGTTGTAGGGTCCCGGGGGCAGCTCCGCCGCGCCCTCGCCGCCCTTGAACCGGGGGCCCTGCTTCGCCGCCTCCTCGGGGCCCAGGATCTCGAAGACCTGGGCGCAGCCGGGACAGCAGAAGGCGAAGGGCTCGCCGTGGACGAGGCGCTCCGTGCGCCCCTCGTGGATGGGGGAGAGGCAGAGGTCGCAGTGGGCCTTGGGGGGGATCATCCGTGCCCCTTCAGCTCGCCACCCTCCGTGTAGATGAGCTCCACGTGGGGCTCCAGGGCGGCGGCCAGGCGGTGGAAGGCGGGGCTGGTGAAGCGGATGCTGAGGTGGAGGTCCCGGAAGTGCTCCCGGGCTTCGGGCTCCACGCCCTGGGCGCGGATCCAGAGGTTGAGGCCGGCCTCCTCGGGCCACACGGGGCGGGCGGCGAGCACCGCGCGGGTGACCCGCGCGTAGGGCACCCAGACCCGGGGCCAGCGGGCGGTGAGGGGACCCCAGCCCTCCTCCAGCAGGAGGCCCCCGGCGCCCACGCCCAGGTTCAACCAGCGGTGGGGCACGGGGAGGAATGGGCCCACGCGGTACCCGTAGCTGCCCACCCAGGCCTCCTGGTCCCGGAACCAGCGGACCTCGGGCATGGGATCGGGGGCGGGCAAGGCCGCGGCCAGCCGGAGCCAGGGGTGCAGGGTGGAGGGCACGGCGGGCCGTCGGCCCACGAGCCGGAAGAGGCGCCGGCCCAGGGCCTCGGCGACGGCCGCGACCATGGGTCGTTACCCCTCGGTCTTCAGGCTCTTGGCGAGCAGCTGGGTGCGGATGAAGCCGTCCAGATCGCCGTCCAGCACCTTCTGGGTCTGGCTGGTCTCGTGGCTGGTGCGGTGGTCCTTCACCATCTGATAGGGCTGCAGCACGTAGCTTCGGATCTGGCTGCCCCAGGCCACGTCGGCCTTGTCGCCGGAGGCGGCGGCCACCTTGTCCTCGAACTTCTGGCGCTCGAGCTCGTAGAGGCGGCCCTGAAGCACCTTCATGGCGGTCGCGCGGTTCTTGATCTGGCTGCGCTCGTTCTGGCAGCTCACCACGATGCCCGTGGGCAGGTGGGTGAAGCGCACGGCGGACTCGGTGCGGTTCACGTGCTGGCCGCCGGCGCCGCTGGCGCGGAACACGTCGATCTTCAGGTCCTTCTCGGGGATCTCCACATCGATGGTGTCATCCAGCTCGGGGCTCACGTACACGGCGGCGAAGCTGGTGTGGCGGCGCTTGGCGGAGTCGAAGGGGCTGATGCGCACCAGGCGGTGCACGCCGGCTTCGGCCCGCAGGTAGCCGTAGGCGTAGGGGGCCTCCACGGAGAAGGTGGCGCCCTTGATGCCGGCCTCCTCCCCCTCCTGGTGGTCGAGCATCTCCGTCTTCCAGCCCTTGGACTCGCAGAAGCGCAGGTACATGCGCAGCAGCATGGCCGCCCAGTCCTGGCTCTCGGTTCCGCCGGCGCCGGCGCTGATGCTCACGATGGCGTTGTTGGGATCCAGTTCGCCGCTGAGCATCATGCGCAGCTCGGCGTCCTCCACCGCCTGGCGGAGGGAGGCCTCCAGTGCCTCGGCCTCGGCATGCATGGAATCGTCCTCCCGGGCCAGCTCGAGGGCCGTCTCCAGGTCCTCCACCCCTCCGTTGAGCTTCTTGGCCAGGGCGATGCCATCCGTCAGCACCCCCCGCTGCTTCAGGATGGGGCGGGCCGCATCCGGGTCATCCCAGAAACCCGGGGCGAGGGTGCGCTCCTCGATCTGCTCCAGCTCCAGCTTCTTGCGTTCGGGATCCAGGTGGTTCACGAGCTGGACCACCCGGGGCTGAAGCTCGTTCTTGGCGCGGACCAGGCTATCAAAATCCATGCATCATCCTCGGCCTGGGACCAGGCAACCTTCCATCTTAGCGGAGCAAGGCGCCACCAAGGGGCTCCGGGCTTCGGGCTCCGGGCTCCCGGAAGGGGACCTTCCGCCTCCCAAAGGCGCTTCGGACAAGGGTTTCGGGTGGAGGGCACCCCGGCCCGGTGGGTCCCCTCCCACCGAAGCCCGGAGCCCGGGGCCCGAAGCCCGATAGACTGGTCGGATGCCCGAATATCATCCGCTCCTGCCCGCGGACCTGGAGCCCACGATGCGGGGGTTCCTGAAGGGGCATGCGGGCACGGACCTGGCCTACTGCCGCTGGGAGCACCCGGAGCCCAAGGGGCGCGTGGTCATCTCCCATGGGTACGGGGAGCATGGCGAGCGCTACCGGCACATCGCCCACTGGCTGCACCACCTGGGCTGGTCCGTGTCCGCCCTGGACCACAAGGGCTTCGGCCGCTCCAGCGGCCTGCGGGGCGATGCCGATGCCGGCATCCGGGGCTTCGTGGATGACTTCGCCCTCTTCCTCCGGCAGGAGCGCCGCTATGACGCGGCCCGGACGGGGGCCCCCCCCCGGGTGAAGGACGGGGTGCCCCTGCCCCCCCTGGCGGTGTGCCCCCAGATCGTCCTGGCCCACAGCTTCGGGGCCCTGGTGGCCCTCCTCACCCTGCTCTGGCACGCCGACACCCTGGATGGGCTGATCCTCAGCAGCCCGGCCATCACCCTGCGCAAGGGAAGTCGGGCCTGGCAGCTGCTGGGGAAGATCCTCGTCTGGTTGGCGCCCCACCGCCCCCTGAACATCGGCGGCAACAAGCACGATGTCTGCTCCGACCCGGTGCTGGTCCAGCGCTATTACGCCGATACCCTCTGCCACAAGTGGGCGACCCCGGCCTTCGGGGAAGCCCTCGCCGAGGGGCGCCGGGAGCTCATGCCCTTGGGGCACGAGTTGGAAAAACCCATCCTCCTGCTCGAATCCGGAGATGACACGGTCGCCGATCCCGATGGGGCGGACCCCCTGTGGGCCGCCGTGGCTTCGGGCATCCTGGAGAGGCACCGGCTGGCGGGCTTCAAACATGAGGTCTTCCACGACCGGCGGCGGGCGGAAGCCCAGGACCTGGTCGAGGCTTGGATGACGAAGCTGGTCGCTGGATGGAACCCCGGGGCCCCCGCCCGCATGCAGTCTTGATGGAGTTGTTGATGAAGGCAGTTGTGAAGTGCGCCGTTCCGGCCCTCGTGGTGCTCCTGGCCTTGGCCGGCCTGGGGTGCAAGAAGCCCAAACAGGCGGAGCCGACCGGCATCACCGGGGCCCAGCTCCTCACCGAAGGGCAGATCATGCTGAAGCGGGGGAAATGGGCCGAAGGGCGCCAGCGACTCCGCATCCTGGAGGAGAACCTCCCCGGCTCCCTGGAGTACCCCACGGCGAAGCTGCTCCTGGCGGACAGCTTCTTCTTCCAGGGCTCCCCCAGCTATCCCGAAGCCGCGGTGGAGTATCAGAGCTTCCTGAATTATTTCCAGAAGCACGAACGGCGGGATTACGCCCTCTATCACCTGGCCTTGTGCCACTACGCCAGCATCGAGAGCGCCGAGCGGGATCAGGGCAACACCCGGAAGGCCATCGAGGCCTTCGAAACCCTGCTCCGGGAAGCTCCCGGGAGCCCCTATGTGCCCGAGGTCCGGAACAAGCTCGTGCAGTGCTGGCGCCGGATCGCGGAGCACGAGGTGGTCGTGGGCATCTTCTACGTGAACACCTACCACTTCGAAGGGGCGGAGAAGCGACTCAAGGCCGCCTTGGAGGCCTATCCCGACTACCTCGACCGGGAACGCACCTACTACTACCTGGGTGAAGCCCTCCGTCGGAAGTTCGTCCCCCCGGTGGAGATCGAGAAGTTCTACAAGGCCCACCTCGCCAAGATCGGGAAGACCGACACCGACAAGCTGGACGGGGAGGAGATCAAGGTCTACGGGAAGGAACTCAGGACCTACGTGGATGCTGAGGTCAAGCGCTACCGGGATGAATCGAAGGCCTACTTCCAGAAGCTGGTGGAATCCTATCCCGGCACGGAGTGGGCCCGCCGGGCCCAGGACCGCCTCCTGGAGCTGGGCTCGACCGTGAAGGAAGGGCTGGACGCCTAGTCCACCCATGGTTCACCTGAGCCGCCTGGGCCTCGGCACCTACCTCGGCGACGAGGGGGCCGAGGCCCAGGCCGCCTACGTGGCCGCGGCCCGGCGCTTCCATGCGCTGGGCGGCACCGTGTTCGACACCGCCGCCAACTACCGGCGGGGCCGCTCCGAGCGGGCCCTGGGCGCGGCCTTCGCGGGGCTCGACCGGGATGCCTTCTTCGTGTCCACCAAGGCGGGCTACCTGCCCATGGGCGATGGGGTCACGGAGGAATCCCCCCGGGACTGGTTCCAGCGGGTGCTTCTGGGGCCCGGGATCCTCGCCCCCGAGGAGCTGGTGGAGGGCGTGCACAGCCTGGCCCCCCGCTACCTCCGGCACCAGCTGGGTGTGAGCCTGGAGGCCCTGGGCGTGGCCCAGGTGGACTGCTTTAACCTGCACAACCCGGAGCACGCCCGGCCCCGGCTGGGGCCCCGCGTCTTCGAGGAGGTGCTGCAGGAGGCCTTCCGCGCCTGCGAACAGCTGGTGGCCGAGGGGGTGACGAAGGCCTACGGGGTGGCCACCTGGAGTGGCTTCCGGGTGATGCCGGACCGGCCGGATCACCTGAGCCTGGAGACCCTCCTGCGCCTGGCGGAGCGGGCGGGGGGCGCGGACCACCACTTCCGCTGGATCCAGCTGCCCCTGAACCTGGCCATGCCCGAGGCCCTGCTCCTGCCCACCCAGGACTTCGGCGGTCGCCGGATGCCGGCCCTGGAGGCGGCCCAGGTGGCGGGCCTGCAGGTGCAGACGAGTGCGGCCCTGGGGCAGGGGCGGCTCCTCCCCCAGCTGGCCGAGCAGATGCCGGCGCTGCGGGAGCTCTTCCCGGGCTGCGAGACGCCGGCCCAGGTGGCCCTCCAGTTCGCCGCCAGTGCGCCGGGGGTGACCACGGCCCTCTGCGGCATGGGCTCCGCGGCCCATGCGGAGGCCAATGCCCCGGTCCTGGACCTGCCTCCCATCCCCGAAGTGGCGTTGATGCAGCTCTTTGGTTGATTCCAAAAAATTCGAAATTAGGGCTTGCGCACTATTTCGAAAAATGTAGAATCATTGGTGGAGGAACCCATGACCCTGTCCCTGGAAGCCCACGCCGAGGCCCTCGCGGCCCTGGGGCATCCCGTGCGACTGGCCATCCTCCGCTGCGTGGTGCGGGGCCCCGAGGCGGGCACGCCGGCCGGCGAGATCCAGGCATCCCTGCAGATCCCCGCCTCGACCCTGAGCCACCACCTCGCCACCCTCAGCGCCGCCAACCTCGTTCAGGCGGAGCGCCAGGGCACCTTCCTCCGCTACCGGGCCGATTTCGGTACCCTGCGGACCCTCACGGACTTCATCTGGAAGGACTGCTGCGGCGGCGGCACCTGCTGCTGAGTTTTTTTACCCTAATATTTCCAAAATTCTGGAAAAATCAAAGGAGATGACCATGACCGGCATCCTCAAGCCCCACTTCTCGCTCAACGTCTCGGACCTGGAGGCCTCCGTGGCCTTCTACCGGGCCTTCTTCGGCACGGGGCCCCTGAAGCGGCGCCCCGGCTACGCCAAGTTCGACCTGGCCGAGCCGAGCCTCAACCTCGCCCTGGTGGAGAAGGCCCCCACGGGGCAGAACGTCAACCACTTCGGCGTGCAGGTGGCAACCTCCGCGGACGTCGCCGCGGCCGAAGCGCGCCTTCAGGCCGTGGGTCTGCTCGACCTCATCGAGACGGGCACCGCCTGCTGCTACGCCAAGCAGGACAAGGTGTGGGCGGTGGATCCCGACGGCAACCGCTGGGAGGTCTTCACCGTGCTCGCCGATGCGGACGTGATGAAGGAGGAGGGCGGCTCCTGCTGCACCTCCGCCGCCGATGTCCCCACCACCTGCAGCACGCCGGTGACCTGCGCGGCCCCGGCCCCCGGTGCCACCTCCGCCTGCGGATGCGGCGCATGATCCGGCCCCGGGAAGCCCGCGACCTGCCCGCCGTGACGGCCCTCCTCGCGGGCGCGGGCCTCCCGGCCGAGGGCCTGGACCGCACCTCCGGATGGGTCGCCGAAATCGAGGCGCGGGTGGTCGGCCACGTGGCCCTGGAATCCACGCCCGATGCAGGTGTGATCCGCTCCCTCGTGGTGGAACCTACCCTTCAGGGAGGCGGCCAGGGCCGCAGGCTCCTGGATGCCGCCGAGGCTGCCGTGACCCAGGGTCCCATCGTGCTCAAGACCGACACCATCGCCGCCTGGGTGCAGCGCCGGGGCTACCGCCCCGTGACCCTCGGGGAGGTGCCCCCCGGTGTGCGGACCACCACCCAGTTCGAGGGATCCCTCTGCGCGGGCACCCCCGTCTTCCTCAAGGAGCGGACATGACCACGATCCACGACACCGTGAAGGCCGCCTACGGGCGCATCGCCCAGGGGGCTTCCTCCTGTTGCGGTCCCGCCTCCACCTGCTGCGGCGGGGGGGGCGAGGCCGAGGCCATCGCCCAGGCCGTGGGCTACTCCGCCGAGCAGCTGGCGGCCATCCCGGAGGGCGCCAATCTGGGCCTCTCCTGTGGCAATCCCACGGCGCTCGCGGGCCTGCAGCCGGGCGAGGTGGTGCTGGACCTGGGCAGCGGCGCGGGCCTGGATGTCTTCATCGCCGCTTCAAAGGTGGGCCCCACGGGTCACGTGCATGGGGTGGACATGACCAAGGAGATGGTGATGAAGGCCCGGCACAACGCGGCCGCCTTCCGCCGCCGCACGGGGCTCGACACGGTGACCTTCCACCACGCCCAGATCGAAGCGATCCCCCTGCCGGACGCCTCCGTCGACGTCGTCATCTCCAACTGCGTGCTGAACCTCAGCCCCGACCAGCCCGCCGTGTGGCGGGAGATCGCCCGGGTGCTGAAGCCCGGCGGGCGCGTGAGCATCTCCGACATCGTGCTCCGGCGGCCCCTGCCGGAGTCGGTCAAAGGCCTCGTGGAAGCCTATGTGGGGTGCATCGCCGGGGCGCAGCTGCTGCCGGACATCGAAGCCTGGGCGGCGGCTGCGGGTCTCGAAGCCTGGCGGGTGGAGACCAGGGACGACGCCTTCGCCGGCATGATGGACAGCGGCGATCCCCTCTACCAGGCCATCCTCGCGGCCTTGCCGAAGGACGTGAGCCCCGGCGACTACGCCACCAGCGCCCTCCTCCACGCGGTGAAGCCGCGATGACCACCTTCCTCCGCCGCGGGGGCTGGGTCATCCCCGCCCTGGTGCTGTGGGCAGGGGTCTACGCCCTGCTCCTGCCGGCGGCGGAGGCGCTCACCTCCCGCGTCTTCGGCCTGGACCTGAAGAGCCACCTGGGCGGGGCGGTGGCCTTCTTCTGCTACGACACGCCCAAAGTGGCGATGCTGCTCTCCCTGGTGGTCTTCGGAGTGACCTTCCTCCAGACCTGGATCAAGCCCGAGGCGGCCCGGGAGGCCCTCCGGGGCCGCCGGGAAGGTGTGGGCAACGTGCTCGCCGCGGGGCTGGGCATCATCACGCCCTTCTGCTCCTGTTCCGCCGTACCCCTCTTCATCGGCTTCGTGCGGGCCGGCATCCCCCTGGGCGTCACCTTCTCCTACCTCGTGGCCGCGCCCATGGTGAACGAGGTGGCGCTGATCCTCCTGTTCGCCACGTTCGGCTGGAAGATCGCCTTGCTCTACGCCACCACGGGCGTCTCCGTGGCCCTGATCGCCGGTTGGATCTTGGGGCGCATGAACCTGGAGCCCCACCTGGAGGACTGGGTCCGGGCCCTACCACCCCAAACGGAAGGGGGGGCGGACCACCGCCGCTCCCTGGCCGACCGCTTGGATGAAGCCCGGGTGGCGGTGCAGGACATCCTGGGCAAGGTGTGGCCCTATCTGCTCCTGGGGATCGGCGTGGGCGCGCTCATCCACGGCTACGTGCCCGAGGCCTTCCTCGTGAAGGTGCTGGGCCGGGGGGCCTGGTGGAGCGTGCCCCTGGCCGTGCTCATCGGCGTGCCCCTCTACGCCAACGCGGCCACCATCCTGCCCGTGGTCCAGGCCCTCCTCGCCAAGGGCGCTGCGCTGGGTCCGGTGCTCGCCTTCATGATGGCGGTGACGGGCCTCTCCCTGCCGGAGACCATCCTGCTGCGGAAGGTGCTCAAGCCCCGCCTCATCGCCACCTTCCTCGGCGTCGTCACCCTCGGCATCCTCGCCGTGGGCTTCGTCTTCCTCGCCCTTTTCTAGGAGGTCCCATGCGCCTCGAGATCCTCGGCACCGGCTGCGCCAAGTGCAAGCTCCTCACGGAGCGCACGGAGGAGGCGGCCAAAGCCGCCGGCCTCTCCTTCGACCTCGTGAAGGTCACGGAGATCCAGGACATCCTGGCCACCGGCGTGTCCAGCACGCCCGCGCTGCGGGTTGATGGCAGAATCGCGGTGCAGGGCCATGTGCCCACCGTGACCGCCCTGACGGACCTGCTCACTCAAGGAATCCGCTGAATGAAGCTCCTCTTCCTCTGCACCGGAAACAGCTGCCGCTCCCAGATGGGCGAGATCCTCCTGCGCCGCCTTCGGCCGGACTGGACCGTGCTCAGCGCGGGCGTGGAGGCCCACGGCCTGAACCCCCGAATGAAGGTGGTGATGGCGGAGACGGGCGAGCTGCCCGCGGACCTGCGCTCCAAGACCCTGGACGACCTCGCGGCGGAGGGCCATCCCCTCGCCTCCTTCGACGTGGTGCTGACCCTGTGCGGGGACGCGCTGGACCGGTGCCCGGTGTTGCCTCCGGGCTTGAAGCATGAGCACTGGGGCCTGCCGGATCCCGCCAAGGCCACGGGCACGGAAGCCGAGATCCTGAACCAGTTCCGCGCCGTGCGCGACGACCTGGCCCACCGCCTCGCGACCTTCGCGGCCGCCCACTGATCCCCTGGAGCCTCCAGTCATGACCGGACCCAAGCGCCTGGCCTTCCTCGACCGCTACCTCACCTTCTGGATCTTCGTGGCCATGGGCCTGGGCATCGCCCTGGGGCGGTACGTGCCGGGCTTCAACCGGGCCCTGAACGCCTGGAACACGGGCACCCTCAGCGTGCCCCTGGCCATCGGCCTCGTGCTGATGATGTACCCCCCCCTCGCCAAGGTGCGCTACGAGGAACTGCATCGGGTGCTGGAGAACCGGAAGGTGCTGCTGCTCAGCCTCTTCCAGAACTGGGTGCTGGGTCCCCTGCTCATGTTCGGGCTGGCCGTGCTCTTCCTGAGGGACCGGCCGGAGCTCATGCTCGGGCTGATCCTCATCGGCCTGGCCCGCTGCATCGCCATGGTCATCGTGTGGAACGACCTGGCCGAGGGCGACACGGAATACTGCGCCGGCCTCGTGGCCTTCAATTCGATCTTCCAGGTGCTCTTCTTCAGCGTGTACGCCTGGGTCTTCGCCACGGTGCTGCCCAGGGTCCTGGGCCTGCAGGGCGCCGTGGTGAACGTCTCCATCGGTGAGATCGCCAAGTCGGTCTTCCTCTACCTGGGCGTACCCTTCATCGCCGGCTTCCTCACGCGATTCCTGCTGGGGCGGGCCAAGGGCCTGGACTGGTACCACCGGGAGTTCGTGCCCCGCATCAGCCCCCTCACGCTCATCGCCCTGCTCTTCACGATCGTGGCCATGTTCAGTCTGCAAGGGGCCCGCATCGTGGCGAATCCCGGGGACGTGCTGCGGGTGGCCGTGCCCCTGCTCATCTACTTCGGGGTGATGTTCCTGGCCAGCTTCTGGATGTCGAAGCTGGCCGGAGCCACCTACCCGCAGTCCGCGACGCTGAGTTTCACGGCGGCCTCCAACAACTTCGAGCTGGCCATCGCCGTGGCGGTGGCGACCTTCGGCCTGGGCCACGGGGCCGCCTTTGCGGCGGTGATTGGACCATTGGTCGAAGTGCCCGCCCTCATCGGCCTGGTGGGGGTCTCTCTGTGGCTCCGCACGCGCTGGTTCCCGGGCTCATCGGGGGATATCCAGGATGCCGGGTGCTGTCCGTGAACCCCTGGGCTTCGTTGCCGCGCGGATGACCTCGCGCGAAGGTGGAGGGATGCACCTCCTGGCGATCACCCCGGGCGAGGGCTTCCGACCGGAGGCCTGGGCCCCCGTGCTGGCCTCGGGCATCGATGCCTTCCTGATCCGGGAGCCCCAGCTCCCGGCGGGGGCGCTGGAGGCGGCCGCCACCTGGTGCCGGGCCGAACACCCCGGGGTTGCGCTCTGGGTGCGGGGCCTGCCGGGATCCACCTGGGGCCTGCACCTCCCCGAGTCGGCGCTGGGGGCGGCGGATCTCCGGGGTGCCAGCGCCCCCCTGCACCATCCCGACCAGTGGCCGACCCGGGCCCGGGCCGCGCAGCTGCTGGTGTCCCCGTTGTTCGAGACGCCCGGGAAGGGCCCCGCCTGGGGGGCCACCGGGCTGCACCGCTTCCTCGACACCCTGCCCGCGGAGGCGCCCCGCCTGCTGGCCCTGGGGGGCGTCACCCCGGTGCGGGTTGCGGAGTTGCGCCATCCACGCCTGGCGGGCGTCGCGGCGATCCGGCCGTTCTGGACCGGGGATCCCCGGGCCGCCGTCGAGGCCTTCCGGGACGCCTGGAGCTGAGCCCCTACTGATTGAGGTGCTTGCGCAGCATGGCGGCGAGCACCTGCAGGTCGATGGGCTTCGCCAGGAAGTCATCCATACCGCAGGCCCGGCAGCGGCCCATGTCGTCTTCGGTGCTGGAGGCCGTGAGGGCCACGATGGGGATGTGGCCGGTGGCCTCCGAGGCCCGGAACCTGCGGGTGGCCTCCCACCCGTCCATCACGGGCATCTGGCAATCCATGAGCACGAGGTCGAAGCCGCCCTCGGCCAGCTTGGTGAGGGCCTTCGCACCATCCTCGGCCACCTCGGTGCTGAGGCCCAGGGCGGAGAGGAGGCTGGTGGCCACCAGCTGGTTGATGGGGTTGTCTTCCACCACCAGGATCCTCCCGGTGAGCGGGGCACGGGTCTGGGTGGGGGGCGCAGGCGCCTGGCCTTCCTCCAGTTCAAGGAGGAGGGTGGCCCGGGTGCCGGTGCCTTCCTCGCTCCAGAGGTCCAACTGGCCATCCAGGGTGGTGGCGACCTCCTTGGCCAGGGCGAGGCCCAGCCCCAGGCCGCCGTGTCGGCGGGTATCGGAGCTATCGGCTTGAACGAAGGGCAGGTGCACCCGCTCCATCTCCGCCGCAGGTATGCCGGGGCCCGTGTCCTCCACCTCCAGGGCGACCTTGAGGCGTGCGCCCTCCTGGGCGACGAGGCGGCTGCGGAGGAGGATCCGACCTTGCCGCGTGAACCGCACGGCGTTGTCGAGCAGGGGCATCAGGGCTTGGCGCAGGTGCCCCTCGTCGCCCACGACCCACCGGGGAAGGGCGGCATCCACTTCCGTCTCGACCTGGATCTCGCGCCCCTCGAGTTCAGGCCGCGCCAGATCTGCGAGGCTGTCCAGGAAGGCCGTGAGGGTGAAGGGGTTGGATTCGAGCCGGACCCGGCGCGACTGGAACTGCCCGTATTCCAGCAGGGTGTTGACCATGCGGAGCAGGCCCCGGCCGGCCTCCTTGATCTCCCGGGCCCGCTGCTCCTGGACGGTGGTGAGGGTCTCCGTGAGCAGCAGGTCGGCGAAGCCCAGCACGGCATTCAGGGGGGTCCGGAGTTCGTGACTGACGTTGGCCAGGAACTGACTCTTGGCCTGGCTGGCCGCCAGGGCCGAGTCGCGGGCCCGGGAGATGCCGGCCAGGAGGATGCGGCGATCCACGAAGCGGCCGAAGGAACCTCCAATGGCTGTGAGCACTTCGATCAGGGCCTGCTCCGCGGGCAGGCGGGTGCGGCCTGAGAAGAGCAGCACTCCGTGGAGACGTTCACCCGGCACGGGAAGGGCGAACGCGTTCCCTTCAGGCCAGAGGTAGTTCTCCGGCAGATCCCGCACCGCCTCCGGGGAAGGGGCCCAGCACACCATGGATTGATCCGCCGCCCGGGTCACGAGGCCCTCGGGGTGGGCGGGTTGGAGCAATTCCCCCTCCAGGGCCTCCTCGGGGAAGACGTAGCCCCGCTCCAGGCCGGCGGGGCCGTTGAACCAGTACACGCCGATCTCCCAGTCGAAGACGGCGCAGAGGGTCTCCATCAGCAGGGGAAGGGCCTCCTCCACCCGGTCCTGCTCCACGAGGATGCGTGAGACGGCCACCTGGGCATTGAGCCGCCGGTTGGAGGCCCGGAGCTCCTCCAACTGGTCCGCGAAGCGAGCCGATGCATCGCCCACCCCCGTGGGGGGGCGATCGGGACCCTGGGCCTGCACCACCATGGAGCCCTCATCGGACCCGGGTGTGCGCCACCTGAACTTGTGCCTGCGAGCGCCCCACCGGGCCGTTCCGCCCTACACTCAGGCCATGTTCCGGGATCTCAGAACGCGCGTCACCCCTACCCGTCGGCTCCTGGCCTGGGTGCTCCTGGCCCTCCTGGTGGCCCTGGGGGCCCTCTTCCTGCCCAGACTGGGCAACCACCCCTCCCTGGACCGGGCGGGGGACCTCCTCTTCTGGTGCGCGGTCACCTATGCCGGGGTGCGGCTTGTCACCTTCCTCCTGCTGGATCCCCTGCTCCGGCAGCGGCAGAACGCCACCCCGGGCTTTGCCCGGGACCTCATCGTGGTGCTCCTGTGGGTCTTCGCCCTGGGCGGCATCCTGCGCGAGGTGATCGGCATCTCCCTGGCCCAGCTCCTGGGCACGGGCGCCCTCGCCGCGGCCATCGTGGGCCTCTCCCTCCAGCAGACCCTGGGCAACCTCTTCGCCGGCATCAGCCTGCACCTGGATCCCGCCTTCGAGGAGGGGGACTGGATCGAGATCTCCGGCAACCTCCGGCCCGGAGGTGGCCGGGAGACCTACGTGGCCGAGGTGGTGGCCATGACCTGGCGAACGGTGCAGCTGCGCACCGAGAACGGGGATCTGGACATCTTCCCCAACCAGGTGGTGGCCCAGGCGGTGGTGACCAACCTCTACGTGCCCTCGGGCCTCCACCGCCGAACGGTGAAGGTGGTCGTGGAGCCCCACCCGAAGCTCCATGTGGCCCTGGCCAAGCTCTGCCAGGCCCTGGCGGGGACGCCCCACCTGCCATCCAACCGACCGGAGGTGGTGGTGCACAGCCTGGACCTGGGGGGCGCCGTGTTGGAGGCCCGGTTCTGGACCCTGGGCTTCCGTCATGGACGGGCCGCCACCTACCAGGTGAGCCGCCTGTTGGCGACGGTGCTGCCCCGGGAAGGCTTCAGCCTCCTGGGTCCCCATGGTGCCACCACGCCCCATCCCCCCCAGGAGGAGCCGGATCACCACCTGATGGGGGAGCTGGTCCGGCTGCTGAAATTGCCGGCCCACTGGAGCGAGGACCTGCGTCCGCACATCCGCCTGCGCACCCTGGCCCCGGGGGAGGGCGTGATCCGGGAGGGGGATCCCGGGGATTCCCTGTTTGCCGTGCTCTCGGGGGAACTGCACGTGGTCAAGGCGGAGGAGCGCGAAGAGCCCTACCACGGGCTCTTCTGGCGGGTGGTGGCGGTGCTCCACGCGGGGAGCTGGTTCGGGGAGCACAGCCTCCTCACCGGCTCCCCCCGCAGCGCCACCATCGTGGCCGCCACGGAGGCCCGGGTGGTGGAGCTGCCCAAGGCCGGCTTCGAGGAGAGCCTGCAGCGGGAGCCGGAGCTGCTGGAGCGCCTCATGGACCTCATGGAACGGCGCAGCGGCCAGCGCGCGGGGGATGTGGCCCCGGAACGCCGCCGGGAGGATTGGAAGGCCCAGATCAAGACCTGGTTCGGGTTGAAGTAGGGCCCGCCACCTTACACTGGGTGGGGAGGCGGCCATGGACGCGCACGAGGATCTGCCGGAACTGGTCGGGGAGCTGGGTGAGGCCCTGGTGCGGGCCCTGGCGGAGGATCCCCTGTGCCGCGACCTGGCGGCCCAGGTGCGCCTGCTGGGCTTCGGACTGACCCTGAGCCTGGAGGCGGCCCCCTTGGAAGCCCCCCAGGAGGCCCTTACGGACACCTGGTCCGAGGAGGATCGCACCATGATGAAGTTCTTCCGCATCTCCCTCGACTGATGGCGCAGCCCTGGGATCGGCCGGCCCCCGAACGGGCCGCGGAGGCACGGCCCAATGCTGCGGGCATGGGGCGGGGGGAACTTCGGGCGCTCCTCGCGGGCTTCGGCCAACCAGCGTTCCGGGCGGACCAGGTGTTTGAAGGACTCTACGCCAAGGGCTGGACCACCTGGGCGGCCTTCACCATCCTGCCCAAGGCCCTCCGGGAGCGGCTCACGGCGGAGGTGGACCTGGCCTGGCCCCGCATCACCCAGAGCCTCGTGAGCGAGGACCGCAGCACCAAACACGGCTTCGAGCTGGCGGACGGCAAGCAGGTGGAGGGCGTGCACATGCCCTACCGCGACCGCACCACCCTCTGCCTCTCCAGCCAGGTAGGCTGCGCCATGGCCTGCACCTTCTGCGCCACGGGCCAGATGGGCATCCTCCGGAACCTCAGTGCCGCGGAGATCGTGGGGCAGGTGATGGCCATGCTCGCCCACCACGGGCGCCCCGTGGGGGCCGATGGGGAGGACGATCCCCTCAACCTGGTCTTCATGGGCATGGGCGAACCGCTCCACAACCTCGACCACCTCATGGCCGCCTTCGACATCCTCACGGACCCCAAGGGACTGAACCTGAGCCCGCGTCGCATCACGGTCTCCACCTCGGGCCTGGTGACCGGCATCCAGCGCCTGGGCACCTTCGCCCGGCGACCCCGATTGGCCCTGAGCCTTAATGCCACCACCGATGCGTACCGATCCAGCATCATGCCCGTGAACAAGGCCTGGAACCTCGAAGCGCTCGCCGAAGCCCTCACCGCCTTCCCGCTGCAGCGGGGGGAGCGGATCACGTTGGAATACGTGCTGCTGAAGGGTGTCACGGACAGCCTCGACGATGGCCGGCGCCTCGCGGCCTATGCGGCCCGCTTCCCTTCCAAGGTGAACCTCATCCCCTTCAACCCCCACGAGGGGAGCGGCTACGAGGCCCCCTCCGAAGCGCGGATCCAGGAGCTCTGCCGCCTGCTCGCGGCCACGGGGCTCACCGTGAGCGTGCGGCGCAGCCGCGGCCAGGATGTGGCCGGCGCCTGCGGTCAGCTGGTGAAGGAGGGGGGCCGGTGGCGCCCCTGATTCCCATCCCCCCGGCGGAGACCCTGCAGATCCCCCGGGACAGCCGCCTCCAGGAGGTGGCTCGCAGCGGCTTCGAAATGAAGGGCACACCCTTCAGCCGGGCCCGCCTGGAGGTGGATGGGGCGGCCCTGCGGTCGGCCATGGCCGCCACGGGTCGGCCGGGTGAGGCCCATGTGGACAAGGCCCTCCGGCTCATTCGGGAGGGGAAGGTGCGCTTCCACATCTTCCAGACCTGGGAGGTGAGCGTGAGTGGCGCCCGCCGCAAGGAGTTCAACCTCATCATCCTCAACGGCAACTGGCCCCAGGGCGTGCCCGCGGAGCTGCGGCCCACCGTGGACCGCTACCTGCAGTACGTGACCCGGGACGTGGATCAGGGCATGCACTGGGAGTTCGAAGGGGGTGGAGGGCGCCCCCTGCGGGGCCGCTACAACGAAGAGCCCTGGGTGACCCTGGGGGGGACGCCCATGGTGCGACTCCTCACCGCCATGTACCTGGAGGGCCCGGACACCCTGCCCGGCACCCGGGTGGATTTCCGCGCGGGGCTCAAGGCCTTCCTGGAGCGGGCCCGCTGATCACTCCAGCCAGCGCAGGGTGCGGAAGAGCCAGCGCTTGAGCAGGCCGCCGTAGGGAGGTCGGTAGAACGCGAGGGGTTCCAGGGGCCCCTGACGCAACACGGCGCGGGCATGGCTGAAGGTCCAGAACCCATGTTCCCCGTGGTAGGAGCCCAGTCCCGAAGGGCCGCGGCCCCCGAAGGGCAGCTGGGGATTGGCCAGGTGCACCACGGTCTGGCCCAGGGCGGTGCCTCCGGCCCGGGTGCGGCGCACCCAGTCCTCTTCTTCGCGGCGCCCGCCGGCGAACACATAGAGGGCGAGGGGTTCGTCGAGGGTGCGGATCACGCCCAGGGCTTCGGCATCGGCCCGGTAGGGGAGCACGGGGAGGAGGGGGCCGAACAGTTCCTCCTTCATCACGGCATGATCGAGGGGCACGTCCGTGAGCACGGCGGTCTCGAAGCGGCGGGTGGCGGGGTCGCGGTGGCCGCCCGCGACCAGCTTGGACCCGGCCGCCAGGGCGCCCTCGAGGAGGGCCACCTGGCGGTCATACCCGGCGGCATCCAGGAGGCAGGCCGCATCCTCGCCCTGGGCCTGGATCTGGGCCTTCAGGCGCTCCAGGAAGGCCGGAAGCACGTCGGCATGGACGAGCACGTAGTCGGGGGCCACGCAGGTCTGGCCAGCGTTGACACCCTTGCCCCAGGCGATCCGTGCGGCGGCCTGATCGAGGTTGGCCGAGGCCGTGACCACGGCGGGGCTCTTGCCGCCCAGCTCCAGAGTCACCGGGGTGAGGTGCCGGGCGGCGGCGGCCATCACCTTCTGGCCGATGCGGGTGCTGCCTGTGAAGAAGACGTGGTTCCAGGGCAGCTCCAGGAGACCTTCCGCCACTTCGGGGCCCCCGGTGGCCACGTCCACCTCCCCATCGGGGAAGGCCTCCCGCAGGAGGGCCGCCAGGGCCCGCTCCGTGGCCGGGGCCTTCTCCGAGGGCTTGAGCATCACGGCATTGCCGGCGCTCAAGGCGGCCGCCAGGGGGGGGAGCAGGAGGAACACGGGGTAGTTCCAGGGGGCCAGGATCAGGACCACGCCCTTGGGTTCCGGCTGGATCCAGCTGCGGGTGCCCAGGAGCGAGAGGGGGGTGCCCACCCGGCGGGGCTTCATCCAGCCCTTCACGTGCCGGAGTGCATGACGCAATTCCGCCCCCGTGGGGTGCAGCTCCACGAGCTCCGACTCCAGGGGATGCCGGCCAAGGTCCGCCGTCAGGGCTTCCGCGAGGCGGGGGCGGTGGGCATCGAAGGTCGCCGCGAGGCGGGCCAGCCGGGCCTTCCGCACGGTGGCCGGCTCCAGGGCCAAGGCCGCGGCCCGCACCTGCAGGGCCTGGAAACGGGAGGAGAGGGCACCGGGATTCACCGCGCCAGGATAGCCTCAAGGAGACGGCTCCCCACCATGTCCACCCCCCAGGAACCCCTCTTCCTCGCGCTTCAGCACTTGCTGGAGGAGGACGGCTCCGTGTCCATCGGGGAGCTCCTCGATCGGGCCGGGGAGCAGACCTACGGCTTCGCCATCCTGCTGCTGGGCCTCCTCACCTTCATCCCCGCGGTGGCGAACGTGGTGAACCTGGCCACCCTCGCCCTGGGGTACCAGCTCTTCCGGCGCCGGCCCCACCCGTGGATCCCCGAGCGCCTCCAGCGCTACGAGATGCACCGCGGACGCATCAAGGGGCTCCTGGCGCAGGTGGAGCGCTACGTCCGCCTCCTGGGGTCCCGCCACACCCCCCGGCGGCGCATGGAGGGCCGGGGGCTGGGCCTCCTGGTGGCCTGGACGGGCTTCCTGGCGGCCCTGCCGGTGATCCTGCCGGCCGCCAACATCCTGCCCGCCATCGCCATCGTCCTCATCGGCGTGGCCCTCCTGGAGGAGTGGCCCTTCCTGGCCTGGCTGGGGGGGGCCTTCAGCTTCGTCACCACGATCTATTTCGCGGTGTCCTTCCAGCAGATCCTCCACTGGGGGATGAAGGCCTTCCAGGCCCTCAAGGGGTGGATCGCCTGATGCGCTTCGACGTCCTCACCCTCCTGCCGGAGTACTTCCAAGCCGCGACCCTGGGGGTCACCGGGCGGGCCTTCCGGGAGCTGGGCCACGGCCTCCACCTGCACAGCTACCGGCCCTTCTCGGGCAACACCCACGGGCATGTGGATGCGCCCCCCTATGGCGGGGGCCCCGGCATGGTCCTCCGGCCCGAGGTCCTCCAAGCCACCCTGGCCGCCGTGCCGCGGGTCGGCCGCAGCCTCGTGGTGCACTTCAGTCCCGCCGCACCGGCCCTGGACCACGCCGCCGTGGTGGACCTCGCAGGCTTCGATCAGCTGATCCTCGTCTGCAGCCGCTTCGAGGGGGTGGACCAGCGGGCGGTGGCCGCGTGCATCGACCGGGAGTACCGGGTGGGGGAGGTGGTGCTGAGCGGCGGCGAGCTGCCGGCCCTCATCCTCATGGATGCCGTGGCCCGGTGGTTGCCCGGGGTATTGGGCAATGCGGGCAGTGCGGAGGCCGACAGCTTCGCCACGGGCCTTCTGGACCACCCCCACTTCACCCGCCCGGAGGTCTTCGAGGGGCAGGGGGTCCCCGATGTGCTCCTGGGGGGCAACCACGAGGCCATCCGGCTGTGGCGCCTCCGGGAGGCCATGGTCCGCACCCGGGACCGCCGGCCCGACCTGTGGGCGGCCTTCCTGGAGGACCGGCTCCCAGGGCTGTCCAGATCCGATCAGTGGTGCGCCTGGCAGGTGCTCCACCCGGAGGCCTGGGACCAGCCCAAGCCCAAAGGGTGGAAGGGCTTCAAGATCCCTTGAATTCCGGGCTCATTCCGGTAGACTCTGGGGTACGGGACCGCTGGCCCACAGGAGATCCCATGACCAACATCATCGACAAGCTGGAGCAGAGCCTCCTGCGCACCGACCTCCCGAAGATCGCCCCCGGCGACACCGTGAAGGTCCACGTGAAGGTGCGCGAGGGCGAGAAGGAGCGCATCCAGATCTTCCAGGGCACCATCATCGGCATCAAGGGCGGCGGCATGCGCGCTTCCTTCACCGTGCGCAAGGTCGCGAGCGGCGTGGGCGTGGAGCGCATCTTCCCCCTGAACAGCCCCATCATCGACAAGCTCGAAGTGCTGCGCCACAACCGCGTGCGCCGCGCCAAGCTCTACTTCCTGCGCGCCAAGCTCGGCAAGGCCGGCCGCCTCAAGGAAGTCCGCCAGGACGCCTGATCCCACCGTTCAGACGCGAAACAAGGCGCCCCATGGGGCGCCTTGTTCGTTCCTGGCTGCCGGTTGGGTCATGCTGAAGGGGCCTCACGGCCGTACAGGAGTCGCCATGCGCACCACCCTACTCACCCTCGCCCTCGCCGCCACCACCCTCGCCGCCCAGGACGTCAAGCTGGGCGTCCAGGCCCAGGCCAACCTGCCCATGGGTGACCTCAAGACCCTCGTGGACAGCAAGCTGGGGATCGGCATCGGCGTGCACGCGCAGTTCGCCCTCGGCGGCGGGCTGGCGGTGCGGCCCCGCTTCGACTTCAACACCTGGTCCGAGACCGATGTGAACGGCCTGCCCACCAGTGTCAGCAACAAGGTGTCCAACCTCACCCTCGGCGCCGACGCGCTCTACTACGTGGAGGGCAAGACCACCGAAGGCATCTACTTCCTGGGCGGGCTGGCCCTTGTGAAGTGGTCCTACGAGGAGAACGCGGCCGGGGTGAAGCGCTCCTATGACGCCTCCCACCTGGGCCTCTCCGTGGGCATGGGCTATCAGTGGAACGCCACCTTCGGGACCGAAGTCCGCTACCTGCGCAGCAGCCTGGGGAACGGATACGACGGGGATACCCTCAGCATCGGCGCCACCCTGAAGTTCTGACCCTGATCCTCCGCCACTCCGGGGCCCGCAAGGGCCCCGGCTCGTCTCCGTTGCAGGATTCGACAGCGTATGGACAGACTGCATCATCCCGGGTGCCCGCCAGGGCCCGTCCAACTTGGGGTAGGACCGGAAAAACAAGGGATTCTCGGGCATCGTCTTGCGATTCAAGCGCCTGGCACCGAGGGTGCAATGACCTGGGCGGCCCCCATGGGCCCACAGGAGTTTTCATGAACCTTCGCAGCCTCTCCCTCACCGCCCTCGCCCTCGGTTCCCTCGGCCTCCAGGCCCAGGAAGGTCCCCGCTTCGGCCTGCAGGCGACCCTCAGCCTCCCCCAGGGGGACTTGAAGGACGCCGTGGACAGCAAGATGGGCTACGGGGTGGGTGCCCATGTGACCTTCGACCTCGCGGGAGGTCACATGATCCGGCCCCGCCTTGATGCCACCTGGTATCCCAAGTACACCGTGTCCGACCCGTTCGGGAGCGCCAGCCTCACCTACAGCAACATCGCGCTGGGCGCCGATTACCTCTATTTCGTGGAGGGCAAGCCCCAGGGGCTCTACTTCACCGGTGGCCTGAGCGCCGTGCAGTGGAAGGGTGAGGCGACCGTGACCGTCCTGGGCATTTCAGGTTCCGATTCCCAGACCACGACCAAGCTGGGCCTCGCTGCGGGCCTGGGGTACCAGTTCAACAAGACCGTGGGTGCCGAACTGCGCTACCAGACCTCCAAGGTCTGGGATGGCAACGCCGACAGCCTGCAGGCGGGCGTGACCTTCCGGTTCTGATCCCACCTGCAACCGATGGGGGCCGCGGGTGCGGCCCCCGGTCCGTTCAGAAGCCGTATTCCTTCCAGCGGCGGTCGATGCGGCCCAGGATCTCGTCGGGGAAGGTGAGGTCCCGGGGCCACTCGCGCTTGTAGTCGTCGAAGGGCTTGTTCTTGCGGGTGGCGTCGATGCCCACCTTGGAACCGAAGGCGAAGCGGTCGGACGCGTGGTCCAGCACGTCCAGGGGCCCGTCGGTGAAGAGCATGTCCCGCTTCGGATCCACGTTGCTGGTGATGCGGAAGAGCACCTCGGTCATGTCGTGGGGATCGATGTCCTCATCCACCACCACCACGCACTTGGTGAACATGATCTGCCCCGTGCCCCAGATGGCACTCATCACCTTCTGCGCGTGGCCCGGGTACTCCTTCTTCAGGGAGACGATCACCAGGTTGTGGAAGGCCCCGGCGGCGGGGAGGTGCATGTCGCGGATCTCCGGCAGCACCATGCGGAGCAGGGGCAGGAAGATGCGCTCGGTGGCGTAGCCCAGCCACTCGTCCTCCTGGGGCGGGCGGCCCACGATGGTGGCGGGGAAGATGGGGTCCTTCTTCATGGTGATGGCCGTGACGTGGAGCACCGGGTAGTCGTCGGCCAGGCTGTAGTAGCCCGTGTGGTCGCCGAAGGGACCCTCGCGGCGCAGCTCGCCGGGATTCACGTAGCCCTCGATGACGATCTCCGAGTCCGCCGGGACCTCCAGGTCGTTGGTCACGCACTTCACCATTTCGATGCCCTCGCCCCGGAGGAAGCCCGCGAACATCACCTCGCTCACGAAGGGGGGCAGGGGCGCCGTGGCGCAGTAGGTGAGGTTGGGGTCGCCGCCGAAGCTCACGGCCACGGGCATCTTCTCGTCCTTGCCATAGCCGTGGCGGTTGCGGGCGCCATCGTGGTGGAGCTGGGTGTGGAAGCCCAGGGTGCGGTCGTCGAAGACCTGCAGGCGGTAGAGGCCCACGTTGCGGTGGCCCGTTTCCTTGTTGCGGGTGTGGCTCATGCCCAGGGTGATGAAGGGGCCGCCATCCTCGGGCCAGGTGGTGAGCACGGGCAGCTCGCTGAGCTTGACCTGGTCCCCCGTGAGCACCACCTCCTGGCAGGCGCCCTTCTTCACGGTCTTGGGCATCCAGTTACCCACCTCGGCCAGCATGGGCAGCTTGGCCAGCTTGTCGAAGAAGCCCAGACCGGGCTTGGGCAGGGCCTCCTTGATGAGGTGCTCGATGCGGTCGGCGATGGCGTCGATGCCCCGGGCCTCCTTCTCCACCCCCAGGGCCATGGCCATGCGGCGCTTGGACCCGTACGCGTTCATGAGCACGGGCAGCCGCTGCCCCCTCACCTTTTCAAACAGGAGGGCCTTGCCGCCCCCGGGTTCCTTGGAGATCCGGTCGGCGATGGCCCCCATCTCCAGGTGGGGATCCACCTCCACCTTGATCCGGTGGAGCTCCCCGGCGGATTCGAGCTGCTTGAGGAAGGCGCGGAGGTCGTGGGCCATAGCCTCCAGTATCCCATCCTCGGCCCTTCGTCGGCTTTTCCTGGCCTGGACACGGGGGGGCGGCCCATCCTTGGGGGCATGGCCCGGCTCTGGACGCTCCTCCCCCGCACCCTGCTCATGGGCCTGGGTGTGGGGACCCTCCTGTGGGCGGTCAAGCTCTCGCGGGATTTCAGGACCTCGGTGACCATCTGCACCATCTTCGCGGTGGTCATGTGGTGCGGGTTCGAGGGGCTCCATGCCTGGTACGAGCCCCGGCCGGGCCGGCCGCCGGAGCGGGAGGCCCTGCGGTCGATGGGGATCGTGAGCCTGATGTACACCGGGATGCTGGCCCTCTGCGTGGGGCTCATCCGGTGGACCACGGGCCTGAACCTGCTCATCCACCCCGCCGTGGCGGCCATGACCTTCGCCATCGGCTTCGCCATCACCAACTTCATGATGGCCAAGCACGCCCTCGTGCATGTGCTGGAGGCCGAGGGCGCGCGGGCCCAGGCGGAGGCCCGCGCAGGCCTGCTGGCCCTCCAGGCGCAGCTGCAGCCCCACACCCTCTTCAACGCCCTCAACACCATCGCCGCCCTCATCCCCGAGGAGCCCGGCAAGGCCGAGGCCGCCACCGAGGCGCTCTCCCGCCTGCTCCGGCGCATCATGACCGCCCTGGAACAGGAGCGGTGGACCCTGGCGGAGGAGTTCTCGGTGCTGGAGGATCTGCTGGCCCTGGAGCGCCTCCGCTTCGGCGCCCGCCTGGCGACCACGGTGGTGCTGGCTCCTGGGGATGCGGCCCACGAAATCCCGCCCCTGCTGGTCTTGCCCCTGGTGGAAAACGCCCTCAAGCACGGCTTCCGACCCAAAGTGGGCCCTTGCCACCTCCGCGTGGAAGCCGCGGGTGGCCGCGTGCGGGTCGTGGACGATGGCGTGGGCCGGAACCCCTCGGCCCCCGAAGGGTTGGGCCTCCGCACCGTGCGCGAGCGCCTGGAGGCCCTCGGCGGCACGCTGACCTGGCCCGAGGTGGGGGAGGGATGCATCGCGGAGGTCACCCTGCCATGAAGACCTACGCCCTCGTGGAGGATGAGCCCCCGGCCCGGGCCCGGCTCAAGCGCCTCGTGCAGGAGCTGGTGCCGGAGGCCACCTGCCTCTTCGAAGCCGCCGACGGCCTGGAGGCCCTGGCCTGCCTGCGCGCCCGCAAGCCGGACCTCCTCTTCCTCGACATCGAGTTCCCGCCGGAAGGGGCCTTCGGGCTCCTGCGGAAGGCCAGGGAGGAGGGACTGACCTTGCCCCCCATCGCCTTCGTCACGGCCTTCGATCGCTACGCCGTGGAGGCCTTCCGCTGGGCCGCCTGCGATTACCTGATGAAGCCGGTGGCGCGGGACCAGCTCCAGGAAACGCTGGCGCGGGTGCAGCCTCCGTCCCTGGACCCCACGCCCCTCCTTTCGGCCTTGGAGGCCGTGCAGGGCCACCGGGCGCCCGAGCGCTTCACGGTGCTCGTGAAGGGGCGCCTGCGGGTGCTCGCCTGGGCGGACGTGACGCACCTGCGCACGGAAAACCGCCTGCTCTTCGTCCACACGGGGGAGGGACGGTTCGTGCTGGATCGGACCCTGGATGAGCTGGAGACCCTGCTCGCCCCGCGCTTCCAGCGCACGCACCGTTCCGCCATGGTGGCCCTCGAGGCGGTGAAGGAACTGGTCGTGGAGGCCGGTGGCTTCGGCGAGCTGGTCCTCCGGGAGGGGTCGCGCCTTCCCGTGAGCCGGGATCGCATGGCGGAAGTGCGACGGAGGCTGGGGAAGGGCTGACGGCCTTTCGTCCCTTCGTCCCCGCCCTTCGTCCAACCCGGGCTCCGGCCAGGGGGCGGGCTACCAAACCTGGGCTCAGCGCCTGACTGCGCTGGAGCCCGACCGATGCGACACCTCGCCCTCCTCTCCCTCCTCACCCTCAGCCTCGCGGCGCAGCAGGGCCCTTCCGCACCCACGGCCGCCGCCGCATCCGCCCCGACCCTCCCCCAGCGGACCCAGGCCATCCCGCGGGTCGGCACCGAGACCCTCCAGCAGCTCCAAGGGGAGCTGGCGCTGGCCACGGATCCCGGGAAGGCCTATGCGGAGTCCCTTCTCGGCTACACCTTGGTCTCCCACACCCGGGCCAAGGACCCCAAGGGGGCCGAGGCCCTGCTGGACCGCACCCTGGCCGCGCTGAAGCCCCGGAAGGATGCCGAGAGCCTCGCCCTTCACGCCGCCTGCCTCGGGTTGAAGATGGGCTTCTCGCCCTCCTCGGGCATGGTGCTGGGGCCCCGGGCCTCCGGCTTCCTGGAGGAGGCCCGGAGCTTGGCCCCGAACAGCCCCCGGGTGCTGATGTTCCAGGGCATCCACCTGCTGCACATGCCGGCCTTCTTCGGGGGGGGTGCCAAGGTGGCCCTGCCGGTGCTGCAGGCGGCCGTGAAGGCCGCCGAGGTCGAGGCCGCCCCCACCGATCCCTGGGCGCCGACCTGGGGCCGTGTGGAGAGCCTGGCCTGGCTGGCCATGGCAGAGATCGACATGGGCGATCTGGCCTCGGCCCGTGGCCACCTGGACCAGGCGCTCGGCCTGGACCCGGGCTACGCCTTCGCCCGCATCGTGGTGGCACCCCGGCTCCAGGGGGCGAAGTGAGCCAGGCCCTCCTGCTCCAGGCGGCCCTGGAGCTGAGCGGCGTGGTCCTGGGGACGGGCAACCGCCCGGTGGCGGGCGCCTTGGTCGAGGGGCCGGGGCGGCAGGTCCGGACGGATGCGGCCGGTCGGTTCCGCTTTCCGGCGGACGGCCCCGTGGAGCTGCGCATCAGTGCGCCGGGGCTGGAGCCCCAGGTGCGCCGGGCTCGGCCGGGCGAGGCCCTGGTCGTGCTGCTGCAACCCCTGGCCATGGCCGTGGTGGAGGTCACGGAGGGCAGCGGCTACACCAGTCAGGAGGGTGCCACGTCCTCCCTCTCCCGCATGGACATCTACACCACGCCCGGAGCTGCGGCGGATGTCTTCCAGGCCGTGAAGGGCCTGCCGGGCGTGAGCAACGCCTCCGAGGGCGCGGAGCTCTTCGTGCGCGGGGGCAAGCCCGAGGAGGTGGGCATCTTCCTCAACGGTGGCCGCCAGGCCCGGCCCTTCCACCACCCGAACGCCCAGGGGGGCATCTTCTCCGCCGTGGACACGGCCCTCGTCACCCAGGTGGGCTTCGTGCCGGGCGGGTTCTCGGCCCGCTACGGCGATGCGCTGTCGGCGGTGCTGGACCTCTCCACGGAGGTGGCGGAGCCCCGCACCGGGGGCACCCTGCTGCTGGCCCTTCCGACCCAGGGCCTCATGGCCGAGGCGAAGGTGGCGGGGGCGGCGCTGCGGGGCTCCGTGCGCCGGGCCTCGCCGGAGCTGCTGGACAAGTGGTACGGCCTCGCGCCCAGCTTCGAGGAGAGCCCGGAGAGCCTGGATGCCCAGGTGGGCTGGCAGCAGGATCTGGGCCCGGGGCGCCTGCAGATCACGGCCCTGGGCTCCCAAAGCCACCTGGGCGTGGAGACCCGCCTCGGCAATCAGGCGGGCACCTACTTCAACCAGAGCCACAGCGCCTACGGGGCGGCCCAGTGGCGGCAGGCCCTCGGCGAATCCGGTTCCCTGCTGCTGGTGGCTTCCCGCAACGCCTTCGCCCAGACCTGGACCTTCGGGGGCTGGGGGATCGAAGCCCACGAGGCCACGGACCATGGGCGCGTGGAGGTCACCCACGCCCTCGGCACCGCCCAGACCCTGGAAGGGGGCCTGGAGACGACCCGCCTCCGCCGCACGCCCGAAGGCCAGGTGCCCCTCGACCTCGCCAACTGGAACCCCGGGGCCCCGGCCCGGACCTTCGCCTATGCCTTCGAGGCCCGTCGGGAGGCGGCCTACCTCACCTGGCGGTGGCAGGGGACTCCGGCCTGGGGCCTGTCCCTCGGGGGCCGCGTGGATCGCTACCACCTGCCCGATGAGCGCACCCGGGACCTGCGGGGGACCCTCAGCTACCTGCTCCGGGAGGGGGTGACGCTCCGGGCCAGCTGGGGCACCTTCCACCAGGCCCCGGGCCCCGAGGCGCTGGATCCCCACGCGGGCAACCCGGACCTGGCGGTGCAGCGGGCCACCCACGCCCTCCTCTCCCTGGATGCGGCCTGGAAGGGCACGGCGGAGTGGAACCTGCGGGTGGAGGTCTACCGGAAGGACTACGACCACCTCGGGGTGGAGGACCCCGTGCAGCACTACGTCGCCACCGGCGAGGGCTACGCCCGGGGCCTGGACCTCTTCCTCAAGGCCCGGCGCGGCGCCTGGCGGGGCTGGGTGGGCTACGGGTACCTGGATACGAAGCGCCGGGAGGGCCGGCAGTTCGAGCTGGGGCCCGTGCCCACCAGCGTGCCCCACAACCTCACGGCCGTGGCCCAGTGGGACCCGAAGCCCGGGTGGGCATGGGCCCTCTCCTGGCGCTACGCCACGGGGGCGCCCGTCACCCCCATCCGGGGCGGCACCCCCAACGGCACGGGCTTCGATCCCCTTGAGGGTCCCCGCTACGGGGACCGACTTCCCCTCTACCACCGGGCCGACCTGCGGCTGACCCGACTCCTGGCCTGGGCGGGGCTCCGCATCGCGGCCTTCGGGGAGGTCATGAACCTCCTGGATCGCCCCAACGCCGCCGCCTACAGCTACAGCGCGGATTTCAGCCACCGGAGCCCCGAGGCGAGCACGTTCAGCCGCCGGATCCTGGTGGTGGGGGCCAGCCTGTCCTGGTGAGGGCAGGGGTGCCCCCGGGTATCTTTCCTTGCATCCCAAGGGGTTTTGAGGCAATCTGGACGACCTTGCTGGCTCCGGGCCTCAAGTGCATCCCTTTGGGACCGCCGCCCGTCGCCGCTCAACTTCAGAGGCAATCATGTACGCAGTCATTCAGACCGGTGGCAAGCAGTACCGCGTGTCCGAGGGCGACATCCTCCGCGTGGAGCTGCTCGAGGCCGAGCCCAAGGCGAAGGTGACCTTCGACCAGGTGCTCTTCATCGACAAGGGCGGGGACCTGAAGGTGGGCCAGCCCACCGTGCAGGGCGCCACCGTCGAGGCCGAGGTGATCACCCACGATCGCTCCAAGAAGGTGCTCATCTTCAAGAAGCGCCGGACCACCACCTATCAGCGCACCCAGGGCCACCGCCAGGGCTACACGGAAGTGCGCATCAAGAGCATCAAGGCTTAAGGAGAGGTGACCCATGGCTCACAAAAAAGGCGTAGGCTCCACCCGTAACGGCCGTGATTCCCACTCCCAGCGCCTCGGCGTCAAGGAGTTCGGCGGCGAGCAGGTCACTGCCGGTTCCATCCTCGTCCGTCAGCGCGGCACCAAGTTCCGCGCCGGTGTGAACGTCGGCATGGGCAAGGACCACACCCTCTTCGCCCTGGTGCACGGCAAGGTGCGCTTCCAGGACAAGGGGCGGTCCGGCCGCTTCATCCACATCGATCCCGTCGAGGCCTAAGCAGCCTTCACAACCTAACGCGCAGTCTCCCAGAGGGGCTGCGCGTTTTTTCTTGGCGTCGGGCATCCGGCGTCAGGCGTCGGGCCGAAGGCCGGACGACCGCGACCCGAAGCCCGAAGCCCGAAGCCCGAAGCCATGTTTCTTGACCACCTCCAACTCGAAGTGACCGCCGGCCACGGCGGCTCCGGGTGCACCTCCTTCCGCCGCGAGAAGTTCGCCCCCGAGGGCGGGCCCGATGGCGGCGATGGCGGGTTGGGCGGGAGCGTGTTCCTTCGGGCCAACCGGAGCCTCAACACCCTCAACGCCTACCGCAACAAGCGCAAGTTCGCGGCGGAGCGGGGCGGCCAGGGCATGGGCAGCCTGAAGAACGGCACCGATGGCGCCGACATCACCCTGGACGTGCCCCTGGGCACCCTGGTGAAGGACGCCCAGAGCGGCGAGGTGCTGGCGGAGCTCATGGCCGATGGCGAGCGTCTCTGCGTGGCCCGCGGCGGCCGGGGGGGCCTGGGCAACTGGCACTTCAAGAGCAGCACCAACCGCACCCCCCGCCACCACCAGCCCGGCGAGGAGGGCGAGGCCCGCATCCTGGACCTCGAGCTGAAGATGATCGCCGACGTGGGCCTGGCGGGCTTCCCCAACGCGGGCAAGAGCACCCTGGTGAGCCGCCTGAGCGCGGCCCGGCCCAAGATCGCCAACTACCCCTTCACCACCCTGCAGCCCCAGCTGGGCGTGGTGAGCCTCGACCGCTTCGGCGGCTCCGAGCTGGAGAGCTTCGTCATCGCGGACATCCCGGGCCTCATCGAGGGCGCCGCCGGCGGCGCGGGCCTGGGCATCCAGTTCCTCCGCCACGTGGAGCGCACCCGCATGCTGCTGCAGCTGGTGGACCTCTCGGATCCCATGCAGGAGCCCGAGGATGCCGTGCGGATCATCGAAGGGGAGCTCAAGGCCTTCTCGGAGGTCCTGGCGGCCAAGCCCCGCTGGCTGGTGGGCACGAAGCTGGACGCCCTCCAGGACGAGGACCGCAAGGGGGCCTTCGAGAAGCTCTGCGCCGCCCGCGGCCAGAAGCCCTGGTACATCAGCGGTGTGACGGGGGAGGGGCTCAAGGAGCTGGCCTTCGCCGTGCACGCCCACCTGCAGGAGAACGCCCAGTGAAGCGGATCGGCCTGCTGGGCGGGGCCTTCAACCCCCCCCACCTCGGCCACCTCAAGCTGGCGAAGCTGGCCCTGGCGCACCTGGGCCTCGACGAGCTGCGGGTCCTGCCCGCCGCCCGCAGCCCCCTGAAACCCGAGGGGGGGCCCTCCCCTGAAGCCCGCCTGACCCTCACCCGGGCCGCCTTCGGGGGCCTGGACCCCCGGGTGACCATCGACCGGACTGAGCTGGACCGGGGCGGCACCAGCTACACCGTGGACACCCTGGAGGCCCTGCGCGCCGCCGAGCCCGACAGCGCCTTCATCCTCGTGTTGGGCACGGATCAGCTGCCGATCCTGCCCAAGTGGCACCGGGTGGACCGCATCCTCCAGCTCGCGAGCTGGACCTGGCCTCCAGCGTGCTCCGTTCCAAGTTGTCGGCGGCTCCTGCCGATGATTCCCTCGCCGCGGATCTCCCTCCCGAGGTCTTAGCTGCGATCACCCGTGAAAACCTGTATCGTTGACCCGTTTGAGGTGTTGATGTCCCTTGATAACCGGTTGAGCGCCGTGGTGGAAGCCGGGCGATCCAAGAAGGCCCTCCGGATCCGACTCCTGGATGTGAAGGAGGCCTGCAGCTTCACGGAGACCCTCGCCTTCATGAGCGGGAGCAGCGACCGGCAGAACCGGGCCATCGCCGACGCGGTGGAGGACGCCCTGCGGCCCCTGGGCCACCGCACCTTCTCCAGCGAAGGCCACGACACCGGCAACTGGATCCTCCTGGATTTCGGGGATCTCGTCGTCCACGTCATGGACGAGGAGACCCGCGCGCACTACAACCTGGAAGGCCTCTGGAAGGAAGGCCGGGCGCTCGAGCTGCCCCCGGAAACCCACCCCTCCCTCGGCGCCGACCCCACGCCCCGTTCCTGATCCCACCCCCAATCGGAGATCCGATGAGCGACCACCACAATCCCTTCGAAGCCATGCAGGCCCGCCTCAAGGTGGCCGCCGAGCTCTACGGACTCGAGGACGCCCTCTTCAAGGTGTTCATGGCGCCCAGCCGCTCCATGATCGTGAGCCTGCCCGTGATGATGGACGACGGCCGCTGGGAGGTCTTCCAGGGCTACCGCGTGCAGCACAACGTGGCCCGGGGGCCCGCCAAGGGCGGCATCCGCTTCGACAAGAACGTCACCCTCGACGAGGTCAAGGCCCTCAGCGCCTGGATGACCTGGAAGTGCGCCGTGGTGGACGTGCCCTTCGGCGGCGGCAAGGGCGGCATCATCTGCGATCCCACCAAGATGAGCCAGGGTGAGCTCGAGCGCCTGACCCGCCGCTACATCGCGGAGATCATGGACATCATCGGCCCCGACCGCGACGTGCCCGCCCCCGACATGGGCACCAACGCCCAGACCATGGCCTGGGTGCTCGACACCTACTCCATGCACGTGCGCAGCACCTCCAACGCCGTGGTCACGGGCAAGCCCCTGGGCATCGGCGGCTCCCTGGGCCGCAACGAGGCCACGGGCCGCGGCGTGCTCATCGTGGCCCGCGAGGCCATGCAGCGCCTGGGCAAGCACCTGGCCGGCGCCACGGTGGCCGTGCAGGGCTTCGGCAACGTGGGCAGCCAGTCCGCCCGCCTGCTCCACGAGGCCGGCGCCCGCGTCATCGCCGTGAGCGATGTCTCCGGCGCCATCAAGAACGACCGCGGCCTCGACATCCATGCGCTCATGAAGCACGTGGCCGAGACCAAGGGCGTGGCCGGCTTCAAGGGCGGCGAGGCCATGGAGCCCGCCGAGCTGCTGACCCTCCCCGTGGACGTGCTGGTGCCCGCCGCCATGGAGAACCAGATCACCGAGGACAACGCCGCCAAGATCAAGGCCAAGGTCATCGTGGAGGGCGCCAACGGCCCCACCACCCCCCAGGCCGATCCCATCCTCCTGGACAACGGCGTGCTCGTGGTGCCCGACATCCTCGCCAACGCCGGCGGCGTGACCGTGTCCTACTTCGAGTGGGTGCAGAACCGCCAGGGCTTCTACTGGCGCGAGCGCGAGGTCAACGAGCGCCTCGTGGAGTACATGGTGCACGCCTTCCAGCAGGTGTTCGCCACCACCGACAAGTACAAGACCAACCCCCGCATCGGCGCCTACATCCTGGCCCTGGACAAGGTCTCCCAGGCCATGCACTACCGCGGCTTCTACGCCTGATCCCAGGTTGGAGCCGGTCCGCACGGGCGCCTTCGGGCGCCCGTGCCCGTTCAGGGCCGCTTCACCACCCGGGGCCGGCCCAGCACCTGCACGACGGCGAAGGCCTGGGTGCCCACCACGGCGGGAACCTCCACTTCACCGAGGCGCAGCATCAGGCCCCCGGGCAGCAGGGCCAGGCGGTCGGCGGGCCCATCGCCCCCGGAGGTGTAGGTGACGCCTTCCCGGGCCAGGATCCACAGGTGGGGGACCTTGGCCACGGTGTGGCGGAGGAGCACCAGGTCCTCCCGGGGGCCGAAGGCGGCCTTCACGGTGGCGAGCTCTCCGGCCGTGGGCCAATGATCCAGGTCGGGCTTGCCGTCGGGGGTGCCGAGGGCGGCATCCGCCTCCACATCGGTATAGATGTCCTCGAACGTCTTCCGGGGGACCGGGGTGAAGGTGGGCGCCGGGGCCAGTGGATTCGCCTCGGTCCAGGACGTGGCCAAGGCCTGGGCCAGCTCGATCACCCGCTGGGCCCGGCGGGTGCCCTGCTCGGTGATGCGCAGGCAGGCGGCATCCACCGAATAGCGCCGGTTGCCCTGGGGTCCGGATTCCACCTTGGCGAGGCTGGCCCAGGTTCCGATGTTCAGGAGCCGGTGCACCAGGCTCGTCCCTTCGAGGGCGAAGGCGACCATCCGACCGGGCTCCCGCCCATCGTGCCCCAGCCCCGAGGCTTGCCAACCTCCGGCGCTCACCACGGTGCGATCGGACATGGGGAGGAAGCTCACCACCTCGAGCCCGGGTTGCTCCAGGACCTTGGCTTCCATCAGGGCCAGGCCCAGCACTTCCTCCAGCTCCCGGGCGGTGGCCTCGACCCGATCCAGGCGGGCGTCGGAAGCTTGGAGGAGGGAGGGGGCAAGCCCCTCGGCCGCGCAGGCCCGGGCGAGCTCGGCATCCCAGGCCGGCGGGTCGAGGGCGGAGGCCTTCTTCAGGGCGGCCAGATCGGCCCTGGCGCTGGCATAGGCGCTGCGCAGCGCATCGAGGATCCGGGGGTCCCTTGCAGAGGCCCTGAGCCGTTCCAGATCCCCGTGGACCTCAGCGAGTTCGCTCTCCAGGATGCTCTGGCGATCCGCATCGGGGTGTCCCTCGCCGGGGTCGAGATGCCCCAGGGCGCTGCGGAGGGAGGCCAGGTCCTGGAGGCGGGCCAGGTAGGCCGGGGTGGGCCGGAAGGGGGGATCCGGATGGGCTTTCAAGGTGGTCGCCAGGGCCTTGAGGGTCTGATCCAGGCGGGCATGGCGATGGGCCACGTTCGCCCGGCGGGTCTGGACCACCCACGCCGTGAGGCCCAGGGTCAGGCCCAGCCCCAGGGCCAAGCCAACCCCCACCTTGAAGGGGTCCAGTCCCCGGAGGAAGGCCGGAAGCCTCCGCCGCGCGGCCTTGGGTGCCGGCGCTTCCGGTGCTTCCGGGTGGGAGGGGGCTTTGGGTGGGTGCGCGTGGCCATGCCCGTGTCCGTGCGATCCCTGACCCGGTTTCATGGCTCGGCCACCTCCTGGGGGCCTGATCGGCCGCCCGGGGGGCTTCCCGAGTCCCGGCGGGGAATCCGTGATCGGGGCCCGGGCTCAGGCCTCGCCCACCTGCTCTCGGGAGGGGGCGGGCTTCGGGGCGGGGAGGTGGGCGCGGAGGCGGGACCAGCTGGGGCGGGTGAAGAGGAAGTCCAGGCGGGTGCCCCGGGTGGCCCGCTCCAGCCCCAAGGCCGCCAGCACGCTCAGGAGCGAGGCGATGAACCCCAGGGTGCCAGGATCGGCCCAGGTGCCGGCCCGGCGGATCAGGGAGAGGCTCACCAGCATCGGAAGGTAGAAGCCCAGGTAGATCACCAGGGACTTCCGCCCGAGGTGGCGGAGCCACGCGGTACCGCGGGCTTTCATCAGCAGGCTCCCGGCGGTGATGACCCCCATGGCCCCCAGCAGCCCGAGGGCCAGGGAGATGCCGCGCTGGGCCGCGAGGCCCTGGAGCACCAGCACTTCGTTCCCCACGGCCCAGGCCACGAGGGCGCCCAGCGCCAGGCGGGGCCGGCCCTGGGCCCAGGCGGCGAGATCGAAGAAGGAGGACGCGAAGCGGTAGCCCACGTAGAAGTAGATGAACCGTTCGCAGAAGTGGGTGATGAGCCGCGGTTGCACGCCCTCCACCGGCCACATCTGGAGCGCGGCCCCCAGGGGGAGGATCACCCAGGTCGGCACCCGGCGCAGGAGCCGGACGACGATGAAGAAGACCGGCAGCAGCTGGATGAACCAGAGCATGGCGAAGGGCTCCACCAGCTTGTGGAGCAGGGAGCCGGCATCCTCCTCCCCTTGGAAGAGGCCCACCTGCAGCGCCGCCATGCGGGCCACGTAGAAGATCACCGTCCAGAGCACGAAGAAGTAGGCGAAATGGCCCACCTTCTTGTCCAGGTAGTCCCGCCAGGGGCGATCCACCACCCGGCCCAGGAAGAGGCCGGAGAGCAGGAAGAAGTCCGGCATGCGGAAGGGCTGCGCGAAGTCCGCCCAGGCCTCCAGCCAGCCCCCGCCGAGGGGGGTCATCTTCAGCTTGTTCACAGCGTAGAGGGTGACCACCCCGATCATGCAGATGCCCTTGGCATAGTCCACCCAATCGATGCGGGGGGCGTGGGCCTCGGGAGCGAGGGACTTGTCGTTGGACATGGGGACCCGGATGAAGGTTGAAACTTCAATCCTACCGGATGGGAATACTGGTTAAAAACAGTTTTTAAATTAGGATTTTTGTCTAGAAAATCCTGAGGGCCGCGAGGTATCCATTGACGGTGGTGACCCCTGGAACATCGCTGTGGAGGCCCACGCCCAGGTCCACGCGGAAGGCGGTGAACCAGCCCCAGCCGGGGAGATCGCCCCCGACCTTGAGGCCGGTGAAGCGGTAGACCTTCTGATCATCCAGGCCCCGGGCCCGGGCGTGTTCGAGGCCCAGGGTGAGGCGGAGGTTGGGGCCGGTCGGGAAGGCCACGTCCGCCTCGCCCCGAAGCACCCGATCCGCCGTGAGTGCGTTGCTCCGGATGCCCGCGACGCCACCGCCGCCGAACCCGCCGCCCACGGCCAGGCTGTTGAACCGATCAAAATGGCGGCCGCCATCGAAGCCGGCCTGCACCTTCAGCCAGGTGCGGGCACCCAGCTCCAGGCTCTGGCCCACCGTGGCGCCCCAGCGGGTGTACCGGCCCCCATCCGGGATCGTCTCCACGGCGCCCGGGGCCCCGAACGCGCCCCCGGGGCGCTGCCCCCAGCCGTGGTAGCCCCGGATCTGGAAACCATTGCCAAGCCAGGAGAGGGAGGCCCTCCCCTCCCGGGTCCAGCCGCTGGGGGGCAGGAGGTAGCCGGGCGTCTCGTACTTGTCCTCCCGGGGGCGGCCGTAGCGGTCGTAATCGAAGATGGCATCGCCCTCAAAGCGGAACCCGGCCCCCAGTTCCCGCCCCAGGCCCGCGCGGAAGCGGCCGAAGGTGTGGCCCACCGCATCCTTCTCCTGCAGCTTCCCATCCTGCACGGGTCGCTCATCCACCTTCAGCAGGAGGGCCGTGGCCCCGAAGGAGCCATCGAAGCCCAGGGGCAGACGGGGCACCACCATGCTGGCGGTGTTGAACACCCCGGCGATGAGGGCGGAGTATTGGATGTCGCGATTGAAGGCGTTGAAGTCGAACAGGGCCAGGCCACCGGCGGGGAACACGGGGGGAGTGAGCCCGGGATCCATGAGGATGAGCCCCGCCAGGGCCCGGCCGTTGGTCTTGGGGCGCTCCTCCACCTTGCGGGTGCCATCCCCCTGGCGGGTGAAGTAGCGCACCCCCTCGGGGGTCTGGCGCAGCATGGTGTCCTTGGAGGCGCGCACGGCCTCCCGGGCCGCGGTGAAGCCCTCGGCGTTGACCTTGGGATCCCGGAACCGGAAGTGGCGGCTCACCTGCACCACCCCGCCGTTGGCGCTGAGCCAGCGCTCGAAGGTGCGCACGTCCACCGCCCGCCACACCCCGCCGAAGTCCCCGTAGGTGAGCTCCTGGCGCTCGCTCTTCACGGTGCCCTGGAGGTTGGCCCGGTCCCGCGTCTCCCGCTGGATGCGCCCCGTGGCCTCGTCCACGATCAGCTCACCGGAGGGCAGGCCAGCGGCCTCGCCCACGGGCTCGTAGGTGAGCCGGCGCAGGCCAGGGCCGGCGGGCCCGCCATCGGCGTAACGGAAGCGCTCCTGCAGCCCCAGGGCCGTGGGCAGGGCCATGGAGGTGCGGGCCTCCACGAGGGGGAGCTGCACCTCGCCGCGGATGTTGGCCTTCACCCCGTTGAAGCGGACCTCCTTCTGCAGGAGCTCCGGCTGCTCCCCCTGGGCCTCGAAGTAGCCGAAGGTGAAGCCCAGCTCCCCATCGTCCCCCCGGGGGGACTGGAAGCGCAGGTCCAGATCCACCGTGGCCTGGAGGTTCCGGAGGAGGGCCCGGCTCCGCAGGGACTCCGCGCGCATCCTCGCCAGCAGTGCCCCCACCTCGTAGGGCTTGGCGCTGCTCACCGCCACCTCGGTGCGGCCCTTGGGCAGGGATGCCTCGACCCAGGCTCCGGCCTCGAAGCGCCAGCGCCGACCGGTCGCGCCACGGTGAACGGTGAGGTCGCCGGGGCCGCCCTCCACTTCATAGGCTTCCGGGCCGAGGGTCCCGGCCAGGGTGGCCGTGGGGCCACCTGTGGGGACCACCAGGCGTCCACCATCGCCCAGGAGGGTGGCGGCCAGGCCCTTGGGATCCTCCGGAAGCCAGAGCACCCAGGGGCGCCCGGGGAAGCCGCCCATGGCCTCCGTGAGGCGGTCCCGCCATCGGAGGGGATCGGAGCCGAGCTCCCCGGGCAGGAGGGCACCCCCATCCACCGCCCCCCAGGCGGCCTCTTCCAGCAGGGGCTGGTCCCCGAAATCGGGGCCCACGTAGAGGCCCACCTCGGGACGCCAGGCGCGGATGGCCTGGGCGGCGGCCAGGAGGAGGCCGCTCCGGTGGGGACCCTGGGGCAGGCGCAGGCGGAGGCCCGCTGCGGCGGCGTGGGGCTCCAGGAGGGGCTGCCAGGCCCGCCGGGCCGCCTCCACCTGGGCGGGGTCCCGGGGATCCGCGGGCACCAGGCGGGCCACCTCGACCTGGCGCAGGTCCAGGTCCACGGGCGGCGCGGTCGCCACACGGATCAGGGGAAGCTCGCCCGCGGCCAGGGTGCAGACCAGGGCGGGAACCAGGGACAGGGCAGTGCGCACGCAACCTCCGAGAAGGATGTCCTACGAAAGATCCGAAGGCCCAGATTAGCTGACCGCCACCTGGGGCCCTCCGTTTAAGCTGGGATTTCGAGATTCCCCATGCGATTCACCGTCAAATTCACCACCGCCAGCGGTGAGGTCCTCCTCCGGGACTTCGAGGCCGAGACCATCGAGGGGGCCCGCAGCCTTGTGCTTGCGGAGGGAGGCTTCCCCCTGGAGGTGAAGCGCACCGAGGGGCTCTTCCAGCGGCGGCGCCAGATCAAGGCTGAATCCCTGATCCTCTTCAACCAGGAGCTGCTGGCGCTCCTGAAGGCGGGCATCCCCCTGCTCCAGGCGCTGGAGCTCCTGGTGGGCCATGGCAAGGACGCGGACCTCCGCGCGGCCCTGGAGACCGTGGTGGAGCGCCTCAAGCAGGGTCTGGCCTTCAGCGAGGCCCTGGAGCAGGCGGGCGGCTTCCCATCCGTGTACATGAGCAACGTGGTGGCCGGTGAGCGCAGCGGCGCCATGACCGAGGTGATCGGGCGCTGGCTCAGCTTCCAGAAGTTCAGCCAGCAGAGCCGGCGGCGCATCCTGGAGGCCCTGATCTATCCGGCCTTCCTGGTGGTGGTGCTGATCGTGGCCCTGGGCGTGATGTTCAACATCGTGCTGCCGAAGTTCGCCGACTTCTACGCCAGCGGCGACACCGAGATGCCCGCCATCACCCAGGCCCTGCTGGCCATCGGCAGCGCCTTCCGCGCCACGCTGTGGCTCCAGGGCGCGGCCCTGGTGGGCCTCGTGTTCCTGGCCCGCTGGTTCATGGTCACCGTGCAGGGGCGCCGCACCCTGGAGCGGGGACTCCTGGCGATCCCGCGGGTGGGGACCCTGCTGCGCATGTACCACTCCTCCGTGTTCTGCCGCACCCTCGGGGTGCTCCTGGCGGGCGGCCTGCCCGCGGTGCCGGCCCTGGAGGTGGTGCAGCGCACCAGCCCCAGCGAGCGGCTGAAGCTGGCCCTCATCTCGGTCATCGAGACGGTGCGCGCCGGCCAGAGCCTGCACCTGAGCCTCGACCAGGCGAAGATCCTCGATCCCCTCGCGGTGGAGATGGTGCGCGTGGGTGAGCAGAGCAGCGCCCTGCCCGAGATGCTCGACCATGTGGCCGACTTCTTCGACCAGGAGGTGGAGAAGGCCACCGCCGCCGTGACCAGCCTCATCGGCCCGGCCCTCATCCTCTTCATGGGCGTGGTGGTGCTCACCCTGCTGCTGGCCGTCTACATCCCGCTCTTCAATGCTGGCAACGTGGTGCGATGAACGCGACGCCACCTTCCCCCTTCGATGCCCTCATGGCCCAGGCCAAGGCCGAAGGCTCCGACGAAGCCCGCATCCCCGCCTTCAAGGCCCTGTGGCGCCGTTTCCTCGACCTCGACACCTGGTACTTCCTCACGACCGGTGTGGCCGACCTCGAACGGGCGAGCCCCTTCATCGGCCTCATCGACGAGCAGCCCTGGGTGATGGTCTTCACCGACCCTGAGAAGGCGGCGGAGTTCGCTGGGCCGGACCCGCGGTTCCGCAACGCGGAAGGGGACCTGGTGTTCATGGGCATCCCGCAGCTGGAGGCCCTGCAGTGGATCCTGGGGCTGGCGGAGCATGGCGTCGTGGGCCTGCGCATCAACCAGGGCGAGTTCGGGTGGTTCGCGCCCTTGGCGAACCTGCCGGCCATCGTGATGGAGCTGGCCCAGGACGAAGGCGCCTAGGCCAGGAGACGGGTTTCCGCTTCTCCCAAGATTCCCTAATCTGGGAGTCCCACCCTCACCCTGGAGTCGTCCATGCGTATCCTCCTCCTCCCTGCCCTGGTGTGCGCGGTCGCGGCTTCGGCCGGCGAGACCGAGCGCTTCGCGCCCGGGGCCCGACGGGATGTCAGCCGTCTGGCTTTCAAGGATCAGGATGGGAAGAAGTGCACGGTGGCGGATTTCAAGGGCAAGGTCGTGGTCGTGGATTTCTGGGCCGTCTGGTGCGGGCCCTGCCGGCGTTCCCTGCCTGAACTCGCCTCCATCCAGAAGCAGGGTGAGGCCAAGGGGATCCTCACGGTGATCCCCTGCAACCTGGATGACGCGGATTACTGGCCCCAGAAGGTGGTCGGATTCTTCCGCGACAACGCAGAGCTCTTCAAAGGCTTCCGCTACTACCGGTCCCAACTGGGCTCCGGCGCCCTGGGGGGGATCCTGGGCGAGGAAGTGAAGTCCTTTCCCACCACGCTGATCATCGACCGGGAGGGCCGCCTTGCCGTGCGGTGGTCCGGATATGGTGAGGGGATGCTCGCCCAGGAAGTGAACCAGGTCCTGAAGGAGAAGGCCCCAGGCGCCTAGCGGTACCTCCGCTTCATCCACTTGTTGGGGTCCTCGGCTTTGGCCTGGTAGCGGATCTCGAAACCCAGGCGGGGACCATCCACGGTCTCCCCCACGGTGCCCACGGGATCGCCCTGGTGGAGCACCGTCCCCTTGGACACGGTGATGCCCTGGAGGTGCTGGTAGAGGCTGAACCAGCCTCCGCCGTGATCGAGGATCACCATGGGCCCGTAGCTCTGGTAGGGCTCCGCGAAGATCACCTTGCCATCGGCCACGGCGCCCACCCGCGCGCCCACGGCGGCTTCGATGAGCAGGCCGCTCTGCACCCGCTTGGTCTTGTAGCGGGGGTGGAGGTGCTCGCCGAAGCCCTCGGCCAGGCTGCCCTCCACCGGGTTCGGCAGCTCCCCCCGCAGGGAGGCGAAGGCCACGGCGGGTTCGAAGGCCTCGCTGCGGGGGGTGCCCAGGAGCTTGGCCAGCATGCGCTCCAGCTGGAGCGCCTCCTCCGCCAGCTCCGCCTGCACCTGGCGCTGGGCGGCCTCATCCTGGGCAAGGCCATCGAGGAACTTCTGCAGCTCCTCCTCGGAGAGGCGCAGGGAGGCCCCCAGGGCGGCGGCCTGCTGCTCCTCCTGCCCCAGGCGCGTGAGCACGGCCTTGAGGTCCTTCTCCTTCGCGGCGAGGTCGCCCTGCAGGGTGGTGATGCGGTCCAGGCGCTTGCGCTCCTGGAGGCGCTGCCAGGCCAGCAGGCGGCCCCGCTCCACGTAGGCTTGAAGATCCTGGAAGCCCGTGTAGAGCCCGAAGGAGCCGAAGGGACCCATGGCCTGCATCCAGCGCACCTGGCGACGGAGGTCCTCCCGGAGCTTCAGCATTTCGGATTGGATCCGCCCCTGCGCCGCGGTGATCTGGTGGACTTCGGTCTGGGCCTGGTCCCGCCGGAGCCGGGCGCCCTCCACCTGGGCCCGGGCCTGATCGCGGCGGAGGCTGATGGCCTGGATGTCCACGAGGATGCCCTTGCGCCGCTTCTTGAGGGCCTGCACCTGCTGGTCCACCTGGGCGAGGCGCCCCTGGACCTCCGCCAGGCGGCGCTTGAGCTCGGTGGGGTCCGCCGGGGCGCCGCCCTGCTGGGCGCTGAGGCCCAGGGCGAGGAGGGACAGCGCCACCCGCTTCAAGGTCACGCGCGCTTGGGCTTCTTCGGGGCCGGGGCCTTGGCGGCGCCCAGGGGGAGGAAGGCCACCAGGAGGCCCAGCACCAGCGGGCCGCCGATGGAGAGGGGCAGGGCCAGGGGGCTGAAGGGATCGCTGGGGAGCTGGGCCATGGGCAGCAGCTTGTGCGCGATGTTGAGGCCCTGCACGGCGCCCTTGGTGAGCCCCAGGTCCTCGCCGAAGTCGAGGAAGAAGGCGAGCTTGGGGCCCACCTCCCGGAGCAGGATGGTGAGCAACAGGGCCAGGCCCACGTTGGAGCGGAACAAGCGGGCCAGCAGGGCGCCCCAGAGCAGGAGCTGCAAGCCCAGGAGGAGGCCGTGGAGGTCCGCCCGCAGCAGCTCGGGGGGGAAGGGCTCCTTGAGCAGGCGCAGGCAGAGGCTCCAGACGGGGAGCAGGGCCACCTGCCCCAGGAAGGCGCCATGGAGGAAGCCCCAGAGGGAACCCAGGAGGAGGCCGGAGGCGCGCTCCCCGGCCGTGGCGGCCTGGGTGCGGGCCACCAGGGGGAAGAAGCCCCCCAGGAGCATCACCAGGGAGCCGGCCCAGTACATGGCGGGCTGGAGGTTGCCGAGCGTGTAGTTGCGCAGGGTGTCCTGCCCCAGGGGCAGGGCCGTGCCGAAGATCAGCACCTGGCTGCCCTCGGGCCCCTCCACCCCCTTCACGGCCATGAACACGAGGCCGGACAGGAAGAGGAAGACCAGGGTCCAGACGATGCGCAGCTTGGAGGAGCCGAATGCTTCCATGGAGTCTCCGGGGGAGGAATTGAGTTTAACGGGCATCCCACTTGGAGGCTGCGGCGGGGGGCGTCCAGGTTTCCAGGTCGGCCACCAGGGCCCGGGGATCCGTGTGGACCCGGAGGAGGCCCTGGTGGGCGGGCCGCACGAAGCCCTCGGCCCCGGCCCGGGCCGCGAAGGCCAGCAGGCCGTCGTAGTAGCCGGCCACGTTGAGGAGGGCGATGGGCTTGGCGTGCAGGCCCAGCTGGGCCCAGGTCAGGGCCTCGAAGGTCTCATCCAGGGTGCCGTAGCCGCCGGGGAGCATGATGAAGCCATCGCTGAGGTCCGCCATGAGGGCCTTCCGGGCGTGCATGGTGGGCACCCAGTGCAGCTCCGTGAGGCCCCGGTGGGCCACCTCCCGGTCGCCCATGAAGTCGGGGATCACCCCGGTGACCCGACCCCCGGCCCCCAGGGCCGCATCGGCCACCGTTCCCATGAGGCCCACGCAGGCCCCACCGTAGACCAGCCCATGCCCCCGCTGGGCGAGGGTGCGGCCCAGGTCCGCCGCGGCGGCGGCGAAGCGGGGGTCGGCGCCGGGGGCGGACCCGGTGAACACGGCGAAGGCCTTGGGCATCCTCCATGATCACAGATCCCGAACGGGGGGGAGGCCCCGGGGCGGGGGCCCGCTATCCTGGGGGTTCCGTTTGGAGCCCCCATGCACGCCGACCAGCTCACCCGAGAAGCCCTGCAGGCCTTCGCCGCGTCCCAGCGCGCCACCTTCGAGCAGGAGCTCAGGACCCTCGTGGAGATCCCCTCCGTGAGCGCCGATCCCGCCCGCAAGGGGGATGTGCGCCGGTGCGCCGAGGCGGCCGTGAGCCTCTTCGAGCGCCACGGCGGCAAGGCCGAGATCCTGGAGACGGAGGGCAACCCCCTCATCCACGGCTGGTTCGGGGAGGATGCCGCCCACCGGAACATCACCGTCTACAACCACATGGACGTGCAGCCCGCCAACGAGCCCGAGTGGGTGGCGGATCCCTTCACCTTCGTCGTCGATGGCGACACCTACAAGGGCCGCGGCAGCACCGATGACAAGGGCCCCGCCGTGACCGCCTTCTTCGGCGCCCTGGCGGCCAAGAAGGCCGGTGTTCCCCTCAACATCCACTTCCTCTGGGAACTGGAGGAGGAGATCGGCAGCCCCAGCTTCGAGGGCGGCCTGATGCGCCACAAGGACCGCCTGAAGACGGATGCCATCGTCGTCTCCGACACGGTGTGGATCACCCGCGGCAAGCCCAGCACCCCCGCCGGCCTGCGCGGCCTCCAGGGCTTCCGCCTCACGCTGGAGACCGCGGACCACGACCTCCACTCCGGCGTGGTGGGCGGCGCCGCCCGCAACCCCCTCTCCGAGCTCATCACCCTCGTGGCCAAGATGTTCGATGGCAACACGGGCGAGGTGAAGATCCCCGGCTTCTACGACGAGGTGATCCCGCCCTCCGCCGAGGAGCTGGAGGGCTGGAAGAACTCCGGCTTCACCACGGAGCAGTTCATGAAGGACCACATGCTCAAGGGCGTCCGCGACACGGATCCCCTTGAGATCCTCAAGCGCGTGTGGGGCATGCCCACCATGGAAGTGCACGGCGTCGTGGGCGGCTACCAGGGTCCCGGCATCAAGAGCGCCGTGGCGCCCCGGGCCGAGGTGAAGATCAGCTGCCGCCTCGTGCCCGCCATGGATTCCCACAAGGTGCTGGACCGCGTGAAGGCCTTCGTGAAGCAGCATGCCCCCGACGTGGAGGTGCATGAGGAGCATGGCCTGGCCGCCTTCAAGGGCCACGTGACGGGCCCCTACGCCGAGGCCATCCGCGCCGCCTACCGCTTCGCCTTCGATGCCCCCTGCACCTTCACCCGCGAGGGTGGCTCCATCGGCGCCGTGAAGACCATGGAGGATGTGCTGGGCACCGAAGTGTACTTCCTGGGACTGAGTCTCCCCAGCCATGGGTACCACGCCCCCAACGAAAACTACGATTGGGAACAGGCCAGCGGCGGCATGGTGGCCTTCGCCCACTACTTCCAGACCGTCAGCCAGTTCAAGTAGGCCCCTTCGCCTCCGTACCTGGCCCCCGCGAGGGGGCTCGGTCTTTTCCAGGCAACAGGTCTGCAGCGGCTGGATTTGTGATCCACGTGGCTCCAATCCTGACCGATGTTGAGGGGATACACCTCGCCATTCGAGGCGAGTCGATCCTGGAGCTGGTCATGGTGCTGGGTGCACCGCTTCCGCAAGGGGCCGGGGTGAAGACCTTGTTCGCTCCGGGGGAGCGCGCCTCCCGATCCGAACTCGAAGGCGTAGCCAAGGCCTGCCTGGATCACCCCGTCGCCCGCTTCTTCATTGAAGCGGCGGGCGGGATGGTGCTCATCCTGGATTCCCATCGCCAGGTCCTGGCGGTGAACGCCCAGGTCCAGGCCGCCCTGGGCGAGGCCGCCGCGGGGGTCCTCGGCCGCAGGCCGGGGGAGCTCTTCGGCTGCATCCATGCCGACGATGCCCCTTCCGGGTGCGGAACCTCCGCGGCCTGCGCCCACTGCGGTGCGGTGCTCGCCGTGCTCGAGTGCCAGCGCAGCGGGAACCGGGTGGAAGGTGAGTGCCAGCTCACCCTGAAAAGCGGGGGCCGATGGGTCGCGGCCGAGTTCCGCATCGTGGCCAGTCCCCTGGACGTCGGATCCCACCGCTTCATCGCCGTGGTGCTGCAGGATCTCAGCGCCTCCAAGCGCAAGGAGGCTCTGGAGCGGCTTTTCTTCCACGACGTGGCCAACCTCATGCAGGGCATCCGGGGCTGGACGGAGCTCATCGCCGAAGGTGGGGTCAGCTCCCAGGTGGCGGCGGGCAAGCTTGTGCACTTGACGAACCTGCTGGATCGGGAGCTCCGCAGCCACCAGGACATGGCGCGGGCCGAGTCGGGCCACCTGAGGCCCGATCGGCAGCCCCTGCGGCCTTCCGCGGTCCTCACGGACGTCCAGGACCTGCTGGATCGCCACCCCTCGGCCCGGGACCGCCACCTCCGCGTGCAGGTGGACGATGACCCGCTCCTCACCACCGATCCGGACCTGCTCACCCGGGTGGTCCTGAACATGGCCGTGAACGCGGTGGAAGCCACCGCCCCAGGCGCCGAGGTGCTGCTCCGAGCGGGTCGGCATGGGGACGACGTGAGGCTGGAAGTCTGCAATCCGGGAGAGATCCCCCGGGAGTTCCGCTCCCGCATCTTCCAGCGCTCCTTCAGCACCAAGGGGGGCACGGGTCGGGGGCTGGGCACCTACGCCATGAAGCTCTTCGGCGAGAACGTGTTGGGCGGGCGCGTGGGGTTCGAGTGTGGGGAAGGGTGGACCCGCTTTTTCATCGACCTGCCCCAACATATGGCCTGAGGGACTTGACAGGCAATCAAAGTGATATCACATTGATTTCCCTGGAGGTCCTGACCATGCTCAAGGAACGATCCGCCCACGCCCTTTCCGGCCTTCCCATCCTGCTGATCGGCCTGGCCGGCATCATCGGGGCCCTGGCCCTGTTCATCAGCGGGGTGGTCGGCCAGGAGGGCACGCGGGTGGCGGTGGCCATCCCCGTGCTGATCCTCAGCATCTTCACCCTGTCCGGCCTCTTCGTGGTGAACCCCAACGAGGCCGTGGCCCTGCAGCTCTTCGGCGACTACCGCGGCACCGTGCGCCAGGAGGGCATGGCCTGGGCCAACCCCTTCCTCACCAAGCGGAAGATCAGCACCAAGGTGCGCAGCTTCGAGAGCGCCCGCCTCAAGGTGAACGACCTGGACGGCAATCCGGTGGAGATCGCCGCCATCATCGTGTGGCGCGTGGTGGACACGGCGGAGGCCCTCTTCGAGGTGGAGGACTGCGAGAAGTTCGTGGGTGTGCAGAGCGAATCCGCCCTGCGCAGCCTGGCGGCCCACTTCCCCTATGACGCCCACGAGCCGGCCCAGCTGAGCCTCCGGGGCAGCACGGATGAGGTGGCCCTCAAGCTGAAGCTGGAGCTCACCAAGGTGCTCTCCCAGGCCGGCGTGGAGGTGGCGGATGCCCGCATCAGCCACCTGGCCTATGCGCCGGAGATCGCCCAGGCCATGCTGCAGCGCCAGCAGGCCGGTGCCATCCTCGCCGCCCGGGCCCGCATCGTGGAAGGGGCCGTGGGCATGGTGGAGATGGCCCTCGACCGCCTCGAGAAGGGCGGCCACGTGGCCCTGGACGAGGAACGCAAGGCCGCCATGGTGAGCAACCTCCTGGTGGTGCTCTGCAGTGAGCGCGCCGCGGCCCCCGTGGTGAACGCCGGTACGCTGTATCACTGAGCCCATGGCCGAGCGAAAGCCCTTCCTCCTCCGGATCGACCCGGATGTGCTCGCCCAGCTCCAGGCCTGGGCGGGAGAGGACATGCGCTCCCTGAACGGCCACATCGAATTCCTGCTCCGGGAGGCGCTCCGCAAGGCGGGCCGCCTCCCGGAACCATCCGCCAAGTCCCGAAAGCAGGCCCCATGACCCCAGCCCTCGAACTCACGAACCTCTCCAAGCACTTCGGGGAGAAGATCGCCGTGGATGGCCTCTCGCTGAGCCTCCCCGCCGGCAGCTTCCTGGGGCTCCTGGGCCGCAACGGGGCGGGGAAGTCCACCACCCTCAAGATGGCCACGGGGCTCCTGCAGCCCACCGCCGGGAGCATCCGGGTGCTGGGCCACGACATGGCGGCAGATCCGCTGGCCATCAAGCGGCAGATCGGCGCCATGCCGGAGGACATGGCCCTCCTCGACATGCTCACGGGGCCCCAGTACCTGCGGTTCGTGGGGCGCATGTACGGGCTGGAGGATGCGGTGATCGACCTCCGCACCACGGAGCTCTTCGACAAGCTGGACCTCCAGCCCGGGCCCAAGACGCTGATTGCGGACTACAGCTTCGGCATGAAGAAGAAGGTCGCCCTCTGCGCGGCCCTCATCCACGGCCCCAAGCTGCTCTTCCTCGACGAGCCCTTCGAGGGCATCGACGCGGTGACGAACCGGACCATCAAGGACATCCTCCTCTCCCTGCAGGCCCGGGGCACCACCCTGGTGCTCACGAGCCACATCCTGGACGTGGTCGAGAAGCTCTGCCCCCTCATCGCGATCATCGACGAGGGAAGGCTGAAGGGCTACGGCACCCTGGATGAGCTGCGCCGCGGGGAGGAGAGCCTGGAGAGCCTCTTCGTGGACCTGGTGGGCGGCGTGCGGACGGGTGAGCTCTCATGGCTGTGAGTCCGATTCGGGCGTTATTGGTGGCCCACTTCCAGACCAGCCTCGCCCGCAGCACCAAGGAGATGAGCCGGCAGGGGGTGTGGGCCCTGATCTTCCTGGTGGCGATGCTCTCCCTCTTCGTGGCCCTGCCCGCCGCCTTCGGCCTCTTCATGGCCGGCTTTGCCCTCGGCCCCCGCCTGGGCGGTCCCAAGGGGGAACCTGCCGTGCTGGTGCTGGGGGCCCTCCTGGGCCTCCTGGTGGGCATCGGTGGGGTGCTGGGCGGCCTGCTGGGGGGCGCCCGGAAGCTGAGCTGGGAGCAGTACCGGGTCTTCCCGCTGAGCCTTCCCAGGCTCTTCCTGGCCGAACTCCTGGCCGGCCTGGGGGACGTGCTCGTGCTCGGCCTGGCCCTCGGGCTCGCTGCCTTCGTGGTGGGGCTGGGCATCTCCCGGCCGGTCCTGTTTCCGTTGCTCGCCCTCGTGTTCGTGGAGCACCTCCTCCTGATCCTCGTCCTGCAGCTGCTGCTGGGCAGCCTGGCCCAGCGCCTGGCCAAGCGGCTCCGGGTGGTGGTGTGGGGCCTGCTCATCACCGTGTGGATCGGTTCCATCTGGATGGGCAACCTCGCGCCCCGGCGCGGGGGCTCCCTGGACCCCGAGAGGGTCGCCCTCATGAAGGCGGCGGGGGAGTGGCTGATCAAGGCCTTCAAGGTGCTTCCCACGACCTGGTCCATGGAAGGCCTGGGGGCCGCAGCCCAGGGTCACCTGCTCCAGGGGTTCGTGGTTCAGCTCTATCCCCTGGGCCTGATCCTGGTGCTGGGGTTCGCCGCGGCACGGCTGCTCCTGCGCGAGCAGGAATCCCTGGTGCCGGAGGTGACCCGGGGACCCCGCACCAAGCTCTGGTCTTTCCGAACCCCGGCCGAGGGCGTGGGCCGCCTCCAGATCCGGACGCTCATGAGCAGCCATCACGGGAAGTTCGGCTTCCTCATGCCCGTGATCACGGTGGTCCTGCTGCGGGGCCCGCTCTCCCAGGTCATGGGCCCCAGCACCTGGGCCCTGCCGGGGGCCTTCGCCTACCTGGCCCTCTTCGGGAACCAGTTCCAGTTCAACCAGTTCGGCCTGGATGGCCACGGGGTGAAGGGGCTCTTCCTCCTGCCCCTGGGCGGGAGGGACCTGCTCGCGGGCAAGCTCCGGGGATTCCTGATCTACCAGGGCCTGCAGGGGCTGCTGCTGTTGGCCCTCATGGTGCCGCTCTTCCGGCCCGCGCCCCTGGACGTGGTGGCCTCCCTGGCGCTGGGCGCCTGCTTCTTCCTGACCCAGAACACCGTGGGCGCCTTCACGAGCAGCTGGATGCCCCGCCGCATCGACCGAACGAGCTTGAAGAACAACCAGATGCCCCTGCCCCTGGTGCTCCTGGCCATGGGCACCTCGCTGGCCTGCACCGTGGTGTTTGGGGGCTGCTTCGCCCTGCTGCGCTGGCTGGCGCCGGGTGCGCTGGTGCCGGGCATGCTGGCGCTGACCGGACTGGTGTGGGTGGCCCATCGTGCCCTGCGGGAACGGGCCGCGCAGTACCTGGACCACCGGCGGGAAGCCATCGTGGAGGGGGTCGGGTGAGCCTGGAGGGTCTGCGCCTCGCCGCGGCCTGGCAGGGCGCGGTGCTCAGTGGGGCGGGGGGATCCCTCCTCCTGGTGGAGCGGCTGCACAGCCACACCGCGCCCCGGCTCGCCCTGCTCGCCCCCCAGGTGGAGGACCTGGCACCGGCTCTCGCCGCCTGGTCGGCTTCGGCCCCGACCTTGACCCTCGTGGGCCTCGTGCCCCTGGAGGGCGGGGATCTCGCTTCCCAGCTGGCCCGGGAGGCCCGACGCATCGGGGCCCTGGTGGGCGCCTTGGACCTGGGCTTGCCCTCCCTGGGTGCAGGTCCCCACTTGGTGCGGCGGCTGCCAGGCCGCCTTCGAGCCCCCTCCGCGGACCCGCCCCCGCTGGACCTCACGCGCATCCAGGCCTTTGAGTTGAGCCGGTACCTGGGCTCCCTCCCCGCGTGGGCCACGGAGCGGGGTCATTGGTGGGAGGGCCCCCCGCCTGCCGGGGGCACGGTTGACGTGCCTCCGCTCCAGTTGCCCACGGCCACCCCCTTCACGGAAGCGCTCCGGGCCGCGCTCCGGGCCGCTGGGAGCGGTTCCGTGGACTTCCTGCCGCACCCGGGGGATCCCCGGGTCCTGCACGCCCTGCGGGGCCTGACCCCCGCGGTTCAGGCCCTGCCGCAGGCGAGCGAAGCGGCCTGGCGCGAAATCCTGGCCCGTGTGGCCGACCTCCCAGCGCCCCCCCATTTCTGCGCGCGGTGCTGAGCATGCAGAATCCCTACGCCCCTCCCACCGCCTACCTTCCAGCCCCGGCCGGAAGCTCCCCTGGAACCCGCTGGGGCTTGGGGCTCGTGGGCACCTTGGGAACGCTGGAAGGCATGGGCCTCACGGCCATGGTCCTGCTCGGGTCCGCCCCGGCGGAGCGCTGGACGGGGATGAATCTGGCACTGGTGGGGCTGGTGTTCGTAGGCGGGGTCGCCATCCCCGCTTGGGGCGTGGGGTGGCACCTGGGGCGGCGCCTGGAGCGCAGCGGCTTTTGGCGCGGGCTGTGGGCCTGCCTCCTGACGAGCTTGGCCTGGGGGATCGGGATCATGGCCCTGGTGCTAGCAGTGGCCCTGGGGCGGGGGCTGGTGGTGGGAGAAGGCGCCACCCTCCTGCCCAAGCTTTTGGACCGCGAAGCCCTCTGGGTCCTGGGAGCCTTCTGCCTGATGGTGAGCGGCCCCACCCTCGTGGGGGGCGCCCTCACGGGGGGAATCCTGGCGTTGCGCCGCCGACGTGGGGATCGGACTTCGACCTAGTCCTTCGTGGGTTCCGCTGCTGGAACCTCATCGGCGTGGTGCTGCCAAACGCGCCACATCCAGCGGCCCGTCACCCGGTCGAAGACATCCATGCAGCCCAGCCAGTTGAGCAGGCCCACGATCATCACGTAGGTGGCGCCGTATTCCTGGGTGAGGTTGCGCACGGGCTCCACGGCCTCGGGCGAGCCCAGGCCGCCGAAGACCCAGGCGAAGGGCAGGTAGAGGGGGCCCATGCCCAGGGTGGCCACGGCGCCCAGGGTCTTCAGCCACTGGCCGGGCACGGGCACGAAGACCCCGCCCAGGTTGCCGTCCACGGCGCCGTGCTTCATCTGCAGGGCCCCCAGGAGGAGGAAGAGGGCGGAGACGCCGAAGAAGGCCTTGGCCCGCGTGCGCTCCCCGATGCGCCAGTACCCCAGACCGGGCACCAGCCACTGGAGGAGCACGGGCAGCCAGGCGGCCTTCAGGGCCTTCTGCTTGCGCAGGGGCTGGGGAAGGTTGGGGAGGGGGACCTGCGTCTCGGACATGCCTCCAGGGTACCCGAGGGGCCGCCGGGACCCCACCGGGCCCTAAGATGGAGGTTCAGGTGGATCCATGGCCTTTCCCTCGCAGGTGAAGATCGTCGACGTCGGGCCCCGGGATGGCCTGCAGAACGAGGGTCGCCCCGTGTCCACGGAGGCCAAGGTGGCCCTCATCGAGGGGCTGGCGTCCGCCGGGCTGCCCGTGGTGGAGGCCACCAGCTTCGTCTCCCCCAAGTGGGTGCCCCAGATGGCGGATGCCGCCGAGGTGCTGGGGCGCATCCGCCGGAAGGCCGGGGTGTCGTACCCCGTGCTCACCCCGAACCTGAAGGGCTTCGAGGCCGCCCTTGCCGCCGGTGCCACTGAAGTGGCCATCTTCGGGGCGGCCTCCGAGGCCTTCAGCCAGAAGAACATCAACTGCTCCATCGCGGAGAGCCTCGACCGCTTCCAGCCGGTGGTGGACGCGGCGAAGGCCGCGGGCATCCCGGTGCGCGGCTATGTGAGCTGCGTGCTGGGCTGCCCCTATGAGGGTGAGGTGGCACCGGCCAAGGTGGCGGAGGTGGCGGGCCGGCTCTTCGCCATGGGCTGCTACGAGATCTCCCTGGGCGACACCATCGGCGTGGGGACCCCCGCCAGGGCGCGGGCCATGGTCCAGGCCGTGGCGGAGCGGGTGCCCCTGGCCCACCTGGCCGCCCACTTCCACGACACCTACGGCCAGGCCCTGGCCAACCTCTATGCGGTGCTGGAGCTGGGCCTCGCCACGGTCGACAGCTCCGTGGCCGGACTGGGGGGCTGCCCCTATGCCGCCGGAGCCAGCGGCAACGTGGCCACGGAGGACGTGGTCTACCTCCTCCATGGTCTCGGGATCGCCACCGGGGTGGACCTGGAACGCCTGGTCTCGGTGGGCGCGGCCATCTGCACGGTGCTGGAGCGCCCTCCCGCCTCCCGGGTGGCCCAGGCCCTGCTGGCCAAGCGGGCCAAGGCCACCTGCTGATGCCCCCCAAGCGAAGGGACCCGGGCGGGAGCCCGGGTCCCTTTGCGTGGGGGGATGGGTCGGGGAGGCGCAGGGCTTTCCAAGTCCCCCTGCGCCGGCCCGGCCGTGGTTCCGTGGGCCTCCTGGGGAAATGGGTTAGAAGCTGATCCGCGCGCCGAGGTAGAAGCGGCGGGGGTTCTGCCAGGCGATGGGGCTCCCGAAGGGGGAACCGGACACGCCGTTGGCGCTCTCCTCCACCGCCGTGGGGGTCTGGCGGTTGAGGGCGTTGAAGACATCCACGAACACCTCGCCCTTCACGGCCTTGGCGAAGGTCAGGTCGTACTTGGCCCGCAGGTCGAACTGCTGGAAGCTGGGGCCGCGGCGGGTGCCGGGCTTGGCGTCGAATCCGGAGATGAAGGGGCCACCCAGGATGCGGCCGGAGTTGCCGAGGCCGCGGGTGTAGTTGATGCCGGCCACGTAGGTGTAGCTGCCGCCCAGGGTGAGGCCCTGGGCCCAGCCGCTCTTGAAGGTGTGGGCGAGGTAGCCCTTGGCCTGGTGGTCCACGCTGCCGCTGAGGGTGCCGTTCATCCAGGGCATGCGGGGGTCGAGGCGCGGGGTGTCGCCCTGGAAGTCCGCATCGCCGGAGCTGAGGCTGTTGCCCTTCGCCTTGGTGTGGGTGTAGTTCACGAAGGCCGTCCACCCATCGCCGGTGTCGCTGCGGCGCAGGGAGAGGTTCACCACGTCGAACTTGCGTTCGGCGCCGATGAGGTTGGCCAGGACGTAGTTCACGTTCGAGGGGATGGCCGAGTAGCCGAAGTGGCTCAGGGGGTAGGCCAGGCTGGCGAACGCGTTGTTCCAGTAGGCCGCCGTGCCGCCGTACACGCCCTGGATGCGGGCGAGGGTGGTCGCCGAGGGCTGGAGCGCCGTCGGATCCGTGTAGAGGTTCAGGTCGAAGTCCTCCACGATGCGCTTGTCCTCGCGGTGGCTGTAGGTGCCTTCGAAGGTGATCCCCTGGCCCAGGTCCCGCTCCAGGCCGAGGCGGAGCTCATCGGTGTAGGGGCTCTGGAGGGTGGGGGCCAGGGCGGCATCCACGGTCTCGCGGCCCCCACGCTGGCGGAGCGTCACCCAGTTGGCGGGGTCGTAGGTGCCCACGGCGCCCTGGTAGGGGATGTACATCTGCTCCAGGCGGGCGTTGGCGAAGGAGCCTGCGAACGTCACCATGTCGAGCTTGATGGGCTCGAAGTACCGGCCGTAGGTTGCGTAGAGCTTGAGCTTGTTCTCCCCCTTGTGGTTGTAGGTGAGGCCCAGGCGGGGCGCCACGTTCAGCTCGGTGGTGTGGAGCTTGCTGCCGTCATCCGCGTAGTAGCTGTCTTTGTTGAACCGCACCCCGAGGTAGGCGGTGAACTGGTTTCCGGGCAGGGTCCAGGTGTCCTGGAGGTAGTAGTCCAGGGCCTTGCGCTTGACCTTGGCGTCGTTGCCGTACCGGAGGCCGATGATGCGGTACTCCAGGAGCTTGGACGCGGAGCCGGGAGCCAGGGTCTGGAAGGGGATCTGGTAGTAGTCGTTCCCGAGCCCCGTGAAGTAGGCATCCAGGACTGCGTTGGTGGCGCGGGCACGGTCCAGGGCCCCTGGGACGAAGGTGTCATCCGCCCAGGTGGCGCCACTGAAGCTGCCGACCACATCGGCCCAGGTGAGGTTGTTGGCGGCACCCAGGGGCAGGTACTCGTAGTCCGCCCCCGCGCCCGCATGCTGGAGGTTGGAGGTGCGGTCCTCCGACTGGGCGAGGATGCCGGCCTTGAAGAGGTGGTCGCCCAGCAGCTGACCCTGGAACTTGGACACGTCGAGGCTGAAGCCCGTGCGTTCGCTGATGGTCTTGGTGTACCAGCCGAGACCTCCTTCCTGTTTCAGGTAGTTGGCCAGGCCACCCGAGGCGGGCAGGCCGTTGAAGGTCCCATCGGGATAGACGATGGTGTCGGCGCCGGCCGCCACCTTGGGCTTGGGGGTGGCGTCGCTGTAGAAGGTGAAGCCCTTCCCGGTGATCACCCAGTCGCTGAAGACGCCTTCGTACTTCAGGTTCATGATGCGCTGGGTCCGGTCCCGATCGAAGTCCAGGCCTTCGATGTTGGTGTCCAGGCCCAGGCTCAGGTCCTTGGACTTGTTGTGGGTGAGGCTGAGCTCCAGGGTGTTGTTCGGATCGACCTGGAAGGTGGTCTTGAAGAATCCCAGCAGATCATCCTGCTCGGCGTTCTTGGGTGTGGGGGTCAAGGTGGCGGTGTCGCGGAAGGCCCCTTTGGTGGTGGTGTTCTGCTTCTGGAGGGAGGTGAAGAACCACCACCGATCCTTCAGGATCGGACCGCCCAGCGTGAAGGCGGTGTCGAAGCTGCTGAAGTCCGAATCCTTGGCGCCCACGCCCGACTTCCGTCCACTGACGAGGGAGCTGTTCTGGAGGTAGTAGTTCAGGGAGCCCGACCAGGTGTTGGAGCCGGACTTGGTGACCACGTTGGACACCAGGCCGCCGCCGCGGGCGGCCACATCCGCCTGGATGCCGCCGGTCTTGATCTCCTGCTCCTGGATGATTTCCGAGTTGAACCGGGAGAGGAACCCACCCGTCTGGGGGTTCGTCGTGTCGACGCCGTCGAGGATGTAGGTGTTGTTGCGGGCGCCACCGGTCCCGGTGTTGTCTCGGCTCAGGGATCCGGCCACTGCGAAATTGCCGTTGGCGTCCGGAGAGGCGATGACGCCGGGGGCGAAGCGCACGAAGTCGGTGTAGGTGCGCTGGGTGGGGAGGGTGTCCAGCACGTCCGTGGTCAGGCGGGCCGAGGAGGTGGTGGTGGTGGGATCGATGGTCGCGGCGGAGGCCGTGACCACGACGATGGCTTCGGAGACCGGCACCAGCTTCACTTCGGCGGGCGTGACGGTGGAGACGCTGACCCGGACGCCCTTCAGGGTGCCGGATTGGTAGCCCTCCGCTTCCACGGTGAGGCTGAAGTCGCCGGGATAGAGGGAGGGCAGGCGCACCCGACCCTGCTCATCGGTGAGGGCGGATTTGGCGCCACCGATCTGGGTGGGGCTGGCGGCGGTGACCTTGGCCTTGGCGAGGGGCTTCCCCTCCTTGTTCCGCACGGTCACGGAAAGGGTTCCGGTCTCCTGGGCCACCAGGGCCGTGGTTCCGGCCGCCAGGGCGAAGGCGAGGGTGCCCAGCCGGCGTTGAAGGCGATTCATTTTCCGGGTCGGCCATGCAGGTGGGACCAGCCCACCGGCCGCTTCGCGTGGGGCGGATGACCCCACGCGGGGCGAACCGCCCCGGGGCGAAAACTCACCCCAAAATGAACCAATCATTGGGGATGAAGATGCCATCCCCTGAGCCCGCCTCCGGCGGTCCGGGCTTTCGCCCGTTCACCCCGGACGATTCCCGTCGCTCCCTCCGGGGTGGACCGCAGGCCTCCTCCCTCCACCCTGGGGTGGATGGGACCGCAGGTCGGTGTCTCAACGCGCCCGGATGCCATTCCGGGCTGCCTCCACCCCCTGAGTGCCCCCATCCGGAAGGGGATTCCCGGAATTTCGCCCCCATGCACCGGGGTGGGCCTGGGGGCCCGAGGCCGTCGGTTGGCTGAAGGGTGGGCCCAAAAAAAGCGGGGGCCAAAGCCCCCGCTTTTAAAACCTCCCGTAAGCAAATGCTAATCGGTGGCGAAGGGCAGCAACGCGAAGAGGGGCCCACCTCCCGGAGTCGGAGGCGACGGGGAGCACGGTGCGGGGCACCGTGCGATCGGTGGGAGCGGCCCGCTTGATGGCTTCGACCGAGGCTCCGCCTCCCCGAGCGCAGCGCTTGTGCGCAAGCGAGGGGGAGGGTGGCCCGCTGGGCCGCCCGATCGGCGGAGATGCGCTGGTGGTTGGCAGAAGGTGACCGATCCCTGGCTTGCCAGGGACGCCGGCGCTGCGGGGCAGCGTCGGTGAGGGAGCCTTTCGTGCGCAAAAAGAGGGGGCCCAAAGGCCCCCTCTTTTTGAAACCACCAGCGCTGTTGGAACTAGTCCGTGGCGAAGGGCAGCAACGCGATGTTGCGGGCCCGCTTGATGGCTTCGACCAGCATGCGCTGGTGGTTGGCGCACACGCCGCTGGTGCGGCGGGGCAGGACCTTGCCGCGCTCCGGGGTGAAGCCCTGGAGGGTCTTCACGTCCTTGTAGTCGATGAAGGTGCTCTTCTCGACGCAGAACTTGCAGAACTTGGAACGACGGCCGGTAAACGACTTCTTCTTCTTGGGCTTGCCTTTGCCCTTGGCATCCGCACGACGCTTCATTACATCATCTCCTCAATGCTGCGCTCCTTGACGCCGGCCTGGGCCTTGCGCTTGGACTCGCGGTCGAAGCGCTGCTTGGCGCGGCCCGCGGACTTCTCCTGCTCGTCGAGACGCACGGAGAGGTACTTGATCACGGAGTCGTTGTTGCGGAAACGGCGCTCGAGCTCGGCGATGAGCTTGGGACCGGCGTTCATCTCGAAGAGGGTGTAGTAGCCCTCCGAGAACTTCTGGACGTCGTAGGCCAGCTTCTTGCGGCCCCACTTGTCGGTCTTGAGCAGTTCGCCACCCTGCTCGGCAATGATCCCCTCGAACTGCTTCACGAGCTCGTCAGCCTGCTCGTCCGTCAGCACGGGGGAGGCGATGAAGATGGTCTCGTAGTGACGCATCTGTCCTCCTTGTGGATGTGAAGCCCCCCTATGGATTCCGGGGAGCAAGGAAGACGTCTCCGGGTGGAGACGCGAACAACAAGAATCTCAGGGATTGCCTTCCGGCTCAAGGGGTTTTGCTTCTGGGGCGGGCTTGGCCCGACCCGGAAGCGGGGGTGCGGGGGTGGGCGCGTCAGCGCGGGACCCCCGCTAGGGATTGGCCCGCCAGAAGGCCTCGGGATTGACGAGGTTGCCCAGCTTGCCCAGGTCCCCGGCCCCCCCCAGGAGGTCCAGGAAGCGGGCGAAGGGGGCGTCCAGGCCGTCGATGACCTCCCACTGGGGGTCGGTCCAGGTGCCCAGGACGTAGTCCGCCAGGGGGCGTTCGAAGGGCCCGATGCCCAGGCGGAGTCGGGCAACCTTGGCGGTGCCCAGCTCGTCGAACACGGACTTGAGGCCGTTGTGGCCCCCATCGGAGCCATCCAGCCGGAAGCGGCCCAGGCCGAGGGGGAGGTCCTTGTCGTCATAGAGGAGGATGAGCTTCCGGGGATCCAGTCCCGCCCGGGCGGCCTGGAAGCACACCTCGCCGCTGAGGTTCATGTAGGTGGAGGGCACCAGGGCCTGGAGCTTGGGGGTGAGCCCGTAGAGCCTGCCGCTGGCGAACTTCTTCACCACGGGCGGGTTCAGGTTCCGATCCGCCATCCACCGCTGGAGGAGGAGGCGCCCCAGGTTGTGGCGGGTGTCCGAATACTCCGGTCCTGGGTTTCCCAGGGGTACTAAGGTCCACATGGGGAAAAGCTATCAGCGGTCAGCCATCGGCCATCAGCTAAATGAAGCGGGCGCCCGGAGGCGCCCGCAGCTGAAGGCTGACAGCTGACCGCTGAAAGCTACTTCTTGTCCTTCTTGCCCTTGGTGGCCACGACCTCGGGCTCGGCGGCGGCGGCCTCGGCGGCCACTTCCTCGGCGGGCTTGCCGTGGATGGCGCAGATCACCTCGTGGGCCTCGCCCACGATCTTCAGGGTGGAGGCGATGGTCAGCTGGTCGAAGCGGATGGAGTCACCGATCTTCAGGGCTTCCACGTTCACGGGGATGCCGGTGGGGATCAGGCTGGGCAGGCACTC
>JBGASN010000060.1:0-19105 GCA_044229665.1 Holophagaceae bacterium
ATCTTCGCGGGCATCTGGAAGGTGGCCAAGGTGAAGCCCGAGGAGCGGGCCGAGCACACCAACCGCACCGCCTCCCAGGTCATCGCCGACCACATCCGCGCCGCCACCTTCATGACCTTCGACGGCGTGGTGCCCAGCAACGAAGGGCGCGGCTACGTGCTGCGCAAGATCGTGCGCCGGGCCCTGCGCTTCGGCAAGAAGCTGGGCATCGAGGGCGCCTTCTTCGCGGGGCTCGTGCCCACGGTCTTCGAGGCCATGGGCGACGCCTATCCCGAGCTGCAGCCCGAGCTGGCCCGCATCCAGAAGGTGCTGGCGCGCGAAGAGGGCCAGTTCAGCGTCACGCTGAACGCCGGGCTCAAGGTGCTGGAGTCCCTGGACGTGGCCCAGGGCGTTTCCGGCAGCGACATCTTCAAGTTGTACGACACCTACGGCTTCCCCGTGGACCTGGTGGAGGACTGGGCCAAGGAGCGCGGGATCCCCTGCGACCTGGAGGGCTTCCAGAAGGAGCTCGCCCAGCAGAAGGCCCAGAGCCGCGCCTCCATGAAGGCCCACGACCAGCGCCTCCAAGGCGACTTCGCCGTGCTGGCGGAGCTGCCCGCCACGCGCTTCCTGGGCTACCAGGGCACCACCGGCGAGGGGAAGGTCCTGGCCCTGTTCGACGCCGCCAACAAGCGCGTGACCGCGCTTTCCGGTGAGGGCTCCGTGCTGCTGGATGCCACCCCCTTCTACGCCATGGGCGGCGGCCAGGTGGGCGACACCGGCACCCTGACCTTCGAGGGCGGCGCCGCCACGGTGATCGACACCACGGCCCCGGCGGCCAAGCGCCACCTCCACAAGGTGACCGTGGCCGGCTCCCTGAAGGAGGGCATGGCCGTGCATGCCGCGGTGGATGCCGAGCGCCGTGCCCGCACCCAGGCCCACCACACGGGCACCCACCTGCTCCATGCGGCCCTGCGCGAGGTGCTCGGCACCCACGTGAAGCAGGCCGGCAGTGTCGTGGATCCCGAGCGCCTGCGCTTCGACTTCACCCACTTCGCCCCCCTCGAACCCGAGCAGCTGGCGGAGATCGAGCGCCTGGTGAACGACGAAGTCCGGAAGGCCACGGCCACCTGCACCGAGGAGCTGCCCATCGACGAGGCCCTGGCCAAGGGCGCCATGGCCCTCTTCGGCGAGAAGTACGGCGAGAAGGTGCGGGTGCTGGACGTGCCCGGCTTCTCCATCGAGCTCTGCGGCGGCACCCACGTCTCGAACACGGGCCAGATCGGCCTGATCAAGGTGGTCTCCGAGACCGCCGTGGCGAGCGGCGTGCGGCGCCTCGAGGCCGTGGCCGGCGCCGCGGCCCTGGAGCACTTCCAGGCGGGCGAGGCCCTCCTCACGGGCCTCAGCCGCCAGGCCAACACGGGCCGCGAGAAGCTCCTGGAGCTGCTGCCCGCGAAGGAGGCCCGCATCGCCCAGCTGGAGCGGGAGCTGAAGGAGGCCAAGCTGAAGGCCGCCTCCGGCGGCGGCAGCGCCGAGCAGGTGGAGGCCGTGAAGGGCCTCACCCTCGTCACCGCCCAGGTGGAGGGGCTGGAGGGCAACGCCCTGCGGGAGCTCATGGATCAGGTGCGCACCCGCCAGTCCAACGCCGTCATCGCCCTCTCCAGCGTGGCCGACGGCAAGGTGGCCCTGCTGGTGAGCGTGGCCGCGGGCCTACCCGCCGATGCCGGGGCCCTGCTCAAGGCCATGGCCCCCCACGTGGACGGTCGCGGTGGTGGCAAGAAGGACCTGGCCCAGGGCGGCGGCACCAAGCCCGAGGGCCTGGCCGCGGCCTTCGCCGCCCTGCGGGCGGCCCTGGGGTGAACGCCCTGTAGGCCGGGGCGCCGTGCGGGCATCCTCGGGGCATCCCCCCGGAGTCCCATGCGCGCCCCCGCCCTGCTCCTGCTGCCCGCCGCCCTGGTCGCCCAGGCGCCCGTCGCCAAGCGTCCCGTCCACACCTTCTCCATCGTGGCCCGCGACCCCGCCACGGGTGACCTGGGCGTGGCCGTGCAGAGCCACTGGTTCTCCGTGGGCTCCCGCGTCATCTGGGCCGAGGCCGGCGTGGGGGCCGTGGCCACCCAGAGCTTCACCGACCCCACCTACGGCCGCCTGGGCCTGGAGCTCATGAAGGCCGGCAAGAGCGCCCCCGAGGCCCTGAAGGCCCTCCTGGCGGCGGATCCCGAGCGGGAGGTGCGCCAGGTGGCGATGGTGGACATGCAGGGCCGGGTGGCCACCCACACGGGGAGCCTCTGCATCGAGGCCGCGGGCCACGCCCAGGGCGAGGGCTTCAGCGTGCAGGCCAACATGATGGGCAAGGCCACCGTGTGGCCCGCCATGGCCCAGGCCTACCGCACGGCTTCCGGCGACCTAGCGGACCGCCTCCTGGCCGCCCTGCGGGCCGCCCAGGCCGAGGGAGGCGACTTCCGGGGCATGCAGAGCGCCGCGATCCTGGTGGTGAAGGCCAAGCCCTCCGCCCAGCCCTGGGCCGACCGCACCTTCGACCTGCGGGTGGAGGACAGCCCCGATCCCCTGGGCGAGCTGGCCCGGCTGGTGAAGCTGCAGCGGGCCTACACCCTCATGAACGAGGGGGATGACCTGGTGTCCCGGAACGACTGGGGCGGCGCCCTCAAGGCCTACGACGCCGCCGCCAAGCTGGCCCCCCAGATCCCCGAGCTGCCCTTCTGGGCTGCAGTGGCCCTGGTGAACGCCGGGCGGGTAGCCGAGGCGGAGCCCATCCTCCGGGAGGTGTTCCGCAAGGAGCCCCAGTGGCGGGAGGCCCTGCGCCGGCTGGCCCGGGTGAAGCAGCTGCCGGCGGACGACGCCCTGCTGAAGCGCCTGGAGGCCCTCCGCTAGGTTCCGCGCCCAGCTTCATCCCCCCGGCCGGACGGGCCGAAAGGAAGGGGGCATGCTCCCCCTCCGCCGGCTCATCCTGCGGGACCTGCTGGTCCTCATGGGGCTCACCGCCTCGGTGGTGGGGCTGAGCCTCGCCTGGAACCTGGTGGTCAGCGTGCGGGAGCAGGCCGAGGCCCGGGCCGGCGTCCTGGTGGATCAGCTGCGGTCCGATCTCAACGGCGAGATGGTGCGGGTGGAGCACCTGGGGGCCTCCCTGCGGGCCCTCTGGCAGGAGGGCCAAGCCTCCGGCCCCACCCCGCCCGATGTGCTGGAATCCCGCTTCCACGGCCTCCTGGCCAGCTTCCCCACCGTGGCCACGGTGATCCTGGTGGATGCCCAGGGCGATGGCATCTTCCTCTCCCAGGCCGACCTGGACACCCCGCCGGCCAGCCGGACCCTCAACGGGTTCCGCCTGGGGGCTGGCGGCGCACTCCTCCAGATCCGCGATCGGGGTCGGGCCCTGCCCCCCCGCGAACGGAAGCCCCCCCTCTCCTACCTGGTGGCCACGGAGCGCCCCTGGTTCAAGGCCGCCCAGGCCACGCCCACCCCACGGTGGGTGGATCCCTACGCCTTCTTCGGCACCAACCTCCCGGGGATCACCTATGTCCTGCCCATCCGGGGCCCCCTGGGGGAGTTCCAGGGGGCCGTGGCCGTGGACCTCCTCCTGGAAGACCTTACGGGCCACTTCTGGGAGACCCGACCCACGGCCGGTAGCCAGGTGGCCATGACGGATTCCGAGGGCCGGCTCATCCTCCTGCCCAAGACGGGCCCCCTGGCCGAAGCCCAGGCCCGCGCCCAGGCCTTCCTCCAACCCCTGGGTCCCCGCTTCCTCCCCCTGCTCCACGAGGTGGGCCGCCGGCCCGCCGGGGCCTCCTGGTTCCGCAGCCAGGGGCGCTCCCACCTGGGCTTCCGCCGCCCCCTGCGTCCCGGGGGGACGCCGCCCTGGATGGTGCTGCTCGTGGTTCCGGAACCCGAGCTCATCGGCCCCGCCCAGCACCGCCTGCTGGTGACCCTGGGCCTCACCCTCCTCTGCCTGGGCCTGGTGGGCCTCCGCGCGCGGCACCTGGCCCGGCGCTTCGGCAATCCGCTGCGCGATCTGGCCGGGGCCGCCGAGACCCTCGTCCAAGGTCGGATCCCCGAGCCGCCGGCCACCCCCATCTCCGAGATCCGCACCGTGGGGGAGGCCCTTCAGCGGGCGGGGCGCCTCCTGGCGGACCGCACCCGCCTCCAGCAGCAGCTCCAGCACAGCCAGCGCCTGGAGACCCTGGGCACCCTGGCCGGGGGCATCGCCCACGACGTGAACAATCAGCTCAGCGCCATCCTCGGCCAGCTCTACCTGGCCCGGGAGACCATGCCCGGCCAGAGCCCCGCGGCGCAGCGCATCCAGCGGGCCGAGGAGGCCGTGGAGCGCTGCGCCCAGACCACCCGGGCCCTCCTGGCCTTCAGCCACCAAGGCCAGACGGACCTGCGCCCCCTGGATTTCAACCACCTCATCCGCCGTACCGCGGGGCTGCTGGACCGGGTGCTGGGCGGCCTGGTGCGCGTCGAGCTGGACCTGGATCCCGACCTGCCCCCGATCCTCGGCGAACCGCTGCAACTGGAGCAGGTGCTCATGAACCTCGCCGTGAACGCCCGCGATGCCATGCCCCAGGGAGGGCAACTCACCTTCCGCAGCCGCTCGGAAGGTCTCGACTTCGTGTCGCTGACCATCTCCGATACCGGCCGGGGCATCCCCCCGGAGGTGCTCCCCCACATCTTCGAGCCCTTCTTCACCACGAAGCCCGTGGGCAAGGGCACCGGGCTGGGCCTCGCCATGGCCTTCGGCATCCTGCGGGCGCATGGCGGCTCGCTGGACGTGGCCAGCGAGCCTGGGGAGGGCGCCACCTTCACCCTGCGGCTCCCGGTCAGCGCCGAGGTCCGTGAGGCCGCCAGTGGCCCCCACCCCACCGAAGGCGGAGACGCGGGGCCCTTGGCCGGGCTCCGGATCCTGGTGGCGGAGGATGAACCGGACCTGCGCGAGACCCTGGCCGATGCCCTCACCATTGCCCGGGCCCAGGTGGAGACGGCCCCCGATGGGGAAGTGGCCTGGCAGATGCTCCAGCGCGTGCCCTACGACCTCGTGCTGAGCGACCAGCGCATGCCCCAGTGCACGGGACTGGACCTCCTCCGCCGCATCCGGGCCAGCGGCGCCAAGGTGCCCTTCATCCTCGCCAGCGGCCAGGACCTGGAACCCTTCCGCCCGGAGCTGGAAGGGGATGCGGCCACCCGCCTCCTCCCCAAGCCCTTCTCCGTGGCCAAGCTCCTGGAACTGGCCCAGGAGCTGGGGATCGCCTCGGACTAGGGGCACCTAGCGGAAGGTCTGCACCGCGGCCCAGACCTCGCGGGCCACCTTGCACCCTTCGGGGAAGTGGGCCAGGAAGTCCGCCCGGAAGGCCGGGGCGTGCTCCCGCAGGTACCGGTCCAGCGCGGCCTGATCGGCGGCCACATAGCAGGTTCGGAACCGCCCATCGGGAGACCGCTCGAACCGGGCCTCCTGGAAGCACTCCGTCGCCAGGATCTCGGGAATGTGCTTCCGCCGCATGTAGGCCTCGAAGGCTTCCGCCGTGTCTCCCGGGACCTGCACTGCCACCTCGTAGCTGACCATGGCTGACTCCTACTTCCGGAACGTGAAGAAGATGGCCCCCACCAGACAACAGCCGGCCCAGAGGTGGTTGAGGGTGAGGCGCTCCCGCATGTAGCTCACCGCGAACACCCCGAACACCACCAGGGTGATCACCTCCTGCATCACCTTCAGCTGCGGCAGGGTGAACCGTCCGTAGCCGAGCCGATTGGCCGGTACGGCGAGGCAATATTCGAAGAAGGCGATCCCCCAGCTGGAAAGGATGGCGATCCAGAGCGGGGCCGCGTGCTCCGCCTTCAGGTGGCGGTACCACGCGAAGGTCATGAAAACGTTGGAGGCGAGCAGGAGGAGGATGGTGCGCATGGGGAGTCGGGTCGGCGCCTCAGCAGACCGTACAGGGTCTGAGCCGAAGGGCGAAGAAGACGTTGGAGGCGAGCAGGAGGAGGATGGTGCGCATGCCCCTTCAGGCTAGCCCAGGGCCTCGCCCAGGGACTCCTGGATCTTGGCCACCAGCTCCTTGGGGCTGTAAGGCTTCTGGATGAAGCCCCGGAGGCCGGGCTCCTGGAAGCGGCTGAGGGCATCCTGCTCCGTGTAGCCCGAAGAGAGGATCACGGGGATCTCCGGGCGCAGCTCCCGGATGCGGCGGAAGGCCCCCTCGCCCCCGAGGCGGGGCATGGTCATGTCCAGGAGGATCAGGCTGATGTCCCCCCCTTCCGCCTCCACGAGGCGGACGGCATCGAGGCCATCCGCGGCCTCCACCACCTCGAAGCCCCGGGTCTCCAGCGCCTGGCGGGCCACGCTCCGGACAATCTCCTCATCGTCCACCACGAGCACTCGACCGCGGCCGCCCATCCCCAGGGCCGGAGTGATGGGGCGGGGAGACTGCGCCGGCAGGGCGAGCGCCGGCAGGTAGATGCGGAAGCAGGTGCCATGGCCGGGCCGGCTGTCCACCCGCAAGGCGCCCCGGTGGCCCCGCACGATGCCCACCAAGGCAGCCAGGCCAAGCCCCCGCCCCGTGAATTTCGTCGTGAAGAACGGCTCGAAGATGCGGGAGAGGGTGAGCTCATCCATGCCGCACCCGGAGTCCTCCACCTCCAGGAAGGCGAAGGTCCCGGGGAGGGTGTCGTGGCCGAGCACCAGCTCCATGAGATCCGCGGCCCCCAACTGCGACAGCCCGGTGCGCACCCGGATGGTGCCCCCCTCCTCGCCGATGGCCTCGGCGGCATTGAGCACCAGATTCATGATCACCTGGTGGATCTGGGAGGCATCCGCGGCCACCGCGGGAAGGTGGGGCTCCAGCTGGAGGTGGAGGGTCACGCCCTTGGGAATGCTGACTTCCAGGAGCTTGAGCAGCTCATCCACCTGGGCCCCCAGGTCCAGGGGCCGGATGAGGAATTGTCCCCGGCCGCTGTAGGCGAGCATTTGGCGGGTGAGATCCGCCGCCCGCTGGCCGGCCTTTTGCACAGCTTCCAGGTTGCGGGTGACGGGGCTGTCCGGCCCCACCTTGTCGAGGGCCAGGCCCACATGCCCCAGGACCCCCATGAGGAGATTGTTGAAGTCGTGGGCGATGCCCCCCGCGAGCACACCCAGGGACTCCATCTTCTGGGCCTGGAACAACTGCCGCTCCAGGGCCGCCTTCTCAGCCTGGGAGCGGCGGGACTCCGTGACATCCCGGATGATGGACTGTACGAGCACCCGCTCGCCCTCGCGCACGGGACTGGCGGAGACCTCCGTGTGCACCTCGTGGCGATGGCGGTCCAGGAAGGTCAGGGGCACGGTCATGGTGCCGCCCAGGCGCACCGCTTCGCGGACGGACTCCAGCACCTCCCGGCTGGGTCGGCCATCGGGTTGGTGCTCGGGAGCGAAGGATTCGGTCTGGAGGCCCACCATCTCGGCGGGATCCATCCCCAACAGGCGGCCCAAGGCCGGGTTCGCCATCACCACCGTGCCCCGGTGGGAGAGCATCACCCCATCCCCCGCGCCCTCGAACAGCTGGCGGAACCGCGCCTCGCTCCGCGCCATCTCCCCCTCGGCCCGCAGGCGGGTGAGCACCAGGGCCGCGCTGGAGCACAGGCTGTGCAAGGCCTGGATCTGCGCCTGGGTCACGGGATGGGCGCCCTCTTCGCCAAAGGTGCCACCGGAGAGGCTGCCGAGGATCCCCATCTCCCCCGCCAGGGGGATGGAGAGGAAGGTGCGATGGGGCACCCGGACCAGGTAGTCGGAGGGGAAGTGGTCCGAGGTCCAGGCGTCCAGGACGACCAGGGGGCGCCCTTCTTCGTAGACCTGGCGCCAATGGCTTCCGATCAGGGGCCGCACGCCCTCGCTCCAGGGCAGCGGGCCCGTGGCCCCCAGGGTCCGCAGGGACTCCGTGCCAGGATCGAAGGCGCTGATCCACCAGAGCTTCAACCCCACGACCTGCTCCGAGGCCTGCATGAGGATGAGCAACAGCTCGGATTCCGCCCTCGCCCGGGCGATGGCCTGGATGCCCAGGGCCACGGTCTCCGCCAATCGCGCCGCCTCCCGTTCCGCTTCCAGCGCCTTCAGGCGGGTGAGGGCCATGGCCGCACTGGCACAAAGGCTCTCGAGGGCCTGCAATTGATCCTCCTCCGGCTCCACCAGGGATTCCCCCACCAGGGTCGCGCCGTTCAGGGCCCCCAGGATCCGGCCCTCCGCCACCAGGGGAACGCAGACATAGCTGCACAGGGCGTAGGTATCCACCACCTCCCGCGGAAAGTACGCCGCATCCTGGAGGTTCCGGACGTAGACCCGGTTGAAGTCCCGGTAGACCGTGCGGAGGTGGTCTTCCGACGGAGCCGTCTGGGCCGTCATCGCCTCGCGACCCGAGCGGGCCTCCAGGCCGGGGGTCCAGGCGGTAGTCAGGGGGAGACCCCGCGCGGGGTCGAATTCGTTGAACCACCAGTTGCCCATGGGCACCAGCAGCCGGGCGCCCTCGAACAGGGTCTGGAGCAGGTTGGCTTCATCCGCCGCCAGGGACAGGGCGCGGGTGCCCTGGGCCAGGGATTCGGCCTGGAGAGCGGCGTGACGCATGGCCTCCTGCGCCAGGAAGCGCTCGGTGATGTCCTCCAGGGTCCCCAGCAACGCGGGCTGACCACCCACCGTGATGCGACCGACGTGCAGTTCCAACGGCCGCGACCCGCCCTCAGGATCCTTCACCACGAGCTGATGGCCCCGTACCCGCTCGAGCAGGTCCTCCGGTGGCAGGTTGGGATCACCGCCCATGGCCTCGGCTAGCCCTTTCCCGATCAAGGTGCCCGAAGGGGCTCCGACGAGCAGGTGCACGGTGCGGTTCGCGTACACCACCCGACCTTCCTGCAGCAGGAAGACCCCGAGCCGGCTCTCCTCCACCAGCACCCGGTAACGCAGTTCGGATTCGATGCGCTGCTGGAGTTCCCGCTGCAACTCCGACCAGAGGTGGGCGCGCTCGACCACCAGCGAGGCCAGGCTGCCGAAGGCCACCAGGTGGGCTTCCAGCTCCGGGGGGAAACTCCCCCGTTCGCGCCGGTAGAGGGTCAGGGCGCCGAGCACCCGGCCCCGCTCCCCCTGCAGGGGCAGGCTGAAGAGGCTGCGCGTACCCGATCGGGCGTAGTGCTCGAGGAAGGGTGCGCAGCGGGGGTCCGCCTCCACGTCCGGGATCTCCAGCACCTTGCCCGTTCGGGCCGCGATGGCGGAGGGGCCCGCCGCGGGCCCGCTGAGGGGCATGGCCCTGAGGTCCCGCACCGCGTCTTCGCCCACCCCATGCATGGCCGCCAGGTGAAGGACATCCCCCTGGGGGTCCAGCAGCCAGGCCATGCCGCCCAGGGCGCCCTCGCCGAGCAGGTGGAGCACCCGGGAGAGGAAGGGGGCGGGATCCCCCTCCAGCGCCGCCTGGGTGGCCAGGGCGTGGACTTCCTCCAATTGGCGGTTCAGCCCCTGCACCTCGGCCAGGCGCCGGGCCAGCTCCGATTCCGCCCGGAGCCGGTGGAGCGCCAGGGTCGCCACCCGGGCCAGGTTCTCCAGTTGTTCGAGCTGGGAAGGCCAGGGCTCGAGGGTGGGCTCCCCTTCGAGGCTCGCGGCGAAGAGCACGCCGTGCAGCTGCCCCTCCAGCACCAGGGGGATGCCCAGCAGGCTCTCCATGGGCAGCACGGCCCGGTAGGGCTCCGGGATCTCCGCCGCCCCCAGGGCGAGGCTGGTCTGCTTGGCGAAGAGGAGGGCCCGGCTGAGGCGCCCGTCCACCAACGGCAACTTGGCCTTGAGGAAGGGGTCACCCACGCGGAGCCGCAGGGAGGCGCTGGCGGCCAGGATGGCCACCTCCGGGGCGGATTCCCCCCGCTCCACCCGGGCCACGGCCCAGTGGGGCGTGGGGAAGACCTGGGAGGCCTGGGCCAGCAGCACCTCCAGGAGGCGCTGCTCCTCGGTGCACAGACCGACCGCCAGGATGGCCTCGGTGAGGGCACGCCCCTCCGCCAAGCTCCCCTCGGGTCCGGAAGGGACCTCGAGGGGAGGCTGAGGGGTGCGATCCGTCATGTGGGCCTTGGAGGAGAGGCCAAATCTAGCAGGCGGGGAGCCCTTGTTTAACGGGCAAACTCCACCGCCCGGGTCTCGCGCATCACGGTGACCTTGATCTGGCCGGGATACTGCATCTCCGACTCGATGCGGCGGGAGACATCCTTGGCCAGCCAGTAGGCCTTGTCGTCGTTCACCACGCCCGCATCCACCATGATGCGGATCTCGCGGCCGGCCTGCATGGCGAAGCTCTTCTGCACGCCGTCGTAGCTGTTGGCGATGTCCTCCAGCTTGGCGAGGCGCTGCACGTAGGTCTCCAGCATCTCGCGGCGGGCGCCCGGGCGGGCGGCCGACAGCGCATCGGCGGCCGTGACCAGCATGGCCTCCACGGTGCGGGGCTCGAAGTCGCCGTGGTGGCAGCTCATGGCGTGGATCACGGGCTCCTTCTCGCCGAAGCGCTTCATGAGCTCCATGCCGATCTCGATGTGGGTGCCCTCCACCTCGCGGTCGATGGCCTTCCCGATGTCGTGGAAGAGGCCGGCGCGGCGGCAGAGCTTGGCGTCGGCCCCCATCTCCGTGGCCATGTACTCGGCGAGGCGGGCCACCTCCTTGGTGTGCTCCAGCACGTTCTGGCCGTAGCTGGTGCGGTAGTTCAGGCGGCCCAGGAGCTTGTGCAGCTTGGGGTGCACGTCGGGGAAGCCCAGCTCGATGGCGGCGGCCTCGCCCAGCTCCTTGAGGTGCTGGTCCATCTCCACCTTCACCTTCTCCACCACCTCCTCGATGCGGGCTGGGTGGATGCGGCCGTCGGCGATGAGCTTGAGGATGGCCTGGCGGGCCACCTCGCGGCGGATGGGGTCGAAGCTGGAGACGACGATGGCCTCCGGCGTCTCATCCACGATGAGGTCGCAGCCCGTGGCCTTCTCCAGGGCGCGGATGTTGCGGCCCTCGCGGCCGATGATGCGGCCCTTGAGGTCATCGCTGGGCAGCTGCACGGAGGAGACGGCGGTCTCGCACACGACATCCGAGGCGATGCGCTGGATGGCGGCGCCGATGGTCCAGCGGGCCTTCTTCATGGCCTCTTCCTGGGCCTCGTCCTCGATGCGCCGCACGGTGCGGGCGGCATCCATCTTGGCCTGGTGCTCCAGCCCCTCGATGAGCTCCTTGCGGGCGTCCTCCCGGGTGAGGTTGGCCACGGCCTCGAGCTTCTGGACCTGCTTCTCCACCAGCTCCTTGGCCTCGGCCTGCTTGGCCTGGAGCTGCTCCAGCTCCGCGGCCCGCTTCTCCTTCAGGGCATCCAGGTCCTTCTGCTTGGCATCCAGGCTCTGGTTCTTCTTGTCCAGGGACTCCTCCTTGGACTGGATGCGCTGCTCCTGCTTCTCCAGGGCCCCCTGCCGCTCGGCCAGCTGCTTCTCGAGCTCCTGGCGGGCCTTCAGGGCCTCCTCCTTCACCTTGAGCTCGGCCTCCTTGCGGGTGGCCTCGGCCTCCCGTTGGGCCCGCTCCCGGGCGGCCTTGGCCTCGGCCTCGGCTTCCCGGAGGGTGCGCTCCTTCGCGGCGGCCAGTTCCTTCTCGGCCTGGGCCCGGGCCTGGCTCCGGTCCTCGGAGGCCTGGGCGGCCTTTTTCGCCTGCCAGAGGCCGAAGGCCCCGGCGATCACCGCCACGAGCCAGGGTAGAACGCTCATCAGATTCATCGGGTCACTCCTTGGATTCAGGTCCAGGAGCCCCCTGCACGGTCAGATGGATGCGACGAAGAAAAAGGTCCCCGCTTGGTCGTGGAGGCGTGCCGAGTTCCCTAGCAACTAGGGGGGTAACCAAAGCCCGCTTTGAGGCGATCCGCAACGCGGCGCGCACATGGGCGGGAGCAGGTTTCCCGTATCGACTTACGGAACAAGCGCTTGGCCATAATCACGGGCCTCGCAGGGAGTGGGGTCAATCCTCGAAGAGCTGGGGATTGGATGGGAGGATCGGTTCGTCTACATCGTGGAGCAGCTGTTGAAGGCGGTGCTCCAGGTCTTGGGTGTGCTGGGAGGCTGCCTGCTCGAGGTTCACCAGACGGTGGGCCAGGTTCAGGGCGCCGATCAACAGCCAGGAACGGGTGTCCACGGTTGCCGGGGCGCTTCCATAGTGTAGTCGGACGGCCTCGGCCATGTCTTGATAGGCCCGCTCAAGAAGTTCCACCGAGCGGGCAAGGCCTTCCGGGTCGGCTGTGGCCACCTGGAAGGTCTGGCCGAAGACCGTCACCTCCTGGCGGATCAGGGGCCGGGTCAGGCTCATCCCAGGGCCTCGAGCATGCCCAGGATGGCCTCCACCTGGGCCCGGACCTCCTCCCGCGCCCTCAGGAGGCCGTCCCGCTCCGCGGTGAGGGCCTCCACCTGGGCCTTGAGGTCACCCAGGGCCGCCCCCTGGCTGCCCCGGTCCTGCTTCAGCTGGTCCAGCTCCTCCCGGAGCTGGGTGCGCTGCTGCACGAGGGTCTGGAGCCGCTGCTCCAGCTGCTTGAGGAGGTCGGCGGGGGCATCCTGGGCGAAGAGGGGGGAGCTCATCCCCCCATCTTAAGCCCGAAGGGTGGCGCCCACGCCCTCGGCCGCCTTGAGGGCCGCCTGCATCCACCCATCCACCTCCTCGGAGGTGAGGGTGCGGCTGGCGTGCTGGAAGCGGAAGCGCACCAGCAGGGCCTGGGTGCCCGGCGCCATCCCCTTGCCCCGGTACAGGTCCACCACCCCCAGGTGCCGAAGCTCCGGGGGCAGGACCTCCCCCATGGCCGCGGCCAGGGGACCGAAGGGCTGGCCGAGGGCCACCACCAGGGAGAGGTCCCGCTCCACGGCGGGATAGCGGCTGAAGCCCTGGAAGGGGGGGATGATGCGGTCGGCGGGGGCCGGCAGGTCCGCCAGGCTCACCTCGAAGGCCCACAGACCCTCGCCCAGGTCCCTCACCTCCGGGCGCACGCCCAGGGCCTGGGCCACACCCCGGAGGTCCGCGGCCTGCACGGGCCGGCCAGGGGTCAGGTGGTCCTCGCCGCCCCGGGTGCCGCCCCAGACCACGGCCAGGGAGGGCACGCCGGCCAGGCCGGCGGGATAGGCCGGGGCGATCTCGAAGAGGCGGACCTCCTTCAGGCCCTGGCGGCGGTTGTGCTCGGCGGCGGCCCGGAGGCTGGGCAGCAGGGAGCTGCGCATCACGGAGTACTCCTGGCCCAGGGGATTGCCCAGGGTCCGGGCCTCGGCGGGGTTGCCCGCCGCGGCGAAGGCGGCGTCCTCATCGGGTCCGATGAAACCGTAGGTCACCGTCTGGAAGAAGCCCAGGTGGGCCAGGCGGCGGCTGGCGGTGCCGGCCATGCGGAGGGCCGGGGCCAGGGGCTCGGGATCCGCATCCACGGAGGGCAGCGAGCTGCCGATGCGGTCGTAGCCGCGCAGGCGCAGCACCTCCTCGGCCAGGTCCTCGGGGATGGCCAGGTCGTGGCGCCAAGAGGGGGGCACCGCAGCCAGGCCCTCGGGCAGGCGGGTCACGGTGCAGCCCAGCCGCTCCAGCAGGTCCGCGGCCTCGCCGGCGGGCACGGCTTCGCCCGCGATGCGGTCGAGCTGGGCCTGGGGGAGGACGATGGCCGACACCGTCTGGCTGGGAGCCCCCACGGACCAGGCGGCCACGAGGGTGGCGTGGGCCCAGTCCTTGAGCCGGAGCACCAGGAGGTCCCGGGCTACGGCGGCCATGGCGACATCCGCCCCGCGGCCGAAGCGGTGGCTCGCGTCGGAGTGGAGGTTGTGGCGGCGGGCCATGGGACGCACGACCTTGGGATCGAACCAGGCGCTCTCGAGGAGCACGGTGCGCGTGGCCTCCGTGACCTTGGTGGACTCGCCCCCCATGACGCCCGCCAGGGCGATGGGGCCGGAGTCATCGGCGATGAGCAGGTCCTCGGGGGTCAGCTTCCGCTCGATCCCATCCAGGGTGACGAGGGTCTCCCCGGCCCGGGCGAAGCGCACCACGATGGCCCCACGCAGCTTGTCCGCATCGAAGGCGTGGGTGGGGTGGCCGTAGCGGTGCAGCAGCTCGTTGGAGGCGTCCACCGCCGCGAGGCCCTTGGGGGACAGTCCCAGGGCCCGCAGGAAGGCCTGGGCCTCCGCCGGCGTCCCCTGGGTGGCCCCGAGGGTGAGCACCGCGGTGCAATAGCGGGCGCAGGCGGGGGTCTCCAGCCGGATCTCCCGCTGGGGCTCCCCGCCATAGGTCTGGGGAGCCAGGGGCGTGAGCTCGGCACCGAGGGCGGCGGCCAGATCCCGGGCCAGGCCCCGGTGGCTCATGACATCGGGCCGGTTGGCGGTGACATCCACCTCCAGCACGGTCTCCCCCTCCACCGTGGCCACGCCATCGATGGGGAAGCCCAGCATGGGCAGGCGCTCCGTGGCCAGGGCCAGGGGCAGGTCGGCGCGGAGCTCCCGCTGCAGGTGCGACAGGGCGATGAGCATCAGTCGAGCCCTCCCATCTGGGCCAGGAAGCGCTGGTCGTTTTCGAAGAAGAGGCGGAGGTCCGGGGACTGGCTCACCATCATGGCGGTGCGCTCGACGCCCATGCCGAAGGCGAAGCCGCTCCACACCGTGGGATCGATGCCCGCGTGGGCGAGCACCTTGGGATGGATGAGGCCCGCGCCCAGGATCTCCACCCAGCCGCTGCCCTTGCACACGCGGCAGCCGGCGCCGCCGCAGAGGGGGCACCGCACGTCCATCTCGCAGCCGGGTTCCACGAAGGGGAAGTAGGAGGGGCGGAAGCGCACATCGGCCCCGGGCCCGAAGAGGGCCTTCATGGCGTAGGCGAGGGTGCCCTTGAGGTGGTGCATGCCGACGCCCTTGCCCACGAGCATGCCCTCCACCTGGTGGAACATGGGGCTGTGGGTGGGATCGATCTCATCCTTGCGGTACACGCGCCCCGGGGCGAGGAAGCGCAGGCCGCCCTTCTCCTCCAGCAGGCTCACACCCGCGGCGTTGCGGGTGCCGTAGCGCTTGAGCACGCGCACCTGCACGGGGCTGGTGTGGGTACGGAGCAGCAGGTCGGGGCGGGCCGAGAAGTAGAAGGTGTCGGAGCTGCCCCGGGCGGGGTGGTCGGCGGGGATGTTGAGACCGTCGAAGTTGTGCTCCTCCGTCTCGACCTCGGGACCCTCCTCCACGTGGTAGCCCAGGGGGCGGAAGGCCTCCACCAGACGATCCATGAGGCGCTGCAGGGGATGCAGGGCGCCGGCCACGGGCACGGGCGGCGGCAGGGTCGCATCCTCCGCCGAAGCGGCCGCGGCCTGGGCCTTGCGCATCGCCTCCAGCTCCGCCTGGCGGGCCTTGAGCCCTTCCTCCCAGACGTTCTTGAGGGTGTTGATGCCCGCGCCCAGGTCCCGCTTCTGCTCCTTGGGGGTGGTCTTCAGGAGGTCCATGAGCGCGGCGGCATGGCTGCCCTCGCGACCCAGGTAGGCCCCCTTGAGACGCAACAAGGCGTCCAGGTCGGCACAGGCGGCCAGCCGTCCGGCAAAGGCGCCATGGGCCTCCAGGATCTCAGGCGGTAGAAGCTCCAGTTGCGGTTCCATGCACATCCCCGGAAGGTGGGTCCCAAAACACACGAAGGCCGCTTGCGCGGCCTTCGAGCACGTTCGAGATGAGGTCGAATCAGCCCTTGGCCACGGCCACGAGCTTGCTAAACGCCTCAGGGTTGCGGACGGCGAGGTCCGCGAGGATCTTGCGGTCCAGGTTCACGTTGGCCTTCTTCAGACCACCCATGAACTTGCTGTAGGACAGGCCGTTCTGCACGGAGGCGGCGCTGATGCGGACGATCCAGAGCTTACGGAAGTCACGCTTCCGCACCTTGCGGTCGCGGTAGCTGTACAGCAGGGCCTTCTCCACGGCTTCCTTGGCGGAGCGGTAGAGGCGGGACTTGGCGCCGTAGAAGCCCTTGGCGAACTTCAGCATCCGCTTACGGCGTTGGGCGCGCTTAAAACCACGCTTTACACGAGTTTGGGGGCGGCGCGAGAAGGGCGCCACCGGGGTTGAGATCACAAGTCTACCGGTGGGGCAGGCTCAGGCGTAGGGCAGCATCGCAGCGACGGCCTTGGAATCGGCCTTGCTCACCATCTCACCCATGTCCAGCTGGCGCTTGCGCTTGGGGGACTTGGAGGTGAGGATGTGCCGCTGGTGCGAGCAGCCCCGCTTGAACTTGCCGGTGCCGGTCTTCTTGAAGCGCTTCTGGGCGCCCTTGTGGGTCTTGATCTTGGGCATCGGAGGTCCTCTAGGCTTCTTGAGGGGTTTCAGGTGCGGGGGTGGACTTCTTCGTTTCCTTCTTCTTCTCGACGGGCTTGGGGGTGAGGATCGCGTGCATGTCTCGGCCATCGATTCCGGCGGGTTTCTCCACCAGGGCCTGCTCACTCACGCGCTGGATCACCTCTTCGATGATCCGGTACCCGATGTCGCGATGAACCACCTCGCGACCGCGGAACATCACCACCACTTTGACTTTGTCGCCCTCGCCGAGGAATCGCTGGATGTGCTTGACCTTGAAGTCGAAGTCGTGGTCATCGGTCTTGGGTCGGAACTTCACTTCCTTGACCACGATGTTCTTCTGCTTGGCCCGGGCGGCGTGTTCCCGCTTGGCTTCCATGAACTTGTACTTCCCGTAGTCCATGATTCGGCAGACAGGCGGATTCGCGTTGCCAGCGACCTCGACCAGGTCGAGGCCCTTTTCTTCGGCGATCCGTACTGCGGTGTGCGGGGGCATGACTCCCAGCTGGGCACCGTCCTCGTCAATGACGCGGACTTCGGCAGCGCGGATGCCGTCGTTGATGCGGGTCTCGTTTGGGCGAATGGCTTACCCCTTCCAAAAGACAGGAACGTAGAGTCTATCAAGCATTGGCACGGAGCACCAAGGCGTTTTTTCCAGGATCAACGTCGTCGTTCGGCGACTTCAGCCCGGAGGGAGGTGAGGAAGGTGTCCAGGACCTGAACCCCCAGGTCGCCCTGGCTCCGGTGGCGGACCGACACGGAACCCGCCTCGGCTTCCCGGTCACCCAAGACCAGCATATAGGGCACCTTACGGAGCTGGTGCTCGCGGATCTTGGCGTTCACCTTCTCGTTGCGGAGGTCCATGTCCACCCGGAAGCCGGCGGCCTGGAGCTTGGCCCCCACCTCCTCGGCGAAGGGGCGCACCCGGTCGGTGATGGGGAGGACGGCCACCTGGACGGGGGCCAGCCAGGTCGGGAAGGCCCCGGCGCAGTGCTCCACCAGGATGCCGAAGAAGCGCTCCAGGCTGCCCAGGATGGCCCGGTGGAGCATCACAGGACGCCCTTCCGTGCCCTCGGGGGTGGTGTAGGTGAGGTCGAAGCGCTCGGGGAGCATGTAGTCCACCTGGAGGGTGCCCAGCTGCCAGGGGCGCTTGAGGGCGTCCAGCACCTGGAACTCGATCTTGGGACCGTAGAAGGCGCCCTCCCCGGGGTTCAGCTTGTAGGGCACCCCGGCCTCCGTGAGGGCCTCGGCGAGGGCGCCTTCGGCGGCGTCCCAGATGGCATCGGAGCCGAGGCGCTTCTCGGGGCGGGTGGAGAGGGCCACCCGCATCTCCGTGAAGGCGAAGGTGTCGTAGACCTCCTTGAGCAGGTCCAGGAAGGAGGCCATCTCGGCCTTGATCTGGTCCGGCGCGCAGAAGAGGTGGGCGTCGTCCTGGCAGAAGGTGCGGACCCGCGTGAGGCCGTGGGTCACACCGCTCCGCTCATAGCGGTGCAGGCGGCCGAAGTCCGCGATGCGCAGGGGCAGGTCGCGGTAGCTGTGCTTCGTGCTGCCGAAGAGCACGCAGTGGCCCGGGCAGTTCATGGGCTTCACCGCGTACTCCCGCTCCTCGGCGGTGGTGAAGTACATGTTGTCCGCGTAGTTGTCGTAGTGGCCGCTGGTCTTCCAGAGGGACACGTCGAGGATCTGCGGCGTGATCACTTCCTTGTAGTCGTACTTGGCGTACAACTCGCGGATGTAGTCCACCAGGGCGTTGTAGACGACGGTGCCCTTGGGGTGGAAGAAGGGCGAGGCCGGCGCCTGGGGATGGAAGGAGAAGAGGTCCAGCTCCTTGCCCAGCTTGCGGTGGTCCCGCTGCTTGGCCTCCTCCAGCCGCTGCAGGTGCTCATCCAGCTCCTTCTGCGTGTGGAAGGCGGTGCCGTAGATGCGGGAGAGCATCTGGTTGCGCTCGTCCCCCTTCCAGTAGGCCCCCGCGATGCTCAGGAGCTTGAAGGCCTTCAGCTTGCCCGTGTTGGGGATGTGGGGCCCGCGGCACAGGTCGTAGAAGTCCCCCTGGCGGTAGCCGCTGATGCGCTCACCCTGCGGGATCCCGCTCACCACCTCGACCTTGAGGGGCTCCCCCATCGCGTTGAAGCGGGCGATGGCGTCATCGCGATCGAGGTCCTCGCGCACGACCTCGATGCCCTCGGCCACGATCTTCCGCATTTCCGCCTCGATGACGGGCAGATCTTCCGGCGTGAAGGGCTTCTCCACCCAGAAGTCGTAGTAGAAGCCGTCTTCGATGGTGGGCCCGATGCCCACCCGGGCTTGGGGATAAAGCCGCTTCACGGCGTGGGCCAGCAGATGGGCCGTGCTATGCCGGATGAGCTCGAGGCTGTCCTCGCTCTTGGCGGTGAGGATCTCGATCTTGGCGCCATCCTTCAGGGGCGCCTTCAGGTCCGTGAGCTGCCCATCCTGCTTGATGGCCAGGGCCGCCTCCAGGAGGCGGGGGCCGATTCCGGCCGCCAGGTCGGTCCCGGTGGCACCCTCGGGCAGCTGCCGGAGGGACTCGTCGGGAAGGCGCACCTCGATGGACATGAAAGTCTCCACAAATGCAGGAAGCCCCCGGCTTCGGGGGCATTTCAGTGTAGCGGAAGCGGGAGCGATCCGCAGGACGGGTTTGGCCGCGGTACTCCAACCAGGCTGCCAGTACCACGCAGACGCAGGAAAGCCCCGGATGTCTCCGGGGCTTTCGAATATAACGTCGCAGCGTACCGCGAAGCCTGCGTGGGGCCCCCACGCGGCTGAGCATAACGATCGGATGTGCAGAAGTTCGGCGACCAACGGTCGCTGAACCCGCCCCCGC
>JBGASN010000061.1:0-19188 GCA_044229665.1 Holophagaceae bacterium
CCCTCACCCGCGCCGACCTCTGGCGCATGCTGCGCCGGCTGCACCGGCGCCTGCCCGTGGGCTCGGCCTGGGTGGACCACCCCGCCGCCCCCACCGGTACCGCGGTCCTGCACTGGGAGCCAGCGCCTCTCATCTCCCAGGTGGAGCTCACCCTTCCCCCGGGCTGGTCGGATCCTTCCCGGGAGGCGGTGCGGCGGCGCCTGGAGGAGCTTGGCCTCGTGCCGGGGCGTCCCTTCCATGCCGCGGCCTTCGGGCAGCTGGAGCAGGAGCTGGTGGCTTCAGGCGTGCTGCGGGGCGCGGCGGTGCTGGACGTTCAGGGCAGTGGCTTCGCGGCGGGCACGGTGCGGCTCCTGGTCCGCGAGCCGATCATCGCCAAGGTCGAGGTGATGCCCGGTCGGCACCAGGCGGGCATCGAAGCGCTGATGAAACCCGTGGAGGGTCGCATCGTGCGGGCTCCGGAATTGGAGGACCGGTTGGCCCGGAGTCGGGATCGCCTGGGCCTCCGCCGGGTGGAGACCACCCTCGCCCAGACGCCCGAGGGGCTCGTGCTGCACCTGCGCCCGGTGCCGGGCCAGCCCACGGTGCTCAATGCCACGCTGGCCTACGAGAGCGACTGGGGCCTCCATGGGGGATTGGTCCTCCAGGGGCGCAACCTCTTCGGTACGGGGGTGGGGGGCTCCCTGGAGGCCGAGGCCGACAGCCTGCAGAAGCGGCTGGGTGCCCATGTGGCCTGGACCCCGGCCCGCCTTCCCGCGCTGGCGCTCGGCGCCTTCGGCACCACCGTGAGCCAGGATGTCCGGGGTGGGCTGCTCTTCCTGCCCTCGTCGGCGGCCTATGGGTTGGGGTTTACCCGCCGGGAGCTGGGTCTGGAAGCCCAGCTGCGCTGGGGGGCCGAGGATCGTGGCCGCCTGGGCTTCGCGGCGCTGGAGCAACGGGGCACCTTCACGGTGCTGGGTGCGCGGGCGGACATGCCCCGGGCCAAGGTCTTCCGGGCCTGGGCGGAGTGGGATGACTTCGATTTCCACTCCCTGCCCACCCGGGGGACCCTGCTCCGCCTCTCGGCGGATCGCAGCTTCCAGCAGGAGTCGGATCGGCCGGTCTACGACCGGCTCTACCTGCGCGCCTCCCGCCAGCAGCCGCTGGGCTGGGGTTGGGGCCTCAAGGTGGACGTGGAGGCGGCCCTCGAGCGGAACGCGCCTCCCGATCGCTGGTGGGTGGCCGGGGGCAGTGATTCCTTCATCGGCACCCGCAGCGCGGCTTACCTGCTGCCCAATGTGGCGGCCCTCAAGCTGGGGCTGCCCTACACCCGGGGCTCCCTCTTCGGCGTGGGTTGGCAGGTGGGGCCCCGCCTCGACCTGGGCCGGGCGGGTGCGGAACCCGGGGACCTCCGGCGCGGCCTGAAGATGGAGGGCTATGGGTTCGTGGCCCGCACCGTGGTGCGGGATTTCTTCCTGGAGGTCTCCGCCGGTCGGGTGGCCTTGTTCGAGGGCGCCTACCGGGAGCGGGAGAGCCGGATCGCCGTGCTCTTCGGGGCTCGCCCCTTCGACCCCTGGAAACGGAAATAGGGGGCCCTCGACGCCTGGCCTAAGATGGGCCTTCGGAGGCGCGCATGCGGCGGATGGGGACCCTGGTGTGCGGGGGGCTGGTGGTGGGCGTGCTGGCGACGGCCACGTGGCTGCGCCTTCGGGCCTGCGGCCCCGGAAGCACGTCGGCGGTGTTCACGGACATCCAGGTTCCGGATACTCCCTGGGCGCAGGCGGTGAGGGGCCAGGTGGGCATCCTGCGGCCCGGGCTCCCCGTGGCCCACCTCGTGGTGGCCTACCGCCACCTCGCGGGGCTGCCCGTCCCCCCGGGGCACTGGGATCCCCCGATTTCCGAGTCCCGCGCGGAGGCCGGAGCTGCCCCGAAGCCCCCGGACCAGCGGTGGCAGGAGCTGACGGCCGCGCGCCTGGGTCCCCCCGCCCAGCGCCTCAGCACCTATCGGACCACCGAGAGCTATGAGGGGTTCGCCAACGTCGCCGACCATGCCTTCGAGACCGCGCTCAGCACGTGGGAGGCGCGGCTGAAGGCCCACGGCGGGGAGGAAGCGGCCTGCCTCGAGTGGCTCAAGGCGCAGGATGGGGTCTTCCGCAGCACCCCCAAGGACCTCCGCCTGCCGGAGGCGGTGGCCGCGCCCCAATGGCTGAAGTGGGATCGGGACTATCAGCGCGCCGCGGCCTGGTTCTATGCGGACCGGTGGGAAGAGGCCCGTGCCGCCTTCCACGCCATCGCCGAGGAGCCTGCCTCCCCGTGGCGGGCCTGGGCGGGCTTCCTGGAGGCCCGCTGCTGGATGCGGCAGGCCAGCCTGGGCCCGGAGGCCGGGGCGCCCCTCGCCTGGCGCGAGGCCCGGCGGGTGCTCGAGGCCCGGATCCCGGATCCCGCCTTCGCGGCGGTGCGTCCCGAGGCGGAGGCCTACCTGGAATACGTGCGCTTCCGGGTGGAACCGGAGGTCCTGGAAGCGGAGGCCCTGGCGGGCCTGGTGGCGGAGGACGGCGGACCTGGTTTCCTGGAGCAGTTGGCCCAGGCCCGGCGCCGGCGGGGGGACAAGGTCCCGACCCTGACGCCCGCGGCGGCGGACCTGGCGGCGTGGCTCGAGGCCATGGCCCATCCCCAGCACGCGGAACAGGTCGTGATCGCCCACCTTCAGGGGAAGCCCAGCCTCCCGTGGCTCGTGGCGGCCCTGGCCCTGCTGCCGCCCGAGGATGCCCGCCGGGCGGCCTGGGAAGGCCAGGTGGCCCAGGTCCAGGGGCATGGCGTGGCCGAGCCCACCGTGCGCTGGTTCCACACCCTGGCGGAGGTGCAGAAGGCCAAAGGCGCCGACGCGGTGGCGCGGGTCGAAGCGGCCCTGCGCCATCCCTGGCCCGCCTGGGCCGAGAACCGCCTGCGGGCGGAAGGTCGGGCCCAGGCCCCCACCTTCGAAGCCTGGGCCCGGATGGGCGGATCCCGGGTGGTGGGCCTCCTGGAGGACTATTCGGAGCGGAGCTCCCCCGTGGGCGAGCTTCCCCCCGCCACGGCGGCCCGCTACGGAGCCCAGCCCCACCTGATGGATCCCGCGGTGACGGAGCAGATCAACCGCGACCTGCCCCTGGCGCGACTGGAAGACCTGGCTCAGGCCGGGGGATGGGAACCCGCCCTGCGGCGGGATGTGGCGCATGTGGCCTGGGTTCGGGCCCTGCTGCTGGAAGACTGGGCGGCGGAAGGCCGACTCCGGACCCTCCTGGACCCCGAGGTCAAGGGGCGCATCCCCGCGGACCTCACCCAGGGCGATCCCGATCGCCGTCGCTTCCGCATCATCCGTCTCCTCATGGCCCATCCCGGCCTCACGCCGGAACTGGAGGGGGGGATGGGACGCTCCAATGAGGGATGGGCCCCGATCACGGCGGCCGTGGATTTCGGGACCAACTGGTGGTGCCTGGCGCCGAAGCCAGGGGGCCGACCGAAGACGGCCCCTCCGATCTGGCTCACGCCCACGGAGCGGCAGCAGCGCGAAGCGGAGGGCGAACGCCTGAAGGCCTTCCCCTCGGCCCGTCACTGGTTCGGGGAAGGGATCACCGGCTACGCCGCGCGGCATCCGGAGGACCCCGATGTCCCCGAGGCCCTGCACCGGTTCGTCCGCATCACCCGGAACGCCGCCTGCGCCGACAAGGCCCTTTCCGCCCTCAGCAAGCAGGCCTTCCGCACCCTGCACGGCACCTACCCCCGCAGCCCCTGGGCGGCGAAGACCCCGGTGCACTACTGATGCGGGGGCTCATCCCGGCGCTGCTGCTCCCCGCCCTCCTGGTGGGCTGCCATCGGGAATCCCCCCGCCTGCGGAGCCTGCCGCAATACATGCTCTGGGCCTGGGAGAGTCCCCAGGACCTGCGCTTCCTGAAGCACGGGGAAGGCGTGGCCTTCCTGGCGGGCGAGCTCCACCTGGAGGCCGGGGAACCCCGATGGCAGCCTCGGCGGAACCCGCTGAAGGTGAATCCCGAGACCCCGCTGGTGGCCGTGATCCGGGTGGAGGCCAAGGGCGTTCCGGAGGTCGGCCACATCGGGGCGCTGGTGGAGCAGGTCCGGATCTGCGCGGCCCTGGCGGGCGTGCGGGGGCTCCAGATCGACTTCGATGCCACCCTGAGCCAGCGCGCCTGGTATGCCGAGGCGCTGAAGGCGGTGCGGACCGCGCTGCCCGAGACGATGCCGCTCTCCATCACGGCGCTGGCCTCCTGGTGCTGGGGGGATCCATGGATCCGGGACCTGCCCTTGGATGAGGCCGTACCCATGCTCTTCCGGATGTCGGCGGACGAGGCCGCCATCCGGGCGCTCCTGGCCCAGGGGAGGGATGTGGCGGTGCCGGAGGCGGCCCACAGCTGGGGGATCAGCACCGATGAACCCTTGCCCCGCCTGCGTCCCGGGCGGCGCATCTACGCCTTCCATCCGGGGTCGTGGACGGAAGGCGCCTGGGCCAACCTCCAGGAGCGCCTGCCATGAGGCGGGCCGACCGGCTCTTCCAGATCGTGCAGATCCTCCGCCGGGATCGCCTGAGCACCGCCGCCAAGCTGGCGGGGGAGCTGGGCATCAGCGTGCGCACCCTCTACCGGGACGTGGCCGACCTCCAGGCCTCGGGGGTGCCCATCGAGGGCGAGGCGGGCGCCGGCTACCGGTTGCCGCGCCACTTCGACCTGCCCCCCCTGATGTTCACCGTGGATGAGGCGGAGGCCCTCTTCCTGGGCCTGCGCATCGCCAGCGCCTGGGCGGACCCGGAGCTGGCGGAGGCGGCGGCCACGGCCCGTCGCAAGCTGGAGTCGGGTCTCACGGAAGGCCTCAAGCGCGCCCTGCGCGACTCCGTGCTGGAGGCCCCGGGCTTCCACGTGCCCGAGGCCCTCAAGGTGCCCCTCACGGACTTGCGCAGGGCCGTGCGGGAGCGGCGGCGCCTGCACGTGGCCTATGAGGACAAGGCGGGCCGACCCTCCGACCGCGTGCTGCGCCCCCTGGGCCTCCACTTCTGGGGCGGCACCTGGACCCTGGGCGCCTGGTGCGAGACCCGGGAGGACTTCCGCACCTTCCGCGTGGACCGCTTCAAGGCCTGGGCCGTGGGCGAGGTCTTCCCGGAGGAGCCGGGCCGGGAGCTGGCGGACTACCTGGCGCGCACGACCGCCTGAGCCTGCTGCCAGCACGGTGGCAGCAGGGGCTGGGAAGCTGGGGTTCCTTCAAGGAGAGCCCCATGTTCCGACGCCTCGACGACTTCCGCGCCCAGTTCCAGGAGGAGGTGGACGACACCCTCAAGGTGCTCCGCGCCATCCCCGACACCCAGGCCGGGCAGGCCGTGACCCCCGGCCACCGTGACCTGCGCCGCATGGCCTGGCACCTGGTGGAGAGCCTCGTCTCCCTGCCGGCCCAGATCGGCCTCACGGTGGATGGCCCCGCCGTGAACGAGCAGGGCACGGCCCAGGAGCCCATCCCCGGCTCCATGGCGGCAATCGCCGACCGCTACGCGCGGGCCGCGGCCTCCCTGCTGGCGGGCCTCGCCACTTGGACGGATGCGGACCTCCTGAAGGAGGACCCCATGTACGGCCACATGGTCTGGGCCAAGGGCTACAGCCTGCGCGCCTTGGAGATGCATCAGGCCCACCACCGCGGGCAGATGACCGTGGTGATGCGCCAGGCGGGCCTCAAGCCCCCCGCCTTCTACGGCCCCGCCCTGGAAGACTGGGCGGCCCTGGGCGCTCCGGTGCCGGCGGTCTGATGCGCGGCTGGCTCGGCGTCGTCTCCCGCTCCCACATCCGCCGCGGGGTGGCGGGGGGCTTCATCCAGCTCTGCCACGGCAAGCCCCATCCCCTCCGCCGCATGGCGGAGGGGGATGTGCTGGTGATCTACTCCCCCCGCACGGAGATGGAGGGCGGCGAGCCCCTGCAGGCCTTCACGGCCTTCGGCATCGTGGGGCCCGACGACACGGTGCAGGTGGAGATGGCGCCGGGCTTCCGTCCCTTCCGCCGCAGCGTGCGCTACCTGGAGGTCCGGGAGGCGCCCATCCGGCCCCTGCTGGACCGCCTCTCCTTCAGCCGGGGCAACCCGGCCTGGGGGCAGGTGCTGCGGCGGGGGCAGGTGCCCCTCTCGCCCGACGACGTGATGCTCCTGAGGGAGGCCATGGCGGTGAAGGCCTAGGCCCGATCCGCCCCGGCGAAGTCGTGCCAGTCGTAGTACCAGCGGTCCTGATCGGGATCCCAGTCGTCCCAGGTGGCGACCTTCTCCAGCTCCGGGAGCAGGCGCTCGGGCACGATGCCCGGCACCACGAAGGCCTTCTGGCGGCGCAGGCCGTAGGGGTTGCGCAGCTCGAAGCCCAGGGTGCCGAGCACGGCGCGGGCCACGTACCAGGTGGCCTGGGGGTTCCAGCCGTGGGCGATCTTGATGACGACGCCGAGGCCATTGGGGTAGTCCGGGTGGTCGATGGCGAGGCCCAGCAATCCGTCGGCGCCCTCCTTGGCGATGACCCGGCCCCCGCAGGCCTTCATCACGGTGCTGTCGAGGCGGTTGAAGCCGCCCACCAGGTCCGGGTGGCGGGTCATGGCCTCCCAGATCCAGTCCTCGTTCCGCACCCGGGCGAGCCCAGCGCAGAGGAGCGCCAGCTCACCCACGGTGTTGCTCACGGTGGGCAGGCCGCAGCCGTCCTTGGCCGTGCGCAGGGGCTCCCAGCCCTCGCCGAGGAACCGGCGGATCTGGCCCAGGTAGGCCTGGAAGAAGGGGTGCTGGGGCAGCATGTAGCCGGCGCGGTTCCACCCCTTGCGGCGGCAGCCCCGGAGGATGGCCGCGTGCTCGCCGGAGCAGCAGTGGTACCAGCGGCGGGGGCGGCGCACCTGGCGGCCGAACTGGACCAGGGGCACGTCCAGGGGCGTGAGCATGAGGGGCTGCTCGCTCTCGGGCAGGAGGCTCGTGGCGGCGGCCACGTGCTCGGTGTCGCCGTTGTGGCTGGCCACGCTGATGGCCTTCTGCTCCCAGGTGCAGTCCTCGAGCTCCTTCGCGAAGACCTTGATCATCAGGGGCTTCATCATGGAGCGGCCGTAGCAGAGCACGTTGCCGCCGAAGCTGTGGATGATCTCCGAGCCGTGGGCCCACGCCACGGCCCCGTGGATGGTGGTCTCGGACACGTCGAAGCGGCGGTAGTCCACCAGGGGCTGCCACTCCACGTCCCGGCCCGTGGGGATGCCGGGGAGCCGCTCGCCGAGGGGGGAGGTGGGATAGAAGGTGGTCATGGGGCGGCTCGCTTGGTCGTCGGTCTTCGGTCGTCGGTCGTCGCCGTTTCGCGGAATCGGTCCATGAGGCGTTGGATCCGGCGGATGACGCTGGACCAGGCTTCTGTTTGAACCTCAGCCTCCTCGGGTCCGATGAATCCAAGATCTCGGGATAGCCGAATGAAGTATCGGACTTCCGAGGCAGAACCCAGGGCAATGGCGAGGAAATGGGCGAAATCCCGTTCGGAGGGCCGCGCACATCCTTCGGTGATATTGGCTGGAACGGAAACGGCGGCTCGACGAACCTGCTGCTGAAGCCCAAACCGCTCTTCTGGAGGGAAAGCCGTCGACCACCGGTAGACTTCGATCACCAGCTGATGAACATCCTGGAATACATCCAGCTGGTATGGATTCCTGGTCATTCGCCCGCCTCGCCGCGACGACCGACGACCGAGGACCGAAGACCCGCCTCCACCCGCGGGGAGACTTCCCGCATGAAGGCCTCCATGCCGCGGACGACGCGGTCGCAGTCGTGGTCGAAGAAGTCGAACCAGAGCATGAGGCGGTCCTCGGGGTGGAAGCGCTGGAGGATCTGGTCAGCGACGTCCTGGGGGTTGCCGATGAGGGCGTTGTCGGCGGCGCCTTCCACCTTCTTGGGGTCGAGGGTGCCGTCCAGGGCCTTCCAGTAGGCGCCGAGGGCCTTCCCGGCGTGGGTCTTGGCGGCTTCGCGCTGGGCCTCAGGGGACTTGTCCGCGTCGGCGTTGAGGAACACGAACACGGTGCGGGGCATGTGGCCGCGCTGCCAGGCGCCACCGGCGGGGTGGTAGGCCGCAGCGAGGCGGCGGTGGGTGTCCTCGATGACCTCGGGCTTGGTGATGCTCAGGTTGAAGACCTGCACGGGACTGAAGGTGTTGGCGAACTCCTGGAGCTGGGGGTCGTGGCTGCCGATCACCGGCTGCACCAGCTCCCGGCGCCAGGCGGCGGGCACGATCTTGGTGGCCTCGAAGGTCCAGCGGCGGGGCAGGGGGATCAGGTCCCCGGCCACGGCGGCGAGGGCCTTCACCCGTTCCCAGTCGGCGTCGCTGCGGAAGTCCGCCCGGGTGAGGGCGTACTCCGGGATGTCGCCGCTGGCGAAGGTGTCGCCCCGCAGGGCCCGCAGGAAGATCTCCGTGGCCTCCCACATGAGCTTCGACTTCACCTGGGGCCAGGCCACGTCCTCCCACTCGGTGCGGGCATCCACGCCGGTGACGCGGTTCATGAAGTCGAAGCGCCCGGCGCTGAAGCCCAGGTGGAGGCGGCGGGTCTCGGCGGGATCCAGTCCGTGGTAGCTGGCCCAGGTGGCGACCCGCTCGGCGTGGGCCAGAGGTCCGCCGTTGCAGACGATGTTCATCACGGCGGCACCCACCTCGATGCGCTGGGTGCGGTGGAAGACCTGGGTGGCCAGCTGGAGGATGTCCCCATTGAGGCCCACCTCGCCCTCCCAGTGGGGGATCACGGGCTTGCGGTGCCGCTTCTGGACCTCGCTGCTGTAGTGGCTCTCCGCCACCCAGGCCACCCCATAGCCCAGGCGGTCCCCCGCCTCCACCTGCCGGAAGAAGTTCCGGAACATGGTGGCCTCGTCCGGCGTGTGGCCGTCCACGGGGGTCTGGGAAATGGAGAAGAAGAGGTCGAAGTTCATGGGGGCCCGGGGGGAGGGAACGGGGTGCGGGTCGCTGTGAAAAGCGCACCACGAAGGCGCGAAGGGCCCGAAGGGGCACGAAGGGAAAAAGAACGCGAAGCAGAAATGAGCTAGGGATGGGCGACGCCGATCGGACTTTGAAAATCAGTTCTTCGTGAACCTTCGCACTTCCTTCGTGCCTTCGTGGTGTGCTGTTTACGGTGCCCCGTGAGGGCTCAGATCGCGCTCATGCGCCCGCCATCCACGGCGATGCTCTGGCCGCGGATGTAGGCGGCGTGGGGGCCGGCGAGGAAGGCGATCATGGCGGCGGTCTCGCGGGGGTCCGCGACGCGCCCCTCGGGGATGGCGCGCACCATGTCGGCCTGCACTTCGGCGACGGTCTTGCCCGTGCGGGCGGCGGTGGCCTCCTCGATGGCCTCCAGGCGCTCCGTGGCGGTGGCGCCGGGCAGCACGTTGTTGATGGTGACGTGGGGGGGCAGCTCCTTGGAGAGGGTCTTGGACCAGGAGGCCGTGGCGCCGCGGATGGTGTTGGAGACGCCGAGGTTCGGCAGGGGCTCCCGCACGCTGGTGGAGATCACGTTGATGATGCGGCCGTACTTGGCGGCCACCATGCCCGGCAGCAGGAGCTGCACCAGGAGGTGGGGGGCCATGAGCAGGCGGCCGAAGGCCACCGCGAAGTCGGCTTCGGTGGCCTGGAGCAGGGGCCCCCCGGGAGGGCCGCCGGCGTTGTTCACGAGGATGTGGATGGGCCCGTGGACCTCCAGGAACTCCTCCATCTGGGTCTTCACCTGGGCCCGGTCCTCCAGGTCCGCCACGAGGATGTGCACCTGGGGGGCGCCCGCGGCCTTCAGGCGCACGGCCAGCTCCTCCAGCTTCGCGGCGTTGCGGGCCATGATGGTGACGGACGCGCCCTGGGCAGCCAGGGTGAGCGCCGTGGCGCGGCCGATGCCGGCGCTGGCGCCGGTGACGAGGGCGTGCCGCCCCAGGAGATCGTGATCATGCGCCATAGCTTCCTCCTCCGAGTCGGGAGCGGACTTCCCACAGGAGGGGGAAGAATCGGTGTTCAGTGCGGCCCTTGAGGTAGCTCACCCCGGGATCCTGGAAGGCGCCCTCGCCGCTCATCTTCATCTGATCGGTGTGGGCCACGCCCGTGCCGGGCTTGAAGCCGATCATGCGCTCGGCCATGAGGTAGTGGCGGGTGCGCCAGATGCGGAAGGCCTCGTCGTACTCGATCAGGGCTTCGGCCAGCTGGTGCAGGTCCAGCATGCGGTCGTTCTGGTAGACCTCCACCAGGGCCTGGAGCTGGTCCTCCTTGTCGCCCACGCGGAGGCCCCGGCTGCGCAGCAGGTCGAGGAAGCCGTCCCAGAGGCTGGCATCGTGCAGGGCCTCCTTGAGCAGGCCCGTGTTGGCCGGGTCGCCGGGGTAGAGCTGCAGGTAGCGCGGGTCCTTCAATCCGGAATAGAACTCCAGGGCCCGGAACTGGGCGCTCTGCAATCCGGAGGCGGGTTTGAGGCAGTCCCGGAACTCCAGGAACCGGGCGGGGCTCATGGTCTCCATCACGTGGATCTGCTGGATCAGCACCCGGGCGATCTCGATGCAGCGGCGCAGGAGCCAGTAGGCGGGACCCGCCTCGCCCTGCTGCAGGTGACGGATGGTGGTGCGGGCTTCGTGCAGGAGGAGTTTGAACCAGAGCTCATAGACCTGGTGCACGACGATGAACTGCATCTCGTCGTGGGCCTCGGGCTCGCTGAGGGGCTTCTGCAGGCCGAGCAGGGCATGGATCTGCAGGTAGCTTTCGTAGGATGGCTGGGGGGTGGACATTCCCGCAGTTTAACGGGGTCGTGACCCTTCGTCCCCCGGGACCGCCTAGCCCACCACCCGGTTGCGCCCCTGCTCCTTGGCCTCGTAGAGCCGGGCGTCGGCCCGGGCGATGAGGGTGCCGACCTCATCCTCCTCGGGATCCAGCACCGCCACCCCCACGCTCACGGTCACCACGCGCGCCTGGGGGAGTCCGGGCATGGTCTCCGAGGCCATGCCGGAGCGGATCCGCTCGGCCAGGAGGAGGGCGCCCTCCTGGTCGGTGCGGGGGCAGAGCACCAGGAACTCCTCGCCGCCCATGCGGGCCAGGCGATCCACCTTCCGCAGGGCGAAGCTGATGCGCTGGGCCGCCACCCCGAGCACCTGATCGCCCGCCGGATGGCCGAATTCGTCGTTCACCTGCTTGAAGCGGTCCAGATCCAGGGCCAGCACCGAGAGGGGAAGGCCGTACCGGCGGGCCTGTTCCACCTCGTGCTCCAGGAGCTCCACCATGTGCCGCCGGTTGTAGAGCCCGGTGAGGGGATCCCGGATGGCCTGCTGGTACAGGAGGGCGTGGCTGCGCTCCAGGCCCATGACCCGGGCCAGCTCATCGAAGGCGCACTCGAAGAGCCGCTGCTGGTCGTCCCAGGTGTCGGATTCCAGGAGCATGGCCACGGCACCCAGGGGCGCATGGCCGCGCAGGCCCACGGCCTGGGCCGCCAGGAAGGGGCGCCGCAGCTGAAGACCCCGTTCCTCGGCGCCTTCGGCCTCCGCCCACTGGATCCCAGGGGGGGCATCCAGCTGGAGCTCCTCCTGGAGGCGGGCCTCCAGTTCGGCCCGGCGGGATGGGGGCGCGCAGGGGCCGTGGATGCCCACGGCCTTCATGGTGTCCCCTTCGAGGTAGGCCATGGCCACCGCCCCCGGCAGGGCCAGCTCCTGGACCACCCCCAGGAAGCCCTCGGCCAGGGTGCGGGCGTTGTGATCCGCCGTATAGAGGTTGCTCACCGCATTGCGCATGGCGCTCTCGAGCAGGCGCTGCTCCAGGGCCCGGCCCAGGTGGCGCTGCAGGGAGTCGATGCTGAAGTTCTCCTCGGCGATGCGGGGCACCAGGCCTTCGGTGCGGGGACGGCGCTGCTGGGCCGCCAGGTGCTCGGCGGCGGCCACCACGCTGTTCATCTCCCGGCCCTTCACGAGGAACCGGTCGGCGCCGCAGGTCCGGGCCCAGAATCGGCTCAGGCACCCGCCTTGGGCCGTGAGGAGCACCACGGGGAGGTGGCGGGTGGCGCGGTCATCCTTGAGGAGGCGGCAGAGCTGGTAGCCATCCAGCATGGGCATCTGGCAGTCGCTCACCACCACGTCGGGCATGGCGGTGGAGATGAGGATCAGCGCCTCGGCGCCGTTCTTCGCCTCCGTGATCTCGTGTCCCGCATGCTGGAAGAGGTAGCGCAGCAGGGCCAGCTGGATGGGGTTGTCATCCACCAGCAGGACCTGGAGCCCCTTGGACGTGCGCTCAGTCATGCCCGGGATATCGGTGGAAATTTGCCCAGCCTTGATTTTCCAGGGGGATTCCGCTGTCAGGTTGGGAGGTCGGATACTGGAGGCATGGATGCCCCTCTTCTCTTGAGTCTCGCCCGGGATCGCCAGCGCTCACATGGGGAGCTGGGGGTGGAGGGTGCCTGGGCCAGTGGCCGGGCCCTGGGGATCGCCTGGCGCAAGGAGGGATGGGTGTTCCTCCTCCAACCCCGGCCGGAGCTCTGGCTGCTACCGACCTCCCACCCGGCCTGGAAACGCCTGGAATCCGAGGCGGGCAAGGACAGCGGCCGGGCCTGGGGCGTGTGGCTCAAGGGGGCCCGGCTCCGGGAGGTCCAGGGGGACCCCCGGGAGCGGTGGCTGGGACTGCTCTTCCAGCGCCGGGCCATCACCGGCCGCATGGAGACCGTGCGCCTCGCCTTCCAGGCCATTCCCGGCCGGGCGGGCCTCCGTCTGGATGGGGTGGATGTGCAGGCGGGGCGGCTGGGGCTGGGGGTGCCCTTCCCCGCGGCACCGCCGGAGCCGGGTGAGGATCCCCCGCCCCTGCGGCGCTGGCGGGAGACCTGGGGGGAGCGCCTTCCGGCAGCCCTGGCCGGTGAGCTGCCGGAGGTGCTGGCGGGGGAGGGCACCCTGGCGGAGCGGCACGGGGCCTGGAGCCAGCGCCGCGCCCAGGAGCTCATCCTCGAACCCCTGGAAGCCGCCCGGCGACGGGTCCTCGATCAGGAGGGCAAGCGCCTGGAGAAGCTGGCGGCGGTGCTGGCCCAGGATCGGGCGCGCCACGAGGCGGGGCGCCAGGTCCGGGACCGGGCGGCCCAGCTCTCGGGGGAGCTCTGGCGCCTGAAGGGGGCCACGGGCAAAGTGACCCTCGCGGATGGCGCGCCCTTGGAACTACCCATCGGCGACACCACCGAGATGGCCGTGCAGCGCTGGTTCGCCCAGGCGAAGAAGGCGGAGCGGGGTCTGCAGCGGGTGGCGGAACTGGAGGCGGAGCTGGCCCGGGGCCAGGCGGCCTTCGCACGGAAGCTCGCCGCCCTGGAGGCCGGCGAGGAACCGGCCGTTCCGGCCAAACTGAAGGGCAAGGGACCGGAGAAGACGAAGGTGAAGGACTCCAATGCGGGTGGGAAGCGGGCGGATGGAAAGGGCAAGGCCTTCCGCAGCGTGATGATCGATGGCTTCGAGGTGCTCATCGGGAAGGGGGATGCGGAGAACGACCAGCTCACCTTCAAGGTGGCCGACAACCTCGACCTCTGGCTCCATGTGGCCTCCCATCCCGGCAGCCACGTGGTGATCCGCAATCCCGACAAGCTCAGCGAACTGCCCCGGGAGGTGGTGGAGCGCGCGGCGGAACTGGCGGCCTACCACTCCAAGGCCAAGGATGGCGGCAAGGTGGAGGTGCACGTGGCCCGCATCGCCGACATCAGCAAGCCCAAGGGCTTCGCCCCCGGGAAGGTGATCCTCAAAAAGTGGACGGGCGTGAGGGTCTACCCGAAGCCCTAGTCCGCCTTCATGGGGTAGACCTTCAAACCCGCCTTCTTCAGCTTCTCCCCCGCCTTGTCCATGGCGGGGCGCTCGGCGGACTTGGTGAGGCGCACCTTGAGCTGGCCGCCGTCCTTCACGGTGGTGGTGGCGAAGCCCGCGGCCTTGGCCTTGTCGGCGATGCGCTTGGCTTCGGCGGGATCCTTGGTGGCCACCAGCTGCAGGGTCCAGTGCTCCGGTTTGGCCTCGACCTTGGGTTCCGCCTTGGGCTCGGGTTTGGCCTCCGCGGCCTTCGCCTCGGCCTTCGGCGGCTCGGGGCGGGAATCGGCGTCCGCCGATTCCAGGGCCTTGAGCTGGTCCGTGAGGGTTTCCGGAAGCTCCTTCAATTCCTCATCCAGGCTGCGGGCCTTGGGCCCCTTCAGGGCGGCGCCCTGCTTCCCCACCTGCACGCCCAGCACGAAGGTGAGGGCCACCAGCCCGGCGGCCATCATGGCGACCCAGGTGACGCTGCGGGGGTCGAGGGTGAGCTTGTCGCGGTTGGACATCGTCCCTAGCCTACAACCCCATCCAACCGGACGGCATATTGGGGGCCGAAGCTGGCGGGCCCGGTGACGAGCACCGTTTCGGCGGGTTCCAGCAGGGCCGCGCCCAGGAGCTGGCCGCCCACGCCGCAGAACTCGCCCCAGAGGGCCTTGGGGGTGGCGGGTCGGGGCAGGTCGGGCCGGGCCCAGAGGCCCCGCTCCGCGGACTCCACCCGGCGCTCGCCGCCGGCCCCGCTGATCCAGCGATCCGGGGTGCGGCCCTGGAGCACCTCGTCCACCACCGTGGAGAGGCAGACCGAGCGGTCGCCCTGTTCGGTGGCGGGCGCCAGGCAGGCCACGGCCCCCAGGGTGGCGCGGATGCGGGCCCCCCGCGCCCGGGCCTCCTCCGTGCGTTCGAGCAGGAAGGCCTGGGCGCCTTCCCCGGGGAGCATGCCACCCCCCGCCATGGGGGTGGGATCCCCATGGCGCCGGGTCATGCGGGCCCCCTGGAGGATCCGGGTGAGCAAGGGGAAGAGGGAATCCAGGCCCAGCACGAGCACGGCATCGCAGCGCCCGGTGAGCAGCCACCGCTGACCCTGCTCCAGCGCCTCGAGGGTGGCCACCTCCCGCTCCAGAAAGGTCCCGCTGGGGCCTTTCAGACCGAAGGCCACGGCCACGTGTCCGCCGGGGGCGTTGGCCACGCTGTTGGGGAAGAGGAGTGGACTGGCCCCTTCGGGGCCCCGGGCCAGGTAGGGCAGGTAGAAGGCTTCGCTGGCCTCGCTGCCGGCGGAGAGGGTTCCCGCCGTGAGACCGATGCGCGCCCCTCCGAAGGCCTGGGGATCCAAGCCGGCCTCGGCGAAGGCCTGGGCCGCGGCGACCCAGGTGTAGCGGCTGGCGCGATCCAGGCGGCGGAGCTGCATGGGGGGGATGATCCCCGTGGGCCGGAAGTCGCTGCACAGGCCGGCCCGGCCCACGCCGGATTCCGGGGGGAGATCCTGGAAGCAGGGCACCCCTGAGGCCAGGCTGGTCCGGGCGGCCTCGGGGCCGTCCCCGCAGGGCAGCACGAGGCCGAGCCCGGTGATGGCGACGGCGCCGCTCACCGGCCCTCCCATCGGGCCAGGGCGAGACTCACGTTGTTGCCGCCAAACGCGAAGGCGTTCACCAGCGCGACCCGGATCTGCCGTGCTTTCGCCACGAGGGGGGTGCAGTCCAGGTCGCATTCGGGATCCTGGTCTTCCAGGCGCAGGGTGGGGCTCACCACCTGATCCCGCAGGGCCAGGATGGCCACGGCCGCGCCCAGGGCACCCGAGGCACCGAGGGTGTGACCGAACTGGCTCTTGGTGCTGGTGACGGACACCCGGTTGGCCGACCCGCCCAGGGCGCGGCGGATGGCCTTGCATTCCGCGGCGTCGTTGGCGGGGGTGGCCGTGGCGTGGGCGCACACGAGGTCCACCCGATCCGGATCCACCCGCCCCGTGCGGAGGGCCATCTCCATGGCGCGCCAGGCCCCTTCACCCTCGGGGTGCGGAGCCGTGGGATGGTGGGCATCCATGGAGGCGCCGTAGCCCAGGACCTCCGCAAGGATCACCGCACCCCGGGCCTGGGCCCGCGCCAGGGGTTCCAGCAGCAGTTGCACGCCGCCTTCACCGAGATTCAGGCCGGATCGATCGCGGCTGAAGGGGCGGCACTTGGCGGTGTCCACGGCCTTGAGGCTGGAGAATCCGCCCCAGGTCATGCGGCAGAGGTTCTCGGCGCCGCCGGCCACTGCCAGGTCCAGATCCCCGGCTTGGAGCCGTTCCAGCGCCTGGCCCAGACCTAGGAGGGCGCTGGAGCAGGCATTCATCACCGTGCTCCGGGGGCCGGTGGCGCCCAGGCGGGCGCCAAGGGCATCCGTCAGCGTGTTGGGGGTGTTGTAGGCCAGCCGGGCCGACTTGGGGCGGTGGCCCGCGGTGAGCTCATCGAGGAACCGCTCCGCCCCGGGCAGGCTGGAGGTGCCCGCGCCCTGGAAGACCCCGATGCGCCGCGGATCGAGGTCGGGCGCCCACCCGTCGAGGGCCTCGTCCAGCGCCTTCAGGGCCAGGGTCTCGCAGAAGCTGTTGGGGGAGGTGTCGGGGCAGTCCACCTGGCCGGCGACCTGGGCGGGCTCCAGGGGGAGGTGGAGCTTGGTGAGGGGGCCGAGGCCGTCCCGGCCGGCCAGCATGCCGGCCCAGGTGGCCTCCCGGGTGGGGGCGATGCTGGAGACGAAGCCGAGGCCCGTGACCACGACCCGCGTCACGGGGCCACCTTCTTCACCATGAGCTTGGCCTGGCAGAGCACGCGGCCTTCACAGGTCACGGTGCCGGCCACCTTCATCATCCCCATGAAGGAACCCTCGGATTGCACTTCCAGGCGCAGGCGATCCCCCGGGAATGCCGGGGCCTTGAAGCGGGCATCCTGGACGCCGGCGAGGAAGATGGCCTTGCCCTCGAGGCTCTCCGCCTCCAGGAAGCCACCGGCCTGGGCCAGCATCTCGATCATGAGCACCCCGGGCACCAGGGGCCGGTTGGTGAAGTGGCCCTGCAGGATGGGGTCCCCGTAGCTGACGAGCTTCTCGGCGACCACCCGGACCCCGGGCTCCCGCTCCAGCACCCGATCCACCAGCAGGAAGGGATGGCGGTGGGGGAGGTGGGCCTGAACGTCCGTCATGGGACGGGCCTCAGGCGGGGCGGTGCTGGCCGATGTAGGCGGCCAGGGCCTCCACGGACTTGAAGGCCTGCATGCCGGCGGCCTCATCCTCGATCTTCACCCCGAAGGTCTGCTCGATGCCGAGGACCAGCTCCAGGGCGTCGATGCTGTCGAGCCCGAGGCCCTCCCCGAACAGGGGGGCCTGGGCGTCGATGTCCGCCGGGCTCATGCCCTCCAGCTTGAGGCGCTGGATGATCATCTCTTTGACTTGGAGCTGCAGGTCGGACATGGGGGCCTGTTCGGAAAAAACCAGTGTATCCCGAGGAGGTACTCCGGGTCCCCGGGAGAGGTCCTGGACAGGCCGGGGGGGTGGCCCCAGGCGGCCCGGAATTGTGATTTCCCACCGCTCCTCCCGGGGGCTTTTCCCCCCAAGTGGGGCTACCATGGGGGGTTGGGGAACCCCATGAATCCAGCCGCGCCCTTCCTTCCTGTCCTGATCCTGATCCTCCTGGCCTGCGTCGTGGCGGGGGCGATCCTGGCCCTGTCGGGCTGGATCCTGCCCAAGCTGAAGCCGAACAACCCCCAGGCCGCGAAGCTGGAGCCCTACGAGTGCGGTGTGCCGCCCGTGCAGGAAGGCGCCCGCCACCGCTACAGCGTGAAGTTCTACCTCGTGGCCATGCTCTTCATCCTCTTCGACGTGGAAGCGGCCTTCATGCTGCCGTGGGCCGTGACCTACAAGCAGCTCCCCTGGACCTTCTGGGCGATGCTGAGCTTCATGGCCACCCTGCTGGTGGGCTTCATCTACGCCTGGGGCAAGGGTGCCCTGGACTGGGAACGATAGGTCGGGAGCGCAGATGACTGAGATGAACCTCCAGGAGGCCGTGGTCACCACCCGCCTCGATGCCGTGGTGAACTGGGGCCGCAAGAACAGCCTCTGGCCGCTGCCCTTCGGCACCGCCTGCTGCGCCATCGAGTTCATGAGCGTGATGGCCAGCAAGTACGACATGAGCCGCTTCGGCGCCGAGGCCATGCGCTTCAGCCCCCGCCGGCCCCGCCAGAGCGACATGATGCTGGTGCTTGGCACCATCACCAACAAGATGGCCCCGGTGCTCCGCACCATCTACGCCCAGATGGCCGAGCCCAAGTGGGTCATCAGCGTGGGCGTTTGCGCCAGCTCCGGCGGCATGTACCGCACCTACTCCACCCTGCAGGGCATCGACCGCATCATCCCGGTGGACGTCTACGTGCCCGGCTGCCCGCCCCGGCCCGAGAGCATGCTCTACGGCGTGATGAAGCTGCAGGAGAAGATCGAGACCGAGGGCCTGGGCATGCGGAAGGACCACATCCGCCGCTTCTACGAGAGCCTGGAGCGCCAGAAGCAGCTGGAAGCCGCCAAGGGCCTCACGGGCCAGCAGGCCATCCGCGACATGCTCCTGGATGCCGCCGGAACCGGCGCCGCCACCATCTTCTGAGGTCCCCCATGGTCACCGAGCACATCGAGCAGCAGCTTCCCGGGGCCGTGCAGGACAAGCACGACTTCCGCGGCGACCACACCATCGTCATCGGCAGGGACAACCTGCTGGCCGTGGCCGACCTCCTGTTCAAGGAGGGCTTCCAGTTCCTCGTGGACGTCACCGCGGTGGACTGGCCGGAGCGGGAGATCGATGGGGCCATCGTGCGCTTCGACGTGGTCTACCACTGGCTGAACCTCACCTCCCAGGAGCGCCTGCGGGTGAAGGTGCCCGTGGCCGATGGGGTGTCCGTGCCCAGCCTGGTGTCCCGCTTCAAGACCGCCGACTGGTTCGAGCGGGAGGTCTTCGACATGTTCGGCATCCCCTTCGAGGGCCACCCGAACCTCCAGCGCCTGCTCATGTGGCCGGATTTCCAGGGCCACGCGCTGCGCAAGGACTTCCCCCTGGATGGCGGGGATCCCTTCTGCATGGACGGGTGCACGGCGCCCTACAACCGGGGTTAGCACCATGGATTCCATCGCAATCTCCCGACAGATGCTCGATGGCGATCGCATGATCGTCAACATGGGCCCCTCCCACCCCGTGACCCACGGGACGCTCCGCATCGTGCTGGAGCTGGAGGGCGAGACCATCGCCCGGGCCACCCCGGAAATGGGTTACCTCCACCGCGGCGTGGAGAAGCTGGGCGAGAACCTCAGCTACAACCAGTTCATCCCCCTCACCGACCGCCTCGACTACTGCTCCAGCATCATGAACAACGTGGGCTACAGCCTCACGGTGGAGAAGCTGCTGGGCATCCAGGATCC
>JBGASN010000062.1:0-18800 GCA_044229665.1 Holophagaceae bacterium
CGCCACCCTGCTCGGCAATGATCCCCTCGAACTGCTTCACGAGCTCGTCAGCCTGCTCGTCCGTCAGCACGGGGGAGGCGATGAAGATGGTCTCGTAGTGACGCATCTGTCCTCCTTGTGGATGTGAAGCCCCCCTATGGGTTCCGGGGAGCAAGGAAGGCTCCATCTCCCATCGGCGGCGCCGAGGGGGGCAGGGTCAACGGACCATGCGTGCGATGGAGGCGCCTTAATGGGAAGGCGCGAGGGGCCAGTTTCCCACGAGAAGGGCTTGGAATCCATGGGAAATCGGGCCGGAAGGACCCCATGGCGGCCCAGTTCCCCGGCCCGCCATGGTAGGCTGAGGGTATTTCGGGTCGATTTGTCCGCTTTTGTTTGCACTCCGCCCATCGAAAGGCACCCATGCCCTTGAGTTTCCTTCTTCGACGTGGCCTCCAGGTGGCGTTTTCCGGGGCCCTGGCCTTGGCGCCGCTCCTTGCGCAGAATCCAAGCCCCGCGGCGGTCCTCCAGGGCCGCCTGCGCAGCTTCTCCCCCAAGGGGCGCTTCGCCGTGGTGCAGGACGGGACGAGGCTGAAGGTCTATGAGACCGCCACCTGGAAGGCCTCCGAAGGGCTGGAGACCGAAGGGGCGCCCTGGGAGGCCTTCGGGGCCATTCTCGTGGACGACGCGGCGCGGGTGGCGGCCGCCCGGGCGGAGGAACTCCGGGTCTTCGACTTCTCCGGGGCCCCCCGGTGCCTCATCACCCTCCCCCATTCTCCGACCTTCCTTGCCCTCCCTCACATGGCCGAAGAGGGGTTGCTGGTGAAGATCCTCTCAGTTCCCCCAAAGCCGACTGGGGAGCGGGTTCAGTCCTTTACTAAGGTCCGCTTCGTCCTGAAATACAAATCGTCCCTCCGGGTCTACAAGTATGACATCGTGCCCTTTTCCGTTCGCTTGGCGGATCTGCTGGACGTGCGCACCCGAGTGGGGGGCACAGGTGTCCCTGGGGCGGCGGAGGTGGAGACCCTCCGGCAGGTGGCCGTTCCGGGGGCCAAGGAAGAGCCCCTTGGTTTCCGATTCAACGAGGCTCCCACGGATCAGGGTTCCCGGGGCAGCCTCCACCTCCTCCAACTTCGGGACGATTTCGCCAGAGTCCGGGCCAAGGGGTGGCGCCTTTGGGTCCATAGCAGTTCCCCGGGGTCGGCGGACGATGCCACCGATTGGGTCTGGGACTTATCCCCCCCTTCCTACGAGGTCAAGGCCCCTGGGGTGGACTTCGAGAATGAGCGCCGCCCGCAAAAAGGTGAAGATGAAGCTATGGTCCCCCAGGTCCCTCGCGTATTCAGACTCAGGGATTGCGACGTTTGGAGATGGGGGCGTGTAATTCCCAAGGGTCCCGATACGCTGGGCAGCTTCGAGCCTCGCTTCAAGCCCGCCACGAATTCCGCGGATGGCCGCTGGCTGGGGGCGGAGCCCGTGGCCGTCGCCGGGGGAGGCTGGACCACGGCCGTGTACGCCAGCGAGACCGTGGCCGATCCCTTCGCTGGCTATGCGCCGGACGTGCTGCAGGACCTGCTCCTGGGGAAGATCATCGGCTTCATCAAGGGCAAGCAGCCGGCCTCGGCGCTCCCCTACTTCCGGCGCCTGGAGCAGACGGGGGTGGCGCAGCCTCAGAGCTTCTTCTACTACCGGATGAAGGCCTTGGAGGAGGTGGGCCGGAAGCAGGAGGCCCGCGCGGAGGCGGAGACCTACCTCAAACGGCACGGGAAGAAGGGCGAGTTCTACGAGGAGGTGATCGCCCTCCTCAACCGGCTGGGGTGAGCCATGACGCGTGAACTGTGCATCGCTGGGCTGTGCCTGGCCCTGGGGGCCCAGGATCCAGGCGTGAAGAAGGATCCGTTGAAGGAGGCCCTGGGGGGTGGCCGCAAGGGCAGGGCCTCGGAGCTGGGCTTCGCGGGTATCGAGGCGGCCCTGAAAGGCGTCCAGGCCGAGAGCGCCTTGGCCATGGCCTCGCAGGTGGTGGGGCTCCTCGGAACGCTCACGGCGGAGGCGGAGCAGGCCCTCGCCGAGTTGGAGCGGGCCCAGGCGGAGGAGGCTCGCGCGCTGGACAAGGTGCAGCAGCGCCGCCGCGCGAAGGATGAATACATGGCGGAGTACCGCCAGGGCCTGTTCTGCAGCGGCTGCCAGAAGTCCAAATCGGAGATCGAGCGGAAGGGGGAGTCCTTCCCGCACCCTGGCCAGCACATCGTCCGGCCTACCCGCGATGAGATCGATGCGAAGGATCAGGACCTCCAGGTCGGCGTGAACGAGGCTTCAGCCGAATGGCGGAGCGCCCTGCGAAGATCCGGTTCCTTGAAGGAGAAGGTGGACGGCCTGCTGGATCAGATCCCCCAGGGCCACGCCCTCTGGTGCACCGCGAGCACCTACGCCCGGAACCTGGCCGCCCGGGGGAAGGCCCAGTCCACCCAGGAGCTGCGCGCGGAGTTGCGCGAGGCCGAGAGACGGGCTGACGACGCCAACGGGGCCTGGCTGGCCGCGCGGGGGCCAAAGGAGGGGCAGGCCTGGGAGGCGAAGCAGGCCACCCGGGACGCGGTGGAGCGGATCCAGAAGCGCCTGAAGGTGGAGCAACGCCGGGCCGCCGAGGAGCAGGCGATGCTCGCGCGGACCCGCGACGAACACACCGCGCGGCTCGCGGCCTGCCTGGACAGGCCCCACCTCCGGCGCGCTCTGAGCCTCAACCCCGCCTATGCGGCTTCCAGCCGCATGGCCGAGAGCGGGGCCCTGGGCGGGCGCTTCCTCATGGGGCGCCTGCCTTCCCCTTCCGCCCCGAGCGCGCCCCTGGCCTCGGTTCAGGCCTTCCTCGCCGAGTTCCGGGCTTGCGATCCCAGTTCTGATTCCTCGGTCCACTGAGCGTCAAGGTCGCCAGCCTTCGGCTCACGGAATCAGGGGGCGGGAGTCCAAAAGGCCTCGGGGTTCACGAGATTCCCCAGCTTGGAGAGGTCCCCGCAGCCCCCCAGCAACTCCAGGAAGCGGGCGAAGGGGGCGTCCAGCCCGTCGATGAGGTCCCATTGGTCGTCCGTCCAGGTCCCCAGTACGTAATCCGCCAAAGGCCGCTCGAAGGGCCCGATGCCCAAGCGGAGCCGGGCCACCTTGGAGGTGCCCAGCTCGTCGAAGACGGACTTCAGCCCGTTATGGCCCCCGTCGGAGCCATCCAGGCGGAAGCGGCCCAGCCCCAGGGGCAGGTCCTTGTCGTCGTAGAGCAGCACGAGGCGGTGCGGATCCAACCCGGCGCGAGCGGCCTGGAAACAGACCTCCCCGCTGAGGTTCATGTAGGTGGAGGGCACCAGCGCTTGGAGCTTGGGGGTCAGCCCGTACAGGCGCCCGCTGGCGAACTTCTTAGCCACGGGCGGGTTCAGATTCCGGTCCTCCATCCAGCGCTGGAGCAGCAGCCGCCCCAGGTTGTGCCGCGTGTCGGCGTATTCGAGGCCGGGATTGCCAAGGGGAACGAGGGTCCACATGGTGAAAAGCTATCAGCGGTCAGCCATCAGCACTCAGCTAAAGCAAACGGGCGCCCGAAGGCGCCCGCAGCTGATGGCTGACAGCTGAACGCTGATAGCTACTTCTTGTCCTTCTTGCCCTTGCCGGCCACGACCTCGGGCTCGGCGGCGGCGGCCTCGGCGGCCACTTCCTCGGCGGGCTTGCCGTGGATGGCGCAGATCACCTCGTGGGCCTCGCCCACGATCTTCAGGGTGGAGGCCAGGGTGAGCTGGTCGAAGCGGATGGAATCGCCGATCTTGAGGGCTTCCACGTTCACGGGGATGCCGGTGGGGATCAGGCTGGGGAGGCACTCGATCTCGATCTCGCGGTGCACGAAGTCGAGGATGCCGCCCTGGGTCTTCACGCCGTAGGCGATGCCCTGGAGCTTCACGGGCACCTTCACGCGGACCTTGTGGGTGGGGTCGACGCGGAGGAAGTCCACGTGCTTCAGGCGGCCGGTCACGGGGTCGCGCTGCAGGTCGTGGATGATGACGTGGCGCTTGATGTCGGTGCCCTCGCGCTGGAGGTACACCACGCTGTTCATGCCGCTCTCGCTGGCGATGATGCGGGCCACCACCTTGGGGCTGATGGCGACGTGCACGGTGGGCTCGTTCAGGCCGTACACGACCGCGGGGATCATGCCGTTCTTGCGCATGGCCTTGGTGGCGACCTTGCCGAGCTCGGTGCGCAGGGACACCTGGATGGTTTCGTTGCTCATGTTTCCTCCTACCAAGCCCGGTTCCGACGTCGGATGGGCCCTCTCGTTGGGTGGGGGGCCCACCGTGGGCACCCGGAACCGATGAGTATCGCGGAATTTACATTGGGATGAAAGGCTTTTCTTCCGATGGATACCCTGTTGGAAGCCATGAAACCCCGAACCCCCCGCCCCGAGGAGCTCCTCAACCGCGAGTTGAGCTGGCTCGACTTCAACGCCCGGGTGCTGGAGGAGGCCGAGGATGAGTCGGTGCCCCTGCTGGAGCGGGTGAAGTTCCTCTCCATCGCCTCCAGCAACTGGGATGAGTTCTTCATGGTGCGGGTGGCGGGCATCTGGCGGGAGATCGATGCCGGGATCACCCAGGGGGGGCCCGATGGCCTCACCCCCCGCCAGGTCCTGGACCGGGTCTCCAACAAGATCCACACCGCCGCCCGGCGGCAGCACCTGCTCTTCCAGGAGGTGCTGGAGCCCCGCCTGGAAGCCGAGGGGGTGCGCATCCTGGAGCCCGCCCAGCTGGACGGGGCCCAGGCCGCCTTCGTGGAGGAGCACTGGCGCACCACCCTCATGCCCCTGGTGACGCCCCTGGCCGTGGATCCGGGCCACCCCTTCCCCCGCCTGGGCAACCGGGCCCTCGTGCTGGTCTGCGAGCTGGAGAGCCCGGACATCGGCCCCGGGGGCCTGCCCGTGAGCGAGCTCAGCTTCATCCCCGTCCCCACCACCGTGGCCCAGCGCTTCCTCCGCCTGCCCTCGGCGCCGGGGCACTACGACTTCGTGACCCTGGAGGACCTGGTACGCCACAACCTCGACCGCATCTACAGCGGCTACACGGTGAAGGCGAGCCACGCCATCCGGGTGACCCGGGATTCCGACATCCCCCTGGACGAGGAGGAGAGCGAGGATCTCCTCAAGAGCATCGAGGAGAGCCTGCGGGACCGCCGCCGCGGCGCCGTGGTGCGCCTGCAGTACGAGCGGGGGCTCAGCTCCGAGCTGCTGCAGCTGCTCATCCGCGAGCTGGACCTGGCGCCGGAGGACCTCTATCCCGCCGAGGGCATGGCCGCCTTCAGCGACCTCATGCAGCTGTACACCCAGGTGGACCTGCCCCACCTGAAGGACGCGGGGCTGCCGCCCCTGCCGGTGCCCCAGCTGGAGGGGGTGCCCACGGTCTTCGAGGCCATCGCCAAGAACGACATCCTGCTCAGCCACCCCTACCAGACCTTCGACGATTCGGTGGTGCGCTTCGTGCGGGAAGCCGCCGCGGACCCCAAGGTGCTCGCCATCAAGATGACGCTGTACCGCATGAGCCCCGGCAGCCCCATCGCCCAGGCCCTGGAGCAGGCGGCGGAGCGGGGCAAGCAGGTGGCGGCCATCGTGGAATTGCGGGCCCGCTTCGACGAGGAGGCCAACATCGCCTGGGCCCGGCGCCTGGAGAAGGCGGGGGTCCACGTGGTGTACGGCCTGCCGGGCTACAAGACCCACTGCAAGGCCACCCTCGTGGTACGGCAGGAGGAGACGGGCATCCGGCGGTACTGCCACCTGGGCACGGGCAACTACAACGAGCGCAGCTCCCGCCTCTACGCGGACTTCGGCCTGCTCACGGCCCGGGAGGAGTTCGGCGAGGACCTGAGCCACTTCTTCAACCTCCTCACGGGGTACACCCGCCCCCCGCGGTTCAACCGGATCCTCCCGGCGCCCACCCACCTCAAGGTGGCCCTCCTGGAGCGCATCCAGCGGGAGATCACCCACGCCCAGGCGGGGCGGCCCGCCCGCATGATCCTGAAGGCCAACGCCATCGTGGACGCGGTGATCATCCAGGCCCTGTATGAAGCCAGCCAGGCCGGGGTGCAGGTGGACCTCATCGTGCGGGGCGCCTGCTGCCTGAAACCCGAGGTGCCTGGACTCAGCGAGAACATCCGCCTCGTGAGCCTCATCGACCGCTTCCTGGAGCACGCCCGCATCTACCACTTCCACAACGACGGGCAGCCGGAGACCTGGCTCGCCAGCGCGGACCTCATGCCCCGGAACCTGGACCGCCGCGTGGAGCTGGCCTTCCCCCTGGTGGATCCCCTCCTGGCGGCGGAGGTGGCGGAGCTGCTGGAGCTCCAGCTCCAGGACACCGTGAAGGGGCGCCGCATCGGCCCCGAGGGCCAGAGCCTGGGCCGGGGCCTCCAGGCGGGGCCGGCCCTCCGCAGCCAGCTCCGCTTCTACGAGCACGCCCGCCTGCGCAGCGGCGTGGGGGACGTGACCCGGCGGCTGGGTTAAGCATCGTATTTTGATGTGTTTCGGCGAGGATCTGGAGGAATTTCAGGCCTGATTTGGTCAGGTTCTTGATTATCTTGGTGCAAGTACAAGACCAGGGCCTCGGCGATCCGTTCGAGGCCTCCCCCTCCTGGAGTCCCCATGGCGCTCGCCCACCGTTCCCCCACGTCCCTCCGCCTGGCCCTGCTGCTGATGGCCATGGTGGGCTGCGGGGGGGGATCGGGTGGGTCGGATCCCGCGCCTCCCCCGCCCCCTCCGACTCCGATCACCATCTCCTTCCAGCCCCACTTGGACAGCACCGACGACACCTACGTGGGCCTGACCGCGGTGGTGACGGGCACCACGGACACCCGGGTGGACTGGTCCATCGTGGAGCCCGGGGGCGGCAGCCTGCTTCCCACGAGTGATCCGCTCACCCGCTATTTCCAGCCCCCCAGCGACCGGGAGGGCACGTTCCATGTGCGGGCGGCCCGAACGGCGGCACCCTCCCAGTTCGTGGAGGCGGCGATCCAGGTGAGGCATCCCGTGCGGATGTTCCTGGAGCCGGCCGGCCCCATCGCCCTCGGTTCCACCCATGCGTTCACCGCGACGGTGACCCGCACCTCGGACACCCGGGTGACCTGGAGTGTCATCGGGGAAGGGCATGGCACCATCGATGCCGCCGGCGTCTACACCCCCCCCAGCCTGCCCGGGCTCTACCAGGTCACCGCCACCAGCCTGGCGGATCCCACCGTCTCCCAGTCCACCTCGGCGCTGGTGTACGATCCCACCGCGACCGTCACCCTCTCCCCCGCGAGCCAGACCGTCGCCGCGGGCAGCACCGTGGTGCTCACCAGCGGCATCCAGCCGGAGCACCCCGCCACGCTCATGGCCTCCTGGATGGAGGGGCCGGCGCCCTGGACCCTCAACCGCATGGGGAACACCCTTTACGCCACGGTCAACAAGCCGGGAACCTACACCGTCCACATCCAGTACTTCCTGGATCCCCGCTTGGAGGCCACGGCCACCATCGTGGTGCCCTGAGGGGCCCCGGCCGTCCTGACTTCCGTCAAGGCGTCTCCCGGGCCCCCATGCGAAACTGGGGGGCTAGGGAGACGCCCATGGAAAAGAAGCTCAGCCGCGCCGCCATCTTCGAGGTCGTGAACGGGTACACGGTGCCCGGCACCTCCGCGACCCTGGCCACCCTGAAGGCCCTCAAGGGGATCGACGTGCAGGGCGGGGGCATCACCGTGCAGCTCGGCATGCTCGACGCCTACCAGGACCGCGAGGCGGAGATCCGCGCGGCCCTCACCACGTCCCTGAAGGCCCAGGACGGCGTGACTTCCGTGAACGTGGCCTTCACCTGGGAGAAGACCCCCCAGGTGGAGTTCAAGAACCTCCTGCCCACGGTGAAGCACGCCATCGTGGTGGGGTCCGGCAAGGGCGGGGTGGGCAAGTCCACCGTGGCCTCGAACCTGGCGGTGGCCCTGGCCCAGCAGGGGCTCAAGGTGGGCCTGCTGGATGCGGACCTCTACGGCCCCTCCATGGGCATGATGTTCGGGGTGACGGAGGGCCCCGAGGGCACCCCCGAGGGCAAGATCAAGCCCATCGAGAAGTACGGCCTGAAGCTCATGAGCATGGCCTTCCTCATCGACGAGGACCGCCCCGTGGTGTGGCGGGGGCCCATGCTCAACAAGGCCCTCACCCAGTTCATGGCCGACGTGCTCTGGGGCGACCTCGACGTGCTGCTCATGGACCTGCCCCCCGGCACCGGCGACGTGCAGATCAGCCTCATCCAGAACGCCCACGTGAAGGGCGCCGTCATCGTCTCCACGCCCCAGGATGTGGCCTTCCTCGACGCCAAGAAGGCCATCGGCATGCTCAACGTGGTGAAGGTGCCCGTGCTGGGGATGGTCGAGAACATGAGCAGCTACGTGTGCCCCAAGTGCGGCGAGGAGACCCAGATCTTCGGCCACGGCGGCGTGAAGAAGGCCGCCGAGCGCATGGACATCCCCTTCCTGGGCGAGATCCCCATCGACCTGGCCATCCGCGAGGGCGGCGACAACGGGAAGCCCCTCGTGGTGGCCCACCCCGACAGCCCCCAGGCCAAGGGCTTCCACGCCATCGCCAAGGGGCTGCGGGAGAAGCTGGGGCTGTAGGCAGGCTGGAGGCTTCAGGCCGGAGGCTGGAGGCTGGCATCGGTGCGGGCGCCCCTGGGGCGCCCGTGCTTGATGAGGCGCGGCCCTAGGGGCCGCCCCCGGTTTCCAGTCTCCAGTCTCCAGTCTCCAGTCTCCAGTCTCCAGCCTCCGGTCTCCAGCCTCCGGCCTGATCCGTGCTATATCCTCCCCCGGGAGGCCCCCATGAGTGCCAAGCCGGTCATCGTCGTGGCAAACCTGAAGGGCGGCGTCGGAAAGTCGACCGTGGCGGTGCACCTGGCCTACTACCTGGAGGCCCTGCTGGTGGATCTGGATCCCCAGGGGGACGCCTCGGACTGGGGGGAGCGCTCGGGCTGGATCCAGGCCCACAAGGCCAGCGGGTGGGCCGAGGCCCACCGGATCCTGGCGAAGGCCGAGGGGCCCGTGGTGCTGGACTGCCCCCCGGGCGAGAATCCCCACCTCCACCAGGCCCTCCAGGCCGCCGACGTGGTGATCATCCCCACCAAGGCCGGGCGCCAGGACCTGCGGGCCGTGGGGCGCATGCTGGAGCTGGTGAAGGAGGCCCGCCACGGCCACCGGAGCCTTCGGGCCGGCGTGGTCTTCAACGAGGTCAAGAGCCAGACCTCCCTGGCCGCCGAGGTGGAGGAGGCCCTGAAGCACCTGAAGGACGCGACCTTCCTGGGCCACCTGGGCAGTCGCCAGGCCTTCGTGGAGGCCTTCGCGGCTGGGAGGGCGGTCACCTCGGGACCCGCCTACGATGAGCTGTATGCCGTGCTCCGCAGGGTGCGGCGCCTGGTGAAGGAGGTCCTGTGAGCAAGCCCGCCGAGCATGATCCCCTCGCCTGGATCGCCCAGGGACGCAAGGAGCGCCCGGCCCAGGCCACCAAGGCCGCCAAACCGGCCCCGAAGAAGGCGGCCCAACCCAAGGTCAGGAAACCCAAGGCCAAGTAAGGCTGGAGGCTGGAGACCGGAGGCCGGGTTCGGCGGCGGGCGCTGGGCGCCCGCATCGATTGTTGATGCGGGGCGGAGCCCCGCCACCCCTTCCTACCTTCAGCCTCCAGCCTGATAGCCTGTCCCCCATGGCCAAGCCCGTGATCCCGACCGCCGTGGCGCCCGACCTCCTGGCGCGGCTGCAGGACCGCTTCCACCCCTGGCCCCTCATCAAGGACTGGGACCTGACCATCGACGAGGTGGCCCCCGGCACGGCCCTCATGCGGCTGAAGCCCGGGCCCCGCACCACCAACGGGGGGCGGGGGAACGTGAATGGGGGGGTGCTGGCCACCATGGTGGACATGGTGGGGGCCGTGGCCCTCTCCACGGCCTTCGATGGGGCCATGCCCTTCGCCACCTCGGATCTGCACGTGCGCTACCTGGAGCCGGCCATGGGCCCGGCCGTGGCCACGGCTTCGGTGCTGCGGCTCTCCCGGGCCGGTGCGGTAGTTGAGGCGCGCATCCACTGCGCCGACAAGCTGGTGGTGGCCGCGACGATGAACTTCAGCATCAAGCCCAATCTCCCCGGATAGGGCGATGAGAGACCTTCCGCCGCTCCACCGGTTCCGCTTCACGGTGCTCCTGCTGACCCTCGTGGTCTTCGTGGGGGCCCTGGGCTACCACTACATCTCCAAGACGAACGTGGTGGACAGCTTCTACATGGCCGTCACCACCCTGTTCACGGTGGGCTTCCGGGAGATGGGCGACGTCTCCACGGGGAGCAAGCTGTTCACCATCGGGTACCTGGTGGCCGGTCTGGGCGTGGCCACCTACGCCCTCTCCAACCTCACGGCCCTCATCGTGGAGGGCGACCTCCAGGGCTACCTTCGGGAGCGACGCATGGACAAGCGGCTGGACGCGCTGCAGGACCACATCATCGTCTGCGGCCTGGGCAAGATGGGCTTCCAGGCCGTGATCGAGCTCAAGGCGGCGGGCGTGCCCTTCGTGGTCATCGAGCAGGATGGGAACAAGGGCAACAACCCCAAGATCCAGGGCGAGATCCTGCTGCACGGCAACGCCATGCAGGACCACGTGCTCATCCGGGCCGGCATCCACCGGGCCAAGGGGCTCATGGCGGCCCTCACCTCCGATGCCGACAACGTGCTCGTGACCCTCATGGCCAAGGAGCTGAACCCCAGGCTCCTGGTGGTGGCCCGCAACGCCAAGCTGGGCACGGAGCGGCAGCTGAAGGCCGCCGGGGCCGACCACATCGTGAGCCCCTACGAGATCGGGGGGCGCCGCATGGCGGCCCTCCTCATGAACCCCAACCTCATGGACATGTACGACGTGGTGCTGAACGAGGACCAGATCGAGCTGGCCCTGGAGCGCATCCAGATCAGCCCCGCCTCGTGGATGGCGGGCAAGGTGTTGCGGGAGGCCCGCATCCGGGACACCACGGGCTGCCTCATCGTGGGCATCCGCCGCGCGGGGCGGGGCCTCCAGTTCAACCCCCAGGGCTCGGACACCTTCGAGGCCGGGGATGAAGTGCTCGTGATGGGACCTCCCGCCCTGCTCAAGAGCTTCGCGAGCCAGGCCAAGGGGGAATCGGAACCGGCGCCCTGACATGCACGAGGTCCCGCGGCTCATCCTCGACCTGGCCCTGGTATTGGGGGTTTCCGCGATCATCACCGTGCTGTGCCAGCGCCTCAAGGTGCCGGTGGTCATGGGCTACCTGGTGGCGGGCCTGGTGGTGGGGCCCCACGTGCCCATCCCACTGGTGGCGGATCCCGGGAACGTGGCCACCCTGGCCGAGTTGGGGGTCATCTTCCTCATGTTCTGCATCGGCCTGGAGTTCAGTCCCCGGGCCTTCCTCAAGGCCGCGCCCATCGCCGGGCTCGTGGGGGCCCTGGAGGTGGGCGCCCTGGCCTGCGGCGGCTACGGGCTGGCGCGGCTGCTGGGCTGGCCACCGCTCACCGCCCTCTTCGCCGGAGGCGCCAGCGCCATCTCCAGCACCATGATCATCGCCAAGATCTTCGCGGAACGCGGGGTCTCCGAGCGTCTCCGCCGCTTCGTGCTCAGCGTGCTCATCGTGGAGGACCTCTTCGCCGTGGTCTTCCTCACCCTCCTCTCCGCCGTGGCCACCCTCGGCGCCTTGGAGCCGGGTCACGTGGGGGGGCTGGTGGTGCGCCTCCTGGGATTCGTCGCCGCGGTCCTGGTGGTGGGGCAGTGGGGGGTGCCGGCCCTCTTCCGCTGGCTGGGCCGGCAGGGACGCGATGAGCTCATGGCCGTGGGCGCCATCGGGTTCTGCTTCACCCTGGCCGTGCTCGCCGCCAAGGCCGGGTTCTCCCTGGCCATGGGGGCCTTCCTCGCGGGCATGCTCGTCTCCGAGTCCGGGGAGGGGAAGCGGGTGGAGCACCTGCTGCAATCCTTCCGGGATGTCTTCGCCGCGATCTTCTTCGTGTCCGTGGGCATGCAGCTGGATCCCCGGGTGCTCCCCGGGCTCTGGCTGCCGATCCTGGCCTTCTCGGGACTTGTGATCTTGGGCAAAGGCCTGGCCGTGACCCTCGCGGCCGCTGCGGTGCGCATCCCGCCGCGCACCGGGGTGGAGGCGGGGCTCGCCCTGGGGCAAATCGGGGAGTTCTCCTTCATCATGGCGAGCACCGGCCTGGCCCATGGGGCCGTGAAACCCGAGCTCTTCGCGGTGGCGGTGGGCTGCAGCATCCTCACCTCCCTGGCCACCCCGGGGCTCCTGGGCTGGGGCCCGGGCCTGGGGGCCCGGGTGGAAGGCTGGGCACCCCTGGCCTGGCGGCGGCGCTGGGAACCCCGGAGCTGACCTGGAATCACCCTGTCGCCCCCGGTACGGGTCTAAAACCCCGCCGGGCCCCATCCGATAGGGTGGGCATGACCAAGCGCATCCTCACCGTCGATGACAGTGCCAGCATCCGCAGCCTCATCCGCTTCACCCTGGAACAGGCCGGCTACACCGTGGAGGAGGCCTCCGATGGCGAAGCGGGCGTGGCGGCCGCCTACCTCGGGAACTTCGACCTGGTGATCACCGACCTCAACATGCCGGGCAAGTCGGGGTTGGAGTTCGTGCAGGCCCTGCGGTCGGACAAGCGCACGCTCCAACTCCCGGTGGTGCTCCTCACCACCCAATCCGATGCCGAGACCAAGCAGAAGGCCCGGGAGGCCGGGGCCAGCGGCTGGATGACGAAGCCCTTCCAGCCGGAGCGCCTGCTGGAAGTGGTCGCCAAGTTGACGAATTAGGGCCCAGCCCAGGGAGGCCCTCCATGGCCAAGCGCATTCTCACGGTGGACGACAGCGCCAGCATCCGGAGCTACATCCGGCTGACCCTCGAGGGTGCCGGCTACGGCGTGGGCGAGGCGGCGGATGTGGACGCGGCCCTGGCCCTGGTGGCCCTGGGCACCTTCGATCTGGTGATCACCGACTTCCACATGCCGGGCAAGACCGGCTTCGACTTCGTGCGGGCCCTGCGGGCCACGCCCACGACCCGCAACCTGCCGGTGGTGGTGCTCACCACCCAGGGCGGCGACGACTTCAAGCGCGAGGCCAAGGAGGCCGGGGCCAGCGCCTGGATGGGCAAGCCCTTCGAGCCGGCCCGCCTGCTCCAGGTGGTGGGTAAGCTCCTGGATTGAGCCCACCCACCACCGGAGTTTGGGATCAGCGCTTGGGGGCTTCGTCCTTGGGCATGGCCTTGTGGGGCAGGCGCTCGGGCATGTTGGCCAATTCGAGGGCGGTCACGGCCAGGGCCGTGGCGCCCTGCACCAGCTGATCGGGCTTCACGTGCTCGAAGGTGTCCGTGAAGCTGTGGTGGGTGGTGGTGAAGTAGTCCACCTCGTCCTGGATGCAGAAGACGGCGGGCACGCCCTTCTCCACGAAGGGGGCGTGGTCGCTGTCCTCGCTCTGTTCCAGGGGCAGCTCCCGCACGCCCAGTTCCTGCAGGGGGGCGATGGCCTTGGCGAAGTAGGGGCGGATGTCCTCGCGGCCTTCCATGGCGAAGCCCCGCACCTGGCCGGTGCCCAGGTCGTGGATGAGCACGGCCTGGTGGTTCGCGAGCTCGGCCGCATGGGCCTTCACGTAGGCCTTGGAGCCGAAGATGCCCTGCTCCTCCCCGCTGAAGAGGGCCACGCGGATGGTGCGCTTGGGCTTCACGCCGCTGGCGATGAGGGCGCGCAGGGCCTCCACCACGGCCACGGAGCCGGTGCCGTTGTCCGTGGCGCCGGTGCCCAGGTCCCAGGAATCCAGGTGGGCGCCGAGGAGCACGATCTCCTCGGGCTTCTCACTGCCCGTGAACTCGGCGATGGAGTTGTAGGCGTTGACGCGCTTCTCCGAGAGCTTGCCACCCAGGTTCAGCTCCAGTTCCACCTTCTCCTTGCGGGCCAGGAGGCGGTTCAGGAGGGCCATGTGCTCGGGGTTGATCACGGCGATGGGGCAGGGCGGGAAGCCCTCCTCCTCAAGGTTGGGTGAGCCCCCCATCGTGAGCTGCCCGTCCTTTTTCTCACTGGGGAAGAGGGCGGCGCCGAACTCGGACCGCCTCATGGCCTTTTCAAAGGCCTGCCGCCCTTCCTGGAACGCCTTCAGGTCCGAACCGGGCTTGGGCCTCGGCATGCGACCCAGTAGAACGATCTTCCCCTTGAGGTGGCCGATACCGGCCATGGCCTCCTCCCAAGTCTCGGCGTTGAAGACCCGAACTTCGGCCTTGAGGGGGCCCTTGGTGGCGGGGGTCCACGCCATCTGGCGGACGGAGAGCTCCTGGCCGTTCTGGGTGAGGAGCCGGGCGGTGGCCTCCCCGCGGGTCCAGCTGGGGCCGAAGTCGTAGGCCTCGCGCCAGACCTTGGTGGCTCCGTAGGCCTTCAGCTTGGCCTCCATCCAGTCATGGGCCTTCACCAGGGCGGAACTGCCCGTGAGGCGGGCGCCGATGGTGTCGGTCATCTCTTGGAGGTTGGCCACGGCCTCCTGGTGCGCCTTGACCTCGGCGATGACCTTGGCGGCGTCGCTGGCTGCAGACGGGGCGATGTAACGGGCACCGGGGCGGGAGGCCTTGGGCTTGGCCGGGGTGGCGTCTTGGGCGAGCAGGGAGCCAGCGGAGAGGGCCGCGGCTAGGAGCAGGGTCAGTCGGGTCAAGGGAACTCCAAGGGTGGACAGGGGACGGGTCGGTTACGGCCCCGAGGGCCCGTGGTTAGCGCTGCCCTTCCCGGGGTTCCGGGGCCTTCTGGGGCAGCTTGGCGTCGAGGTTGGCCAGCTCCCAGGCGGTGACCGCCAGGGCTTGCGTGCCCTGGAGGAGGGCCTCGGGCTGCACGCGCTCGAAGCTGTCCACGTGGCTGTGGTGGGTGTGGGTGTTGTAGTCCTCCGCATCCTGCACCGCGGAGAAGGCGGGCACGCCGAAGGGGAGGAACGAGGCGTGGTCCGTGGCGCCCATGCGGGCCAGGGAGATCTCCCGCAGGCCGAAGTCGTTCATGGGCGCGATGGCGGCGGCCACCGCCCCCTTGATGTCCTCCCGGCCCTGGAGGGCCCAGCCCCGGATGCGGCCCGTGCCCATGTCATCCACGATCACGGCCTGGACCTTCCCCAGCTCGGCCTTGTGGGCCTCGGCGTAGGCCCGGGAGCCCAGCAGCCCCTGCTCCTCGCCGGAGAACAGCACCACCCGGATGGTGCGCTTGGGCTTGGCCCCGCTGGCGATGATGGCCCTGAGGGCCTCGAGGGAGGCACAGGTGCCGGTGCCGTTGTCATTGGTGCCCGTGGAGAGGTCCCAGCTGTCCATGTGGGCGCCGATGATCACCACCTCCTCGGGGAGTTCGTTGCCCCGGATCTCACCCACCACGTTGTAGTCCTGAACGGGCGCCTTGCCCAGCTTGCCGCCCAGCTGGAGTTCCACCCTCACGGGCTCCTTGCGGGCCAGGAGGCGCTGGAGTTGCTTGAAGCCCTCCTGGGTGAGGGTGGCGGAGGGGACGAGGGGGGCCTTGGGATCCTGCACGCGGCGGCCGCCCGTGGTGAGGAGGCCGTACTGCTTGTTGCTCATGCCGAACACGGCGACCACGCCTTCGTCCTTGAGGAACTGGTTCAGGGCATCGATGTCCCGTTGGGGGGGCATGCCGCCCTGCCGGGGGGCACCTGGGGCTCCGGGGGCGGGCCGGGGGCCCATGGTGCGCAGGAGGATCTTGCCCTTGAGCTGTCCCTTGAGGGCCTGCAGCGTCTCCAGCCGGAAGTCCGCAGGCTCCATGACCTCACCCACGGTGGGCTTCTCGATGCCGGGGCTGAAGGGGTTGTGGGCGATCATGAGGGGCATCTGGTTGTGGGTGAGGAGGCGGGCCTGATCCACGCCGCGGACCCAGGGCAGCCCGAAGTCCCAGGCCTCCTCGTGCACGTTGGTCGCCCCCATCTGGGTGAGCTTGGCCTGGGCCCACCGGTGGGCCTGCCGCATGCGCTCGGAGCCCGTGAGGCGGGGGCCGATGGTGTCCACCAGCTCCTGGAGGTTCGCCAGCTGCTGGCCCTGCTCCGCGATGCGCTTCATGAGCTGGCCCGGTACGCCGGCGGGGAGCTGGGGCGGGCGGGGTGCCGGCGCCTGGGCGGCGGCCGCGGCGGGGCAGGACAGGGGCGGGGGCCTGACCGACCAGCAGGGTCGGGACCAACGCCAGGAGGGAGGCACGGACGGCGGGACGCATGGGGACTCCGGAAGGAATCCCCCAGCATCGCGCCCAAGGGGGGTGGGCAGGGTCGCGGTGGCCCCCGGGGGTCGACGGTTGGCCCCACACGCGAAGCGCCCCGGCCGGGGCCGGGGCGCGGGCGGGGGGCGGAAGGCTCCCCTAGATGTCGAACTTCACGCCCTGGGCCAGGGGGAGGTTCGTGGAGTAGTTGATGGTGCAGGTCTGGCGGCGCATGTAGACCTTCCAGCTGTCGGAGCCGGACTCGCGGCCGCCGCCGGTCTCCTTCTCACCGCCGAAGGCCCCGCCGATCTCGGCGCCGGAGGTGCCGATGTTGACGTTGGCGATGCCGCAGTCGCTGCCGGCCGCGGAGAGGAAGAACTCCGAGTGGTGGATGTTGGTGGTGAAGATGGCGGAGCTGAGGCCCTGGGCCACGGCGTTGTGCTGGGCCATCGCGTCCTCCAGCTTCTCGAACTCGAAGATGTAGAGGATGGGGGCGAAGGTCTCCTCGCAGCTGATGTCGAGCTGCTTCTTGGCCTTGATGAGGGTGGGCATCACGTAGTTGCCCTTGCCCTCCACGCGCTTGCCACCGTAGACGACCTCGCCGCCCTCGCGGAGGGCTTCACTGATGGCGTGCTCGTAGTCCTTCACGGCCTGCTCGTCGATGAGGGGGCCGACCAGGACGCCGGGCTCCAGGGGGCTGCCCATGGGCAGGGAGGCGTAGGCCTTGGCCAGCTTCTCCGTGAAGGCCTGGGCGATGCCCTTCTGGAGGAAGAGGCGGCGGGTGGTGGTGCAGCGCTGGCCGGCGGTGCCGGCGGCGCCGAAGGCCACGGCGCGCAGGGCCAGGTCCAGGTTGGCGTCGTCCATGACGATGATGCCGTTGTTGCCGCCCAGCTCCAGGAGGCTGCGGCCGAAGCGCTTGGCGCAGGCTTCGCCGACGTGGCGGCCCATGCGCACGGAGCCCGTGAAGCTCACCAGGGGGATGCGCTTGTCGTGGTTGATGCGCTCACCCACCTCCTTGCCGCGGCCCACGATGAGGGTGAAGACGCCGGGCATGCCGTGGCGGGCCATGACGCGGTCCACGATCTTCTGCACCGCCACGGCGCAGAGGGGCACCTTGGAGGAGGGCTTCCACACGGTGGTGTCGCCGCAGACCATGGCCAGCATGGCGTTCCAGGCCCACACGGCCATGGGGAAGTTGAAGGCGGTGATCACGGCCACGGGGCCCAGGGGGTGCCACTGCTCGTACATGCGGTGGCCCGGGCGCTCGGAGTGCATGGACAGGCCGTAGAGCTGGCGGCTGAGGCCCACCGCGAAGTCGCAGATGTCGATCATCTCCTGCACCTCGCCGAGGCCCTCGGAGTAGATCTTCCCCATCTCGAGGCTGATGAGGGCGCCCAGGGGCTCCTTGTGCTTGCGGAACTCCTCACCCAGCTGGCGCACGATCTCGCCGCGGGCCGGGGCGGGCATGGTGCGGAGCTTCTCGAAGGCCTTCACGGAGGCGGCCATGACCTGCTCGTAGTCGGCATCGTTGCCCTGCACGAGCTTGGCGATGAGCTCGCCCGTGGCGGGGTTGAAGGACTCCAGCTCCGGGCCCTGGGCCTTCAGGAAGGTGGCGCCGTCGGACACGCCGCTGTTCACGGCCTGCAGGTCCAGGGCCTTCAGGATCTCGGCCGCGGTCCAGGTGTGGGATTGGGACATGGGAAGCCTCCGTGACGATGAATCATCAGCTCGATTGCGTCGGGGCCGGGTGAATCCACGATGAAAAATGGAAACCGACCACGAATATTCGAAGCTCCAGTGTCCGTCCAAGGACCGGTGAAGTCCAGCGGGGAGCCCCGGGGCCGGGGGGCCTCACCGCCGGCCCAGGGCCCAGGCCAAGCCCGCGGCCAGCAGGAGCCAGCCCAAGGGGGAGCGGGCGGCGATCCGGAGGTCCTGCCCCGAGGGCAGGGAGGAGACGAGGAGGTTGGCCACGAGGAAGGCCATCCCCGCTTCCGGCCAGCCGAAGGACTGCGGGGCCTGGAGCTTCCACCGGAAGATCCCGTAGGCCAGGGGAAGCAGCAGCAGGGGGGCCAGTCCGACGAAGGGCGCATTGAACCACCGCAGGTGGGCGAATCCCACCTCGCCGAGCACCAGGCTCCGGCCCTGCCGACGGGGCAGCACCGAGAAGGACCGTGGCTGGCCGTTCAGCAGCGCGCCCACGAGCCAGTGGCACAGTTCATGGGCCAAGGTCCCCGGCAGGCTCACCAGGGCCGCGAGCAGGAAGCTGCGGCGGGCCAGGTGGAGGACGCCAAGGGCCAGGACCATGGCCCCGAGGGCGAGCAGGGTCGGGGTCGGGTGCCCCAGAGGCGTGAGCAGCGGCGGCATGGCGGGGTTCCGGGATGCAGCGAAAGGCCCCCTTGCGGGGGCCCATCAGCCGGGGATCGGACTCAGGCGCCGAAGCGCTTGGAGACCTCGCTCCACTTGAGGTTCTCGACGAAGGCCTCGAGGTACTTCGCGCGGGCGATGCCGAAGTCGATCATGAAGGCGTGCTCCCAGCTGTCCAGCACCACGAGCAGGTCCTGCTCGATGGGGAGGCCCAGGTGGTGCT